>JALORC010000252.1 GCA_025459175.1 Planctomycetota bacterium | reverse complement strand
GCCGGGGCGCTGCAGCGGCCCGCCGAGGTCGCCGGCCTGCTGGCGCAGTTCGTCGACCAGGAACGCGATCTGCCGGCTCGCCCACAGCCGCGGCACGAATGCGTGCGCGGTCGACGCGGTGCGCACCGGCAGCGTGAAGCGATAGCTGCGCCCACCGCCCGCACCGGTGCCGTGCAGCTCGAACTGCAGATCGTCTTCGCCGCGATACTGACCGAGCACGACCAACTGATCGCCCTGGAACAGATCCGGCAGCGACCGCGGCAGCACCTCGCGCAGCCGCGCCGAGTCGCCGGCCGCGGCGGCGAGCTGCAGTTCGGGCCGCGCCAGCACCGGCTCGCCGAGCCGCGCGAACGTGCGTGCGACCTTCACCTCGACGTCCTCGTCGGGCAGCACGTAGGTCGTGATCGCGCGCGTCGACTCGGCCAGTCGATCGAGCAGCGGCACGTTGACGTCGTTGCCGACGCCGAAGCAGAACAGGCGCCGGCCGTGCGGGTTGCCCTTCTGGACCACCGCGGCGAGTTCGCGTTCGCTGGTCGGCCCGACGGTCGGCACGCCATCGGTGAGGAACAGCACCAGCGGCAGCGTTCCCGGCAGCGTCGGAGCTCGCAGCGCCTCGACCAGCGCGTCGTGCAGGTTGGTGCCGCCGTGCGGCAGGATCGACGCGACATACGCACGCGCCGTCGCCAGGCTCGCGGCGTCCTTCACCACCGGTTGCGCGAACGCGCGGCCGACGTCGTTGCCGTAGTCGAGGATCTGGAAGCCCTCGCCGGGCCGCAGTCCCTCCAGCACCTGCAGCGCCGCCGCCTTGGTCTGTTCGAGCTTGCGCCCCGCCATGCTGCCGGAGCGATCGATGACCAGGGTCACTTCGCGCCGCTGCGGCCCCGCGCCTGTGGGCGGCTGCGGCACGTTGGCCAGCAACAAGAACCAGCCGCCGCCGAGGGTCGGATCCGGATACGCGAACAGCGCCGCGGTCGGCTGCGACGCATCGCCGACCGTGGTCCAGCACAGCCGGAACGAACCCGGATCGCGACGGCAGCGCTCGCGCACGCGCAACCGCCGCAGAGTCGCATCGGCGGCGGTGACGTCGAGTTCGTGGCTGGTCGAGTGGCAGACGCCGATCGGCGCGCGCGCGACCAGTTCGACGGTGATGTCCCACGGCGCGCCGCCGAGCATCTCGCTGCGCGGCAGCACGTAGTCGACGCGCTCGCCGTCGCTCGCCAGCACGTGGTCGTAGCGCAACCGCAGCTTCTGACGGCCGCCGGCCGGCACCGGGAACACGCTGCTGCGCAGGCAATTCCAGCCGGCGAACTCGAGCAGGGCCGGGTCGCGCAGCTTGCTGGTGATCTCGTCGTAGAGCCGGCGCGCCTCGTCGCGCGGCAGGATGCGTGCGGTCGGTTCGGCGGCGGCGCCGAGGAACGTGAACGCCGACACCGAGGCCCCGTCCGGCAGTGGCAGCAGCAGCACGGCCTCCTGGTCGCGGCCGGCCGGGTTGTGCAGATCGATCTCGAGCGTCGTCACCGCGGCGCGGTCGGCGATCTTCACCTGGGCGGTGACCGCGGTGACCTGCACCGGAACGCCCGTTCCCATCGGCGCGATCGCCGACCGGCTCGGCAGCACCCAGTGATGGCGGTCCTGGGCGGAAAGGCCCGCGCCAAAGGCGGCGAGCAGGAACGGCAGCAGGCGTGTGGGTCTCGGCATCGTGGTCACCTCGTTTCGAACCACTAGACGCGGCACCCCGCATCCCACCGGTAAGCGGTGCGTAAGGTGCAGGGCGCTTGACCGCCTGGGGCCAGCGACTACTTTCCTTCGCAAAGCCGCCCCATGGAACTACGCGACGCCATCGAGCAGATCTCGACGATCCGCACCCAACTCGCCGCCACCGAACATCTGCGCAGCCTGCGCGCGGTGCCGGTGGCGATGTCGGGGGTGTTCGCCCTGGCGGCCGCGATGGTGCAGCCGTGGTGGTGCGCCGAGCCGCTCGCCGATCCGGCCGGCTATCTGTGGCTGTGGTGCGGCACCGCGGTGTTCAGCGGGCTGCTGGCGACGCTGGTGGTGGCGCGGCGCGCGCTGGCCTCACCCGGTGCGCTCAGCGTCGCCAACGCGAAGCTGGCGGCGATGCAGTTCGCACCCAATCTGGTGGTCGGCGCGATCGTCACGTGGTTCGTCGCCAGCAGACTCGGTCACCAGCTGTGGCTGCTGCCCGGGCTGTGGCAGCTGCTGTTCGGCCTCGGCAACCTCGCCGCGCACCGTCTGCTGCCGGCGCCGGCGTTGTGTGTCGGCGTGCTGTTCGTCGCCAGCGGCACCGCGTGCCTGTGGTTCGGCGAGCGCGCGCTCGATCCGTGGGCGATGGGGCTGCCGTTCGCGGTCGGGCAACTGGCGCTGGCGGCGATCCTGTGGTGGCACCACGAACGCAACGAATCCTGGCGCCCGAGTGATTGGCGCGCCGATGGCCGCGGAGGTGTGTGATGAGCGAGAAGAAGAACGTGGACGGTCGCTTCGCCTACGACGGGCTCGACCGGGTGCTGCACGAGAAGGCGCGGCTCGGCATCGTGACGTCGCTGGCGACGCGCGCGGAGGGCTTGCTGTTCTCGGATCTGAAGGGTCTGTGTCATCTGACCGACGGCAATCTGTCGCGGCACCTGACGGTGCTGCAGGACGCGGGTGTCGTCGAGATCCACAAGGGCTTCCGCGGCAAGCGGCCGCAGACGCTGTGCCGACTGACCGAGGACGGGCGGAAGCGGTATCTCGACTACATCGCGGTGCTGGAGTCGGTGTTGGCGGACGCGGTCGAGGCGGCGAAGGCGGTGAAGAAGGCGCGGAAGGTGTTGCCGGAGGGGTTCAGTCCGGCGTGAGGGGTGGAGTG
>JALORC010000174.1 GCA_025459175.1 Planctomycetota bacterium | reverse complement strand
CCAACGTGTCTTGCAGGCGCGGCCAGGTGCGCCCCTTGCGCGATTCGCGCCATCCGGCACAGTGTCCCGCGGTCGCCAACCACCCCGTACCCCGGGACCGTCATGTCACCGCTCGCTGTCGTCACGTTCGTGTTGGCGTCCATACCTCTGTTCGCGCAGTGCCCGCTGCAATGGAGCGGCCAGCCCGCCGCGGGCACCGGCCGCGCCACCGGCCCCGTGCAAGCGCTCGCCGCGTGGGATGCCGACGGCCCTGGCCCGCAGCCGGCGGTCGCCGTGCTGACCGGCCCGTTCGGAATCGCCGGCACCACGATCGCCAACGGCATCGCGAGCTGGCAGCCGACCACCGGCGCGTGGAGCTCGCTCGCCGGCGGCCTGCCGGGCGGCGCTAGCACCGCGGTGACCATGCCCAACGGCGATGTCGTCGTCGGCGGGACATTCACGGTGCCAGCGGGCGCGCCCGCCACGAGGATCGCGCGGTGGAACGGCAGCTCGTGGGCGCCGCTCGGCACCGGCATCGACATCGGTCTCGCCGTACAGGCCCTCACCGTGGACGCCAATGGCGACCTGATCGTCGGCGGCCAGTTCCAGTCGGCGGGCGGCGTGGCGGCCGCCAACCTCGCGCGTTGGAACGGCACGGCCTGGGCGCCGATCGCCGGCTGGGGTGGCCAGACGGTCACCGCGCTTTTGTCGCTGCCGAACGGCGACCTGGTCGTCGGCTCGCGCACGACCACGTTCCCGTTTGCCGAGCAGATCCAGCGCTGGAACGGCTCGGCATGGAGCACGCTCGCCACCTTCGACTCGCCGGTGCAAGCACTCGCGCCGACCGGTGGCGCTTCGTTCGTCGCCGGCGGTTGGTTCGCCACCGTGAACGGCGCCCCGATGCCTGGTGTCGCCAGCTGGGACGGCACCGCCTGGTCATCGCTCGGTGGTGGTACCGACGGCACCGTCGATGCGTTGGCCGTGCTCGGCAACGGCGATCTGGTCGCGGCGGGCTCGTTCGCGCAGGCGGGCGGTGTGCCCACCAACCGCATCGCACGGTGGAACGGCAGCGTGTGGGCGCCGCTCGGCACCGGCCTCGAAGGCCAGGGCGCGGTCGCGCTGCTGCGCATGCCGAACGGCGCGCTGGTAGTCGGCGGCTCGTTCCGCGCGGCGGGCGGGGTCGCGGCGAACGGCATCGCGGTCTGGAACGGCAGTAGCTGGCTCGGTAGCGGCCCCGGCTTCGACGGCCCGCTGACGGCCGCCGCGACCGCGCCGAACGGCGACCTGTTCGTCGGTGGCGAGTTCGCGCACATCGGCGCGGTCGCGGCGGCCGGTGTGGCGCAGCGCCGCAACGGCGCGTGGTCGTCGCTCGGCAGTGGCGTCGACGGTCCGGTGAAGACGCTGCTGCGGCTGCGTTCGGGCGACCTGATCGTCGGCGGCGCACTGTTGGCAGCCGGTGGCCAGCCGGTCGGCGGTCTCGCGCGCTGGAACGGCAGCGCGTGGTCGTCGCTGGCCGGTGGCGTCAGCGGCGCCCAGGCGACTGTCTACGCGCTGCTCGAGCGCGGCAATGGCGACCTGATCGCGGCCGGCTCGTTCACCAGTGCCGGCGGGGTGCCGGCGAGCGGCATCGCGCGCTGGGACGGCGTTGCGTGGCAGCCGCTCGGCAGCGGCATCAGTGGCGGCACCGGTAGCGGCACTGCCACGGTGCTGGCGCTGGCCGAGACCAGCTCAGGGCTGTTCGCGGGAGGCATCTTCCAGTTTGCCGGCGGCGTGTTCGTCTACAACCTCGCGCGCTGGAACGGCAGCGCGTGGTTCAACGTCAGCGGCGGTGTCGCCGGGCCCGTGTCGGCGCTGACCGCCTTGCCGAACGGCGACCTGCTGGTCGGTGGTTCGTTCACGGTGGTCGGCCTCGTGGCGGCCAACAACATCGCGCGCTGGAGCAACTTCAGCTGGTCGCCGCTCGGCAGCGGCCAGACGGGACAGGTCACCTGCCTCGATCTGCTGCCGGACGGTGACGTGCTCGTGGGTGGACTGTTCACCGGCGCCGCGGGCAACCGCATCGCGCGCTGGAACGGCAGCGCGTGGAGCGCCGTCGGCAGCGGCTGCAACGACACGGTCAGCGCGATCGCGGCGCATGCGGACGGGCGCCGCGTGCTGGTCGGGAACTTCACGCTCGCCGACGGCCAGATCGCGGCGCAACTGGCCGAACTCGCCACGCCGTGCCCGGCGACCGCGGTGCCGTTCGGTGTCGGCTGCAGCGGGGCCGGTGGCGCCAACGTGCTGGCCGCGGCGGCGCTGCCGTTCCTCGGCGGCGTGTTCCGTTCGCTCGCCACCGGCATGCCGGCGAACGGGCTCGCGATCTCGGTGCGCGGCCTCGGCACGCTCGCGCAGCCGCTCGCGGCGATCCTGCCGCAAGGGCTACCCGGCTGCCTGCTGCAGGTGACGCCGGACCTGCTCGACCTGCATGTGCCGACCGCGGGCAGTCTCGCGACCGCGGTGGCGATCCCCGACACGATGGCGCTGGTCGGCGGCGTGCTGCACCAGCAGATCGTGCCGGTCGAACTCGCGCCGTCGGGCGACATCGTCGCGCTGACCGCGAGCAATGGTCTGCGGCTGACGATCGGCGCGTTCTGAGCGTTCGCGGCCCGAGCCGGCTGCCGAGGAGACGACGCAGCGGGGCCCGTTGCGTCGATCTCGTGGTTGGTGAGTCCCGCGTTGCGGCGTCCCGACAATCGCTGAGCCGGGTCGCCTCGCGGGCGAGCCGGCTACCAAGGAGACGACGCAGCGGGGCCCGTTGCGTCGATCTCGTGGTTGGTGGGTCCCGCGTTGCGGCGTCCCGGCAATCGCTGAGCCGGGTCGCCTCGCGGGCGAGCCGGCTCAGAACGTGCCCAGGGTCAGCTGCAGCGAGTTCGAGCTGGTGACCGCCAGGATGTTCAACGACGCATCGACCTCGAACGGCACGACGTAGTGGTGCAGCACGAGTCCCGCCAGCGCCGCGGCATCCGGGATCGCCAAGCTGGTCGCCGCCACCCCGCTGGCCGGCAACACCAGCTCGGCGTAGTCCGGCAGCATGCGCGCTTCGCAGCCCGGCAGGCTCTGCGGCAGCACGTTCGCCAGCGGCAGCGTGATCGGCGTGAAGCCGTAGACCGACAGCACCAACGCGGACCCGGCCATGCCCGACGCACTGGCGCGGAACACACCGCCGGTCCACGGCAGCGAACGCGCGGTCAGCACGTTCTGGCCGCCGCTGCCCGAGCAGCCGGTGCCCTGGCTCTGCGCGGTGGCGCGGCAGTTCGAAGCCAGCCGCGCGATCTTGGCGGACGGCTGGCCACCGGCCTGGTTGAAGTTGCCCATCGCGATGACATCACCGTTCGGCAGCGACAGCAGATCGGTGACGAGGTCGGTGCAGCCACTGCCTGCTGTCGACCACGTCGCGCCGTCGAAGCGGGCGATGCGGAACGCGGGGCTGCCGCCGGCCGACAGGAAGTCGCCACCGAGCAACAGGTCGCCATCGGGCAGCGTGAGCAGGCTGTAGACCTGCCCGCCGAGGGTGCCGAGCGGCGTCCAGGACGACCCGTTCCAGCGCTGGATCGAACCGAGGCTGCCACCGTTGCCGCTCGCGACGAGGACGTCGCCGTTCGACAGCGCGGCAATGGCGGTCACGCCGTCGGCGGGATTGCCGAGCGGCGACCAGGTGCTGCCGTTCCAGCGCGCGAGGCGCCGGATCAAGCTGCCGTTGAGGGACAGGAACGAGCCGCCGACCAGCAGGTCGCCGTTCGCGGCCACCGCGAGCGCCGAGGCGCTGGTGCCGCCCTCGGCAGCCATCGGTTGCCAGGCGCTGCCGTCCCAGCGGGTCACGAAGTTGCTGCCGAAGCCCGGGCCGGCGAAGCCGGTGCCCGCCGCGACCAGGTGGCCGTTCGGCAGCACGGCGAGCGCATACACCTGGCCGCCGGGGCCGTTGCCGAGCGGCGACCAGGTGCTGCCGTTCCAGCGCGCGACCTGGTTGGCCGGTGCGCCGTTGGCGACCGTGAAGTTGCCACCGACGATCACGTCGCCATTCGGCAGGTGCGCGACGGCGAACAGGTTGTCCCCGATCCAACTGCCGAGCGGCGACCAGGTGCTGCCGTCCCAGCGCGCGACGCGGTTGGCGGCGATCCCGCCGATGGTCTGGAAGCCACCGACGACCACGAGGTCGCCGTTCGGCAGCACCGTTCCCGCGCGGACGGAGCCGTTGGCGCCGCCGAGGCCGCCGGAGCCGGTGACGGGGGCCGACCACGCGGCGCCGTTCCAGCGGCCGAAGTTCATCACGACCGCGCCGCCGAGCCGGCTGAAGCCACCACCCGCGAACAGGTCGCCGTTCGGCACCTGCTTCACGGCCAAGACGAAGTTGTCGGCGCCGCTGCCGATCGCCGACCAGCTCGAGCCGTCCCAGCGCGCCACCCGCGCCGCCGCGACCGTGCCGGCGGTCTGGAAGTAGCCGCTGATGACGATCTCGTCGTTGGCCAGCACCTCGACGTCTTGGATCTGGCCGTCGGTGCCCAGGCCGAGCGCCGACCAGTTCGTGCCGTTCCAGCGCGCGATGCGGCTGGTCGGCACGCCATCGATCGCCGCGAAGTCGCCGGCGACGACGAGATCCCCGTTGGCCAGCTGCGCCACGTCGCGCACGAAGGCGTAGTTCTGCGCCGGCGTCATGCTGCTGCACATCGGCGACCAGCTGCTGCCGTCCCAGCGCGCGAGGCTCTGGGCCGGGGCGCCGCCGGCGCTCGTGAACAAGCCGCCGGCCACGAGGTCCCCGTTGGCGAGCACGGCGAGGGACGTCACGACACCGTTGCCGAGGCTCGGCGAGATGCCGCTGGCGAGCGGTGCCCAGGCCGAGCCGTTCCAGCGCGCGACGTTGTTGGCGGCGATGCCACCTGCCAGCGTGAAGTCGCCACCGGCGATCAGATCGCCGTTGGGCAGCACGGCGAGTGCGCTGACCCCGCCATTGCCGATGCCGGCGCCGAGCGGCGACCAGCTCGTGCCGTTCCAGCGGGCGATGTTGGCAGCGGTGGCGCCGCCCGCGTGGGTGAACCTGCCCGCCGCGATGAGGTCGCCGTTCGGCAGCGCGACCAGGGCCGCGACCGTCGATGCCCAGGGTTGCGCGCTGGGTGTCGTGGCGCCGACGCCGAACTGCGACCACTGGCCGCTGACCGGGTCGTAGGCGGCCACGTTGTTGGTCATCGTCGTGCCGGCCGTCGTGAACTGGCCGCCGATCACGAGCAGCGGCGGCAAAGGGCCTGCGCCATCGCGGTCCCAGATCGTGGTGGCCTGGATGTGGCCATTGGTGCCAGGGATCCCGAGGCCCGGCTGCCAGCTGGTCGCGCATTGCGCGGGCAACCACATGGCAGCGACGGTGAACGCGAGCGCGGTGGCGCCGCCCGAGGTGAGGCTGGAGCGGGTGGAGTGCATGGGGGAGTGGTGGGGTGGCAAAATCCGAACCGCTGGACCGATCGTGGTCCCGCACTCTACCGCGAGCCCGCGGGGGCGCTGGCACCGTCGCCGCAGCGCCGTTCGGCGGTTGCGGCCCGCCCCGCGCCCACCCGCCAGGCGCCGGCCCGGCGGCCTTCACCGCACCGGCACTTTCTTGGCCCCCGTTCGGCCGATCGATCGCATGGGGGAGCAACAACCCATGAATCGAACCTCGGTCTTGATCCCACCCTTCGCACTCTGCGCCACGTTCGCCCTGACGGTGGCCGGCCTCGTCGGGCAGTCGGGTACCTTCGTCACTGCGGGAACCGGCTGTCCCGCCCCCACGCCGCCGGCGCTCGAGCTCTTGACCGTGCCCGCGATCGGTTCGATGCCCACGGTGCTGGTCGAGTCGCTGCCGAACGACACGCTGCTCGCCATCCTCGGGGTGGGCGGCCTGCCGGCGACTGTCCCGCTGGCAGGCCTCGGCGCGGCCGGCTGCGCGCTGTTGGTCGACGGCCTGATCACCACGTTGACGATGTCGGTCGCGTTGCCGACGGCGAGTGCGCCGATCGTGGTGCCCAACCAGACCGGGTTGATCGGCGTCGGGCTCGAACTGCAGGCGGTCGGTCTGTCGTCGTCGAGCAATGCGCTCGGCCTCGCGTTCTCCGACCGCGCGACCCTGACCGTCGGTTGGAACAAGTCGTTGCCGGTCGTGCCGGGGCTGGTCCTGCACCTCGATGCCGCCGACGTCGGCGGCACCGGTGTCAACTCGGCGGACGGTGCGCCGGTCACGTTCTGGTCCGATCGCAGCGGGAACGGCAACCACGCGAGTCAGGGGCAGCAAGCACCGATCTTCCGCCGCAACGGGGTCAACGGACGCCCCGCGATCGACTTCGGACAGAGTTCGGCGGACAGCCTCGTCACGGCGGTGTCGAACGACTTCAGCGGCCCGTCGGCGACGGTGTTCCTGGTCGCCGCGAATCCGGTGACGGCGCTCGTCTCGATCACGCCGCCGGGCACGGTCAGCCACGAGTTCTTGCTGTACGCCCGCACCGGTCCGAACGTGCGTTCCTTCCACCACTCGTCGGCGTTCCAGTATCTGGAGCAGCCACACCAGCAGAACGTGGCCGGGGCCTTCATCCAGGAAGCGGTGTTCGGCCAGGCGGTCACCGACCTCAGCAACGTCATCAACGGGGTCGCCAGCACCCCGGCGCCCGTCACGCTGGGCAATCCGATCGCGTTCCCGCCGAGCGTGGCGCGCGCGGTGCACGTCGGCCGGCGCGGTTCGACCGTCTACGAGAACGGCGCGGGTCGGATCGCCGAGGTGATCGTGTTCAACCGGCAGTTGACCGCGGCGGAACGCGATCTCGTCGGTTCCTACCTGCAGGTGAAGTACGGCATCAGCGGGGCCTACAGCGGCATCGTGCCCTGATCGGGGGGACAGGCGCGCCCGAGGCTGACGGCATGGGTTCGGTGGGCAGGATCCACGATCGCGCCGAGCCTTGCGAGTCCCTGGTCCTGCAGCGAGTTCGAAGGCGACGACTGGCGGTTGCAGGACCAACCTGCTCGGCTATCGCTGGTGAGGTGACGCCGCCCGAGACCTCCTCGCTGCTTCGGACTCAGCGGAACCACTCGTCGGGCAGCACCACGGTGTGCCGAGATCGCGGGTCGCAGCGCCGCCGCCGGGCACGAGGTCGAGGGCCGACAACTGACCACCGAGGTGCGCCGGCTCGACCTGGCGGCCGGGGCGAATGGGGCCTCGCAACCGGCTGCGCGGCTCTGACGCAGGAACTCCGGCTCCGGCCCGGGCCCGACAAGACCCGGGGCCAGCTGCGTCCATCCACCCATTCGGGGGCGCACCGCGCGGACCTAGGGTCGAGCAACCATCGCCACTCGCGATGGCACGGAGATCATGATGCCCACATCCCGCGTTCGCCTCTGTCTGCTCGCCAACCTCTGGTCGGCCATGTCGGCAGCGCTGACTGCACAGGTGCAATGGCAGCCGGCCATCGCTGCCCCGCAACCGCACGCTCTCGGCAGCCCTGGGCTCTGTTGGGACGGCGGGACGCAGGCCGTCCTGCTGTTCGGCGGGGATTCCAGTTCGATCGGCGTCGAAACCGGCATGTGGTCGTGGAACGGCAGCCGCTGGACCGAACTGCAGCCAGCCATCCGTCCCGCGGCGCGCACGATGTGCGGCATGGTCTGGGACAGCGGGCGCCAGCGCGTGGTGCTGTTCGGCGGCTACGGCGCGGGCAACCTCGACGACACCTGGGAGTGGGACGGCACGGCCTGGCAGCAGCGCTTCCCGAACCATGCCCCGTCGCCCCGCGGCGGCATGTACATGGCGTACGACTCGGTGCGCGCGCGCACGGTGCTGTTCGGTGGCGGCCTCGGCGGCGTGATGATGCCGACCTTCGACGACACCTGGGAGTGGGACGGCGTCGACTGGACCCGACGGTTCCCGGCGCACGCTCCCCTCGCGGCCCGCAGCGGCAACCTGGTGTTCGACAGCCAACGCAATCGCTGTGTGCTGTTCGGTGGCTTGAGCACCGGCTACGTGAAGCAGAACGACACCTGGGAGTGGGACGGCGTCGACTGGACCCAGCGGTTCCCGGCGCACGTGCCGATCGCCCGCTATGCCGCGGGCATGGCGTTCGATTCGGCGCGCGCGCGCACGGTGCTGTTCGGTGGTGGTGCCGATGTCGGCCCGCTGCAGGACACCTGGGAGTTCGACGGCCAGGACTGGTCGCTGCAGTCGCCGACCTGCAAGCCGAGCAACCGCGACTACGTGAGCCTCGCCTTCGACCCGCTGCGGGCGAGCGTCGTCATGCGCGGCAGCCGCATCGCCGACACCTGGCAGTACGGCGCCGGCAGCTGCACGCTCGCCAGCTACGCGGCGTTCGGGTTCGGCACGGGGTGCGCCGGTTCGACGGGGATGCCGTTCCTCGCCACCTTCTATGGCCAGCGGCCGATCCTCGGCACGACGTTCAACCTGAGTCTGTTCAACCTGCCACCGGACCACTCGACGCTGATGGCGTTCGGCTTGTCCAACAGCAGTTGGCTCGGCACCGCCCTGCCGTTGGCGCTCGGTTCGATCGGTGCCCCCGGCTGCAACCTGCTGGTGAGCCTGGATGCGACCTACCCGCTGTTCAACTGGGCCGGCCAGACCATCTGGAGCCTGCCCATCCCGAACCAACCCGCGCTCGCCGGCATGGCCTTCTACAACCAGGCCGCGGTCATCGACCACAGCAATGCCCTGGGGCTCGTGTTCACGAACGGTGGCGGGGGCGTGGTCGGCAACTACTAGCCGGCTGCGGCGGCCAGCTCCGCACTACTAACGAGCAAGGTCGCGTGCCACCGGGCGTTCCAGGTGCATGCGCTACCAAACATCTCTCGGCATCCTCGTCCTCGCCACGCTGGTCGGCGCGCAGGCTCCCACGGTCCTGCTGCAGAAGAGCGACGGTGGCAGCGGTTCGCACTTCGGCAGCTCGACCTGCTTCCTCGGCGACCTCGACGACGACGGCCGTAGCGAAGTGGCCTTCGGCGCCCCACGCGCCACCGGCGGCGGCGCCTTCGCGGGGCTCGTGAACGTCTATCGCCACGACGGCTCGCTGCTGCTCTCGATCGCCGGCGTGCCCTACGAGGCGCTCGGCATCTCCCTCGCGGCGGCCGGCGACGTCAACCGCGACGGCAGGCCCGATCTGCTGGTCGGCAGCTGGGGCGCCATCTCCACCCCCGGCGCCGTCAGCGTCTTCTCGGGCGCCGATGGCTCGCTGTTGCTGCGACGCAGCGGGTTCGCCGGCGACGCGATGGGCGAGTTCGTCGCCGGGCTCGGCGATGTCAACAACGACGGCTATCCGGACTTCGCGTGCACGGACCGGCACAACAGCGCCGGCGGCGTGCTGGTCTGGTCCGGGAGCAACGGCGGCCTGCTGCACTCGATCCTGGGCGTGGCTCCCGGCGAAGGGGTCGGCGTCACCGTCGCGAACGTCGGCGACCTCGATGGAGACGGCTTCGCGGACCTCGCGATCGGCTCGCCGCTGGCGGCGCCAGCGCAGGCGGGCAGTGGTGCGGTGCTCGACTTCGGTGAGTCCTGGCTGCCGCGCGCGATCCTGACCCGCGTCGGCATCGTCGCCAACGACGAACTCGGTTCGCATGCGTGTGGACTCGGGGACACCGACGGCGACGGGCGCGCCGAGATCGCGGTCGGCGCCGAAGGCACCGGCGAGATCGTCGTGCTGCGCCCCGACGGCAGCGTGCGCTGGTCGGTGCAGGTCGGCAATCCGGTCTACGTCACGCTGAGCGCGCTCGCGCCGGCCGGCGACGTCGATGGCGACGGGGTGCCCGACCTGGTGTTCG
>JALORC010000251.1 GCA_025459175.1 Planctomycetota bacterium | reverse complement strand
CGCCGCGGCCGCAGGAACGACGGCTTGAGCTGGTTGCGCGTGTAGAACAGCGCCTCGCGCGCCAGCGGGTTGAAGTCCTCGAGCTCGTGGAACAGGCCCCAGTCGTGGTTGCCCTGGATGGTCCACTTGCAGCGCTGCATGACGATCATCGTCACCGGCAGCGGATCGGCGCCGTAGCCGATCACGTCGCCGAGGCACATGACCTCGCGCACCCCGAGCGAGTCGATGCGCTCGAACACGGCGGTGACCGCC
Source organism: Planctomycetota bacterium (assembly GCA_025459175.1). GTDB lineage: Bacteria > Planctomycetota > UBA1135 > UBA1135 > UBA2386 > UBA2386. The sequence continues at coordinate 2,315 of JALORC010000251.1, read as the reverse complement.
TCGAGGTTGCTGTGCAGGTCGGAGACGAGCGCGAAGGTGCTCACAGCGGCCGTCCCGCGGCGCCGACCGCCTGCTGCACGGCGGCCTCGATCGCGACCTCGGCGGCGGCCAGCGACATGCGCATCGTGGCGCCGGCCGCCTTCTTGTGCCCACCACCGCCGAACCGGCTGACGATCGCCTGCACGTCGACGTCGCCGCGCGCGCGCAGCGAGCAGCGGACGGTGCCGTCGTGGCGTTCCTTCAGCATCGCGACGACTTCGACCCCGTTCAGCGAACGCAGCGGATCGAGCACGGCGTCGGTCTCGAAATCGGCGCGCGCCGCCCGTTCCATCAGCGCCGCATCGAGACTGACCAGGGCCAGCTTGCCGCCGAGCAACAGCCGGTGCCGCTGCAGGGCACTGGCGAGCAGCAGCGCCGAGTCGGGATGGTTGCGGCGGTAGAGGCGGTCGTACATGCGACTGCCGTCGACGCCCGAGGCGATCAGCTCACTCGCCATCGCGAACACCTCCGCATCGGCGTTCGAGTAGCGGAACCAACCGGTGTCGGCGACCAGCGACAGGAACACACCTTCGGCGGCGGCCTTGCCCAGCGGCACGTCGAGTTCGCGGTAGAGGCGGCGGACCAGCGCCCCGGTGGCGGCGGCGGTCACGTCGACGTAGCACACCGAGCCATCGCCGCGGTCGCTGCCGACGTGGTGATCGATGACGGCAATCGTGCGGCCGGTGGCCTTCAGGCGCGGCCCGAGCGCGCCGGTGCGGCTCAGCTGGCAGCAATCGAGCAGCACCGCGACCTCGAACTCCGGCAGCGGCACCTCGGGCCGGGCGTGGCCGAACGGCGTGTGCTCGGTGAGGAAGTCGAACGCGCGCCCGATCGGATCCGGGTTGACGATGTGCACGCGCTTGCCGAGCGCCTGCAGCAGGTGGAACAACGCCGCCTGGGCCCCGAGGCAGTCGCCGTCGGGGTTCTCGTGACCGGTCAGCAGGAACGCATTGCGGGTGCGGAGGAGTTCTTGGAACGTGATCAAGCGCGGTTGGCCGCAGACTGTACGAGCAGTGCCGGGATCGCTCAACGACCGAGACCCGGGAGCCCGTGCCGGCTTTGGTGGTGATGCCACCGCCCACCCACCACCACCGCCTGCAGCGGCGACGCACCGTGCACGAACGCGGCCAGGGTCGCGGCGATCGTCGGGGCCGCCGGGATCACCAGCAGATCCGCGCGTCCGCCCCGGCGCAGGCGGCCGATCGGTCGCCCGAGCGACCGCCCGGCGTCGGTGGTGGCCATCGCCAGCAACTGCTCGGGCGACAGCGACGGCCACAGCGCGGCGGCCCGCTGCAGTTCGGTCCGCATGCACAGACGGGTGTTGCTGGCGATCGAATCGGTGCCCAGCGCCACCGGAATGCCCGCGGCGAGCCACCGCGGCACGGGCGGCGGCGTCCGGCGGAAGTACTCGATGGTGCCGGGGCAGACGACGATCGATGCGCCGGCGGCGGCGATCCGGGCCGGATCGCCGCGTTCGAGTTCCTGGCAGTGGATCAGCTGGGTGCCGGACCGCAGCACACCCAGTCGCTCCAACCAAGCCACCGCGCCACAGGCCGGCGGCCGATGCCCGGCCGGCAGCCGGCCGAGCCGTTCGAGCAGGTCGCGAAACGGCCCGCGGCCGGTGCGCAGGAACTGCTGCTCCTCCGGCACTTCGGCGCAGTGGATGGCCTGATGGCGCAACGAACGCGCGGCGGCCTGGAACAGCGCGGCTGACACCGAATACGGCGCGTGCGGCGACCAGCCCTTCGCCATCGCGCCGCGACCCGGCAGGCGGCGTTGCTGCAGCAGCTCGCGCGCGCCGTCGGCATCGAGGTGGTAGCCGGTCAACTCGCGGTAGCAGCGGCCCTCCAGCCGACCGTCGGCGAGCAGCGGCCCACTGCGTCCGGTGGCATCGATCTCGCCCAGCGCGGTGGTGCCACCGGCGAGCAGTTCCGCGGTCGCGGCGCGGATGACCCGACGTTCGCTCGCGGGCGATGTGGCCGCACGCGCCGCCATCACGGCGCCGACCCACGGCAGGAACTCACGCACCGGAGCTGCGAGCGCCGTCAGTTGCAGATGCACGTGGGCATCGACGAGGCCGGGCAGCACAGCTATCTCGCTCCGCGCCCGCGGCGCGCGGCGCAACGAGACAATGCGACCGCCAGCATCCCAGTCGATGCGGGCCGGACCGATCCAGTGGTCCGGGGCCAGCGCGACGAAGCGGGCGGTGACCGAGCCACCCCCCGCGTCGGCGGGGCTCACGTGGTGGCGAACACGCGCAGGCCGCGCACGACCAC
>JALORC010000080.1 GCA_025459175.1 Planctomycetota bacterium | reverse complement strand
TCGTTCTCCATCACCAGCCGGCGGTTGACCAACGTCGCATACCACGACAGCAGGACCAGCAACGGGCGCAGCAGCTCTGCCATGGAGCGTCGATCGGCAGGGCGCGTGCGACTACCAAAGATGTCCACACCCGACTGCGGCACTGCGGCACGTCCTCGGACATCGGCCGTCGGCGCTCTGAGACATGGCGCCGACGAGCAGATCGAGTTCATCATGCACATGGGGGAAGACGGCGAACCTGCCCGTGCCATGATCTCGGCCTCGGCGATCGACGACCTGCTGCGCCGGGCTGCAGAACAGGATCGGCTGGGACGATCCTGAGCAGCTGAGCCGCCGCCCGCCCCATCCACGGCGGTCATCTCGGTGCCGCCGAACAACCGCGGGATCAGCGGCGGTGAGGACTGCTGCATGGGGCGGGCGATGAGGTCTTCTGCTTCGCACGTCATCGGGACTTCCTTCCTGGCTGGGGTGCCAGGGGTGGAGGGCCGTGGGGTATCTCCCGTCGCTTCCGGGTCAGGTGGCGCGGTCAGTTCGGGAAGGTGGAAATCCCATTCATGCCGCAACCAGACCACGCGGATCACTTTCGTCGATACCGCGCGGCACTTCGATGCTGCGGAGCCCATAGCCAACCCGCACTCCGAGGCCGTCCGCCGTGACCCCTGCCGATCGCGCCAGCGTCACCTCGGCGAGCTTCGTGCCGACGACCTCGACTTCGCGCCTCGTCGTTCCGAGCCGGCGATGACATTGGCAGGGCGTCGGGATCGAGACGCAGAGGGGACAGGCATACTCCGCCACGCCCATCCCGCTGGATGCGGGTCGGCCGACGCCGGCGAGCACCACTCCGCCAACTCGCTGCGGGTCGTCGGCCGCGTGCCTACGTCGATTCTTTGCATGCGGCCAACTTGGCGGTCACGCGCGCGCGATCCACGGGAAGTTCACGCCGCCGTCGGACGCTAACCAGCGACCAGGGCAGAACCCTCTCGGACCGGGAGCGCCGGTGGTGTAGTGATGCCCAACACACTCGTCATGCGGCCAACCGACCTCAGGGGCATCCTTCGCTACATCCCGCAGTTCCGCGAGAAGACGTTCGTCATCGCGATCGATGGCGCGATCGTCGGCGACGACAACTTCGGCAACATCCTGATGGACGTGGCGGTGCTCTGGTCGGTCAACATCCGCACCGTTCTCGTGCACGGGGCAGCCGCGCAGATCCAGGCCCTGGCCACCGAGAAGGGCGTCGTCGCGTCGAACCTCGATGGTTCGGGAGTCACCGACGGCGCGACGCTGCAGTTGGCCCTGACCGCGGCCAACCGCGTGACCCACGAGGTGCTCGCCGGGCTCAGCGTCGCCGATCTGCGCGGCGCCAGCACGAACGCCGTGATCGCCCACCCGATGGGCATCCTGCGTGGCATCGACCATCTCTGCACGGGACGGGTCGAGCGCATCGACGTCGAACCCCTGCAGATGTTGCTCCAGAGCGGCATCGTGCCGGTGGTGCCGCCGCTCGGCATCGACGGCGACGGCCGCAGCTACCGCGTCAACTCGGATGCCGTGGCCGTGGAGATCGCCAAGGCGATCGGCGCGGTCAAGGTCATCTTCATCACGACGGCGGACGGCCTCGTGGTGAACAAGGAACTCGCCCACCACCTCGCCGTCGACGAACTCGCCGAGGCGCTGCAGCGCGGTGCCGTCGCACCGGAGCAGGTCAGCAAGGCGCGCCATGCGGTCGCCGCCTGCAAGGCCGGCGTCGCTCGCGTGCACGTGATCGACGGGCGAGTCGACGAGGGCCTGCTGGCCGAGGTGTTCTCGAACGAGGGCATCGGCACGTTGGTGCATGCCAACGCGTACCGACAGATCCGCAAGGCGCGCAAACGCGACGCGCGCAGCATCGAGAAGTTGATCCACCTGTCGGTGGAGAACGAGGAACTGCTGCCGCGATCGCGGGCCGACATCGAGCGGCGCATCGGCGACTATTTTCTCTTCGAGGTCGACCGCAACCCGGTCGCCTGCATCGCCCTGCACGTCTATCCCGACCAGAACAAGGGCGAGCTGGCATGCCTCTCCGTGCGGCCCTCGCACGAGAACCAGGGCATCGGCCGACGCATGGTCCAGTTCGTCGAGGACCGGGCGCGCGAGGCGGGACTCACTACACTGCTCGCGCTCTCCACGCAGACGTTCAACTACTTCCGGTCGAAGGCCGGCTTTGCCGACGGCAGCCCGGACGATCTGCCGCCCGAACGGCGCGCCCGTTACGAACAGAGTGGGCGTCGCTCGCGGGTCCTGGTGAAGGCCATCGAGCCGCGCGCGCCTGCAGTGCCGCCGGCGGGATGACCGAGCCACCGGCCGGCGGCAGCCGCGATCAGGCCGAGACGACGATGGACAGTCGCTTCATGGCAGCCGCTCCGGCTGCCACCCTGGCTGGCGCGCTGCTGCCGCCGCCGCTGGATGTCGCACCGGATTCGCGCCGGCTGCGGCCGTGGGCCTGAGCCGGATGCGTGCCCCGCCGCTCTGTCTGCGTCAGTCGGCGATGCGCAACCCGAGTGCGCGGTAGATCTGCGTGACCTCCGGCTCGACGCTGTCCGCGATCAGCTCGTGGCGGCGCGCGCCGGCGTTGCTGCGGCTGTCGTAGACTTCTGCCTGCAGGCACTGGAAGCAGACCACCAGGTCGACTTTGCCACCGGCAAACTCGGCATGCACGCCGTGACGCGGAGCCCAGCACTTCCCTACCTTGGTGTCGTTCTCGTCGAAGCCACGCTGCAAGAGGCTCACGAGCCGTTCGCGCTGCGCTGGCGCCACCAGTTCGGCACGGCCGAGGATCTCGCAGTCGTGGAACACGCGGCTCGCTTCCAGCGGTGGCGCACTCGCCGGTCGATCCCGAGTGTCGAGGAGATCGAGTGCGTAGATCTCGATGCGAGTGGCACCGAGCAGCTCCTGCAGCGCGGGATCGGTCGGTCCAGATCTCGCTGCTTCTCGGCAAGCTGCCGCAGCGAACAGGGCAAACACGAGCGGTGTCTTGTCGCGCATGGTGGAGCTGGCAGGCCAGGAACGAGCCGAGACTCTACCCGCGCCGCAGCACCAGGCGGAGGGCCACCGATGGTCTGGAAGCAGGCTGCCAGGTTCCGCCGTCAGAGTCAGTCCGTCCACGCACACCGCAAAGGCGCGGGAAACTCGAGCTGCGGTCCCGGACCACCGTCTGGCACCTGGCGGATCTCACCAAGCCGAGCGCCCACGTCGATTCTGCGCATGCCGCCAACTCGGCGGTCGCGCACGCGGGATGCATGGGAGATAACGCCGCCGCCGGAGACCCGCCGATCAACCGCCGCGTTCCTCCAGCAGCACCTCGAGTGCCAGCTGCAGTCGTCGAATGCACTGCTCTCCGACCACCCTGGAGTACCCGCCATCCTCGATCGGCACCCGCACCAGACCTTCGCCCAGATCAGCCATCATTGCCCTCGCCAGGCGCAGATCTTCGGGGCCCAGTTGGTTGGCCCGTTGCATTTCGCGCAACACACGAACGAAGAGCACCGGATCCCGCAAACGCAGCAGTCGGACTCGAGCCTCGCGCGACTCCGGCACAATGAACTCCGCAGCCCACGCGATTCCGTCGAACACACTCAATACCTCATGGGCATGGCCATGGTCACGCTGCGCCAATGCACCGCGCACGGCACCTACGGTATCCATCGCGACGCCGGAGCCTGTCAAGACGTACAGAACCGTGTCCCCGAGAGCGTCGAGGTCGCAAGTGGCGACCATGCGGCGAGCGCGTTCGGCGGTCAAAGCACTTTGCGAACTCGATCGCCAGAGCTCCCGCACCCTGCTCTCCAGCGGCGCCCCTGGCTCCGGTCGCATGAGGACCGCTGCTGCGCGGAGCGAAAGCGCACCTGCATTCCGCTCGCAGAGCACTCGCGAGGCCTCGCCGCACCACGCCCCCCCTGAGCAACTGCGACGACGACACCCCGGCACGGCGTTTGTCACGCAGCGGCCGGTTCGACGAAGCGTCCCCCTCGCCGGACCGGCGACGCATCGTGCCACCGCCCGCGGTGGCCGCGAAGGAGACCCCTCATGGCCATTCCCTGCCCGGCCCCGGTTCCGTACCGCGACCGCCCCCGCTGCCGGTTCGCGCTGTTGCTCGTGTTGTGGTGCGGCTGCGAACGCGGCAGCGGTCGCCCGGGTGGACTGCAGCCCGGCGACACCACCCAACCGCAGCTGCAGCGCGTCGACTACGGCCGCCTCGTCGACGTCTACGGCCTGCGCCCGAGCCCCGACGGCCCGATCCCGACCCTGTTCCGGCGCGACGTCGTGATCGGCGCCGACATCGCGGACCAACGCCCGGACGGCTCCGAACTGCTCGACGCGCAGGTGCAGTACGACTTCTTCGGCACCGACCCGGCGACGCTGCAACCGCGCCTGCTGATCCCGCGCGACCTCGACGACCCTGCGTTCACCCGCGCCTTCGATGCGCTCGACGACGAACTGCGCGAAGTGACGCCGATGCGATACGGCGAGAACCGCCCCGGCTTCCCGTTCTCGGTCGTGCCCCGCAACGCCGCGCTGCGCCTCTCCTTCACCGCGCCACTCGGCGTCGACGACGACTTCTTCGTCGCCCGCGACGACCAGGGCCGCGTGCGCGGCACGCGCAACACCGAAGCAGTGCAGCTGCTGCGCATCGCCGGCGACCCGGAGCAGCCGAACGCGTTCGAGCCGCTGCCGGTGCGCATCGTCGTGCGCGAGCGCGAGATGGTGCTCGATCCGGTGCTGCTCGGCGAAGAAGGCTTCGCCTACGCGAGCGCCAACAACCCGGCCGGCATGCCGGCATCGGACGATGCGATCGGCGCCAACCTGCGCATCGCCCTGGCCCTCGAGGGCCCGCTCGCGCTGCCGAGCCTGCGCGAACCGCGGAACGGCCTGCTCGGGCGCGACAACGGGGCGCGCAACGCCGTCGTGCGCGACTTCCGCAGCGGCAACCGCGGCGACGTCTCGGCCGATCTGGCCAGCGGCTTCGTGCGCGACAACCTGCCGCTGCGCCTGGTCGGCGACATCCCGATGTATCTCGAACGCGTCGAGGCGATCGGCGACAGCGCCCAGGAGATCACCGTGTGGAAGGGCGACCTCGTGCACGGCATCGACCGCGGCGACGTGTTCCGCTTCGTCGCCGGCACCACCACCGAGTTCACCGGCGGCGAGGTGATCGTAGAGCCGACCGACGACGCGATCGACCCGGCCACGGCACGAGTGCGCGTGCGCATTCGCCCCATCGCCGGGCTCGAGGCGATCGACCCGAGCAACCGCCCCGACTTCCCCACTGACGAACTGCAGCGGCCGTCCTGGCTGGTCGCCAACGCCCCGCGCGCGATCTGCAGCGCCGAGTTCCGCGCCGGCGGCCCGGGCGGTGGCGACGACCCGCGCAACTTCGTGTCGTTCACGCCCGGACCGCTGCCGCAGAACGGCGTGCAGCCGCGGCCGAACGAGTCGCTGTCGCCGTTCGCCGCCGCCATCGTGCGCTTCACCAAGCCGGTCGACCTCGACTCGGTGCAGTGGGCCGACACGTTCTACTTCGCGATGCGCGATCTCACCGATGTCGCGCGGCGCGAGCAGTTCGTCGCCGAACGGCCGAACGGCACCGCCAGTCCGGGCCTCGACCCGGGCGCGTTCGACGAAGCGAAGTACCGCACCCCGTTCCTGGTCGCGGCCCGTGTCATCGACGAGGACGGTTCGCAGACCACGCTGCGGCTGCAGCCGAACAGCGGCTTCTATCTCGGTGGCGCGATGCGCAATCCGGCTCCCGGGGCCGACCATCGCTACTTCCTGCACGTGATCTCGGCGTCGCCGCAAGGTGGCATCCGCGATCTGGCGGGCAATGCACTCGACCTGCAGGGCAGCACCCCGGCCAATGCCAGCGCCTTCGTGCTGCCGTTCTCGCTCGACACCCGCCGCGACGGCGGGCGACCACTGGTCGCCGACAACATCGCGGTGTCGGTGGTGCGGCGCTTCGAGTCCAACGACGAGGACAGCAATCCGAGCTGGTTCCGCCCCGAGGAGGTGCAGCCGCCCGGCCTCGGCGCGCGAGCGGCGGCGGCCCCGCTCGACGACCTGTTCGGGTCGTACGTGCAGATCGACGGCCGGCTGGAGGGGCGACCGACCATTCGCACCCGCGCGATCGCCGACGACCGGAACCAGGCGCCGTTCGTCACACCGACCCCACCGCCGGCACTGCCGAACCCGCTCGCGTGGTGCCCGGCGACCGTCAGCGGCCAGGCGCAGACGGGGATCGGCACGTCCCGCGTCGCGGTCGGCAGCGGCATCCAGAACCCGCTGAACCCGTACGGCTGTCGGCTGCAGACCGTGTGGCGCGAGATCGACCTCAGCTTGTCGCGCACCGATCCCGCCGACTTCAACCTCGACATCGAGCAGATGTACTGGGCGCCGTTCCGCGAGGGCCAGCTGTCGTTCGACGAGTTCGATCGCCTCAGCCTGTGGCTCGGACACGCCGAGTACCGCCCGACTCCGTGTGTCGGCGCCACCAGCGCGTTGCCGTCGATGCCGCAGTCGGGACTGCGGAACCTGTTCGAACGGAACTTCCTGTGGAACCCGATCCCGTCCGGCAACGGCAGCGGCGTCGAGAGCCAGGCGCCGCGCACCACCGCCTACGTCGACGCCCCGCTGGTGATCGCGTCGGTGGCGGCCGTGCTCGAGCCGACCGGGACCAATCGCTTCCTGCCGCTGCCGAGCTTCCGCCGCCCGTTCTTCGTCTTCCGCGACGAGACGGTGATGGAGCAAGGTGGCCGCGGCGCCGAGGCCGGTTCCGATCGCGCCCCGCAGCCGTACGCACCGCACATCTCGTCGCCGTTCGCGATGGGTCAGGGCCGCCGCACGGTCGACGTCGGCGGGCTGCCTGGCAACGTCAACTTCACCGGCTCGTTCTGGAACGACCTGCCGAACGAGAACCTGACCGGCGGCATCGACAACTTCACCGGCGGCCTCGTCGGCAGCATCGCGATGCCGCTGCTGGCCGATTTCTGGACCTGGTGCGACACCGCCGAGCTGCCGGACGGCGACGGCTACATCGCGCTCGGCACCAACGGCTGGCAGACCGCGATCACGACCCAATCGAACGAACGGCCGAACTTCCGCGTGTTCTCGGGCGGCCGCGGCGCGCTCGCCAACGGCTCGCCGCCGCTGTGCCGGACCCCGGCCGACCAGGCCTGGACCGAGGCCGCCGGCGGTTTCACGTTGGCCGGCGCGGTGACCCCGCCGGCACCGTTCACCGGCGGCGACAACACGCTGTATTGGATCATGCTCGACCTGGTGCGACGCCAGAGCGTGATCACCTCGGGCTTCCTCGATCTGCACAACCCGCACCGGGTGCCGGAGGGTTTCGCCGATCCGCGCCTGGGCCCGTTCTTCCTCGAGAACGACGCCAGCACGCTGCCCGACGGCCTGCTGCCGCGGCTCGCGGCCAGCTTCGATCCACCGCTGTCGCGCCTCGAAGCCGGCACTTCGTGGGTGGCCCAGTACCGCGCCGCCGGCATCGTCGATCCACTGCCGTGGTACTGGAGTGCGTGGATGAACGGCAACAACGCGCTGTTCCCGAACGCGATCTACGACGCGAGCATGCGGCAGCAGCTGCGGCCGACGTCGATCAACTTCCCGCTCGACCCGCGCAAGGCCGGCGACGCCCACCTCCGCAAGTGGGACACCCGCGGCGGGCGCAACTGGTGGACCTATCCCTACAACCGCACGGTGACCCGCTACGTCGAGGAGCCGAACGACCTGTTCGATCCGGTGTTCACCGCGCAGTACCAGGGCCCCAACGAGGTGTTCACGCCGCGCGACATCCGCTACGTGAACTGGCGCTTCGTGACCGGCAACAACATCGACAGCAACCCGCCGCTGTCGCCGTCGATCGAGACGTTCGCGCTGTCGTATCGCTTCCAGCCGCGGTAGCGCAAACAACCGGGTCGGCGGTCTCGCGACATCGTCGCGTCCCCGACCGGTGACCGAGCGGCGCGCAACGGCCCTGTCTCAGGTCGGCTCTCGCATCTCCCGCCATGTCACCTCCGCCGCGGGATCTCGAGTCGCTTGCTTGCATGTTCAGCAGGCCGAACCTATATTTCCGCCCTATCAAGATGGCGAAGATCTCCGAGCACCGATCAGAAGCAAAGCGGCGCCAGGCCACCGACTCGAAGTCCGGCGTCAGGAGCCGAGCCAAGGGCAAGCCCACCGCGCCATTGCTGCCGTTCCGCCCCGGGCACGGCGGTGCCCGTCCCGGTGCTGGTCGCAAACCGAAGGTCCCCGGGCGCCCCGGCGTCGAGCACCGCCAGCGCGCACCGCTCGCGAAGCGTTTCCCGGTGCACGTCACGCTGAAGCTGCGCGGCGGCTTGCCCCGTCTGCGCAGCAAGCCCGCTTACGACGCGCTGCGCGCGGCGTTCGCGGCCGGCTGCGCCCGCAACCTCAGCGGCCAGTTCCGCCTCTGCCACTACGCGGTCCTGAACGACCACCTGCACCTGATCTGCGAAGCCGAAGGTCGCGACGCGCTCAGCCGCGGCCTGCAGGGCCTGCTGATCCGCATCGCGCGAGCACTCAACAAGCTCTGGTCACGCCGCGGCAGCGTGTTCGCCGACCGCTACCACGACCACATCCTCAAGTCGCCGCGCGAGGTGCGCAACGCGCTGCGCTACGTGTTCGGCAACGGGAAGAAGCACGCTGCCGAAGGCCGCGAAGTCAGCGTGCCGCAGGCGATCGACACGTTCACGTCGGCGCCGTGGTTCGCAGGCTTTCGCGAACGCATCACCGTGCACGGCATCGACGCCATCGTGCGACCGGTGACCGACGCGCGCACCTGGCTGCTGACCGAGGGCTGGTTGCGGCACGGGCGAATCAGCGTGCACGAGGTCCCTGTCACCGCGTGACGCCGCCGAGCCACTGCACCAGCGCGGCCTTCGGCATCGCCCCGCTCTGACGCCGGACCTCCTGCCCCTGCTGCAGCAGCACCAGCGTCGGGATCGACTGGATCGCGAAGCGCGCGGCGACCTCGGCCGCGGCCTCGGTGTCGACCTTCGCGAACACGAACCGCCCGGCGAGTTCCTGCGCCGCCGCGGCGAAGTGCGGCGCCATCTGGCGGCACGGGCCGCACCAGCCGGCCCAGAAGTCGACGACGACGGGAAGCGTGGTCCTGGTGACGACGCGGTCGAACGACGCGGCGTCGAGTGCGACCGGGCCACCGAGCAAGGCGTGCTGGCACGACGAGCACTTCGGGCCGTCACCGAGGCGGGCTTTGGGCAGGCGGTTCAACGCCGCACACGACGGACAGGGCAATACCAGCGTTTCCATGCCACCAAGTTAGACCGCTTCGGCGCGGCGGCGAATACGTCGCCGGGCCGAGGCCGGCGCCGAATCAGTAGCCGAGCTGCCAGCGCAGCGCGGAGGTGAAGCCGATCGGCACCACGGCGGCCGGGGTCAGGTCGAGGAGGGCCGCCTGCAGGTACAGCGACAGCCCGAGCAGGCCGGTCGCGTACGGCAGCGGGAACGGCAGCGACGACGGCTGGCCCGGCCCGACCCACGGTGGCATCAGCACGCTGAGCCCGAGCGTCGCCGGATCGAGCAGCAGTTCGCCCGGCCCGCCGCCCACCGCGAGCCCGAACCCGGGCACGCTGATGCCGCACGGGAACCCCGGCGCGGGAGCGGTCGCCAGCAGCAACAGCGGCAGCGCGCCCGGTGCCTGCGTCGCCGCCGGATTGTCGACCGCGACCGTGATCGTGATGCCGAACGCCGGCGGCCGATCGGCGGTCAGGCTGTTGGCCGGATTGACGCCACAGCCATACGCGAGCTCGGTGCCGCGCACCGGCGGCAGCGACGCATCACTGCCGATCGCCTGCGCGAACAGATCGCCCGGCCCGTTGCGCAGATCGGTCCAGGCCAGCACCGCCGCGCCCGAACGCGTGCTCGCCAGCTGCAGCCGCAGCTTGTCGCTCGACGCCGTGCTCGCGTAGGTGGCGCCGGCCCACGTCGTGGCGCCGGCCGGATCGAGCGTGAACGCGCGCACCGCCTTGTCCTGGCTGCCCACCGCCTGCTCGAGCACCGCGCCGAACGCGCCGCCGGCGAACGGCGCCGCCACCGGCGCGAACAGCACCGAGGCACCGATCGGCACCAGCGTGATCCCGTTCGCACCCCACTGCGGCGCGCCCGCACCATCGAGCCGCTGCGCGCCGATGCCCCACGCCGACTGCGCGAGGTTGCGTTCGTTCCAGAACACGATCGCCGACTGCGTCGCCGCATCGACCGCCAGCGCCGGATCGAACACGCTGTTCGTCGTCGCCGACACGTCGACGCCGTTGTGTGGCCACAGCTCGACGCCGGCCGCCGACAGGCGATGCACGCGGCCGCGGAACTGCTGGCCGGTCGCGAAGTGCCACGACACGAAGGCGCCGCCCTGGCCGTCGGCAAACATCTTGTGCTGGTGCGCGATCGGCACCGAGGCCTGGTCGAACAGCGCCACGCGCACGCCGCCGTTCCACACCGGCGCGCCGAGCACGTCGAACTTCATCGCGTGCAGATGCCGCTGGCCGCTGAACGACGTCGCCCGCATCCAGCTCAGGATCACGCTGCCGGCGTCGGCCGCGACGATCTGCACGAAGCCCGGCGTGGCACCGTTGTCGCCGAGGAAGCCGATGCCGTCCTGCGCGAATCGCGGCGCGCCCTGCGGATCGAGGCGCTGCACCCGCAGCGTGCGACTGACGCTGTTGGCCCACGTGAACACGAAGTCGCCGTCGCTGGCCTCGACGACGCGCGGGTTGGGTTCGAAGTCGGCGTTGTTCGACAGGGCCACGCCGTTGGCGCCCCACAACGGCGCCCCGGCCGCATCGAAGCGATACGCGTAGACGTCGAGATCGGCACCGGCGCGCGTGTCGGTGAACGTCAGCACGCAGCTGTCGTCCTTGGCGGTGATCAGGTCCCAGTCGACCAACGACGTCGACTGCGGATTGGCCGACACGACGATGCCGTTGTGGGGCCAGACCTCGTTGCCGAAGCGATCGAGGCGCTGCAGACGGACTTCGTAGCCGCCGGTGCGATTGTCGAACCAGCCGAGGTAGCAGCCGCCGTCGCGGCGTAGCCCGATCTTCGGCAGCACCTGCTCGCCGGTGCCGTCGGCGACGGCGAGGTTCTGGGCGGGGTTGCTCGGCCATTGGGCCGGCAAGGTCGCGGCGAAGGCCACGAGGGACAGGAGACGGAGCGAACGGCGATGGTTCATGCGGTGACGGCGCGAAAGAGGGTGTGCATTCGAGCACAGCCGTGCCGACCGCGATACCCCGACCGATCGCCGATGGCGCGCAGCGGCCGACCGCATGCGTTCAGAACGCGCCGAGCGTGAGAGTCACCGCATTGGTGACACTGACCGCGACCAGATCGCCCGCAGCCGCGAACTCTAGCAGCGCGACCTGGTGATGCAGGTCCAGCCCGACCAGGGACGGCACCGCCGGGATCGCGAACGTGCTCTCTGCCTGCCCCGCCGTCGGCACCAGCATCGTCAGCAGGTCCGGCGACACCCACAGCGTGCAGCCCGCGACACCCTGCGGCAGCAGCTGCGGCAACGGCAGCGAGGCAGTGTTCTTGCTGAACATCGACAGGCCGAGACTCGGCACCGGCCAGCCGGTGATCACGGCCGCGTAGGTCGAGCCGACGAACGGCAGACTGATCGGCAGCAGCTCGCCCGGGCCGGCCGACCCGGCGCAGCCTGGGCCGATCGGTGCGATGACGGCGGGACAGTTCGGCGCCAACCGCGCGAGGTAGCTCGCAGCGCTGCCACCGGCCTCGAAGGCACTGACGGTGGCGACCCCGAGCGCGCCGTCGGGCAACAGCTCGGCGTCGTACGCAGTACCGGCGGTGATCGGCGGTCCGAGCCGCGCCCACGAAGCACCATCCCAACGCGCGAGATTCACGGGGCCGAGGCCGGGCCCCGACAGCTCGCCGCACAACAGCACATCGCCGTTCGGCAGCCGCGTCGTGCCGCGCAGTTGCCCCGACACCCCGGCACCCATCGGCGACCAGGCGCTGCCGTTCCAACGCGCCACGCCGTTCACGGGCGTGCCGCCCGCCGAGGTGAGCCCGCCCGCGGCGATCAGGTCGCCGTTGCCGGCGACCACCAGCTGCGTCACCCAGCCGGTGACGCCGCCGCCGAGCGACGCCCAGCCCGAACCGGTCCAGCGCGCGACCCAACCGAAGCCGCCGACGACCAGGTCGCCGTTCGGCAGCGTCGCCATGCAGAGGCCCCAGTTGGGCGTGGTCACGGTCTGCCAGCTGCCGCCGCTCCAGCGCGCGACCTGCGGCAGGCCGACCAGATTCAGATAGCCGCCGACGAACACCTCGCCATTGGCCAGCGCCGCCACGGTCACGAGCGAGCCGTTCACGCCGGCTCCGAGCGCCGACCACGAAGCACCATTCCAGCGCGCGACCTGATTGGCCGCGACGCCACCGGCCTGGGTGAAGGCACCGACGGCGATGAGATCCCCGTTGGGAGCGACGGTGCCGGCGACCACGGTGCCGTTGATGCCGCTGCCGAGCGGCGACCAGGTGGCTCCGGTCCGCCGCGCGATGCGATCGGCGGCCACACCCTCGATCATCGTGAAGCCGCCCATGGCCACCACCGCACCGTTCGGCAAGCGCACGAACGACTCGATGCTGCCATTGGTACCGCCGGTCAGCGCCGACCACGCACCACCGCTCCAACGCGCCAGGTTCAGCACGGGAACGCCACCCAGCTGCTGGAAGGTGCCGCCGACGAGCACCTCCTGGCCGATCGGCAGCATGCTGTTCACGAAGTTGCCACCTTCGGCCAACAGTTCGGACCAGGCGACGCCATCCCATCGCCGCACTCCGGTCCCGCCTGCCCACAGCTCGCCGTTCGGCAGCGCCGCCAGTTCGTTCACCGTGGTCGCCACGCCGCTGCCGATGGCCTGCCAGCCCACTGCGGTGCGCCTGGCTACACGAGTGGCGGGCACACCATCGACGGCCAGGAACTCGCCGCCGGCAATCAGGTCGCCATTGGGCAGCAACAGCAAGCTCCGCACGCGGGCGTTGGCCAAACCCGACACCGTTCCGAATGGCGACCAGGCGGTGCCGTTCCAGGTCCGGATCGCCGCCGGTCCGAACACCGCACCTACCCCACCAGCGACCAACTCCCCGCTGGGGAGAACGACGAGGTCGTAGACCGTGCCGGTCGCGCCGAGTCCCTGCCAGGTCGATCCGTTCCAACGCCAGACGGCGTCGCCGGACGACACGCCACCGACGACCAAGGAACCGTCGGGCAGCACCGCCATCGCCTCGATCGCGAGGAGATTCGGCACGCTCATCTGCGTCAATGCGACGCCGTCCCAACGCGCCAGCCCAAGGGATGCGTTCGAACTGATCATCAGATCGCCGTTCGGCATCTGCACCAATTCCCGGACGACGCCCAGGACGCCGGCGCCCAACGCCGACCAACTGCCAGTCGCCGGATCGAACGCGGCCACGTTGTTCGCCGGCACGGTGCCTGCGAACGTGAACTGACCGCCGACGATCCACAGCGCGGGAGCCGGCCCGGCCCCGTCGCGATCCCATTCGAGCATCGTGGTCACGACGCCGTTGACGCCAGGCAGGCCCTGGCCAGGAAGCCATGAGTGGCCGCATTGCGCCATGGCTGCCAAGGCGGCAACAGCCGCCATCGCGCCAATGCGAAGCACAGCGGCGCGCCGTCCGTCGTCGTGACTCATGGCGGCGAATCCTATCGTGCCGTCGCGATTGCGCCGAGGCACCCCGACACGCTGCCGTCGAGCCGCACCAGCACCCTACCGCGCCACTCGCCCCGGTTCCGGCAACAGCCGCCGATCGACCGCCGCCGCCAGCAACCCCAGCTGCCGCCGCGCCGGTGCGAGGCGGCACTCGATCTCGCCGAAGCGCCCTAGCAGCGAGTGCGCCATCAGCCGCTCCCGCAGCTGCGGCACGATCCGCGGGCTCAGTTCGGCGCCGGCACCGACCACGACCACTTCGCGCAGTCCCAACAGGTTCAACGCGCCGGCCAGCACCATCGCCAGCGCATCGAGCGTGCGCAGCAGCCAGTCCGGCAGTTCACCCCCGGCCAACGAACGCTGCAGATCGGCCCAGGTGACGTCGCGCCCACACGCCTCCCGATGACTCGCCAGCAACCCGGCACAGCCAGCCAGCGTCTCGATGCAACCGATCGCGCCGCAGCCGCAGCGCCGCAGGTTGCCGGGCACCGGCGTGTGCCCGATCTCGCCGCTGAGGGGCAGCGGCCCACCGAGCAACTTGCCGCTGGTGACCACCGAACTGCCGACCCCGTCGCCGAAGTCGACCATCAGGAAGTGCTCGGGAGCGGTACCGGCGGCGAGGTGGCCGAGGGCGAGCGCCTGCGCTTCCTGCACCGCACATACCGGCGCCCCGAACGCCGCACCGAGCGCACGCAGCAGCCCGGACCCCTCCGACCAGTGCAGGTTGGGCGAATAGACGATCGAGGGACCACCGGAATCCAGCACGCCGGGCACACTGATCAACACCGCCTCGACCGGTTCGGGGCCGAGCGCCGTGCGCGCCGCCCCGACGGAGGCCAGGAACTCGGCCGCGCTGCCGGGCATCGCGATCGACACCCGCCGCGGCGGCACCGCCTCACCGGCGAGCCCGAGCCGGCACACGGTCGACGTGTGCACCCCGAGTTCGATCGCGACGAAGCGCAGGCGCGCACTCGGCGACAGCTGCCGCGGCGGCCGGCCGAGGCCTGGCACCGGTTCGCCGGGCGCCTCGTCGAGCAGGCCGAGTTCGAGCAGCTGCTCGGCGACCTTGCCGACCGTCATCGTCGACAGCCCGGTGCGGCGGGCGAGCTCAGGGCGCGTGCAGGGCCACGCGCGCTGCAGGGCGGCGAGCACCCGGCGCGCGTTGCCGAGCCGCAGATCCGCCGGCTGCACGTACACGGGGCGGAAGGTAGGCAGTCTGGCGTCGGCGCGGAAGAGCGGCGACCATTCCGGTCCCGTGGTTGGCAATGGCCGCCGCTGCGCGTAACCCGCCGCTCGCATGATCGACCGCCCCCGCTCGTTGTTCTCGACCTTCGGCCTGCTGGCTCTGTGTGCGCCGCTGCTGGCGCAGGAACCGCCGGGCGGCCCGCCGGGTGGTTTCCCGGGCGGCTTCGGCGGCGGCCCGGGCGGTGGCCCCGGTGGCATGAACCAGACCACCGCGGTGCTGGCCCAGTTCGACGCCGACCGGAACGGGCGCCTCGATGCGACCGAACGGCAGGCGGCGCGCGGCTGGCTGAAGGAGAACCGGCCGCAGCGCGGTCGCCGCGGCCCGGGCGGCCCGGGCGGCCCCGGCGGCCAAGGTGGCGCCGAGCCCACGACCGCCAAGCAGGGGCAGAAACTGACGCCGGCCGACGTGCCGAGCTACCCGGATCGGCCGCTGTTCGACCCCGATCTCGTGCGCACGTTCTTCGTCGAGATCCCCGGCGACGACTGGTTCGCCGAGCTGAACGACTTCTACCGCACCGACGTCGAGGTGCCGGTGACGATCACCATCGACGGCATCACCTACCGCGACGTCGGCCTCGGCTTCCGCGGCAACACGTCGTTCATGATGGCCCCGGGGCGCAAGAAGTCGCTCGACCTCGCGTTCGACCACGCCGACAGCAAGCAGAGCCTGCACGGCGTGCGCAACCTCGACCTGCTGAACGCGCACACCGACGCGTCGTTCGTGCGCGAGATGCTGCACGGCTGGCTCGCCAACCGCTTCCTGCCGGCGCCGCGCACGGCGCTGGTGCGGGTCGTCATCAACGGCGAGGACCACGGCATCTACGTCGCGGTGCAGCAGTTCGACAAGGACTTCACCGACGATCACTTCGGCAGCAAGAAGGGCGATCGTTGGAAGGTGCCGCCGGACTTCAGCGGCGGCGGCGGCCTCAAGTACCTCGGCGACGATCCGGCGGCCTACCAGCGCAGCTACCAGATCAAGTCGAAGGATGATCCGGCGGCGTGGCAGGCGCTGGTGGATCTCTGCGCGGTGCTCGAGCAGTCGCCGCCAGATCGCCTCGAGGCGATCCTGCCGCAGCATCTCGACATCGACGGTGCGCTGTGGTTCCTCGCCTGCGACAACGCGCTCGGCGACGACGACGGCTACCACGCGCGCGCCAGCGACTACCTTCTGTATCGCGATCCGAAGGGGCGCTTCCATCCACTGGCGCGCGACAACAACGAGATCCTGCTCGGGGCGCGTGGGCGCGGGCCGGGTGGCCCGCCGGGTGGGCCGATGGGTGGGCCGGGTGCGGGCGGCGGCGGTCCGCCGGCCGGTGGCCCGGAAGGCCGCCCGCGGCCCGACGCCGGTGGTGGCGCACCGCCTGGCGCGGGTCCGGGTGGTCCCGGCGGTCGCCGCGGCGGTGGCCCGGGCGGTGCCGCCAGCAGCCCGCTGCAGATGGCCAACCGCGCCGATCGGCCGCTGCTGCGGCGGCTGCTCGAGGTGCCGGCGTGGAAGGAACGCTACCTCGCCAACCTGCGCGCGATCGCCGAGGCGCTCGACGACGCGGCGATCGCACCGCGGCTCGCCAGCTGGCAGCAGCTGCTCGAGCCGGTGGTGAAGCAGGACGTGCACGCGCTGTACGGCTACGAAGCGTTCGCGAAGGCGTTCGCGCAGGACGAACAGGGCGCGCCGGCGCCGGGCTCGCTGCGCGCGATCATCCAGAGCCGCCGCCAGGCCCTGCTCGCCGATCCGGCCATGCAGGGCGCCTGGCCGACCGTGGGCGAGGCGCGCGGCGAGGTGAAGGCCGGTGCGCTGCACGTCGTCTGCACCGCGCAGGACGCCACCAGCGTGCAGCTGCGCCACGACCGCGGCGAGTTCGGTGCGTTCGCGTCGGTGCCGATGCACGACGACGGCCAGCACGGCGACGGCAAGGCCGGCGATGGCGTCTACGGCGCCATGGTACCGGCCGACGACGACCAGAAGGACAGCGCCTGGCGGTGGTATGTCGAAGCCGCGGCGGCCTCGGGCCATCTCGCGACCGCACCGGCCGGCAACGGCGCGCAGCCGTTCGTGCTCCGGCCGCAGCGCAGCGAAGTGCGCTGACGGGCGTTCAGACGGGCGTTCAATCGCCGAGCACGAACTGACGCAGCGCACTGAAGCCGAGGCCCAGTGGCCCGGTCGGGTCGAGAGTCACCGCCTGGGCGAAGATGGGCAGACCCCGCCACGTCGAGACCGGCGCCTGCGGCCACGGCGTGCCCCGCGAGATCCCGAAGCCGTCGGCCACCACCACTTCCGCCACCCACGGCGCGGCGAGCTGGAACGTGCACGGGCCGATCGGCGTCGACTGCGATCCCAGCGACCAGGCCAGTGCGGACAGGCCGCCGGGGGAGCCGATCAGTTCGAGGGCAAAACGCGCGTTGCCGAGGTAGCTC
Organism: Planctomycetota bacterium; assembly: GCA_025459175.1. Classification (GTDB taxonomy): domain Bacteria; phylum Planctomycetota; class UBA1135; order UBA1135; family UBA2386; genus UBA2386. The sequence goes on along the minus strand of JALORC010000080.1, from coordinate 47,357 downwards.
TCGTTGCTGGTCAGCAGCGGCAGCTGCGGGTTCGGACAAGGCGCCCCCACGACCTGGACCGCAGGTGGCACCAAGGCTCCGAACAGCAAGGTCGCGCCCGCGCCGTAGGTCAGCAAGCGACCGCGGCCCGGATCGACGCACCAGTCGGAACCCGCCAACTCCGCAGGTGCATTGGCGGTCGACGTCGGCAACTGCTGCCAGGCGCCACCGCTCCACTGCCAGACGCCGACCGGAGCGAACGTGCCGCTGGCGTTGCCGGCGATCACCACACCTTGCAGCGCCGGGTCGAAGGTCATCGGTGGCTGGGTCAGGAAACCCGGAACGCTGGTCGCAGAACGCAACACCCAGGCCTGGCCGTCCCATTCCCAGGTGTCTGGTTGGATCACGAGCCCCAGCGCCGTGCCACCGCACAGCACCGTGCGCTGCAGGATGGGGTCGTAGGCCATGCCGTGCTGCCAACGCGCCGACGGACGGATCCCCGGCGTGCGCTGCACCCAGGTGAAACCATCCCACTCCCACGTGTCCGACAGCACCGAGCTCGGCCCGAGCAAACTGTTGGTGCTGCCACCGAACAGCACCACGCGTTGCCGCTGGCGGTCGAACGCCATCGCGTGACCGTGGCGTGCCGGCGGTGAGGCAGCCGGCGCGAGCTGGGTCCAGGCGCCGTTCCAGATCCAGGTCGCGTTCTGCGGCGCCAGGCCGGGTCCGGCCCGGCCACCGAACCACAGCACGGCCTGCCGATTGCCGTCCCACGTCATCGCCGCACCGGAGATCGCCGACGGGCTCGTTCCGACCTGCTGGCGCCACTGGCTGCCGTTCCACAACCAGGTTGCATCGACACCGAGCAACTCGCTGCGGAGCACCACATCGGCGCGCGCCTCGTCGGCCGCCATGACATAGCCGCCGACCGTTTCGAACGGTGCCGGCACTGCCTGGGTCCAAACCGCCCCTTGTCGCACCCACGTGGCGCCGTCGGCTACACCGCCGAACATCACCAGGCCGGACAGTCGCGTGTCGTGGACCAGGCTCGCGCCATAGCGCGGGGCAGGACCGCTGCCGGCAGGCGCCTGCCAGGAGTTGCCGTCGTACTCCAAGGTGCCACCGATGGGACCGAAGAAGCCGCTGCCACCGAACATCACGATGCGGCCGAGGCCCGGATCGAACGCCAGTGCGACACCGGACAAGGACGTCGGCGAGCCGACGTTGCTGCGCAACGACCAGCTGGCGCCGTCGTACTCCCAGGTCTGCCCCGGTTGCCCGAGGACCGTCGGCGAGTAGACGACGGCGCGTTGCCGGAGCGGATCGTACGCCATGCTCTGGCCCTCCATCCGCGGCGGGCCACCGATCGTGGTTTGCTGCCAGTTGCTGCCGTCCCACTCCCAAGTCTGGGGCGTGCCGGGCACGGAGTTGGCAAGCTGATGCATCACGATGCGACCACGCGCCGAGTCGTAACACATGCTGTGGCCCGAGCTGGCCGGTGGACGATTCGTCGGGGAATGCAACGTCCAGCGGTCGCCATCCCACGTCCAGGTGTCGTCGTACTGGACGACGTTGCTGGCGCCGCCGAACAGCACGACGCGCCGTCGCTGCGCGTCGTAGGCCATGGCGTGCACCCAACGCGGCGAAGGACCACCGGCGGCGGAACGGCGGTCCCAGGTCAGCCCGTCGAACTCCCAGGTGTCGCCGAACAGCGTGCCGGAGCCATCCCGACCGCCGAACAGCACGGTCCTGCCGCGCGCGATGTCGAAGGCCATCATGGTCTGCCGACCCGTCAGCACGCGGGCGACCTGCCACTGCAGTCCTTGGGCAACCGCCGGTGCCGCAGCGCCGAACGCGGGCATGGCCATCCCGCAACAGAAGTGCCTGGCCTTCGCGAATCGCATCGTCGTTCTCTCCTCGGCCGTGCGCCGACCACGGGATCCCGTCACAACGCTCGAGGGGCGGGCGGCGACGTCGGACTCCGGCGGTCACGGTAGCAGGGCGCAGTAACCCCGTCGAGGCGGGCACCGCTCAACGTGTGCCGAGCAGCGCCGCGACCTCGCGCCAGAGCTCGCGCCACGCCGCGGCCTCGGCCGCCGGCAACGCCGCCAACGCCGCCGTGCTCTGCACCACCGCCAACTCCGGTGCGGCTTGCCAGGCGCGCAACACCGCCGCCATCGGCTCGGCGCCGACGCGCCCTGCAGCGTGCTGCTCGCGCAGGCCGGCGAGCGCCCGCTGCAGCCACTGCCGCGCCGCCTCGCGCAGCTCCGCCCGTTCCCCGACATGCATCGCATCCTGGCCCGCGGCCCGCAGCGCGGCGCCAGCGGCAGCGAGCACCGGACCACCCACGGCGTCGGCGAGCAGTTCCGGATGCGCGGCGAACAGCCCCGCGTAGCAGCGCGCCGCCAGCGACCATGCTTCCTGCTGCCCGACCTGGGCCGCGGCCTCGAGCCACTGCGCCGTCGATTCCGCTGCCTGTTCGCCGCGCGCGACCGCCGCCAGCAGTTCGTGCCGGGCCGCGACCGCCTCGGCCTCGGCGACCCAGTCCGCCGAGGGATAGGACCAGTCGGGCCGAACGCTGCCGAGCTCGTGCCCGCGCCGCAACGCCGCCAGCGCCGGTTCGTGCTGGTTCCGCGCCGACAGCGCGGCACCGAGCTGCACGTGCGCCTCGGCGTGGTCGGGCTGCAGTTCGATCGCCTTGCGCAACGGCGCTTCGGCCGCCGCCGGATCGCCGCTCTGCAGCAGCCCCGCACCGAGCTCGAACCAGTACTTGGCGCGCCGCGGCATCAACGCGATCGCCGCGCGCTGGCTGGCGATCGCCGCCCGCAGGTCCTCGAGGTCGCGCAGCACACAGCCGAGTCCGTAGTGACCTTCGGCGAACTTGGGGTCGAGCTCGATCGTGCGCCGGAACGTCGCCGCGGCACCGGTCCGGTCGCCGGCGTTCTGCTGCACCTTGGCGATGCTCCACAGATGCTCGACTGCACCGCTGAGTTCGAACGCGCGACGCAGCCGCGCCAGCGCTGCCGCTGGTTCGCCACGCCGGTCCAGCAACAGCCCCAGTTCGAAGTGGGCCGGCGCGTAGTCGGCGTCGAGCTCGATCGCCCGTTCGAACGACGCGCGCGCGCCCGCCGCATCGCCGGTCGCCAACAGCGTCGTGCCCAGGGCCACGCGGCACGAAGCAGCCGCCGGTTGCAACTCGACCGCGCGCCGCTGCGCAGCCAGCGCCGCGTCGCGGCGGCCGAGGCGCGACAGGTTGCGCCCCAGATGCTCCTGCCAGTGCGCGTTGTCGGGCTCGGCGCGGGCGAGCTCCTCGAACAACTGCAGCGCCCGGGCCGCATCGCCGCGGTACTGGTGCACCATGCCGATGCGGTGCAACACCTCGGCCATGCCAGGACGCAGCGCTCGCGCGAGCTGCAGTTCCTGGAGCACCACGCCGGTGTCCGGATCTGGCAACCGCTGACGCGCGATGCCGAGCCAGAACGCCAGCACGAAGTCCCCGGGATGCAGCCGCACACCGCGCTCGAACAACGCGATCGCGGCCTCGGTCGCGTTCTCCTTCAGCAGCGCATCGCCGAGCAGGAACACGGCGAGCGGCGGCTGTCGCTCGAGCTCGGGGCCGGTCGCCAGCTCGAGCAGCGGCGGCAACGCCCACGGCTCGGCGGCGAGCAGCTCGCGCATGCGCCGCGCGAACGCATTCGCGGGATCCAGACGATCGGCCGACGCGCGCAACGCCGACGCGGAACGATCGACCGGTGGCGTGCCGGCCCGCTCCAACACCCGGCACGCGGTGGCCCAGTGGTCGAGCGCCACCACCACTTCGGTGCGGATCGCCGATGCGCGCAGTGATTCGGGATCGCTCGCCAGCTCGGTCGGAGTCACTCCGAACGCCGCGAACGCCGCCGCGTAGCCGGCGTCGAGGCGCGCCGCTTCGCGCCGTTCCCAGCCCGGCCGCGCCACGTCCTCGTCGGCCGGCGCGCGCAGCGCATCGAGGCGCTCGCGCAGCGCCTGTTCGCGCCCGCGCTGCGCCGCGGCCGCCAGGGCCGCCTCGCGGCGCGCACTCGCCTCGACCGCCAGCTGCTGCGCCTGCGAGCGCGCCTCGGGCGCGGCATCGACGGAAGCCGCGAGCGCCGTGGCCTGCTCGGCCGCGGCCACCACCCGCTCCCAGCGCGCGACCTCGAGCCCACCCTCGGCCTGGCCGAACAGCCCGCGCGCCTGCTGCATCGCGTCGCTGACCTGTCGCGCGACCGCCGTGCGCCGCGCCTCTGCGTCCCGCTGCACGACGAACCAGGTGCCACCGCCGAGCATCAACGCCAGCGTGATCGTGGCCGCCACTACCTTGGTCGCACGCGCGCGCACCTGCGCCTGCGCCGCCTGCAGCTCGGCGGCCCGGGCCCGCTCGGCGACCGATTCGCGATGCTGACGCAGCCGTTCGGCGAGCTGGCCCGCGTTCGCCGGCCGGCGCGCCGGATCGGCCTGCAGACAGTCCATGGCGAGCTGCACCAGCGCCGGATCGGCGCCGCTGGTCCGCAGCGCGCGGTGCGCGTCGTCGAGTTCGGCGGCGACCGCGCGCGACATGATCTCGTGCGGGTTGCCGCAGTAGGCCGGACGACCGGTCAGGAGTTCGCACAATACCGCGCCGAGGCTGAACACATCGGTGCGCGCATCCAGCTGCTCGACCTCGCCACGCGCCTGCTCCGGCGGCATGTATGCGGGAGTGCCCATCACCGAGCCGTGCAGCGAGTGCGTGCTCTCGTCCGCCGAGCGGCGCGTGGCGACCTGCTGCGACGACGACGGTTTGGCCAGGCTGCCGAGCACCTTGGCGAACCCCCAGTCGAGCACCATCACCTCGCCGAACGCACCGAGCATCACGTTGGCCGGCTTCAGATCGCGATGGATCACCGCGCGCGCATGGGCATACGCGACGGTCTCGCAGACCCGTTCGAACGCGTCGAGCAGGCGCTGCCGGTCCGCGGCTGGACCACTGCGCGCCTGCAGTGCCGCTGCCATCGTGCTGCCGTCGACCAGCTTCATGGCGATGAACGGCCGCTCGCCGTCGTGCAGCCCCATCTCGTAGATCGGCACGATGCCGGGATGCTGCAGCTGGCCGCCGATCTGCGCTTCCTCGACGAAGCGTTCGAGCAACTCGGGATCACGGCCGCCATCGCCGCGCAACACCTTCATCGCCACGTCGCGGCCGAGATCCTCGTCGCGGCCGCGGAACACGACGCCGACGCCACCGCGGCCCAGTTCCCCCAGGACCCGATACCGGCACGCGCCGGCCGCCGGCGTCACCGGCGTGTCCGCGCGCAAGGACGGGAGCACCAGACCGGTGCGCTCGCGCAGGATCGCGAGCACGCTCGGCGGACCACTGGCAGCCGACGACGGCGCGAAGGCGGCGCGCAATGCCGCATCGAACGGATCCACGGACTGGCCCGGATCGTGGTCGGGCCGAGGGGCCGAATCTTCAGGGAGGGGCATCACGAAGCTCCGCAGTTGGATCCAGGACGAGGAAGGCGGTCGCCGGCGAACGCAGCGCCACGGCGATTGTGGCACCGCGACCGCGGGGACAGAATGCCCGCACGGTGAGCACCGAGCACGAGACCTGTTGGACGCTGATCCGGCGCGCCGCGACCGGCGAGCACGGCGCGCGGTCGCTGTTCACCCGCAGCTACCAGCGACTGATCCGCGCCTACCTCGAGCAGCGTTGGCGCGGCACGCCGCTCGCCGCCGACGTCGACGACGCCGGCCAGGAGGTGCTGCTCGAGTGCTTCGGGAACGCCGGGCCGCTGCAGCGCGCCGATGCCGGCCGCGAGTTCCGCAGCTTCCTGCTCGGCATCGTGCGCAACATCGCGCTGCGGTTCGAACGTCAGCGCGGGCGGCGCCGCGAGCAGGTGGTCGGCGGCGACAGCGCGTTCGCCGAGGTCGCGACCGACGAGGAACAGCTGTCGCGCTTCTTCGACCGGCAGTGGGCGCAGAACCTGGTCGACGAGGCGCGGCGCACCATGCAGGCCGAGGCCGCCACCGGCGACCCGCGCGCGAAGCTGCACGCCGAGCTGCTCGAGCTGCGGTTCGGCGCCGGACTGCCGATCCGCGACATCGCCGCGCGCTGGCAGATGGACCCCGACGCCGTGCACCGCGCCTACGGCAAGGCCCGCGAACGCTTCCGCGCCTGCCTGCGGCAGGTGGTGTCGTTCCACGTGCAGGTGCCCGAAACCGATCTCGACGCGGAGTGCCAGCGCGTGGTCGAGCTGCTCGCCAAGGGCTGAGCAGCTCGCGCCACGTGCCGCGATCTCAGACGCCGGCATGAGCGGGCTGCAGCTCGCCGGATGCCGCACCGGCCGCCATGCACTCGGCGACCCGCGCCAGCCGCACGTGCGGTTCGGTGCGCACGTAGAGCCCGTTGAAGCCGTTGCGCGGCGACAGCGATGCGAGACCCTCGATGCCGTCGAAGAACTGCGCGTTGGCCTCGGCCTTGGCCTTGACTCCGGCCTGCTGCAGCTGCGACTTGTCCTTGCGCAGATCGAGGTTCTCGCGGATGCGGCGCTTCATCTCGCCCATCAGGTGCGCCGAGGTCTGCTCGGCCTCGGCGAGGTCCTCGAGACCCGACACCAGGTTGAGGAACGCGCGCCGCATGTTGCGCGGATCGACCTCGAAGTTGCTGAGCTTGCCGGCGGTGTCGAAGTAACCCTCCTTGCCGCGGGTCTCGTAGAACGCGGCGACGAACACCAGGAAGCGCAGGTAGGCGTCGCGGTAGCTGGCCTCGTAGTAGTCGAGCCCCTCGCGTTCGCTGACCTCACCGCGCAGCGTGCTGCCGATGCTCGCCGCCGCCAGCATGCCGCTGTACATCGCCAGGTGCACGCCGGTCGACAACAGCGGATCGAGGAAGCAGGCCGCGTCGCCGGCCAGCATGTAGCCCGGCCCGGCGAACGACTCGGCCGCATACGAGTAGTCCTGTTCGACCTTGAGCTCGGAGTTCAGCGTGCCCGGCGCCATCATCCTCGTCATCAACGACGACGAAGCGATCGCATCGCGATACAGCTCGGGCAGGGTCTTGGTCCGCAGCGCCTCCTGGTAGGCGTCCTTGTGGATCACGACGCCGACGCTCATGCGCCCGTCGCTGAACGGGATCGCCCAGATCCAGCCGTGCGGGATCGAGCTGACGGCGATCGCACCGTCGCGCGGCGCCGGCAGCCGCTCGACGTCGTTCCAGTAGCCCCAGATCGCGACGTTGCGGAACACCTCGTGGAAGCGGCGGTTCTTCAGGTAGCGGTTGGCCATGATGCCGTGCCGCCCGGTGGCATCGATCAGGAAGTCGAAACCGATGGTGCCCTGGGCTCCGGTTGCCTTCTGCTCCCACTGCGCCGCGATCGGCCGCTCGCCGTCGAAGTCGAGCTGGCGCACCGCAGTGCCCTCGAACACGCGCACCCCCTGGGTCGCCGCGTGCTTCAGCAGCATGTGGTCGAACTCGGCGCGCGGCACCTGGTAGCTGTGCTGGTAGTTGCCGCGCAGCTCGCCGAAGTCGAGCGTCCACTGCTCGCCCTTCCACTCGAGGTAGGCGCCCGGCTTGCGCTGGAAGCCCTGCTGATCGAGCAGCTCGCGCGCACCGAGCAGCTCGACGATCTCGAGGCACGACGGCAGCAGCGACTCGCCGATGTGGTAGCGCGGGAACACGTCGCGCTCGATCAGCGTCACCTCGATCCCGGCGCGGGCCAGGAACGCGGCGGCGGTGGCGCCGGCAGGGCCACCACCCAGGACGAGGACGCGGGTGCGGGACGGAACGTTCGTGGTGACGGTGTTCATGACTGGCAGGTGACGGTGGTCGAGGTGGGCTTGGAGGCGGTGCAGGCCTGCGCGTTGGCGAGGAACTCCTGCCAACGCGCGGCAATCAGGTCACAGACCGCGTGCGCGATGCGCTCGGCCTCGGCGGCGGTCGCGGCATCGAGTTGCGCGTCGCGCAGCAGCGCGTCAGCGGCATCGGTCTGGTGGGTCAGATGGCCGGGCTCGCGCTCGAAGTGGTGCGGGCCGAGGTAGAGCAGCTTGCGGCCGGTGTCCTGTTCGAAGCGGAGCGCAACCTCGAGCACGGTCTTGAACAGTTCGTGCGCGACCGCCTCGAGCGCCGCGATCAGCGCGTAGCGCAGCTCCGGCGCCTCGGCCTGCTGGCCGAGCTGGCACAGCCGATACATCGCCGTGCGCTGGGCGCGGGTGCGCTTGCCCCACAGGTCGCGCAGCGTCTGCGACAGCGGCTGCACGGCGTCGAGCCCGAGCTGCTGCAGGTCGTGCAGGTACCACGGCCAGTGCACCGCGTCCTCGGCCAGGTGGTCGTTGATCGCCTGCCGGCGCGGGTCACCGGCCGCCTCGACCTCGGGGTAGCGCAGCACCTCGGCGTTCAGGTCCATGAAGCCGAACACGAACGGCGCGGCAGTCGGCAGCCAGGCGGCGAGCCGGTCGCGAGCGGGCAGCTCGGCGGTGCGCAGCCACAGCAGGAACGGGTGATGGCGCATCGCGCTGGCACGGTCGGCGATCGCGGTGAGGACGGTGTTCATGGCGGAGGGGGCGGACGGATCGCGTCGCGCCACCGAGGCTTCGCCAGCACCCGCGTTTTCCTCTCGCCGCGGCCAAGAAAATTCCGCGCCGGCCTCCCCCAACCATCGTTCGACCGGGTCGACCGGCCGCTCAGCCGCCGGCGGCGCGACCGCGCGGCCGCGCCGACTTCGGCTTGCCCGGACGCTGAGCGTCCCGGCTCGGCGGCTGCAGATCGATCAGTTCCCCGGTCGCGGTGCGACAGACGATGCGCGGCGCGCCGTCGATCGCGATCGGTCGCAGGTGCACACCGCGGAACAGCAGCTCGCGCACCTGCTCGCGCTGCAGCGCCACACCGCGGTAGACCTTCGGCAGCCGGAACGCGCAGTCCTCCTTCCAGCGCGAACACCCGTACGCCTCGCGCCCTTCGATCACCGGCGCCCGACAGCGCGGGCACAGGCCGATGCCGTCCTGGTCGTTGCGCGGCGACAGACCGGTCGCGACCAGAGCCCGGATGCGGGCCACGATCTCGTCGAGGAAGGTCGCCCGCGCGAACGCGCCGCGTTCGATCTGACCGAGCTTCCACTCCCACTCGCCAGTGAGCTCCGCCGACTTCAGCAGCGGATCGGCGATGATCGCGATCAGGTAGCGCCCCAGGTCCGTCACGCGCAGCTGCTTCTTGTCGCGCACCACGTAGCCGCGGCCCAGCAGCGTCTCGAGGATCGACGCCCGCGTCGCCGGCGTGCCGAGGCCGCGCGCCCGCATCGCCTCGCGCAGCTGCTCGTCGTCGATCGAACGCCCGGCGGTCTCCATCGCCGCCAGCAGCGTGTTCTCGGTGTACGGCCGCGGCGGCTTGGTCTTGCCCTCGTGCAGCTCGGGCTGGTGCGGCCCGGACTCGCCCTCGCGCAGCGCCGGCAGTTCCTGCGTCTCGTCGTCGCCGTCGTCGTCGTCGGCGGGGCCCTTCTTGCCCTTCTTCTTCTTCGGCGCTTCGGGCTCGAGCGCGCTCCAGCCCGGGTCGGTGACGACGACGCCACGGGCGCGGAACGGCACGCCGTTGCTGCTCGCGTGCGCGGTGGTCACGTCCTGCACGCGATCGCCGAGGAACGCCTGCACGAACCGCGTTGCAACCGCATCGAACACCTGCTGCGCCTCGCCGGACAGCGACTCGACCTTGCCGGTCGGGATGATCGCATGGTGGTCGCTGACCTTGTCGTCGTCGAACACACGCTTCTTCCTCGCCTTCGGCCCGCGCTCGCCGTCGGGCGCACCGGCGATCCACTGCGCCAGCACTGCGAGCTTGCCCGCGTCCCACGCGCGCAGCTGCGCCAGCGTCGTGCGCACGGTGTCGACCATGTCGAGCGACAGGTGACGACTGTCGGTGCGCGGATAGGTCAGCACCTTCTTCTCGTACAGTTCCTGCGCCACTTCGAGCGTGCGCTGCGCCGACAGGCCGTGGCGCAGGTTCATGTCGCGCTGCAGCTGCGTCAGGTCGTACAGCAGCGGCGGCGGCAACGACTCGGTGCGGCGCTCGAGCTTGTCGATGCGCAGCGGCTGCCCTTCGACCTTGTCCAGCAGCTCCTGCGCCGACGCCTGTTCACGGAAGCGATCGCCGGCGTAGCGGAACCGCGCCTTGCGATAGCGCGTGCGCAGCTCCCAGAACGGGCGCGGGTCGAACACGCGGATCTCGTCGTCGCGCTGCGCGATCAGCGCCAGCACCGGCGTCTGCACACGGCCGAGGCTCCACAACACGCCGCTGCCGCCGTAGCGGACCGTGTAGGCGCGGGTCGCGTTGAGGCCGACGATCCAGTCCGCCTCGCTGCGACTGCGCGCGGCGTCGTGCAGGTTCTCGTAGGCAGTGCCGGGCTTGCGGTTGGCGAACGCCTGCTTGATCGCTTCCTCGGTCAGCGAACTCAGCCACAGCCGCGTGTGCGGGCGGCCCGGGCAACCGGCGTAGTCGAGGATGTAGCGGAAGATCAGCTCGCCCTCGCGCCCGGCGTCGGTCGCGCACACGAGTTCTTCGGCGCGGTTGCACAGGCCCGCGACGATGTCGAGCTGCTGGCGCGTGCCCTGGTTGTCGGTCGGTCGCAGTTCGAAGCGCTCGGGCACGAACGGCAGGCGGTCCATCGACCAGCGCTTGAGCGCGGGGTCGTACTCGTCGGGCGTCTTCAGCTGCACCAGGTGCCCTATCGCCCAGGTCACCTGCCAGCCGTTGCCCTCTAGGTAGCCGTCCCGGCGTTGGCTGGCGCCGAGGACCTTGGCGAGGTCGCGGGCGACGGACGGTTTCTCGGCGACGACGACGCGCATGGGAGGGCCGCGCACGCTAGCGGATCGTCGCGCGCAGACCAGCGGTTGTCAGCAGCGCGTCGGGTGGGCGCCCGAGGCGTTGCAGGTGCGGCATTGGGCGCGACGCTGACCGCGGCGCGCGCGTTGCGTCGGCAGTCGTCGGCAGCCCGCGCTCGCCGACTTCGATCCACGGATCTCCAGAACGAGCCGACCGTCAGGCTCGGGGCGTTGCTTCTGGAGTTCGAGTCATCGCTCCGCCTTCGGAAAGTCGGCCGCGCGCGCGACCGACTCCCACGCCGAGAACTCCAGGCCCAGTTGCTCGAGCTTGGCAGTGGCTGCGTCGTAGGCGTCGTTGCCCAGCAGCAGGTGGTGCGGTGGTTCGGGACACTCGACAGCTTTGATGATCGCCTGTGCAGCGCGCACCGGATCGCCCGCCTGCTTGCCGGAGATGGCGCGCACTTGCTTGCGCCACGCTCCCGCCGTCGCGGCGTAGGCGGCGATCTGCTTCTTGCTTTCGTTCGCAGAGCGGCCCGCCCAATCGGTGCGAAACCCGCTCGGCTCGACGAGCATCACTCGGATCCCCAGCGGCTCGACCTCCTGCCAGAGGGCTTCCGACAATCCTTCGACAGCGAACTTCGTGGCGTTGTAGTAGCCAGCCGCTGGAAAGCCGCACAGTCCGGCGATGGAGGAGAAGCGGCGGGCGAACCGCAGGGCGGCGAGCACTTGTTGCCGTCAGCGTGACGATGGATGGAGCAGAACGTGTCATGTGCGGAAGCTGATTGACTGGCTCATGTCCTGCACCTGACACTGGCTGCGGAACTCGCAGCACATCGCCCGCATACGGACTCGGTGGGCAGGGGACCGCGTCCGGGTGGTCATGGCGAGACCATCGGTCGTGAACGTGAATGCTGATGGCGGGTCGTGCGGCGGGGATCGTCGGCGGCTGGCACTTTGGTGTCGCCACGACCGAACATGCAATGCGGTCATGAAACGCGGCTGAAGAGGTGGTGAAATCGGGACGGCCGCCGTCGCCGTCGGTGGTCAGGTCTTCGACGACCTGGCGGACCTTTGGCCCGATACCCGCGAGGCGTTGAACGACGCCGACGCCTGGGAGGCCGTGCTCAGCCGCCTGGCCGACGACACGCTGCCATGTTGACCTTGTCGGTGCGGCGCGATCAGGGTGTGCTGTCGACGACGCTGCGCACCAGCCGAACGTAGGCGGCACAGGCCTCGGGCGTGGCGGCGATCGGGAAGGCAAAGAGCGCCGTGACGTCGTCGACGATCACGCCTTCGCGGGCCAAGACGAAGTCGAAGGCCAAGCGGGCGGCGCGGGCGTTGCCGTCGTGGAAGGGGTGGAAGAAGCAGACGTCGAGGTAGGCGCGGGCGGCGCGATCCACCACGTCGACGTCGACGTCGTTGGCGTCGACGAGGGCCTCGTCGCAGGCGGCGGCGAGGGTGTCGCCAAAGCCGTAGCGCTCGCGGCCGCCCTTGGCGAAGGCGGGCCCGCGTCGGTCGCCGCCGTCTCCGCACGCGACGGCGTGCATCCGCCGCAGCAGCGCCAGATCGAGGAGGGCGCCGTCGGCTGCGAGCTGCCGCGCCAGGCGCAGGGCTTCCAAGAGGCGAGGGGCGCGCTCGCCGTCGTCGCGGGCCGCGTCGTGCGTGGCGATGTACGCCGCGTGGCCGTCGCGGGCGCTTTCGCGCGGCGCCCGCGGTCGCGCCGCGGCGACGGGGAGCGCGGGGCGGAATGCGCGGTAGCGAGCGAGGTCGTCGGGCGCGTCGACGCGGACGTCGTGTCGCGCGGCCCCGGCGATGGCGGCGCCCACTCGAGCGGCGACCTCGTCGGCGACGCCGCACCACGACGAGAAGACCCCGCGCGTGGCCTGAGCCACCGCTGCCCTGGCTTTTGAGGTTGAAGCGCCCCCGTGCTCGAGGAACCAACACAGCACCTGTTCGGCGTGGACGTACCAGGCGTCGCCGCAGCCGGTGGCATCGGCGACCTCGGCGAGGACGAGGGTGCAGCCGCGCGCCAGCTGCACCTCGAGGTCGTCGCCGGGCCGAGGTCGCAGCGCCTCGAAGACGTCGGCCAGGTGCACGAGCCACGCGCGCCACTCGTCCACGGCGTCGAGCGCGCGGGCAGCGATGGCGTCGTCGCCCCCGACCAACGAGTGCAACGGGCAACACCATGCGCTGACGACGCCGCCGCCCAACGAGCCCTCGTCGCGACACCAGCGCCAGCCCGCCGCCCAGGGTCCGCAGGTGGCGACGATGGCGTCGTTGAGGACGGACTCGTCGCGGGCGCGGACCGCGGCGGCCGCCGCGGCGCGGAGGCGGTCGTCGCGGGTCCAGCGCACGCGGGCAGGGTCGACGTCGGCCCAGTGCAACTCCACGGGATGGCGCGCGCTCACGTAGCGCCTACGCGGTCGGGCCGTTGGGCGATGGTGGCGCTACCGACAACGACGCTGACGATGACGCCGGGCTGGTTGTTCAAGGATTCACCGCGTGCTACTGAGAAAGTCTCGTTTGTCGCTGGGCGGACAGCTTACCCGCGCCGGCCGTCAGCCGGCACACGATGAGCCCCGGCAGCAGGCGCTTGACCGCCTTGCGCAGCGCCCGCAGCGCGCGATCGACAATGCGCTGCACCAGCTACAAGACGTCGCCATCGTGCACCTCCCGCTGCGCGTGGAGCTGCAACACGGACGTCGGCCATGCGCGACAGTGCGCGCGAACGAGGCGCAACCTTCCCCCACCGATCACCGCCCCTTCGTCGCCAAGGTCAGCGGGATGATCACCTGCTCGGCGCCGACCTCGAACTCGTGCGACCCGAGTTCCAGTTCCGCGGGATGCAGAGCCAGCTGGTAGCGACCGGGGTGCAAGCCACCGACGACGAACCGCCCCTTGCGGTCGATCGCGATCAAGCAACACAGGACCCCGCCGTTGGCCAACTGCACGTAGACATGACTCCGATCGATGGCTTCGGGCGGCAGCCCCGTCGCCGTCGCGGTCAGCGACCCGATCACCTGCGTCGCTGCGACGACGAAGTCCTGCGCGACGTCGGCGCGACCGACGGCGAGGTCCGCCGCCTGCCACCGTTCGACGTCGCAGCCGCGGAACGACACCGAGACCTCGTATTCGCCTGCGGCGACCGGCGACGAGAACGCGCCCGTCGCGTCGACGGCGACCGTCGAGTAGGCGCGGTCGGACTTGCGCCGCAGGTGCAGGTGCCCGCCACCGAGCGCCTGACTGCCGTTCCGCAGCAGCACGCGCCCGCGCACGATCGCCGCTCCGCTCGGCGAGCCCACGTCTAGCCGACGCACCTCGCCGACCGCGAGCGAGATCTTCTGCATGGTCTCGAATGCGGCGCCACCCGCCGTCTTTGGCTCGACGACGAACCAGTACTCGCCCGCCGGCAGGTCCTCGACCACGTAGCGGCCGTCGACCGCGCTGACGCACGACGTCACGAACGAACGGTCCGCACTGTGCGACAGCGTCACGCGCACGCCGGTGAGCGCACGCCCCTCCGGATCCCAGAGCTGGCCGAACACGCGCGCGGTGCCGAGCACGATCACGATGCGGCGCCCCCGTTCGCCCTCGACCACTTCGAAGCTCGTCGCCTGGCGCGGACCGCGGCCGAGGTCCACGGCGACGGTGTGCCGACCGCGGGCGAGACCGTGCAGTCGGAACTCTCCGTTGCCGTCGATCGACACCGTCGTCGGCTCCGGCGCGTCCACACGCGGGTCGCCGGGCCCGCGCATCGTCGCGAAGTAGCCGGGAACGTGCAGCACGCGCCCGCCGGTGGCGAGCGGGGTCCTGCCGACGAGCACCAGGCCCTCCACGACGCCCGGCTCCGTCGGTCGCGCCAGTTCGCGCAGTTCGGCGATCGTCGGCACCTCGGCTTCCGGCCCGGGCGCGGCCGCTTCTCGAACGCCGCCATCCGGTTCGTTGCCGCTGCCCTCGACCTCGACGCGTTCGGCGGGGGCGTGGCGATCCGGTGGCTTCGCCACCGATTCCGTCGGCTCGTCGACCTCGACCGGACCGCCGAGGCTCGCGCCCTCCCGCTGCGACGAGAACCAGATCGCGAGCCCGGCGACGAGCAGCAAGGCGGCGAGACCGAGGCGAGCGTTCATGGCACTGGAGGAGATCGGGAACGCCGCACGAAGGTGTCAGGGAATCGTCAACACCGGAGCACCCGGGCTTACCGACTCCGCGTGAGTCGACAACGGGTGCCCATGCCCGCACCGCGCCGCGCTCTCCCGGCCCTTGCCGCCCGATCTCCACCCCGGGCGGCCGGTCCCGGCTGCCCATTTCACCTCCTGCACCACCGGTTTCGCGGTCACCACGCAACCCGCTACCCCGCCGCGACCCACGAGTGGTCGCCGCCAGCTCACCATCCCTCGGCTGATACTGCTGCCGCGGCGGTAGGCAGGCCCCTCCCGCTTGGCGACCTGCTGGCGCCATGATGTCGGCATGCAAGTCGTGACCTCGGCACTTCTCGCGGGACTCGTGCTCGCCAATGTCTCGGCGCAGACCTTCGTCGTCGACATCAACAACGGACCGGGCGCGAACTACACGTCGCTGGCGACCGCCGCGGCCAATGCCCCGGACGGCGCGGTATTGATCGTTCGTGCGGGCTCGTACCCGGGCATGACGATCTCGGGCAAGGGCCTGAAGGTGCTGGCCGATCCGGGGGTGATCGTCTTCGGTACCACACCCTCAGCAGCGGGGGTCGCCGTGGCCGGAGTACCGACGGGCAAGAGTGTGGTGATCCAAGGCATCACGGTCGCCTCGGGCTTTCCGGGATGGGCCGGCAGAGTTTCGTTGTTCAACTGCCAAGGCAGCGTGCTGCTGGACCGACTGGGCGTGAGCGCGTCGGTCTTTGGCGTTCTCACTGCGCAGCAGTGCAACGCCGTCCTGGTCAAGGATGCGTCGAGCCCGACCGCATCGCTCCGCACCGAGTTGACCCAGAGCAACGTCGCCTTCGAGAACTCGCGGATCAGCGTGTCCTCGGGGTCGGCGCTCAGCGTCACCGGGGGCACGGTGCAACTCCGCGACTGCAACGTGCTGGCCGGGGTCTTCGTCGCTCCCGCCAACGCGATCGTGATGACCGGCGGTGAGGTCCGGATCCTGGGCAACACGACGCTGCAGGCGGGTATCACCGGCCAGCCCCAGACCTGCATCGGCGGCACCGGCACGGTCCGCCACGAGCCATCGGTCACCTTCACCAACGGTGCTCCTTTCGGCGCCAGCATCGTGGCCTCGGCCGAGGTGATGCCACGGATGCGCGCCACGTTTGCCGGTGGGCAGGTAGCGGCCGAACTGCACGGCACACCCGGTTCGATCGGGGTGATCGCACTCGGCCTGATCGGGCAACCGGTCCCGATCCCCGGCATTCCGGATCCACTTTGGATCGACTCCGGATCGACGTTCTTGCTGTCGTTCGGCGTGTTCGCACCGGGCGTACCGGTGACCCACAACCTGCCGTGGGTCAGTGGCCCCGTGCCGGCGGTGCGGGCCGTCTGGCAGGGCATCGCCCTCGACGCCAACGGCGGCATGCAGCTGAGCAACCCATCGCTGACGATCCTGCCGTGAACCGGCGACCGGCGCACGGCAAGTCGCCCTGAGCCTCGGTAGCCCGCATCCTCGGCCACGACCATCGCGCGTCGCGCCAGCACCCGCCGGATTCCCGAGCACTTGGGGCAGACCAAAGCCTCGATCCCAAGCGCCCGCCGCAGCAACTCCGCCCAGGACTACCGCGGACGGCCAGATCGTCGACTGCCACCACCATGCGGAACCCGCAGCCGCGCGCGCACCACGCGCTCCGCCTGCTGCCTGGTCGACCCTGATCCGGCCGCTCGACGACGGCGACCACGACCTGCCAAGCCTGCTGTCAACGCTCGCCGACCTCGGTTTCCGCGGGCCGATCGGCCTGCAGGCCTTTGGCCTGACCGCCGCACCACGCGACCTCCTCGCCCGGTCGATGGCGGCATGGCGCCGCGCTCCGTCCTCACCGATCCGACAGCAACGTGCCGATGCGCTCGATCTGCTCGGCATCGAGGCGCAGCTCGAACCCGACTTCGCGATCGCCGGGGGGCAACTCGATGGGCCAGCTCCAA
Organism: Planctomycetota bacterium; assembly: GCA_025459175.1. Lineage (GTDB taxonomy): Bacteria > Planctomycetota > UBA1135 > UBA1135 > UBA2386 > UBA2386. Next base: position 30,465 of record JALORC010000080.1, on the reverse strand, counting down.
TCGAGGGGAACGCGTTCGAGAAACCGGAACTTCGCCCACAGCGAGAGGGACACGGTGCCGCCGCCGTCCGGACTCACGAGGTTGTCACTGCCATTCCGGAACGGATGCCACGTGGCCAATTCCGGGTCGAGCGGATTGGAGATGCACAACCAGACCCCATCCGGCACGACGACATTCGGCGCCGCCACCACGCGCACGCGGCAGCGAGGCTCGAGCGCTACCTCGGTACGAACCTCGGCCCCGTCTGCCGGGAGCAGGCAGCTGCGCCACTTCGGCGAGGTCGCGAGCCAGCGGACTCCCGCCACGTGCGGCAAGGTCGCGGTACCGTCCGCGAGCGTGGCGATGCGCTGTTTGGCGTGGCCCTGCACCAGCAGCGCCCCCGACAAAGGCTTGCCGTCGTGGTCAACCAAGCGCACCGAACGGGTCGGCAGCGGGGCCGCCGGGACGCCGTCTGCCGCAGGGACGGATCCCACTGGGCCGGCGAGCACGTCGATGCTGGCGGCGCGCCACACTTCCTGGCTACCGAGCAAGACGCGCAGTTGGTACTTGCCCGGCTCGACGCGATCGAGGACGTGGCTCGTGAGGTCGCTGGAGAGCTTCGATTGCCCGAGCAGAGCTGGTAGCGGCGTGCTGCCAGCCTGATGCCGCAGCCGCAGCGAGTGCAGCACCGGCGGCTCAAGCTCGGCCGATGCGTTCCGTCGACGCAGCTCGCAAGCAAGGCCGTCGATGGCCGCGAGCGCAGGGTCGAGCGCCAAGTCGATCCGCCCGACTGCCGTGGCGCTGGGCATGCGACCGCCGACGGGAATCATGATCTGCGGCATGCCAACCTGCGGCAGGGCACCCTGTGGCAGGGCACCTGCCGGCTGCGCCCCCATCAATTTCTGGAGCGCCGCGACAACACGCGGATCTGCCACCGCCCGCGGCCGGTGCTCGACCTGCAGCGTCACGGTCTTGACCGAGCCCGCTACCGCGGCGACTTCGACCACTTCCTTCTGGTGCACCCCCGTGGCTCCCGCATGGCGCAGGTCGAGGCGCACGACACCACCTGGCGCAATGGGCCAGACGAAGTACTCGTCGCCGGCGACCCGCACGGCCTTGGTGACGCCGCCATACCGATGACCAAAGGCCGTCACGGCGCTGTCGTTCACCGGCTGACCGCGCGCATCCCGCAGCTGCAGCCGCAAGCCGACCACCGGCGGCAACCGGAGCTGCACCAGCGGAGCCGCACTGCCGGCGGCCGGCCATGGCACACGCGCCGCCGTGGTAGGGCCGTCGACACACGCCACGCGCACCTCGAGGTCATCGGCCTGCTCGCCTTCCGTCTGCCACAGCAAGGTCACGCGACCCTGCGCGTCGGTGAACGCGCCGACCCGGTTGCCACCTCGGACGCCAAGGCTCCGCCCGATCCCCACCGGCACGCCCGCGGCCGGGCGACCCTCGACGTCGAGTACTTCGACGCGGAATGGCACCCGCTGGCCGCGCAGGCGGATGCGCGTTCCGACCAGGCAGAGTGCGACGGCGCCGGTCTCCGGGTGGATCGCACCGATCGTGGCCCCGGCCAGCCTCGGCACCCGAACCGAGCCGGTGGCATCGGTGAGCAAGCGGAGGTTCGCACGGGCCGACGCCCAGATCGGAGCATCTGCCACGAAGAAGTGCTCTGCCGCGCCACGATCGACATCGGCCAAGTTCGCCCAATGCCCGACGAACACGCTCGCACCCGCCACCGGCTGCTGGTTCTCGTCGACGACCCGAAACACCTGGGCATCGGCGGCCGAGGCAGAGACCGGCTGGGCGAGAAACGCTGGCACCGGCTGCAGCGGCTGCATGATTTGCAGCGGCTCCTGCGGCACGACCGTCGACCACACCAAGACGGATAGACCAAGCAGCATGAATGGCATGTCTCGCAGCTCCCGAGACCAGTGTGCCACAGTCCACCTGCCGTCACCAGTCGCTGCCTTGGACGCCACGAGGCCACCGACCACCGGCAACGCCAACGACGTCGCGCCAAGGTCGATGGTGAGTAGGTGCCTGAGCACGACAGGAACGGCAGCGGTGCTCCCCGCCATGGCCGAGTCTACCGCTGCGCCGCGAACACCAGCGCCGGCGGCACGTTCCGCCACACCGGTCCATTGACGACGAAGCGCGCGAAGCGTTCGCGCAGCAGCCCGCGCAGCCACCACGACGCCGGGTTCACGACCGTGTGCAGGTAGGAGAACGTGCGGAAGGCACCACCGGTCGGCAGCAGCCCGTGCACGAACTCCGACAATGCGGTGACCTGTGGTTTCGGCAGCGCCACCAGCGGCAGCCCCGACAGCACCGCTCGCACCCGCAGCTGCGGGCGCGCCGCCAGCAGCTCCGGCAGCGCGAACGCATCGGCCTGCACGAACTCGAGCCCGGGATGTCGTCGCCGCAGATGGGCGATGAACTCCGGATCGCGATCGATGCCGAGGTAGCTGGCGCCTGGTACCGAAGCCAGCTTCGGCACGATCGCGTCGGTGAACGGGCCGGTGCCCGGGCCCAGTTCGACGATCGACTCACCCGGCGCCATGTCGATGCCGGCGACCATCGCGCGCGCGAGGAAGCGCGAACTCGGCCAGACCGAAGCGACCTCCTTGGGGTCGCGCAGGAACTTGCGCAGGAACCAGCTACCGCTGCCCGAAGCGGCCGAGGCGCCGGCAGCGGATGGAATCGGGGCACCGCTCATCACCCGGTGTCTAGCGACCGAGGCCACCGCGCGGTGCGCCATCCCGAACCTTCACGCAACCCTGCTCCGGACCTCACCGTGACCCGGAGCATGCATTCATGTCGCTGAATGCCCGCGTCGCTGTGGCGGCCGTCGTTGCGCTGCTGGCGAGCCCCCTGTGGCTGCCGTTGACTCCGTGGCTGTGGTGGTCGCGACGGCGCGATCGGCGGGCCGGCGCTGCCGCTGGCTATCGCGCCCTGAGTGCGCGGCAGGCACAGACCATCGCGGCCCATGCCGAAGCGACGCTGCAAACCCCGCCCCCGGGCGGCTGGCAGCAGGTCGCGCGCAACGTCGATGCCTACCTCGCCGCGGTGCGCTCGCCGCGGCACTGGCGCACCATGATCCTGCTGACGCTGCTCGAGCACGCGCCGCGACTGCGCGGCAAGGCGCCGCTGTCCCGACTGCCGCTGCCGCAGCGCACCGCGTTCCTGGAACGGCACATGGCCACCACCCGCGGCCTGCTGGCGATCCCGGCGCTGGTTCGCCAACTGGTGCGCATGGGCTACTACACCGATCCCCGGATCGCCAAGGGACTGGGCTTCGTGACCGTCGCCGAACGGCGCCAGCCGGCCCAACGCCGGCCGAATCCGGCCGCCGCGCTGCAGAGGGCGGTCGGATGAAGCGCGTCATCCGCGCCGAGTATGCGGTCGTGGGCTCCGGCGCCGGCGGCTCCGTGGTCGCCTACCACCTCGCGGCCGCAGGTGCTTCGGTCGCGGTGATCGAGCGCGGACCGTGGCGGCACCCGCGCGACCTGTCCCACGACGAGCCGGCGATGATCGCGACGCTCTACAAGGACGGCGGCGCGCAGACCAACAACGACGCCAACATGTTCGTGCTGCAGGGCAACTGCGTCGGCGGCTCGACGGTGCTGACCAACGCGGTCTGCTTCCGGATGCCGGAGAGCGTGCGCCGCAGCTTCGCGGCCCACGGCCTCGAACTGCCGGCCGACGAGCTCGGCCGGGCCTTCGACCGCGTCGAAGGCGTGATGGGCGTGAGCCCGCTGCCGGTCGACGTGCACAACCCCGCCACCGCGGTGCTGGCCGATGGCTTGCGCCGCATCGGTGCCGAAGCCGGCTCGTTCCAGAAGGCGATGCTGGACTGCATCGGTTGCGGCTACTGCAACGTCGGCTGTCGCTACGGCAAGAAGCTCGACGCCTCGCAGACCTGGATCCCGATGGCCGTCGATCGGGGCGCCAGCGTCTACGCGGACCTCGAGATCCGCCGCATCGACCACGCCCGCGGCACGGTGCGCGGACTGCTGGCGCGCGACACCGTCACCGGTGAGGAAGTGCAGGTGCTGGCGCGTCGCTACATCCTGGCCGGCGGCGCGATCAACACGCCGGAACTGCTGCTGCGCAGCGGCCTGCATCGAGGTCGGGCCGGCAAGCGCACGTCGTTCAACGCCGGCGGCATCGTGTTCGGCGACTTCCCGCAACCGCTCGACGGTTTCGACGGCGATCAGATGTGCGTGCACCATCTGACCGAACGCTTCGTCATCGAGCAGATCCAGAATCCACCGGTGTCGCTCGCGCTGACGCTGCCGGGCTTCTACGGCGACCATGCCGCGGTCATGCAGCGCTATCGCCATCTCGCCGCACTCGGTGTGCTGGTGCCGACGCAGCCCAGCGGCGAGGTGTTCCTCGGTCTCGGCCACCGGCTGTTGCGGCCGCTGTTCGACCATGCCGACATCCGCTTCCGCATGTCGGCAGTCGAGCTGCAGGCCTTCCGCGACGGCTGCCGCACGGCGGCCCGCGCGCTGTTCGCGGCCGGGGCCAGACGGGTGTTGATCCCCAGCAGCAAGCGGCCGATCCTCGAGGACGAAGCCGCGCTGGCTCACCTCGACGACGCGCTCGCCAGCCAGGACGACCTGATCGGCTTCGGCAGTTCGCATCCCCAGGGCGGTGCCTGTGCCGGTTGCGACCCGCGGCGCGACGTCGTCGACCCGAACTTCCGGGTGCGTGGCATCGACAACCTGTTCGTCGCCGACGGCAGCGTGTTCCCCCACAGCGTGCGCGTGAACCCGATGCTGTCGATCATGGCCACCGCCGACCTCGCCGTGCAGCGCATCGCCTCGGTGCGCCCGCCGGTGCAGGTGCAGGATGGTCCTGCGTTCCGCCGCCGGCAGCGCCAACGCACCGCCCTCGCCCCATGACCTGGATCGACGCCGTGGCCCGCCGCTTCGCGCGACGCCGCCTCGCCCGGATGCGGGCCCATGCCCACGATCCCATGCCGCCTCAGCAGCAACTGCTGCAGCGGATCACCGCGGCGATGGCCCGCACGCAGTTCGGGCGCGAACACGATCTCGGGCGCGTGCGTTCGCTGGCCGATCTGCGGCGAGCGGTGCCGCTCGGGGACTACGCGGCGCGCAAGCCGTGGTGGGAACGCGCCCGGGCCGGCGAGCAGAACGTCTTCTGGCCGGGGCTCGTGCGCCACTGGGCGCTGTCGTCGGGCACCACCAGCGGCGAGAAGTTCCTGCCGGTCAGCGACGCCACGATCGCCAGCCAGAAGCGCGGCGGCTTTGACGCGCTGGTGCCACACCTGGTCGATCCGCGGGCCAGCCTGTTCGGCGGCAAGCTGCTGTTCCTCGGCGGTTCGACGGCGCTGCGCCGCCATGGCTCGGTGTGGCTCGGTGACAACACGGGCATCATGGCGCGCCATGTGCCGCGGCTGATGCGACGCTGGCACGCACCCGACCGCTTCATCCGCGACCTGACCGCATGGGAACACAAGGTCGCGGCTGCCGCCGCCCAGACGGCCGCGGCCGACCTGCGCATGCTCGCGGGCGTGCCGTCGTGGATCGTGCTGTTCGGTGAGGCGGTGCTCGCCCATTGCCGGACCCAGGGCCGGAGCGTCGCGAACCTCGGCGAGGTGTGGCCGAACCTGCAGCTGTTCGTGCACGGCGGGGTCACGTTCGCTCCGTACGCGGAGCGGGTGCAGACGCTGCTGGGTCGGCCGCTCCGCATGGTGGACACCTATTCGGCGTCGGAGGGCGGCATGCTCGCGGTGCAGGACGATGCCGCGCTCCCGGCGATGCTGCCGCTGCTCGACCGCGGCGCGGTGTTCGAGTTCGTGCCGGCCGAGGAACTGGGCAAGCCCGATGCGCGGCGCCTGTTCGCGCACGAGGTCGAACCCGGTGTCGACTACGCGGTCGCGGTGACCACCGATGCCGGCATCGTCTCGTACCTGATCGGCGACCTGGTCCGCTTCGTGTCGACGAACCCGCTGCGGCTCCTGTTCGCGGGCCGGGTCGCCCACACCTTGAACGCGTTCGGCGAGCACGTGAGCGGTGGCGAGCTGGAACGGGCGATCGCGGCGGCGGCCCGCGCGACCGCGGCGAGCGTCGAGGAGTTCGCGGTCGCCACCGACTACCCGGTCCCCGGCGAGCCGATGGGTTGTCACTGCTACTACGTGCAGTTCCACCGCGCCCCGGGCGAGCCGCAGGCGTTCGCTCGCGAACTCGACCGTGTGTTGCAGGACGGCAACGAGGACTACGCCACCCACCGCAGCTACGGCCTGCGCCCGCCGGTCGTCGAGGCCGTGCCGGCCGGCACCTTCCTGGAGCTGCTGCGGCGCCGCGGCAAGGTCGGTGGCCAGCACAAAGTACCGCGGGTGCTGGACGACCGCTGGCGGGCCGACTTGCTGGCACTCTGCGCGCCGGCGTGAGCGCCGCAGCAGCCGACCGCCAGTCCGTCGCTCAGGCGAGCGGCGACCGCAGGTGCCCGACGAGCTCGTAGTTGCTCGCGTCGAAGCGCGAGCCCACCCCGCTCCAGCGAACCTGGGCGTGATGCACGTGACGACAGCCGCCGCGACGGTCGTCGAGCAGCAGCTGCAACGCGAAATGCACGGCCGGGAATGCCAGCTCGGACCACGGGATGTCGTGCGCACGGAAGAACCGGCACTCGAGACTCTCCGGACCCGGCGCGAAATCTGGAGCCCTCATTCGCGCCCGGAAGATCGCGTAGACCTGGCCGATGTGCAGCAGCTCCAGGTAGCTGTGCGGTGCCATGATGTCGACATCCGCCGAGGCTTCTTCGAACGTCTCGCGCCTGGCTCCGGCCGGCATCGTCTCGCCGAGTTCGAGGAACCCGGCCGGCGTCGTCCAGCGCCCGTGCGCCGGCTCGATCGCCCGCCGACACAGCAGGATCGAGTCGTCCCTCTCCACGAGGCAACCCACCACGACGAGAGGGTTCCGGTAGTGCACGTGGGCGCAAACGGTGCACACGTGCCGGCGGCGGCCATCGCCCTGGACCTCACGTTCCTCGAGCGCACCGCCGCATTCGGCGCAGAACTTCATCATGCCAGCGTAGCAGTACCACCTCAGGTGGCTGCAGGCGTCACCGAACCGACGGACGGCGCAGGAAGTGCACCGTGTCGCACAGGTAGTGCACCAGCAGGAAACCGAAGCCGAACAGGTAGTAGCCGAGCAACACGCTGCCGGGTCGGTAGAGCAAGCGCCCGCGCTCGTCGGTCGGGGGCTCGTCGTGACCGAACATCACGAACCTGCCATCGCTCGCCACCTGCAGCGCGAACGCGAAGACCAGGATCAGCACGACCAGCAGCAGGGTCGCCGACACGGCTCGACGCCAGGCCAGGAACCCGGCCACTGCTGGTGCGGGGGCATTCACGCCGAGCGCGGCACCACTGCGATGCAGCAGCACGGCCAGTCCGAGGTACTGGAAACTGTGCCAGGCATTGATGCCCTGGAACGCCACGTCGAGACTCGGGAACAGCGGCACCAGCGCACCGGCAACCGCGGCGACCGCGACCAGGCGCCGTCGCGCGCCGAACGGTTCCCCGCGTCGACGGGCCTGCCACGACCGCACCACGAACACGCTCGTCGCCGCCACGAAAGCGACGGTGACTCCGATCCACATCGCCGGATGGCGCAGGAAGTCGGGCAGCACCGGCACCGCCCGACCGATGCGGAACACGTAGTCGTCGACGAACGCGCCACTGGCGCCGAGCTCGCGCAGGAGCCTGGTCGCCAGGGCGTCCGGTGCGGCCCCGCTCGCGCCGTCGGGTCGCGCCATGGACATCCGGAACAGCGACACCGGATACAGCGACAGCAGCAGCACCAAGTAGTCGACGCGATCGGAGCCGAGGCCCGGTGCCACCGGCCGTCGCTCGCCGAGGCACCGGGCCGCGTAACAGTGCTGCTGCAGCACGTGCAGGCCGGCCCAGAAGAAGAAGAACGTCAGCAGCCACGTCATCAGCGGACGACCGGCGAGGGTCCACGCGAAGAACGCGCTGGCGATCGCGGTCGCGGCGACCAGCAGCAGCAACAGCGCGGCCCCGGCTGCGAGCCATCGATCGTGGCGCCAGAATCGGCGGTCGAACAGGGTTCGTTGCAAGGTCGCCAACACGTGTGGCCCGCCGAGCGGCACCATCACCAGCAACGTCACCAGGTCCTCGCTGACGGCCACCGGCACCCCGAGCGCCTGCATCAGCAGGTGGCACAGGATCGGCACCGGCACCAGCAGCACGCCACCCCAGACGAAACACCGATCCCACCGTGCATCGACGAGGTGGCCTGCATCGACGGCCGGCGCCGAATCGGGCCACGGCGTCGCGGGAGCGCTCATCGGGCGAGCAGGTCCGAGGTCGACGACCGGTGATGACCGGTCGCCAGCAGCGGGACACGGGAGTCGTCGTCCCATACCTCCTGCAGCGCGATCACATCGGTGCCCGACGCGACGATCGCGGCCGCCGCAGCGATGCAGCGCCGCGACACCTCGTGACCCGCCGGACAGGGCAGACCGAACACGTTCCAGGTCTGCACCACCAACGGCTCACCGGAGCTCGGGGCCCCGGGTGCCGCGACCTCGAGCACGACCGCCGGACGAACGACCGCGCATTGGTAGCGCGGCAGGCGCGCGGCCAGCAGGAAGCTGGTCGTACCGAGCACGATCAAGGCCATGCTGCGCCGCAGCCAGCAGGCAGAGACCCGACGAAGTCGATGCTGCACGGACGCGAACAGTGACCTGCCACGGCGCAGAACTCGTGAGCGGCCGGGCAAGATTCGGCGCGTGCGGCCGCTACGGCATCACGCCGATGGTGACATCGACGCCGTTGGTGCTGGTCACCGCGGCCAACGCACCCGCACCGGTGAACTCGAGCGGCAACACCTGTTGGCGGAACCCGAGCCCGACCAGCGACGGCGAGGTCGGCACGAGCCACTCGAAGTCCACCGCGCCGAGCTGCACCGGCAACAGCGTCAACAGGTCCGGACTCGCCACCAGCGTGCAACCGGGCTGACCCTGCGGCAGCACCGAGCTCAGCGGCAGCGAGGTCGGCGCGAGACCGGTGACCATGAGCGCCCATGCCGCTGCCGGCGACAGTTCGCTGCCGCGCGAACGGAACCGCGAGCCGAGCAACGGCCACTGGCTGGCGACCAGCCGGTTGCTGCCACCGGTCGTCGCACACGCGCCCGTCACGGCGACCGCCGTCGCGGTGCAGGAGTTGCGCCGCCGGGCGTAGTTCTGGGTCGACACCGTGAACTGACCGGCCAGCAGCACGTCGCCGGCGGGATGGATGGCGAGGTCGGCCACCCCGCTCGGGTTCGCGCTCGGACTGCTCGGCGCTCCAGCCACCAACTGCCAGTTGGCGCCATCGAAGCGGAACAGGTCCGTGGTCGTGAGCGCCAGCACGTCGCCGTTCGCCAACACCTCGAGCTCGAGCACCCGGGAAGGCAGCCCACCACCGAGCTGCTGCCAGACGCCGCCGGAGAGTCGCGCGACGCGCAACGCGGGCGTCGTGAAACCACCGCCGACCACGGGCTCACCGTTCGGCAGGATCGCGACCGCGTCGACGGAGAAGTTGAACTGCGAGGTGGGGTCCAGCGACGTCCACGTGCCGCTCTGCCAACGAACGACGCGAGGACTGCCGGACAGCCCGTTCCAGCCCGTGCCCGCTTCCCCACCGGCCACGATGCTGCCGTTGGCTTCGAGCGCCGCGGCGAGCGGTCCGAAGCAGTCGGCCAGCTGCAAGGTCGCGCCGTCCCACAGGCTGATCGCGCGACCCACCAGCAGCACCCGACCATCCGTGTGCACACGCATGCGCAAAGGCGTCGGCTCGAGGGCGCCGATCGGGAGCTGCGACCAGGTGGCACCATCCCACCGCCACACACCATTCGCCGGTCGGCAGGCCAGCACCTCGCCATTGTCGAGGGCAACGACCGAAGTGGCGGCGAAGCCCAGACCCGCACCCAGCGGCTGCCACGCCGATCCGTCCCAGCGGGCGATCCGCTGCAACGGCGTCGTGCCGTGCGCCAGGAACTCGCCGGCCACGATCACCCGACCGCTGCTGTCGGCGGTCACGGCCGTGGTGGCAGCCGCGAATCCCGCCGAGCCGCCCCACGTCGCGCCGGTCCAACGCGCGAGGCCCCGCCCCGAGCTGCCGCCGAGGCTCGCGAACGTGCCCCCGGCGGCGAACGAACCGGGCCCGCCCCCGGGCAGGGCCGCGAGCGCTTGGACTGCACCGAGGCCAGTGCTACCCAGAGTGGTCAGCACACCCGCACGCCAGCGCCACACGGACGTGCCGCCGGCGATCAGATCGCCGTTGCCGAGTTCGACGAGGCTGGACGGCGTCGACGGCGCGGGCAAGGCCGTCCACACCGCACCGTCGTAGCGCTGCAGCGTGGCGGCGCTGAGGGTGCCACCGACGACCACGCCGAGCTGGGTCGTCGCCACGCACGACACCAGGAACCCGAACCCGCCCGTGGGGGCATTGGTCGACTGCCATGCGACGCCGTTCCAACGGGCCACCGGTCCGGTGTTGGTGCCACCGGATCGGTTGAAGCCACCACCGGCCACCAGGTCCCCATTCGGCAGGGTGCCGAGCCCGGCCACCCCGGGCAACACGCCGATCAGCACCCCTACCTGCGACAGGCCAGCGCCGAGCGCCGACCATGCCGCGCCGTTCCAGCTGGCGACGAAGTCACCGACGGCTCCGGTCGCCTGGGTGAAGGCACCACCCGCGATCAACTCGCCGTTGGCGCGGACCAGCAAGGCGCGGATCGCGCCGCCGGTGAGGCCTTGGCCGAGCGGCAGCCAGCTGCTGCCGTTCCACCGCGCGATGTTGGCGACGGTCACGCCGCCGGCCGCGGTGAACTCGCCCGCCGCGACCAGGTCGTTGTTCGGCAGCACCGCCAGCGCGAACACGCTGCCGACGATGCCGCTGCCCAGCGACGACCAGATGCCCGCGGTCGGCTCGAACAATCCGATGTTCGCGAGCGCTGTGCCACCTGCTTCGGAGAACGCACCGGCGACGACGAGCTGTGGCGGCAGCGGCCCGGGACCATCGGGGTCCAAGTTGGTCATTGCCCGCACGCTGCCGTTGACGCCGAAGTCGGCCGCGCTTTCCCAGGCGGAGACGCACTGGGCCGCGGCCGTGGTGGCCAGCAGGGCAGTGCACGAAGTCGACCACAATGAATGCTGCATGTTGGATCGGAATGGCCGGGTTGCTTGGTGCCGAGGTGCGACCGCCACGACGGTCCGGGCTCAACCCCGCTGCAACTTCCCCGGCAAACTACGTTGCGGCCGGCAGGCCCGCCAGCCCCCGCGGGTGCAGCCGGCGGGGCCGGCGGGTCGCCCCATCGACGCCGGCAGCCGCAACACCCAGAATTCGCCGGATGCCGGGGCTCGGCCGGTTCTCCAGGATCACCCCGACCATTCGCTGCATGCCGAGAATCTCCCGCGACCAGTTCGAGTCGATCGTGCGCGCCCACCACGCCGCGGTGCACCGCAGCGCCTGCCGCTGGCTCGGCGCCGAGGCGGCCGCCGACGTGACGCAGGACGTGTTCGTCCGCGTGCTGGAGGGCAAGGTGCGGCTCACGGCCGCACGCGACCTGCGGGCGACGCTGTGCTGGCTCGCGACGCGACTCGCGGCGAACGCGCAGCGCGCGCGGCGACGGCGGGAACGACACGAGGAGACCGCCATGAACGCAGCGCACCCGCACCGGACCGCCGCTTCCCGCGACCCCGCCACCGAGGTCCACGCTGCCGAGCTGCAGCGACAGCTCGCCACCGCGATGGCGGAACTGCCCGACGACCTGCGTCTGCCGCTGCAGATGCACTGCCAGGACCAGCTGACGTTCGCCGAGGTCGGCACGGCGCTGCGGGTGCCGGCGTCGACGGCGCACGAACGCGTGCAGCGCGCGCTGCAGCGGCTGCGCACGGCGCTGGCTGGACGCGGCTTCGCGGTCGGGCTCGCGGGGCTGCCGGATCTGGTCGCGGCGGAGCCGATGCCCACGCCCGACGGACTCGAGCCGCGGCTGCTCGCGCTCGGTGAGCGCACGATCGTCGGCGGGGTCGGCATCACCGCCACACTCGCGGCGGTCGCGGCGACGGCGGTAGTGCTGGTTACCGTCGCGGCACTGGTGTGGTGGAGCCCGAGCCCGATCGCTGACCGGGTCGGCGCGACCGCTCGCGCGATCGGCGCCGCGAGCCCGCTGGCCGACGCGCCAGCCGAATCGCTGCCGACGCGGGACCCGATCCGAACCACTGCCGCGGCCGTTCCCGCGGCCGTGCCGCCGGCCCAACTCGATGCCACGCTGCGCGAATGGACGACCTCGGTGTTCCTCGGCACGGTGCACGACGCCGGCGCCTGGCCCGTCGCCAACGTGCAGGTCATCGCCGCATCAAGCGGTGGCGAGAAGCCGCACGAGCTGGGCACCACGACGACGGCCGCCGACGGCAGCTTCCGCCTGCAGCTCGGCCCCTACACGATCTGGCCGAACTCGATCCGCCTGCGGGTCGTCGAGGGCACGCGCACGCTGCTGGAGACCGACGAACTGCCGTTCGCCCGCGCGCACGACGCGGCGCCATTGGCGCTGGTGCTGCCCGCCGACGTCGGCACGGCGATGACGCGCTACGAACTCACGGTCGTGGTCGCCGCGCGCGACGGCATGCCGCTGCCTGCGGTGGAGGTGTCGCTGCGAGCCGATGCGAAGGGACCACCGCGGTTGGCCCACGGACCGGTCGAGGCCACCGCGACGACCGGCGGCGATGGCGCGGCGTTGCTGCAGGGTCGTGGTCTCGGCGCGAAGTGGTTGCTGGTCGACGGTCGCCCGGCGGGCTACGCGCCCGCCTACGTGCCGCTGCGACTCGATCGCGCCGGCGCGCAGTCGCACCGGATCGTGCTCGAGCCAGGCGGCAGCCTCGAAGTGCACGTCGCGCGGCTCGACGGTGGCTCGCTGCCCTGGGCGAACGTCTGCCTCGAGCACGACGAGACCGGCCTGCAGCATGCGCTGGCCTCGGCCGATCTGCCGGCGGACGGCCGGCTGTCGTTCCACGGGCTCGGCAAGGGCGCCCACACGCTGCACGTGAGCTCTGACCACACGCTGTCGCCGGCCCGGCGGCGCGGCCTGGTCGCCGATGGTTCGCTGGTGCCGATCCGGTTGAAGCGAGCCGACGATCCGCGCGACGTCGGCGACCACATGGCCGAACTGCACGGTGAGTTCGTCGACGCCGAGACCGGTGCCGTGGTGCCCTGGCCGGTGTTCGGGATCGAGGTCCTGCGCGTGCGCGACGGCAACTCGACGCTGCCGTCGGATCGCCTGGTGCCGCTGCCGGCGTCGCAGACCTTCGCCGACGACTACGAGCGACGCTTTCCCGACTTCCACGAGACGGCGCTCGAGCCCGGTCGTCAGGCGCTCGTCGCGCGGGTGCCGGGCTACGCGCCGGCGGTGTTCGAGGTCGACCTCGGGGCGATGGAAGTGCGCGCGGGCTTGCGCATCCCGCTGCACCGCGGCGGCACGCTGAGCGGCCGCGTCGTCGATGCGGCCGGCGCGCCGGTCGCGGGTGCGATGGTCATTCCGGTCGGCGTCGGCCCGCTCGCCGACGCGGTGGCTGACGGCTGGCGGGCGCGGCTGCGCGCGGCGGATCCTGGCGCTGCGCCACCCTCCCTCGACATCGCCGGCTACACCGGGGCCGACGGTCGGTTCTCGCTCAGCGACCTGCCGGCCGACGTCGCGCTGCGCCTTTGCGCGCAGGGACCGGACGGTGTCTGCACGATCTCGGCGCCGCAGTTGCTGCGGCGCAGCGAGGTCCGCGACGGCCTGGAGCTCAGGTTGCAGCCCTGAACAGCGGGGCGTTCGAGTGCTGGTGCATGACGGGCGAATACCTTGCCTCAGCCTCGCAACTCGAACGCACCGCGCGCGACCACTGCACCGTTCACCAGCAGCTCGACCGCGTGCCGGCCCGGATGGTCGGTGCGCGTGGTGACCTTCTGCAGCGAGTGCCGCCGCACCAGTTCGCGCGTCTCGCCGGCGCCGAGTTCCAGCGTCCATCCCTTCCACACCTTCGGCGCCGTGCTGCCGTCCTTGCGCACGCGGTGCACGACGTAGTCGACGACCAGCTTCTGCGCCTGCTTCGCCGCCGACCGCAGCGTCACCGCGAGCTCGACCGCGCCGCCGACCTGCACCCGCTGCGGCGCGATCGCCAACTCGGCCGCACCACGCAGCGGCCGATCGAGCCCCCACGCCGCCAGCACCGCGCGATCGCCCTGCTTGATCAACGTGCGGCACGCGTGCTTCAGCAAGGCGCGCCGCTGCGGACCGGCAGCGGGCAGGTGTTCGCGCAGCCACCCCGCGATCACCTGCGGATGATCCTTGGCGATGTCGTTCAGATGGTTGGCGACGCTGCGGCGCACGTAGTCGCTCGGATCGTCCTGCAGCGCCGCGAGGATCGGCAGGGTCGGCGAAGGGTCCTGGCAGAACCGCTGCAGCCGCAGCCCCCACGGCAGCCGCGGCCGCGAACCCTCGCTGCACAGCCGCCGCACGTGCGGACTCGGGTCGCTGCACCACTGCCGCAAGGTGCGCAGCGTCAGTTCTTCGTGCTCGATCAAGAACGGCCGGATCGCGAACTCCGCCGTCAACCGCTGCGTCAGCTCGCGCAGGCAGGTGAGCGCCCGCTCGGGATGCGGCAGCCCGCGCCGTGCGACGAACTCACCGAGCGGCCAGATGATCCATCCGGCGAGCCCGTGCTCGCCGGCGACCAGCCCCTTCAGCTCGGCGCTGTCGGTGGCCTTCGCCAACGAACGCTCGAGCACGGCGGCGGCGCGATCGAAGTCGGCCGGCAGCGTCGCCTCGAGCGCCGCCGCGACCTGCAGCACGCGCGCCTTCAGCTCCAGCCGGTCGAGGCCATCGCTCGCCAGCCGCACGAACTCGGCACACGGGAACTTCGCCCACGCCCGCTGCAGCTGCGCGCCGGCGGTCGCCAGCAGCCGGCGATCGATCAGGTTCTTGAACGGTTCTGCCATCGCGATCGGTGTTGTAGCCGCGCATCGTTGGCGCGCGAGGCGGCGAACGGGCACGATCCGAATCCCCCGCCGCACCGCCAACGTGACCCAAAAGCAACCCGCCCTGCGCTTCGTCTTCTTCGTCCTCCTGCTGGACGTGCTCGGCTTCGGCCTGATCATCCCGGTGGCGCCGAAGCTGGTCATGCAGCTGCAGGGCGGCACCGAACAGAGCGCGGCGCCGATCGTCGGCTGGCTGACCGCCTGCTACGCGGCGATGCAGTTCCTGTTCGCGCCGGTGCTGGGCGCGCTGTCGGACCGCTTCGGCCGCCGACCGGTGCTGCTGCTGTCGATGTTCGGCTCGGGCCTCGACTACATCGCGATGGCGCTGGTGCCGACGGTGCCGTGGCTGTTCGTGACGCGAGCGCTGAACGGCGTCTCCGGCGCCAGCATCACCGCCGCCAGCGCCTACATCGCCGACGTGACGACGCCCGAGAAGCGCGCCGCCGGCTTCGGCATCGTCGGCGCCGCGTTCGGCATCGGCTTCGTGCTCGGCCCGTTGCTCGGCGGCATCCTCGGCGACATCGACATCCACTACCCGTTCTACGCCGCCGGCGCGATGGCGCTGTGCAACGGCCTCTACGGCGTGTTCGTGCTGCCGGAGTCGCTG
This sequence comes from Planctomycetota bacterium, assembly GCA_025459175.1. Taxonomy (GTDB): domain Bacteria; phylum Planctomycetota; class UBA1135; order UBA1135; family UBA2386; genus UBA2386. The sequence continues at coordinate 14,818 of JALORC010000080.1, read as the reverse complement.
CCGCCGGAACGCCGCAGCGCGCGCGCGATCGGCAACCCGCTGGCCGCGCTCGGGGTGCTCGGCCAGTACCCGCTGGCGCGCCGACTCGCCGGGGCGCTGTTCCTGGTCAACGTCGCGCAGTTCGCGCTGCACTCGACCTGGGTGCTCTACACCGGCCATCGCTACGGCTGGGGTCCGCGCGATGTCGGCCTGTCGCTGTTCGCGGTCGGCCTCGGCGCCGCCTTGGTGCAAGGCGGTCTCGCGCGGCGCATCATCCCGAAGCTCGGCGAACGGCGCTCGGTGCTGATCGGGCTCGGCATCGGCGTGCTCGCCTACCTCGGCTACGCGACCGCGACCGCCGGTTGGATGATCTACGCCACCGTCGCGTTCGCGTCGCTCGGCGGCATCGCGATGCCGGCCTGCCAGTCACTGATCACGCGCAGCGTGCGGCCGGACCAGCAGGGCGCCGTGCAGGGTGGCCTGACCAGCGCGCAGAGCCTCGCCAACATCCTCGGCCCGTTGCTCGGTGCGTTCGTGTTCGCGTGGTCGATCGACCCGCAGAACGCCGGTGTGCCGGCCGGCGCCGTCTACTTCGTCAGCGCCGTGTTGGCAGTGCTCAGCCTGCTGGTCGCGCACTGGACCCTGCGCGGACTGCCGCCGACACCATCGACCAAGAAGCCATGAGAACGTTCTCGCTCGCCATCACCCTGATCGCGTCCGCGCTGGCCCTGCCGGCGCAGACCGCGACGCCGCCCGCGGCGCCGCACCTGCTGCTCGACACCGTCGGCCCCGACGGCTGGCGCTCGCGACTGGGGCCGACCAACCTCGGCAGCCTGCTCGCCAGCGAACAGGGCCAGGGCCTGTGGCAGCCGCAGGTGCTGCCGCTGCTCGGCTACTGGCAGCAGTTGTTCGGCGACGAAGCCGAGTACGAGGCCGCTCGCGCCCGCCTGCTCGGTTACCAGGGCCGGGTGCAACTGGCGGTCTGGTTCGACGGCAGCGCCGGCCCGCTCGACCGCCAAGGTGTGTTGTCGATGGCGCTGGTGCTCGACGGCGACGGTCGCACCGACCTCGCGGCGTTGGCCGCCGACCTCACCGCGGTACAGCGACAAGCGCTGCCCGGTGAATGGGGCGAACGCGACCTCGACGGCACCAAGGTCGCGCTGCTGAGCCAGGGCGACAGCGTGGTGACGGCGCCGTTCGCCAGCGGCAGCAGCTTGCTGGTGTGTGCCGGCAGCGCCGAACGGCTCGCCGCGACGCTGACCGCGGCGCGCGCGCTGGCCGGTCCGGCCAAGGTGCCGGCACCGAACACTCCGGCGCTGCGGTTGTCGATCGACCTGCCGACCATCCTCCGGATGGCCGCGGCCGGCGAGGACGGGAACGACTGGCAGGAACTGCGCGCGCTCGGCTTCGACAGCCTGGGGGTGATGCAGATGTCGATCGCCACCGCCGGACCGCACGTGCTGGCCGAACTGGCGCAGGCCTTCACCAGCGACGCACGCGGCATGTTCGCGGCGCTCTGTCCCGCGGCCACGGCGGTGCCGGAACTGCGTCGGTTGACCGGGCCGCGCGGCAGTTGGCGGGTCGGGCACTTCGACCTGCGCGCGCTGTACACGTCGCTGTTGCCGGTGGTCGCATCGTGGATGGGCGACACCACGGCCGATCTGCAGGCCGAGATGAAGCGCGAGACCGGCATCGATCCGGACGCTGATCTGCTCGCGCACATGACGACCGCGGTGGCGCTGGCGATCGAACCGATCACCGACCTCGAGGATCCCGACGACGTGTCCTGGACGCTGGTGTGGCAGCTCGGCGACGAGAAGGCGTTCGCTCGCGGGCTCGACACACTGATCGCCAGCAGCAAGCCGCTGCTGTCGCGCGAGGCGACCGAAACCGTGGACGGCGTCGCCCTGCATCGCTACGGCAACATGTTCGGCTACGACCTGTGGCTCGCGGTCGGCCACGGCCACTGCGTGATCGCCGGCGGCGACGATGCCGAGGCGCTGCTGACCAAGGCGTTGCTGCAGTGCAAGCAGGGCCCTTCGGCGACCGCAACGACCGCGGCGAGCAACGCCGAGGCGAACGAGTTCGCGCCGCTGCAGCGCTTCCTGCCGGCGGGTGTGCACGGCCTCGGCCGCGCCGAACTCGACGCGTTCGTGGCACTGCCGATGGAGCTGTGGTGGTTGATGATCGGGAGCATGTCGCCGCTGCCGATGAGCGAGCCGGGCGAGGACAGCGACGAGGCGCGCGGTGCGCGACGCGAATTGCTGCGCAGCCATGGACTCGGCACCGTGCGCAGTGCCACTGGCTACGCGGAACGCACCTGGCGCTGGCGACTGTTCTGGTAATGGGGCGGTAGCGCCGTTGCCATCGGGAGTTCGTGGATCATTGTCCACGGACGGACGCACTTCATTGCGCCGGCCCGTGCACGCGCGCTGATTTCGCGCCGACGCATCGCCGTTCGCAGAATCTTGCGACCGGTCGAGTCGCCGCGTTGCGTAGAGGCGGCGCGTCGGTTGGCATGGGCCCCTTGCCAGTGGAGCGTGCAGTGTGGCGCGTCGCTGAACGGTGCCCATTGACCAAGCCTCACCCTCGGGCGCCGACGCATCGCCAACAACCAACCAGTTGAACCTCATGACTTCGAGATCCTCGTATGCGCACTTGCTGGCCATCGTGACCAGCGGTGGGCTCAGCTTCTCGCCGGCCCTGCTCGCGCCCGCTCTCCCGGCGCAAGACATCGTGCTGCAGAACCTGGCCAACACCCCGCGCAAGCAGTGGGTCGACGTCACCCTGCCGGCCGTCGATGCCGCGCTGCTGCCAGCACAATGCCGGTTCGCACCGGCCGGCTGGCTCGCCTACAAGGGCAGCGCGATCGGCGAGCACTCGGTGCTGTTCCACATCCTCGCCGACTTCGCACCACTGCAACAGGTCACCGGCAGCTTGCAGCCGACGGCGAATGCGCCAGCGACCTTCCAGCCGTGGAGCATGAGCGACTGGGTCGGCGACAACACGGCCGGCCTGGTGCCGATCCCGACGTTGATCGACAACGCCGGGGTCGAACACCGGCTCACCAATCCGCAGCTCGAGCTGGTCGAGGACGCCTCGCCGGCGCGCCGCGTGTTCCATGTGTGGGGACGCCTCGGCACGTCGCCGATCACCTACGACGCCTACGCGTATCTCTACGTCGGCCAGGACGTGGTCCAGCTCGAGGCTTCGTTCGCCTGCAGCGATCCGACCATGAGCGGCATGAGCTACAGCTTCGCCGGGCTGTGGATCGAGACCGGTGAGTACCTGCAGCTCGACTACCGCAACCGCCTCGGCCTGCCGCAGCCGTTCGTGCAGACGCAGGCGCCAGGGCACCCGAGCCAGGGCAAGTGGATCCAGACCGTCACCGGCCCGCGCACGCTCGGTCGCGGCGAGGGGCTGCACCTGCAGGGCTCGATGCTGTGCCTCGCCGAGCCGGGCAACGCGATCGTGCCGACCAGCTACGTCACCAACGGCCTGGGCCAGCAGTGGTCGGTGCAGGACCGCGTCGACGAGCTGGTCGCGGAGTTCTTCTTCCCGTGCGTCGGCGTGTGGCGGCACTGGGAGGACAAGTGGCTGGCGTTCGGCATGGTCCCGGAGCTGCCGATCCCGTTCCGCGCCGACAACGGCGTGCAGAACAGCAACTCGAGCTGGGGCAGCTTCCTCAGCATGTTGACGCAACCTGCCGACCTGTTCTCGCAGCGGCCGCGCGGCCTGTTCAAGAACGCGGCGAGCACCGGCGCCCAGGAGGACTTCGGCGCCGCCAAGGGTTCGCAAGCGGTCACGATCGGCGACCCGCGCTGGATCTACGATGCCGGCTACTCGGTGGCCGAGACGATGATGCGCGGCTTCCACTACCGCGAGAGCGATGGTCGGCCGATGCGCAAGGCCAACCATCCGGGCCTGCAGTGCTTCAACCAGCTGCCGAACTGCCGCACCACGCTCGACACCCTCGGCTTCTTCTGCCCGCTGCCCTACCAGTGGCCGACCACCGGCTGGACCGTGTGGGACGATCAGCACCGCTCGCAGAACAACTTCAACGCGCTGCTCGCCCTGACCGGCAGCTGGGCGCTGCGGCACCAGCTGCGCGACCTCGCCGAGGTCGACAAGTCGCTGGTCCCCAACTGGATGGACACGCCACGCGCCGAAGGGCGGCTGCTGATGGCCTGGTCCAACATGTATCTGCTGCTGGACGCCCCGGCCGAGCGGGCAGCGCTGCGGGCGACGATGATGCAGCGCCTGGCGACGATCCAGACTCGCTGGCGCGGTGCGCGGTTCGTCAACGATCCGACCAAGCCGATCCGAGCGCTGGACATCGGCAGCGACGGCACCTTCCTCGAGCAGAGCGGCGAGCGCGTGCCGGCGATCATCGTCTGGGAGCACAGCATCGCGGTGATGGGCTTCTTCGCCGCGTGGCGAGTCACCGGCGAACAGGGCTTCCTCGACATGGCGCGCGAGATCTCGCGGCTGATCGTCAACTACTGCATCTTCTTCGAGAACAACCGCTGGGTCGCGGCGACCGCGGTCCGCTACCAGGAGCGGTTCCGCGAGGGTGAAGCCCTGCCGGCCAGCGCCTACTACACTGGCAGCCCCGACGTGCACGTCGGCATCAGCTTCTGGGTGTGGATCATGCCTTCGGTGCTGATCGGTCGGGAGATCTGGACCGGCATCGATCCGCAGCTGGTCGCTCGCTGCAATGCGATCCTCAACGACCAGATCCCCAACGGACCGAGCAACTGGCTCGACTCCGAGTGGTGGGCCGTGCTGCCGCGCTGAGCCGCGGATCGCCGTCAGCGCGGGGTGGCGGCCGGTGGCCGCACCGGCGCGAACTCGGCGAAGAACTTCACGATCGCCGCCGACGCATCGAACGGGAACGGCGTGTCCGCGACGGCACGCACCGGTGTCTTGCCGCCCGGCCACGAGTGGCCCGCACCCTCGATGGTGATCACGCGCACCGGTGCCGACGCGACACCACCACGCGCCTCGCGATAGTCGTCGATGCGGATCTTGCCCGACCGCTCGGTGACCTTCTCGGTGCGCAGCCCGTTGCGATCGAGGTAGTAGTCGATCGCGTCCTGCACCGAGGCATCGACGCGCTCCCCGGCGCGGCCGATCGCCTTCGTCGGCGCGCCGCCCTCGTAGCGCACGTGCTGGTCGGCGGTGCCGTGCAGCAGCAGCACCGCGATCGGCTGCTGGGCGTCGCTGCTGCGATGGTTCATGGCTCCGGACACCACGGCGATGCCGGCGAACAGGTCCCCGGCATCGCGCGCCAGGCGATGGCACATCATGCCGCCGTTGCTGTGACCGCACGCGAACACCCGCTGCGGGTCGATCGCCACCTGCCCCTGCACCGAGGCGACCACGGCGCGCAGGAACCCGACGTCGTCGACGCCGTGCTCCACGGCCCAGACCGGGATGCCACCGGAGTTCCACGTCAGCAGCTTGCCCCGCAGCGGACCGGTGCCGTCGGCGAACACCACGACGAACCCCGCGCGCACACCAGCCGTCGCCAGCCCCGTGGTCTCGCGCACCTGATCCGCATTGCCGCCACCACCGTGCAACACCAGCAGCAAGGGCAGCGCGGACTTGCCGTCGTGCGGCGGCACGTGGACCAGGTAGCGACGATCGCGGCCGTCGTGCGACAGCTTCACCTCGCGTTCGGTGCCGGCGACCATCGGTGACGCCACCGTCGTGCGCAGCACCTGCTGCACACGCTTCAGCTGATCGAGCACCCGCGCCGCCCGATCGACGACGCCGAACACCCCGCCGATGCCGAGGTCCAGGTCGATCCAGGGCGTGAAGCCGAACGCGCCTGGATCACTGACCCGTATCGCGCCATCGGGCAGACGCTGGAGCCAGGTGCCGAGACCGTAGCGAACATCGTCGGCGTCGAAGCCGACCGCGTGCACCTCGACCATCGCGGGCACCTGATCGCGGAACATCGACTCGACCGAGCTCGCGCGCAGCACCCGCACGCCGTCGAGTTCGCCGCGACCGACCAGCATGCGCAGGAAGCGCGCGTAGTCGTCGAGCGTGGACAAAGCACCCCCCGCGACCCACGGCAGCGCCGCACTGCCGGCCTCGCCACCGATCGGCTGCAGGGTGCCGAACCTCGTGTCGCGGAGTCCGAGCGGCGCTGCGATCGCGGTCGCGAACAACTCGTGCCACGACTTGCCGGACACGCGCTCCGCGGCCGCGGCGACGATCTGGAAGCCGACCCCACCGTACCGGAAGGTCGTTCCGGATTGTTCGCGCAACGCGGTGTCGGCCGCCTCCGCGACGAACGCCTTCATGTCCATGCCGCGCACCGATTCGGGCAACCGGGCCGGCACGCCACCGGTGCACGCCAGGCACTGCCGCAAGGTCAACCGGCGCTTGTCGTCGCGGTCGAACTCCGGCAGGTAGCGAGCCACCGGCTGATCCAGATCGAGCTGTTCGGCATCGACCAAGGTCATGATCGCCGCCACCGCGAGCCATTTGCTCGCCGAGGCGATCGGCAGCGGCGTCGCGGCGTCGAAGTTGCCGTGGCTGCTGCGATGCAGTTCGCCCCCGGCTCGCACCGCGACCAGACCGGCCCCTTTCAGTTGCAGGGTGTTCACGACCCCGGCCACGGCCTCGGTCACCGGTGACAACTCGGGCGCCTGCGCGACCAATGGGGCGGATGCCAGCAAGACCGCGAGGCCGAACGACCGCGAGCGAGGAAGTGACTGCATGCGCGGTGTTATCGGCCGCCACCGCCTCGGGGACCAAGTCGGCAGAATGCTCCGGCGCCGCCACCAACGCGCGGCTGGGGATGCGCGCTGTGGCGCGCCTTCCCGGAGGCAATCCCATGACGATGCGACGTTCGTTCCGTTGGTTCGTGCTGGCGCTGCTCGGTGCCAGCCTCGCCGCCTGCCACTTCCACCACCACCGCGGCGGCGGCCACTGCTTCCGACCGCCGGTCCGCCACTGCCGCTGACCCGAGCCCAGGGGGCCCGTAGCATGGGCGGATGCACGACATCGAGCCGCCCCGCTCCGGGTCCCCGTTCCTGCGCCTGGGCGCCCTGCTGGCCGGGCTCGCGGTGGGACTCGGCGCCTTCGCCGCGCACGGCATGAAGGCCCACTACGACGCCGCCGCCCTGGTGACGTTCGAGACCGGGGCGCGCTACCAGATGTACCACGCGCTGGCGTTGCTCGGCTGCGGCGCGCTGGCCGGCCAGGGCCACCGCACGACCGCGGCCGGCTGGAGCTTCGTCGCGGGCATCCTGCTGTTCAGCGGCTCGTTGTACGCGATGACGTGGACCGGGCTGCGATGGCTCGGTGCGGTGACCCCGTTCGGCGGGGTGGCGTTCCTGATCGGCTGGCTTTTGCTGGCGATCGCCGCCGGCCGACGCCCGCGAGGCTGACCCCGAGCGCGCCGGCGAGGCGATCGTTGGTCCCAGCCAGTTCCGCGCCGTAGACTCGCCGCCATGCGCGTGACGATCGAATACTGCGTGGTCTGAAACTACCTGCCCAAGGCGACCGGTCTGGCCGCCGCGATCCAGCGGGTGCATCCGCGCGCCGTCGTCGACAAGAAGCCCGGTGGCCGCGGGGACTTCGTCGTCACCGTCGACGGCAGGCTGCTGTGGGACAAGCGACATCGCGACGGCGATCGCTTCCCGGAGGCCGAGCAGATCCTGAGCCAACTGCAGGAACGGTGAGTCCGCCCGGCGCGGCCGCGCGCGTGCTCCTGGTCACCCCGGCGGCCCGCGGCAGCCGCAATGGCAATCGCATCACCGCGCTGCGCTGGGCGGCGCACCTGCGCAGCCTCGGCTTGCGCCCGCGTCTCGTGCAACAGTGGCGAGGCGAACCGTGCGAACTGCTGGTCGCGATCCACGCGCAGAAGAGCGCCGCCAGCGTGGCGGCCGCCGCGGCCGCGCTGCGAGGCCTGCGCGTGGTCGTGCTGCTGGCCGGCACCGACGTCTATCCGGAGTTCACGCCGGACCCGCAGGCGCAGGCCGCGCTCGAGCGCGCCAGTGCCATCGTGGCCCTGCAGCCCGACGCCATCGTGCAGATCCCCGGCTTCCTGCGGGCCAAGGCACGCACGATCGTGCAGTCGGCGACCGCGTTCCGGAGCGCTCGCGCCGCCGGCTGCCGGGCCTGCGTGCTGGCGCACCTGCGCCCGGTGAAAGCCCCGCTGCTGGCGCTCGAAGCACTGCGCCTGCTGCCGGCCGAGCTGCGTTGCGAGCTGCTGCTGGCGGGCAGTCCGCTGGAAGCGGCGACCACCGCCGCGGTGCGTGCCGCCGTCGCCGCCGATCCTCGCGCCCGCTGGCTCGGCGAACTGCCGCGCACCGCGGCGCGACGGCTGCTGGCGAGCAGCCACCTGTGCATCGTGCCGTCCGCGGCCGAAGGCGGCGCCAACGTCGTCTCCGAGGCGATCGCCGCCGGCACCCCGTTGCTCGCCACTGCGGTGCCCGGCAACCTCGGCCTGCTCGGTGCCGACTGGCCGGGACGGTTCCCGCCCGGCGATGCCGCGGCCCTGGCGGCCCTGTGGCGGCGCAGCGCCGAGGATCCGGGGTTCTACGCGCAGCTGCTCGAACGCACGCGGCAGCTGCAGCCGATGGTGGCGCCGGCGCGCGAACGCGCGGCGCTGGCCGCCCTGCTGACCGAGCTCGGCGTGTTGCCGCCTCGCTGACCACGCGGAGCTCGCGCCTCGCCACGGAAAATCCACGCCCGGCCGGCCCCGGGTCGCGCACTAAGTCCTGCGGCCCGGTGTGGCCGCGAAGGACCAAGCGACAGCCCCATGCATCACCCGTCCCCACCTGCCCTCGCCCGCGCCTCGCTGCGACGGCTCGCCACTCCGCACGCGATCGATTTCGGCAACCGCCTGCTCGGCCGCGGCGAGGGCGGGCTGATCCGCTTCCGCGAGTTCGTCGCGGTGGCCCGCGAATTCATGGCCGAGCGCCCCGATCAGACCGCGTTCTACCTGGCGGCGCTGGTCGCCCTGGACATGGGGTCGCAGGACGACGACGACGAAGCAAGCCCGCCCCGACCATCGCGCAACTGAAGGCGGTGCCGAAACCGAACGCTCACGCGATCAGTTCGCGGATCGGCTGCGCCCCTTCGGTGCCGACCAGCCGCTGGTCGAGGCCGGCGTGGAAGAACGCGAGGCGATTCGGGTCGAGCCCCATCTGCTGCAGGATCGTCGCGTGCAGATGCTTGACGTGGAACGGCTTCTCGACCGCCTTGTAGCCGAGTTCGTCGGTGGCGCCGACCTTGATGCCGGGGCGGATGCCACCGCCGGCGAGCCACATCGTGAAGCCCTCGGAGTCGTGATCGCGCCCGGTGCCCTCGGCGTACTCGGCGGTCGGCTGGCGGCCGAACTCACCGCCCCAGACCACGATCGTCGAGTCGAGCAGACCGCGCTGCTTCAGATCCGTCAGCAGCGCCGCAACCGGCTGGTCGGTGGCGCCGGCGTGCTTCTCGTGGTTAAGCACCAGGTCGCCGTGCGCGTCCCAGTTGTGGTCGTTGTGGTTGCCGCCCGAGTAGACCTGCACGAAGCGCACGCCGCGTTCGACCAGCCGCCGCGCCAGCAGGCACTTGCGGCCGAAGTCCTCGGTGCGCGGGTCGTCGAGCCCGTACAGGCGCCGCGTGGCCGCCGATTCGCTGGCCAGGTCGATCGCCTCGGGCGCATGCGACTGCATCCGGTAGGCGAGTTCGTAGCTCTGGATGCGCGCCGCGAGGTTGCTGTCCTCGGCGCGCATCGCGAGATGCGCTTCGTTCTGCTCGCGCAGCGCGTCGAGCAGGCGCCGCTGTTCGCGCGCGGTCATGCCGCTCGGCACCGCGAGGTCGAGGATCGGCTCGCCCTGCGAGCGCAACACGGTGCCCTGGTAGACCGCGGGCATGTAGCCGCTGTTCCAGTTCTTGGCGCCGGAGATCGGGCCGCCGCTCTGGTCCAACATCACCACGAAGCCGGGCAGGTTCTGGTTCTCGGTACCGAGCCCGTAGGTCAGCCACGAACCGAGGCACGGCGCGCCGGACAGGATGCGACCGCTGTTCATCATCAGCATCGCCGAGCCGTGCAGCGGCGACTCCGCGTACATGCTGTGCACGAACGCGATGTCGTCGACGCAGCGCGCGGTGTGCGGGAAGAGGTCGCTGACGTGGTGCCCGCACTCGCCGTACTGCCGGAACTTCCACTTCGGGCCGACCACGCGCCCCTGGCCCTTCGCGCCGCCGCGGCCCTTGGTGGCGATGTCGATCGTCTTGCCGTCCAGTCCGTACAGCTTCGGCTTGTAGTCGAACGTGTCGACCTGGCTCGGACCGCCGTACATGAACAGGAAGATGCAGGCCTTCGCCTTCGGCGCGTGGTGCGGCGCCTTCGGCTGCAGCGGGCCGCCGACGCCGGCGCCGCCGCCGCCGAACACGCCGTCGCGCGTCAGCAGATCGGTGAGCGCCAGCGCCGGGAAGCCGGCGCCGGCCTGGGCCAGGAACTCGCGGCGGGTTCGACCGCAGAACGTGTTGCGCGGTTGCATGGGCATCAATCCAGGAACAGGAACTCGTTGCAGTTGAGCAGCACCAGGCAGCAGCGCTGCAAGGCCTCGGTCTCGCTGCGGCCGTGGTCGCGCCGCAACTCGTCGAACAGGGCGAGCAGCCGCTCGAGATCCGCCGCGCGCGCAGGTCGCTGCGTGACCAGCTCGAGGCCGCGTGCGAGTCGCGCCCGCACCTCGGCCGCCTCGCGCGCGAGCCGCGCCGCGAAGCGCTCGGCCTGCACGTTGGCGAACTCACCGTTCAGCAGCGTCAGGGCCTGCGTCGGCTGGATGGTCGCGAAGCGCACCGGGCAGCTCGCATCGGTGTCGGCGCGATCGAACGCCGACAGCAACGGCTCCGGCAGCGAGCGCTTCACGTGCACGTAGAGGCTGCGGCGCGCCGCCTGCTCGGGCGGCGAGCGCCCCCACGCGGCGTCCGGGTTCGACGCGGTCGCCAGCACCTCGGCCGGCATCGGCGGGAACACGCTCGGCCCACCGAGCTCCAGGTTGAGGTCGCCGCTGCACGCCAGCACCGAGTCGCGCACTTCCTCCGCCGTGAGACGACGGCGATCGAACCGCCACAGCAGGTCGTTGAGCGGATCGCGCGCCAGTGCGTCCGGTTCGGCATCCGACGCCATCCGGTACGCGTTCGACGTCACCAGCAGTCGATGCATCGCCTTCAGGCTCTGGCCGCGCGCGAGCACTTCGCAGGCGAGCCAGTCGAGCAGTTCGGGGTGCGTCGGCAGGTCGCCGAGGCGCCCGAAGTCGTTGCTCGAACGCGCGAGGCCGCGGCCGAAATGGTGCTGCCAGAGCCGATTGGCGAGCACGCGCCACGTGAGCGGGTTGGCGGGATCGACGATCCAACGCGCCAGCGCGGTGCGGCGCCCGCTGCTGTGGGCGGTCGGCTGCAGTGCTGGCGGCGACGACGCACCGAGCATCGACGGGAACCCGAGCGCGACCTGGGCACCCTGGCTGTGCACGTTGCCGCGCAGCCGCACCACCGGCACCGGGCCGTTGGGCCCGTGCTCGGCGACCGCCAACACGTCGACGGTGTCGAGGTCGGGGCGCTGCAGCGTCGCGAGCGCGGTGAGTTCCGCTTGCCCCTGGAGGTCCGCACCCGAGGCGATGCCGCCGGGCAGCTCCAACGCCAGCGCCGCCACCTCGGCCGCCGACAGCGCCCGAAGGAAGAACTGCAGCTCGTCGAGATCGCCGCGGAAACCCGGCCCACCGACCTGGGCCCGACCGACGACGAGCCGCGGCGGTGCGGTCAACGACTGCGTGCCGCCGGTGGCCTCGCCGGCGAGCCCACCATCGACGTAGAGCGCGATGCGCCCATTGGCCTGATCGCGCGTGAACACCACGTGATGCCACTGCCCGTCGTGGTGACCCGGCCCCGAACCGACGAACGTCTCCGGGTCGCCGGTGCCGGCGACCACGCGACCGTCGCCGAGCCACGCGATGCCCCAGTCGGCGGTGATGCCGGACACCTCGCCGTCGACGAGACCGGTGCCGGTGAACCAGCGCAGGTCGCTGTCGCGACCCGCACCGCGCTGATCGCTGCGCACGAAGAACGCGACACTGAACGAATCCGCGACCAGGCGCGGCAACACCACTGCGTCGTCGCCGTCGAACCGCAGCGCCTGACCACGGTGCCCCGGCACCTGCACCACCTGGCCGTCGACGGCGCCGTGGCGGTCGCCGACCTCGTCGAGCAACTGCGTCGCACTGCCGCGATCGCCCGGATAGCTGGCCAGCACCGCGGCGCGCGCCTGCTCGAGCCGTTCACGCTGTTGCACCGCACTCAGCTCGTCCCAGCGCGAGCGTCCGCGCGCCGACAGCGCCGCGACCAGACCGCTGCGGCGGCCGCTGTAGTCGGCGATCGCGGCGTCGAAGCGGGCGCGCGCACCGTCGACCGGCACCGTCTGCGCGCGCAGGTCGTACGGCTTCAGGTTCTCGAAGAAGCCGAGGAAGCCGTGGTACTCGCGGTGGCTGAGCGGGTCCTTCTTGTGGTCGTGGCAGCGCGCACAGCCCATCGAGACGGCGAGGAAGGCGCGCGCCGTCGTGTCGGCGATGGTGTCGAGGTCGTCGTAGCGATGCTGCAGCGGGTCGCTCGGCTCGTCGTCCCAGATGCCGAGGCGATGGAAGCCGGTGGCGACCAGGTCCGCGACCTTCGGGTCCGGCAGTTCGTCACCAGCGAGCTGCTTGTGCACGAACTCGGCATACGGCAGGTCGCTCTGCAGCGCCGTGACGACCCAGTCGCGGTAGCGCCAGATGGCCGGCTTCGGCCGATCGCGCTCGTAGCCATCGGTCTCGGCGTAGCGAACGAGGTCGAGCCAGTGCTGCGCCCACTTGACGCCGTACTGCGGCGATGCCAACAACCGGTCGACGACCCGTTCGTAGGCATCGGCGCCGTCGTCGGCGACGAACGCGGCGATCTCGGCCGGCGTCGGCGGCAGGCCGGTCAGGTCGTAGGTGATGCGTCGCAGCAGCGTATGGCGATCGGCAGCCGGGGCCGGCTGCAGTCCGTTCGCCTCGAGCTTCGCCAGCACGAACGCGTCGACCGGCGTGCGGACCCAATCGGCGCGTCGGACCGCCGGCACCTCCGGGCGCTGCACCGGGCGGTAGGCCCACCAGTCGGTCGGCGCCTGGGCGTCGAGCGAGGACGCGGCGAGGCAGAACGTGAAACCGATGGCTGGGCGGATCATCCTAAAGGACTCTTAGGAAAGAGGGCGCCGGCGGTTTCGTCAAGCCCTGGGTGCCGCGCAGAACCGGCGGCGACGGCCTGACCCACGGCCCGGGTGCGCGCTGTGATCCGCCCGATCAGCTCGCTACGAAGCCCCGTGGCCGAACAGGCACGGCGGCGCTCGATCCGCCCCGCGGCCCCAAGATTCTTGTCCGGCTGGAGGCATCCCTGGCACTGAACCCGACGCGACTCTCGCGACCCGATCAAACCTCGATGCCAACCATGCCTCCCACCATCACACCCGTCAATTGCCATGGCGTCCGACCGGACGATGCGACCAGCAAGTTCCCACTCAGGCTTGGCGTCGTGGGGCGATGCTTTGTGGGCCTGTTGGCCGCCGTCATGGCAAGCAATGCACGTGCTCAGATCATGTTCAATGGCGGTTTCGAGCAGAATCACGGCCTGCCGGCATGTGGCAACCCGATCAACACCAACAACTTCAGCGCAAGCCTTGCCAGCGGTTGGACTCTCGGGACCGGCAGCAACTCACCCGACTACTTCCATACTTCGACCGGCAACATCGGCTGCCTCAACTACTCGCCATCGCCACGGTCAGGCAACGCCCACATCGGCATCGCCATGGGCAACCCGGCCAATGGGTCCTATCGCGAGTACCTGCGCGGCGGCACAACAACGACGCTTGCTTCGTCCAACCGATACTTCGTGGAGTTCTTTGCGAGGCGCGTGGATGGCAACGTTCCCGCTACTCTGGGAGTCCATTTCTCAATCGGCGCACCAGGAAATCCGCTCGGACTGGCTCCTCAGGTGAGTCGCTTGGTCGGATCAACTGCTGGTTATGCCAGCGTATCCGGCGTCTTCGATCCACCTGTAAGCACGAACTACACCGTGACCATCGGGGCCTTCAATACGGACCCCGTCACTTCGCTCAATTACTTCTATGTTGACGACGTGGCGATCACTCCTTGCGCCTCGCTCTGTACGGTAACCCAACAACCGCAGAGCTCGTCACTGACCGTCGGCGCCAACGTCAACTTCTCCGTGCAGACTGCAGGCTCCGCGACTCCGACATTTCGCTGGAGGAAGAACGGCGTAGACCTGCCGACCAACTTGCCCAATGAGTACGGTGGAGTCACAGCGAGCACCTTGACGGTATTCGCCGCTGACTATGGCGACGTGGGCTCCTATGACGTCACCATCGGCTACCCCTGCGGCACACTGAACAGTGACGTGGCGCAGCTGTACTGCAGCGTGGCACCGATTTTCCTCGGGCAACCCGCTGACGTCAACATCACTTCCGGGCAAACCGCGACGTTCCAGGTATTCGCCAGCTCAATGGGGACCGGTCCAATCCAATATCGGTGGCAGAACATCTCCCGACCTGGAGCATATCTCGTGGAAACCCCCGGCGTGACGACGGGAACGGCTACGGATACACTGGTAGTTTATGGTCGCCAGACGTCGACGGCATACCGCTGCGAAATCAGCAACGCATGCGCGACGGTAGCGAGCAGATGGGCCAACTTGGTCGTCACCAAGAACTGCCCGGACCGCGTGCTGGGCACCATCGTCGGCAACGGCGATGACGTCATGCTGCCGATCCGACCGATCGGGTTCGCATTCCCGTTCG
>JALORC010000173.1 GCA_025459175.1 Planctomycetota bacterium | reverse complement strand
ACCGGCAGCACGCTGGCGACCGCGCAGTAGGCGAGGATCGTCCACGACCAGTGCAGCGACGGGATCGGACCGGCAGCACGCAGGTCGAGCGGCAGCTGCGGCCCGAGCCAGATCGCGAGGCCGACCGCCGGCACGAACACCAGCGTCGCCAGCCACAGCGGCGGCCGCAGCCACTTCATCACCACGCCCATCAGCAGGCTGAGGCCGAGGTAGAGCATCGAGCTCGACGCGACGCCGGCACCCGACAGCGACACGCGCGCGCCATCGGCACCGGGCACCGCGACGTCGACCGCGGTGACGAACGCACCGGCGGTCATGTCGGTGAACGCGGTGATCACCAGCAACAACGCGAGCCAGATGTAGAGCGTGAAGGCGGCGTAGCTGCGCGCGTTCAGGTAGCGGCCGAGGATCTGCGCGATCGAGCAGGCGCCGTGGCGCACCGAGCCGACCAACGCCGCGAAGTCGTGCATCGCGCCGATGAAGATGCAGCCGAGCAGGATCCACCAGAACGCCGGCTGCCAGCCGTAGGCGATCGCGGCGAAGATCGGGCCGGCGATCGGGCCGGCGGCGGAGATCGCCGAGAAGTGCTGCGACAGCAGGTAGAAGCGGCCGGTCGGCACGAAGTCCTCGCCGTCGCGATGGGTGTGCGACGGCGTGATCGTCCTGGTGTCGAGGCCGAACCAGCGCGCCAGCAGGCGGCCGTAGACGCGATGGGCCAGGGCCAGCACGCACAGGCTGATGGCGAGCAGGACCGCGAGCGAGGGCATCTGCGCATCCTGCCGTGGCAGCGGGCCGCTGGCGAGGGTGCGGCGGGATCCGTGCCGCGGCCGCGGCGTCGCGATGGACGGCGGGCAGCGGGCCACCGATACTCCGGCGGCCGCGCCTCGATCCGCACCCATGCCAACCCTCCGTACCGTCCTGTTCGCCGCTTCGGTCGCCCTGCTGGCGACGGTCGAGGTGCTGGCCCAGAACCCCGAACTGCGCGGTGTCTGGGTCGCGCGCGACGGGCTCACCTCGCGGGCCAAGATCATCAGCACGCTCGACCAGCTGGCGGCCGCGAACATCAACCTGGTCTGCGTCAACGTCTGGAGCCGCGGCTACACGATCCACCCGAGCGACGTGCTGTTCGCCGCCTGCGGCATCCGCCAGGATCCCGACCCGGCCTACGTCGGCCGCGATCCGCTGCAGGAGTTCGTCATCGAGGCACACCGCCGCGGCATCGAGGTCGAGGCGTGGTTCGAGTACGGGTTCATGTTCGGCTGGAGCGGTTGGTACGCCGGCGCCAACGGGCAGGGGCCATTGCTGAACGCGCACCCGAGCTGGGTCGGCATCAGCAACACCGGCGCCACGCAGGTCAGCGACGGCGGCACCGGCTTCTTCACCTGGGCCAGCCACGAGCACCCGCAGGTGCGGCAGTTCCTGATCGACATCTGCGTCGAGGTGGCGGCCCGCTACGACGTCGACGGCATCCAGTTCGATCGGTGTCGCTATCCGTCGACCGCCTGGGGCTACGACCCGACCACGGCCGCCGCCTACCAGGCCGCGACCGGCCAGGCGCCGCCGACCAACGTCAACAACACACAGTGGAAGCGCTGGCGCGCCGACCGGCTCAACGCGTTCCACCAGGATCTCTACGCGGCGGTGAAGGCGCGCCGCGGTTCGCTGCGCGTCACCGATGCGCCGACGGTGTGGCCGGGCAGCTACGACAACTTCCTGCAGGACTGGCCGCAGTGGGTGTCCGGCGGTTCGCTCGATCTGGTGTATCCGCAGGTCTACCGGACCACGGTATCGAGCTACGTCACCACGCTCGACCAGCAGCTGAACGCGTTGCCGGCGGCGCTGCGCAGCAAGGTCGCACCGGGCATCCGCGCGATCTCGGGCACGCCGACCGCCGAGGTGCTCGGCATGGTCGCAGCCGACCGCGCGCGCAATCTGCCGGGGCACGTGTTCTGGTATACGGAAGGTCTCTACGACGACCTGCCGGCGCTCACGACGAACTACTTCCAGCAGCCGGCGGCGATGCCGCTGCGCCCCGCCGGCTGGCGGCCGGCGCCGGTCGAGCTCGAGGAGAACGCGCCGTCGGTGGTGGCGAGTCCGTGGTTCGTGGCCACGCCGTTCCCGGGTGGCAGCGCCGGCGCGGTCCGACTCGCGGCGGTCGGGGCGCCGCCCGGCCAGACCATCGACTACCCGCTGTCGGTCGCGAGTGCGGGGCTCTACTCGCTGCTGGCGCACGTGCCGAGCACGATCGGGTTCGCGACCGGGGCGCCGTTCTCGCTGGTGCATGCCGGCGGCACTGCGGTGCTCGCGCTCGATCAGAGTCCGGCGACGAAGGCCGGCTGGCGCGAGCTCGGCACGTTTTGGCTCGAACCGGGCCCGGCCACGGCGTCGATCACGACGCGGCCGGGGCAGGCGGTGGTCGCCGATGCGGTCGGGCTGCTGCGTTCGCGCTGGCCGTCGGGTGCGTTCGCGAGCCTCGGCAGCGGCACCGGTGGCGCGCTCGGTGGCGTGCGGCTGTCGATGCACGGGCGCGCGGGTCTCGGCGGCGCCATCGCCGTGCAGGCCAATCGCCTGCCGGCCGGCATGCCGGTCGTGATCGGCATCGCGCTGCAGGGCACGTCGCTGCCGCTGTTCGGGGGCACGCTCTACGTGCTGCCGCTGGCGACGGCGGGTGGGGTCGGGGATGCGCTGGGGGTGTTCACGACCTCGGTGGCGATCCCGTTCGTGCCGAGTCTGGTCGGGACCGCGGTGTTCGCGCAGGCGCTGGCGCTCGATCCGGCAGGCGTGGATGGGGTGAGTCTGTCGGCGGGGGCGTCGGCGCTCGTGCAGTGATGCCCGGCAAGATGGCCGGCAAGGTGCGGGACAAGGACGACGTGATCGGGATCCGGAACCTGGTCGTTCGCCGGCGTTGATGGTTGCAGGCCGGGTCCTGCGATAGCCGTGGGGCGCAACCGTCCACTGGCCCGGAATACCCGGATCGTCCGTAAGGTCCCACGCCCTTCGAGGTCTCTGCCGGAGCCACCCGTCTCCCTCGAGGAACATGAACCGCCACTCCGCCTTCGGCCTGCTCGCCCTCGCTGCCGCTTCCCTGCTCGCGCCCAGCCAACCCGCCACCAGCGACGAGCCTGCCTGCGTCGCGCACTGGCGGTTCGAGAACGGGGTCCGGGACGTCGCTGCGGCCGACAACCACCTGATCGTCGACCATTCCGGCAACGGCCAGAACGGCTTCGCCATCGGCAGCCCGATCTTCCGCCGCGTCGACCTCCCGACCGGCAACTTCGCGCTCGAGTTCCAGGACGACCGGGACCGCGTCTGGATCCCCGATGACCCTGGCTTCGAACTCGGCGGCAGCATCACGGTCGAGGCCTGGATCCAGGTCGATCGCCTCGTCGCCACGGCGCACCAGCGGCAGATCGTGTTCCGCGGCGACGCGCGGCCGGGACTCGATCCGTGGTTCCTCGCCGTGCGCGACACCGGCCAGCTCGTCTTCCAGATCGCCGATGGCTGCCACCAGCATGCGGTGGTGACCTCGCCCACGCCGCTGCCGATCGGTCGGCTCGTGCACGTCGCCGGCACCTTCGACCACGAACTCGGCCGCCTGCAGCTGTTCATCGACGGCGCCGTCGTGGCGACGGCGGACACCGACGTGCGACCTGCAGCGCGGCTCGGCGGCGACGAGGCCGGCGTCGGCATCGGCAACCTCGGGCACGGCGGCGATCAGGGGTTCCGCGGCCGCATCGCCGAAGTGCGGATCGGTGCCGCGGTGCTGTCGCCCGAGAGCTTCCTGCTCGCAGCGAGGAGACGACGTTGAACACGATCAGGCACAGACTCGCGATGGCGGCGGCACTGGTGCTGGCGCTGCTCACCCTGTTCCTGCTCTGGCCGACCGATGCAGCGCCTCCGAAGTCGGGTGCGGCGGACCGGGCCGCACCGCAGGCAGCCTCGGTCGTCACCGCCGACCTCGGTGCGTCGAATGCGGCAGCCGCGTCGACACCCACGCAGCGCGAAGCGCTGGCCGCGCCGACAGCGGGCGGGCGCGGCGATCTGGTCGTTCGGTTGCTCTACGGCGACGATCGCTCCCCGGCCGCAGGCGTCATGGTGACCGCGTTCCGCAAGAACGAGATCCCGAGACTCGTCTCGGCACCGTCGGTCGACAGCCAGCGACGCCGTACGGATGCCGAGGGGATCGTGCGCTTCCCGTCGCTGCGCGCCGGTCGCACGGGGCTGATCGCCGACCGCGGCCACTGGCTCGAGACCTCGTACGTCGTCGCGGGCAAGCAGACCGAGGTCGAGTTCGTGATGCCCGTCGGCGTGACGATCACCGGCCTCGTGGTCAGTTCGCTCGGGGTGCCGGTGGCCGGCGCCGAGGTGGAGCTCGAATCGAGTGTCGTCGCGACCACTGACCTCACGGGCGGGTTCCGCGTGCGCGGCGCCACACCGCACTACTCGATCGGCGCGCGTGCCGAAGGCCATGGCGCGTCGAAGGCGCAGCAGCTGCTCGCGCGCGAGGGTCGGGCCGAGGTGCGGCTCGAGCTGGGACCGGCGGGCGGGATCGTCGAAGGCGTTGCGGTCGATCCGGACGGCAGGCCGATCGCGGAGGCCCGCGTGACCATCGGCAGCTACGAGGGGAGCGCTGGGCTGCTCGGCGACGACCCGCCGCGCCCGGCCCGCGTGCGGACGGATGCCGAAGGCCGCTTTCGCGTCATCGGTATCCACCCTGGTGAGCATCCGGTCGAGGCCCGCGCCCGCGGCATGGTCCCGTGGTCGGGCAAGTGCCAGGTCGCGGCGAACGCGTCGGTGTCGCTGACGATCCCGCTCGCGCGCGGCAACACGTTGCGCGGCACGCTCCGCGATGCCGACGGACGACCCTTCGGCGACGTCCTGGTCGGCGCTGTCCAGGGCGACCTGGACTGGGACGAAGTGGTCCACCCCGACGGGACCTTCGAGTTCGCGGGCTTGCCGGACGGTGCGATCGACGTGAAGGTGGACGCCGAAGGCAAAGGTGATGCGCGGGCGCGCGTGATGATGGTGCCCGGTGGCGCCGTCACTACCTGCGACCTGACTCTCGAGTGCGGCTTCGTCGCCAAGGGCAAGGTGCGCGACGCGGCCGGCCAAGGGGTGCCCCGCGTCAATGTCCGCTGGACGCGGCCGGCACCGAACCGCCAGGGCTATACGTTCACCGACGAGCACGGCGCGTTCGCGATCGCCAACGCCCCGGAGGGCAAGCTGTCGATCCGTATCGATGGCGAAGCGATCGTCGACGCGCAGTTCGAGGTCGATCCGCGGGCCGGCGAACTCGATCTCCGTGCCGAGCGGCGCGCGCAGAAGACCGTCTACATCGCCGGCCTCGTGCTCGACCCCGACGGCCGCCCCGCCGCGGCGCGGGTCTGGGCCAGTGGGGGTGGTTCCAACCGCATCGTCGAGCAGACCACCGACGCGTCCGGCTACTTCGAGATCGGCCCGGTCGCGCCGGGGCAGTGGCACGTGGATGTCGACTCGAAGACGTTCCCGCGCGTGTCGTTCGAGAATCGCACGCTCGAACCGAACGCACGCTGGGACCTCGGCACCGTGCGCCTGGCCCAGGGCGGCGATCTGCGGATCGAAGTCGTCGATGGCTCGGTCGATGGCGTGTGGTGCTCCATCCAGGACTCCGGCCAACGGAGGTTCCGCGGCCCCGACTTGCACAGCGGCAACCTCCAGAGTGAACCACTGCCGGTCGGGAGCTACCGGCTGTTCGTGGGTGGCAAGGCGCGGGCGGCCCAGTCGTTCCCGTTCGAGATCCGGGCCGGTGAGAGGACGACGGTCGCGGTGCGGGTGATCGCCGGCGTGCGCCAGCAGTTCGACATCACGCTGCCGGAGCAGCTGGAGCCGGCCGATGGCTCGCTGCGCATCCTTCGTGGCGGCGATGTCGTCGCGCACACCTGGGCCGATCTCGCGGAAGGACGGCCCTGCTACGCGGAGGAGTGCTTCGAGCCCGGCGACTACACCGTGGTCGCGAGGTTCGGCGAACTCGAGGGCAGCGCGACGTTCCGCGTCGGCGAACGGGAAGGCGAACCCGTTCGCATCACGATCCCGCAGCCGCGGTAGGGCGACGTCGGCCGCGTCGCGTCACTGCACCAACTGGACCATCGCCACCACGCCGACGCCGAGCAGGAACGTCAGCGGATCGAACGACGGGATCGTGCCGGTGCGCTGCAGCCGCCAGCCCTGGTCGACGGCGGTGATCGTCGTCACTTCGCGGCCGAGGTGCGGCAGCAGCACCGACGGCCGCGGCAGGTCGGCTCCAGTTCGCCCTCGGGCGCCACCATCGCGATCATTGCGGCGCGCAGCTGCGTCACCATCGCGCGCACCTAGGGCTCGGCGGCGAGCCGTTCGGCGCGGTTGTCGCTCTTCGGATCCGGCGCGGCACTGCCGTTCCAGGCCAGGAAGGCGAGGGCGTCGGCGGGCACGACGTGCATCAGCGTCGGCTGGTCCGGCAACGGCGGCATCGCGATCGGCATCGGCACGCCGAGCAGGCCGGCGAGGCCGAGCATCAACATCTCGACGAAGAAGAAGAAGCTGAGACTCATCGGCGGGCTCCTCTCGGACGGCAGTCGTCCGCGGGCCGCATTGCACGCCGGGAAGGTCACGAACGCTCGTCAGAAATGAGCGGTCGGTGGAGCCGCCCGGGAGCTGGGGGGGCAGGCGGCGTGGAATCGTCAGTGCGTGCCCTCACGCACCGGTGGCGCCGCCGGTTGATGGCGTCGCGCGACTACCGGCTCACTTCGCGATGCGTTCCTTGAATTCGTGCGTCTCGGTGTCGATGCGGACCTTGTCGCCGACATCGCACAGCATGTTGACCTTGACCTTCATGCCGTTCTCGAGCACCGCTTCCTTGGTGCCGCTGCCGGCGCCGCGGATCGGCGGCGAGGTGTCGGTGATCGTCAGCGTCGAGTGCTTGGGCGGGAACACCGCGACCAGCTGGCCGTCGACGAAGAAGCCCTTGTAGGCGTCCGATGGCCACTGCAGCGCGTCCTCGGCCGCGGCGACCGCGCAGCGCACTTCGTCGCCGTCCTCGGTGAAGAACACCTCGTCGATGCCGTCGCGGTAGGAGTGACTGAGGTCCTTCTCCTCCTTGTCGAGCACCTCCCACTTCGAATCGGTGTGCTCCTTCAGCTCGGTCTGGCGACCGGTCTGCAGATCCTTGATGCGCATCTGCACGAAGGCGCGGCGGTCGTTCTTCAGGATGTTCCACCAGACCACGGTGCACATCCGACCCTCGTAGCGGACGAGGGTGCCGGGGCGGAGTTCGAGGGCGCTGACTTGCATAAGGGCGAGCAGGCTAGCGAGCCGGGGCGGGGGCCGCCATGGGGGAAGCGGCCGGAACCCGTTCGGGCCGGTTGGGCCTGCGCGGTGCGGCCGGCGGGCCGGCAGTTGGAGCCGGCTCGACCATCGACTGCACCGCCAGCCGTTCGGAGTTCTGCCGTGGCGGCCGCGTCGGTGGCCGATGCTGCCAGCGCCTGGGGTCCGCCGCGTGCTTGTTCTCGTCCTCGGGTGGATGAGCTTGCTGCTGACGGGGGCAGGGTGCCTTGGCCATCCGCGCCAGGCGGCAACGATCGACGTGTTGGTGCTGCTGCCCGACGGCAGCCCGGCCTACGAGACGCGGCTGCACGGCGGCGGTCGTGCGCAGTGGTCGTGGCAGCAGCGCAGTTTCTGGTGGCGGATCCCGACGGAAGCGGGGTGCTGGATCATCACCAAGCCCGACTACGAGCCATTGGTGATCGACGATCCGCGGCAGCTGCAGCCGGCCGCCGATGGGGTCGTCGAGCTGCGGCTGCAGCCGGCGTCGAGCATCCGCGGCCGCATCGAGAGCGAGCTCGGTCGCTCGGTCGGTTACCAGGTGGTGCTGCTCGACACGACGCCGTGTGACAGTGGCTACGAGCAGCGCCCCGCGGCCGAGGACTTCGCCGCGGGCTTCGAGACGGTGCCGGTATTCCTCGGCAATGATGCGTGGCCGCCGAAGCGGTTGCCCACGCGCGTCGATTGTGGTGCCGAGGGCTCGTTCGAAATGCGAGGTCTGCGCGCCGGGCGGCACTATCGGCTGCGGCTGTGGAACCCGCGCACGCTCGAGGTCGCAACCAGTGCGCCGGTGTTGGCTGGCACGCAGGACTTCGTCTGGCGGTTGCCGGCCAGCAGCATGCGGCCGGTGACCGGACGGCTGTGCGATCGCCGCGGGGCAGCGGTCGCTGGCGTCGAGCTGTGGATCGAGGTGCCGCTGCAACCCGGCGAGGCGGAGGTCGACCGCTTCGTGACGCCGCGGGTGCGCAGCGATCGCGACGGTGCGTTCGGGTTCGAGCGGCTGCCGCGGCGGCCGCTCGTGCTGCGCACGGACGCGCCGCGCTGGTGCGATCCGGAGCGTTCGATCGCTGCCGACGGGGATGCAGCGGCGCAGCGGGTGCAGCTCGATCGCCGCTGCCAGCTCACGGTCGGGTTCGACGGGCCGGGGCCGCGGCCGGATGCGATGCGGCTGCTCGATGCGGGTGGTGCGGTGTTGCCTGCCGAACTCGAACGGCCGGGACTCGCGGTGGAACGTGGGCGCGAGTTGCCGCTGGTGCGGGGCGATGGTCGCGGGCTCGGCGGTTTCGTCGCGTTCGTCAGCGAACGTGCCGCGGTGTTGGTGTTGCTGCGCGAGGGTGCGGAATGGCGGCGTGTGCCGTTGGCGTGGGATGCCGACGGCGAGCTGTCGCTGCGGCTGTGAACGAGCCGTGATGCGTTGACGGTCGTGCGGCCGCGGGCCACCATGCCGCGCATGGTTGATGGCAAGCACGGGCGCCGCCGATGGTCTGGCCCGTTCGTGCTGATCGCGTTGGCGGGCATTGCGGTTGGCTGCTGGTTGCTGATCGGCGATGGTGCTGTTCCGGCGTCGCCGCCGACCCCAGCGGACGCCAAGAACGTCGCGGCGGTCGCGGCCGAGCGCGGTCTCGGCGAGACCGCGGCAGCGGCCGACGTTGCCGCGGTGTCGCGTCGCGAGTTCGCTTGCCGCATCCGCGTGCGCGATGCGCAGCAACGACCGGTCGCTGGCTGCGCGGTGTCGATCTGGCGCGACGGCGACGAAGCGGTGCAGCGCGGCACGACCGCGGCGGACGGCAGGGCGTCGTTCGCTGGTTGCTCTGGTGCCGGAGGCTGGCTCGTCGAGCCGCCGGGGCTCGTGGCACTGGCGGCGACATGTGCGGAGCTGGACGGCGAGCACGAAGTCGTGCTCGCGACCGGCGAACGGGTGACCGGCGTGGTGTTGGTCGACGGCGAACCAGCGCCGGCCGGGCTGTTGCTCGGCCTCTCCAGTGCGGTGCAGTTGCCGGATGGCGCGCCGGCGGGGATGCGACAGCGGTGGTCCTACGTGCCACCGCGGCTGCTCGAGACCGACGCCGCGGGTCGCTTCGAGTTCGACGGGCTGCGGCCGGATTGGCGCGGCAACCTGCTGATGCCGTCGAGTCACTGGCTGTTGCCGGACGAAACCACGCCGGATGCCTGGGAGCCGAGCCGGCTCGAACTCGCGCGACCGCAGCAGGATCTTGTGCTGCGCACGACGGCGTTGCCGACCGTGCGCGGGCGGGTGGTCTGGGACGACAGCGGTGAGCCGGTCGTGGGTGGCTACGTCAGCGTCACCGCGGTCTGTGCGGACCAGCGCGAGCCGAACGGCACGGCGGCGATCGGTCCCGGCGGCAGGTTCGCGGTCGGACTGCATCCCGGCGGGCATGAGTATCGGGAGTGGCTGGTGGCGGCCGCGCGGCCGCCGATCGTCAGCGCGCAGTGCTACGTGCAAGCTGTGCCAGGGGCCCTGCACGTGGTTGGTGGGGCCCTTGTGCCAGGGGCCCTGCTGGTGGTGGATGGGGGTTGCGTGGGCCAGGGGGTTGGGCTGGATGGTGGTG
>JALORC010000079.1 GCA_025459175.1 Planctomycetota bacterium | reverse complement strand
GTCGGCAGCAGCACGCTGCCCGGGTTCGCCGCCACCAGCCGCACCGCACCGGTGTCCTGGAACGCACTCATGCGCACCACGAACTGCCCGCCGGCCGAATGGCCGATCACGTACAGCTGTGCGTCGGGCTTGCCGGTGCGAGTGCGGATCGCGGCCGCCAGTTCGGGAATGCGCGCGTAGGTCCATTCCTCCTTCGGCGCGAGCGAACCGTCCTCGCGCAACAACCCGCCGCGCTGGTAGGCGCGACTCGGGAAGCGCTCTTCGTCGAACTTCGGCGCCACCACCAGCGCATCGAAGCGATCCGCCATGCCGACCGCGTGGTCGCGGTACTCGTCGGCGTTGCGCAGCACGCCGTGCATCACGAACAACAGGCGCTGCCCCGACCAGTTGGCCGGCCGGTAGGTGAACACCTGCAGTTCGACTGGCCGTTCGGCCGGGCCGGTGCGGACCTGCAGCTCGGCCTTGCCGATCGGCACGTCCCCGACCACCGCCGCCGATTGTTGAGCCCCGAGGACCAACGACAAACAACCCGCGGCGAGCGTGCGCAACATGACCACAGGCATACCACCGGCCGGCAGACGGGACCATTGCGCGGCCCGGTGAACCAGTCGCAACCAACCTTCGTTGGCGGCGGCTTTCCCGGAGTTCCGATGCTGCTGTCCTCGATCGCACTGTGCGTGACGCTCATCCCGGTGTGGCCCGTCCAGGATCCGCCGCCAGCGGCCCTGCCGACGCTGCTGCGCGCCGGGCCGTTGCCGGCCGACCTGCCGAGCCACACCATGCCGGGGATCGGCAACCTGCCACCGTGGCCCGCAGACCGGCCGGAACTCGTTCTGCGCGCCACCCCCAGCGCGAGCGCTGGCCTCGTCATCGAGCAACTCACGACAGCCATCGCCGCCGGCACCCGCCATGTGCACCTGGCGGCGGCAGTCCCGGACGGCCGCGAGGGCGCGATCCTGCTGGCGCTGCCGGAAGCAGCCGACGCGCCGACGCTGTTGACCCTGCGCGCCCATCACGAACGCACGGGTGTGCCGCCGTCGAGTGTGACGCCGCTGCTGCGCCGCCTGCGGAGCGGCTGGAGGGCGCTGCACACCGTGCCGTTCGTGCTCGAGGTGCTGGTGCCGGCGAACGCGACCTACGGCCAACTGCTGCCGCTGGTGGCCGCGTGCGCCGAGGCCGGCGACGTGCGCCTGGTGCTGCGCACGCAGCCCGGTGATCCGGGTCAGGCGGCGCCGCGCACCGCGTTCGCGCTCGATCTCGAATCGGTGCTGCTGGTGGCGGTCGAGCCGCGCGAACTGGCTGCCGCCAGTGGCCTCGCCGACGCTCCGATCGGCGGCCGCGAACGGGCGCCGGCCGCCGCCGTCGCCATCGGCGAGGACGGTGGCGCGGGCGGTCGCTACGGCGGTCGCGGCGGTCGCGCGCGCGACGCCGACCCGAGCCGCGAGGCACTGCTGCGCAGCCTGCACTGGCTCGGCAACGAACTACCCTTCGGCATCCCGGCCGGCGACCGGCTGGAAGCGATCGAGACCACGGCCCTCATCGCGTTGTGCCTGCTCGCCGACGGGTCCCATCTCGCTGCCGGCGATCACAGCCAGCCGCTGCGCCGGGCCATCGGCGCCCTGGTGGCGGCGCAACACGACGACGGCGGCTTCGGCCTCGCCGGGCCGCGCTCGACCACCGCCCAGGCCGTCGCGGCCTACGCGCTGACCGAAGCCTATGGGCTGTCCCCGACGCGCGGCCTGGTGCATGGGCCGGCGCAACTGGCGCTCGATCGCCTGATCGCGCTGCGGGGCACGGACGGCGGCTGGCACGACGGCGATCGTGAAGCGGCGAGCGATGCCTGCAGCACCGCCTGGGCAATGTCGGCAATCGCATCGGCGGAGTTCTTCCGTCTGCGGACCGGTGCTGGCACCGCCGAGCTGATCGCCTGGTTCGACCAACACCCGCAACAGGAGCCACGCGCGGCCGCAGCCGAACTGTTCGCGCACTTCTTCGCCGGCCGCAGCGGTGAGCAGTTCCCGCGCGAAGCACTCAGTGACTTGATCACCGAACGGGCCGCAGCCAGCGATCCGGAGACCTGCTACTGGGCCACGTTCGCGCTGTTCCAGAACGGCGGTCGCCAGTGGGCCCAGTGGCTGCCACGCCTGGATGCAGCCGTGGTGAACACCCAGGACCAGGGCGCCGCCGCTGGCAGCTGGCAGCCGCCGGCGGGTCAATCGCGCCGGCGCGCCACCGCGTTGTGGGCCTTGGCGCTGTCGGCGCGGAGCCGCTACACGCGGCTGGTGCGTTAGTCGGCGCGCCGCCCGCTCACAACCAGCGCATCTCGCCGCCGCGCGACGTCGCCGCACCGGCCACTGCACCCGCATCCCACACGAACCACTGCGTGAACAGCGTGATGCCGGCGAGGCTCGGCAGGTTCGGCAGCGCGAGCTGCAGCGACCCGTAACCGGCCCCGGCAACCCCGCTCGCGCCCTGTAGCAGCACCGGCACCAGCAGCTCGTTGCCGTTCAGCAGCACGTTCAGGTTGACTCCGCCGATCGTGCCGGCGAACGGCGCGATGCCGACCAGCAAGGTCGCCGGCGCCCCACCGCGCGCATTGCTGACCCCGAGCTTCCAGTCGATGTTGCCGATGTTGGCCGGCACCCCCGCCATCATCAGCGGCACCAGACCACCGGTGCCCGGCGAGCCGATCCCGTAGAGCGCGCCGCCCTCCGGCAGCAGCTGGCTGCGCAGCGTCGGGCGCGTGAACGGACCGGTGCCCTGCGCGACGCGCGGATCGGTCAGGCCGTTCTGCAGGAAGTTGATCAGGTCGTTGGCGGCCTGCGGCGGCACGCCACCGGGCGGCGGGCCGTTCAGCGGCTGCAGCAGCGGGTCCTTGTTCTGCAGGTTCGGGCCACCGCCGTTCAGATAGAACGTGAACACCTGCGCCAGCGTCGCGAACTGCCCGTTGTGCATGAAGCTGGTGCGCAGCCCGACGTTGCGCAGGCTCGGCACCTTGAACTTGCCGGCGTCCTGCGCGAGGCCCGTGACCCCCTGGCGGCCATTGTCCTGCGCGATCGGCCGCAGCCCGAGGTTGCGGAACTGGCGGTCGCTGAACAGCCCGGGCGTGTGGCACAGATTGCAGCGCGCCGGCCCGTTGAACACGTTGAGGCCGTTCTGCTGCTGCGGCGTCAGCGCCGCGGTGTTGCCGGCGAGGAAGGCGTCGTACGGGGTCTGGTTGGGCACCAGCGTGCGCTGGTAGGTCGCCAGCGCGAACGCGATCCGCCCCGCCGTGATGTCGGGCGAGCCGAACGCGGCCGCGAACAGCTGCGGATAGGTGGTGCCGCCGGCGATCGCGGTCGCCATGTCGGCCGGCAGGTTGGTGGCGAGCGCCATCGGCTGCGCGGCCTCGAGCTTGGCCACGACCTGGGCCAGGGTCCGCGCATCGTGCGCCATCTCGCCGTGGTCGAGCAGCGGCGCCAGCGCCTGGTTCTCGAGCGCGCCGCCGGCCGGGATCGTCGTGACGCCGGTGTCCGGGTCGACGAAGTTGGGGCGGGCGCGGCCGTCCCAGAACAGCTCCTGGAACCACGCCGCGGTGAGGAAGCTCGGCGAGGCGCGGCGGGTCACCTGGCGGTTGAAGCCGAACAGCGGGTCCCGCAAGTAGGCGTTGCCGGCGTCGCTGCGCGGGAGGCCCGGCGAACCGAAGCTGTCATCCGGCGACGGCGTGATGCCGTCGTTGCCGGGATGCGCCTGGCGCCGCTGGTCCCCACCACCCTGCGCGAACGTGTGGCAGGTGCCGCAGGCGACCCGGTTGTTGCTCGACAGCTGCTCCTCCCAGAACAGCAGCTTGCCGAGGATCGCCTTCTCGGGCGTGATCGGGTTCTGCGGTGGGACCGGCACCGGCGGCAGCCCCTGGGCCATTGCAAACGAGGAAAACACGAGTACCGACAGGAAGAGCAACGGTTGCATGGGAGTCTCAGGGCGTTCGAACCGGCAGGCGGGAGGCAACACCGCCGGCGCGCGGGTGTCCCGGCAACGTATCCGTCCGCTGCATTCACACGACCGGCCAGAAGTTCCGTCCGCTGGCACGCAAGGTATGGCCAACCAGAGATCGCGCTTTCTCGCCGTGCTAGTCGCCGTCGGCGCCATCGTCGCCACCGCCTGGTGGCTGCGCCCCACCGATCCATCGCCGCTGCCGGCGGCAGCGCCCGCAGTGGCGCCCGCGGTGGATCCCGCGCCGGCCGCAACGGTGGCGCCGACGCCGGCCTCCGTCGTGCGCAGCTCCCAGAGCGCGCCGGAGACGAGCTGGGCCGATGTGCTGACCGACCCCGAAGCAGCGCCCGTGGCGATGGATCCGCTGTCCGCCGGCGCTGCGGTGCTGCACGGGCGCCTGACGGTGCGCCAGCAGCCCTGGCAGCATCCGGCCGGGCTCGAAGTGCGGCTCACGCGCAGCTGGCTCGACTCGGTGATCCCGACCCGCGCCGACGCTGCGAGCCGCGCGCCGCGCACCGACGAACCGCGCACGACCACCGACGCCGACGGCTTCTTCACGCTGGGGCTGGTCCCCGACGCCGGCGAGCTGTTCTTGCTGATCGGTCGCGACACCGAGTGGCACGACTTCCAGCAGGTGAAGGCGGTGCCGCGCACGCCGGGCACCATCGAGCTCGGCGAGGTGTTCCTCGACCTGCGCGGCAGCATCCGCGGCCGGGTCGTCGGCGGCCACGACTGGGGACTGGCCCAGGTAGAGCTGCGCGCCGTCGACGATCCGCTCGGTGGAGCCAGCAGCGCCTTCGACGAGCTGCAGCAAGCGCGCACTGCCGGCACCGCCCGGTTCCAGGCGGATGGCACGCTGCCCGGGGGGCCGATGCCGGACTGGGTGGCGCGCCGCGACCTCTTCCTGCCGTTCCCGAAGTGCATCAGCCGCGCCGACGGATCCTTCGAACTGCGCGGGTTGCGCCCCGGCCGCCACGATGTGTTCGCCACGGCGCCCCGAGCCTACACCGGCAGCAGCCGCGGCATCCTGGTCGAGGCCGGCGCCGTGACCGACCTCGGTGAGCTGCGGATCTCGTATCCGAGCCCGGTGGAACTCGGCATCTACGACGAACAGCAGCGGCCCTGGGTCGGCGCGCCGGTCGCGTTCCTGCATCGCGCCTCCGGCTTCGGTTCGAAGCGAACCCGCACCGACGCCAGCGGCCGCGTCGAACAGCAGCTTGCCGACGCCGCCGAATACGACCTGCTGTTCGGCTACAGCGACCAGGGGCCGTGGGTGCAGTTGCCGTGGCAACACGACAGCATGGGCAGCCGGCTGATCGTGCCGCGACCGCGCTCGCTGCGGATCGTCCTCGCCGACCCCGCCGGCAACCCGCTGGCCGGCGGCAGTGTGAGCACCTACTTCGAGTCGCTGGAGTTCCGCCCGGTGGATCGGCGGTTGCCGCCGAGCATGCAGCCGCGCGAGACCGCACCGGGCGAATACCGCGGCGAGCGCGCCGGCCCGGTCGTCGTCATCGCCAGCGCGCCGCGCCACGCACCGGCGGTGGCGGTGGTGCCGATCGACGAGCACGACATCGTGGTGACGCTGCTGCCACTGCTGTCGATGACGGTCGAGACCCGCGACCTCGAGGGCCGACCGGTGGCCAATGCCATCGTGCGACTGCAGGCCGAGAGCGACCCGGAGCTGCGCTTCCACGGCGCCCAGTGGAGCGCCCTCGGCAACGGCAAGGCCACCGTCGGGCGCACCGACGCGAACGGCGAGGCCGTGATCCCGGTGTGGAGCACGCGGATCTCGCTGCAGGCCACCCATCCCGACTTCGCGCCGAGCGCCGGCCCGCGCTTCGTGGCGACCTCCGACTGCCGACAACGGATCGTCATGAAGCAGCGCGCCGAGGTGATCGGCCAGCTGCTGCTGCAGCAGCGGCCGGCGCCGAAGGGCTACCGCGTGCGGGCCCGGCAGAAGCCGCCGGCCGGCCACGAACTCGAAGGCAGCCCCTGGCTCGTCGAGCAGTTGGCGGTGACCGGCGACGACGGCACGTTCGCGTTCCGAGCGTTGCCGTCGGGACTCTGGGAGCTCGCGCCCGAGCTGCCGCCGATCCCCACCGTGCGCGGGGCCGCGGTGCCGGCCCGCCCGTTCCGCAAGCGGCTCGTCCAGCTCGACGACGGCCAGGTGCTGCACTGTGTGCTCGAGGGCCAGCAGGACCAGCTGGCGCCGGCGAGCCTGTTCGGCACCGTGACCCAGAACGGCGCCACGATCCCGGGCGCGATCGTGCGGCTGCGGCTGGCGATCGACACCAGCGCCCCGGTGCGCTCGCCGAGTTCGCGCCGTTCGCCGCCAAAGCGCTCGAAGCGCGACAACACCCAGGCGCCGGAACTCGACGAGGCCGAGCGCCCGTGGCCGCTGCGCTGCGATACCGACGCGCTCGGCGACTACCGCTTCTCGGACCTGCCGGCCGGCGACTACGAACTGCGCGTCGATCTGCCGCGCCCGGGTCGCATGCAGCTGCTGGCCCAACGGCGCGTGCAGATCGCCGGCGGCAATGCGCCGCCACAGCCGCTGCCGATCGCGATCCAAGCCGGAACCCTGCAGCTGATCTGTACGGAAAAGGGGCAGCCGGTGCCGTTCCGGATGCTGCGGCTGCAGCAGGACGGCGATGTACCGGGCGGCCGGTTCGAAGTGCTGCTCGATCGCCTCGGCACGGTCGACCTCGCGGCGCTGCCGAGCGGCACCTGGCGGCTCGAACCGGTGCACGGCGGCAGCTGCACGCCGAATCGGTTCGAGCTGCTGCCGGGCCAGGGGCTGTCGCTGGCGATCGAGTTCGAGCCCCGCTGACCGTCAGCCCGCCGCGCGCTCACTGCGCAGCTGCTCGAGCAGGTCGCGATACTGGTGCGCGACGTCGACCGCCGCCGCGCGCCGATAGCAGCGCCGCGCCGGACCGGGCTGGCCGCTGCGCCGCAGCACATCGCCGAGCGCGATCCAGGCCGCCGCATCCCACGGGTCGGTGCGCACCAGCTGTCGGAACGTCGCGCGCGCCGCCGGATAGTCGCTGCGCAGGTAGCTGGCCATGCCGGCCACGAAGCGCGGCTTGCGTTCCTTCGCTGCCGCCGACCAGCGCCGCCGCCAGCGCGCGATCGCCAGCGACACGACCAGGAACACCGCGACCAGCTGCAGGCCCCACAGCGATCCGGTGCGCAGCCAGTCCGGCCCGTCGAACACGTAGCGGGTCAGCAGATACGCATCGAGCAGCAGCCACAGCGAGGTGGTGCCCACCGCCCCCCACAGGAACCGTCCGGTGCGCAGGCAGAACCACGCCGCCGCCTGACCGGCCAGGAACACGAGCAGGTTGGTCAGCAGGTGCGAACCGAACACGGCCCGGAGCCTAAGCAACCGGGCGGTTGCGAACCACAGCGCGCGCGCCGTTCCCGGTTGCTACTGTGTTCGCCCTCGCATGCCGTTCTCCGGTCACCTCTACCTGCTGTTCACGCCGGCACTCTGCCGACTCGATCCCTGGCACACCCTGAACGAAGCGCTGGACGGCGGCGTCGATGTCGTGCAGTGGCGGCACAAGACCGGCGACCGGGTCGCGTTCCAGCGCTGCCGCGAGCTGTGCCGCGACCGCGGTATCCCGCTGGTCGTCAACGACGACGTGATGCTGGCGGTGCGCAGCCAGGTCGCCGGCGGCCACATCGGCCAGGACGACCTGCCGGCGCCCGCGGCGCGCAAGCTGCTGGTCGGGCAGTGGCTCGGCATCAGCACCCACGACCCGGCGCAGATCGCCGAGGCCGCGGTGCAGGGCGCGGACTACATCGGCTTCGGCCCTTGCTACCCGACCGCGACCAAGGGCTACGCGACCGGCATGACCGAGGCGCAGGTCGAAGCCGCGGTCGAGGCGGCCGCGGCGCGCTCACTGCCGCTGGTCGCGATCGGCGGCATCACCGCGCAGAACCTGCTGCCGCTGCGGCGGCTCGGCGTCGACCGGATCGCGGTCAGCAGCGCGATCCTGCAAGCCGAGGCACCGCGCGCGGCGGCCGCGGCGCTGCGGCGGCTGCTGTAGCGCGCCGTTCGCTCACGTGAGCAGCATCGCGTCGCCGAACGAGAAGAACCGGTAGCCGCGCGCGACCGCATCGCGATATGCCGCCAGCACCCGCTCGGTGCCCGCGAACGCCGACACCAGCATCAGCAGCGTCGACTGCGGCAGATGGAAGTTGGTGAACAGCGCATCGACGACGCGGAACGGCTGGCCCGGATACAGGAACAGCGCCGAGCTGCCGCGGCCCGGCGTCACCGTGCGATCGTCGTTGGCGCAGGTCTCGAGCGTGCGGCAGCTGGTGGTGCCGACCGCGACAACCCGCCCACCGCGCGCGCGGGTCGCCGCGATCGCCGCCGCGGTCGCCGCCGGCA
Source organism: Planctomycetota bacterium (assembly GCA_025459175.1). GTDB lineage: Bacteria > Planctomycetota > UBA1135 > UBA1135 > UBA2386 > UBA2386. The sequence goes on along the minus strand of JALORC010000079.1, from coordinate 24,354 downwards.
GCTCGTACTGCTCCGCGTGCATGCGATGCTCCTCGACGACCTCGGTGCGCAGCGACGCGAACGTGCCCTCGCCGACGTGCAAGGTCACGAACGCCTGCTCGACGCCCATCGCCGCGAGCCGCTGCAGCAGTTCGGGCGTGAAGTGCAGCCCGGCGGTCGGCGCCGCGATCGCACCCGGCACCCGCGCATACACCGTCTGGTAGCGCTCGCGATCCTCGTTGGTGTCCTCGGCACCGTCGCGGTCGATGTACGGCGGCAGCGGCGCCCGGCCACAGCGCTCGAGCGCCTGCGCGACGGTGCCCTCGCGCGCGCGCAGCGCGACCTGCCAGCGCCCTTCGTGCAGCCGTTCGAGCAGCTGCAGCTGCACGGCCCCACCTTCCATCGGGATCTCGTCGCCGGGCCGCAGCTTCTTGCTCGGTTTCACGAACGCCTCGCCGCGCTCGCCGTCGAGCTTGACCAGCAGGCACTCGACGGCGCCACCGGTCGCGCGGTTGCCGCGCAGGCGCCACGGCATCACCCGGGTGTCGTTGAGCACCAGCAGATCGCCCGGGCGCAGGAACCGACCGAGCTCGGCGACCACCGTGTGCTCGGCGGCACCGGTGCCGCGATCGAGCACGTAGAGGCGGGCCTGGTCGCGCGGCTCCATCGGGCGCACCGCGATCCGGTCCGGTGGCAGCGGGAAGTCGAAGTCGGCGACGCGCACGCGCCTTCTTCTATCCCCGGCGCGGAGTACACTGCAACGCCGGCCATTGCCCCGCACGGGTGCATGCGCCAGCATCCCCACCGATGCCACGCCTCCTGCCGCTGTCATGGCCGTCCTGCGGGCCGTTGTTCCTCGGGCTCGCGGCGGCAGCATGCAGCAGCGGCGGCAGCAGCACGCCGATCGGCGGCGCCACCGTGCCGCCCGAACTGGTCGCGTGCCGGGGCCGGATCGACTCGCCGTTCCAGTTCGCGGAGATCGCCGCCCGCAGCGCCCGCAACCTCGGCAACAACCGGGTCGCCGACCGCGCCGGCATCGAGCGCGATGTACGCCTGCACCCGGATGCCAACCGCCTCGTGTTCGCCCGGCAGCGCGACAACGGCGACCCGGACAGCACCGAACTGTTCGTGTCGAGCCTCGACGGTGCGTTGCCCGAGCTGCGTCTGACCCAGAACGGCGATCCCGACGGCGACCCGTGCTGGTCGCCGGACGGCAGCCGCGTGCTGTTCGCGGCCACCCGCAGCGGCGCGCAGACCCTGTGGACGATCGCGGCCGACGGCAGCGATGCACAACCGCTCGGCATCACGCCGAACGGCTACGCCGACAGCGATCCGGACTGGAGCCGCGCCACCGATCGCATCGTCTGGAGCCGGCGCGATCCCGATGGCAAGCACACGCTGTGGCTCGCGTTCGGCAACGGCAACGGGGCCGGGCCGCTGACCGACGGCGGCAGCACCACCGGTGCGGGCAACGGTGACCTGCAGCCGAGTTTCTCGCCCGATGGACAACAGGTCGCGTTCGTGCGCCGCAGCGCCGCCGGCCTGGCGAGTCTCTGTGTGTGCAACATCGCGACGTTCACCGTGACGACCCGCCTGCAGCCGATCGGCGACGTCGGCTGGCCGCGCTTCGCGCCGGCGCAGGACCGACTCTGGTTCGGCCTCGCCGAGCCCGCCGCCGGCCGGCTCACAATGCGCCTGTGCAGCCTGTCGATCGCCAGTGGCGAACCGGTGCTGGCGTGGCCGGACGAGCGCTGGCAACTGCAGGGACTCGACCTGCTGCCGACGCTGCCCGCCGCCCCTGCCGCCGCGCCGGCCGCGGTCGTCGACCTCGAACGCGCCACGGTGCAACTCGCCGCCGGCAGTTCGATCAGCGGCACCAAGCTGCGTCTTGCGGCCGCCGACGACGACGCGATCGCGATCACGACCGAGACGTTCGAGGGCCGCGAGATCGCCGGCATCAGCATGCGCTACACGCTGCCGGTGACCGCGCCGACCGACGTGCTCGAGCTGCGCATCCGCGCCGTCGCCCGCAGCAGCCGGGTCGGTGGCGACAGCGCACTGCGGATGTCGATCTACAACCCGGTCGACGAACGTTTCGACACCGCGGTCGAGCTCGCGCCTGCCGGCACCGGCGCGCAGACGATGGTGTTCACCAGCTCGAGCCTGCGCCACCTGACCAGCGAGAAGCAGCTGCGCGTCACCGTGGTCGCCGACCTGCCGGCCGGCGTGCGCGCGACGCTCGAGGTCGACCAGTTCGAGGTCGTGCTGGTGGCGCGCGCCAACTGAGCCGGGCGGATCGCACCGATCGCGAGATCGCGCCGCCAAGGGCTGCGGTGGACGGGTGGGCCCGATATCATGGGACCGACAAGCCGCGGGAGAAGTTGGCCCGCGGCTGCATTCCCGATCCATCTCGGAGGCCCGTCATGCGCATGCTTGCTTCATTGTCCGTGCTGTTTTCGGTCGCGATCCTGCCCGCCCAAGGTCGTGTGGTGCTCGGCGGCGTGCCGAGCAATCTCCGGTTCAACCTGGGCACGACCGTCGTCGCCCCCGACGCGTCGGCCGGCAACGCGTTCTTCGCGCTGATCCCGATCACCAATGGCCAGAGCTCGCTCGGCTTCGCGGTGTTCGACGGCGACATCCAGATGAACTCGCTGTTCGGCGCCGGCAACTGGCTGCGCTGCCGGATGTTCGCGACCGACTGGGCCTACCTGTCGACCGCCGTGTGCGCGCAGCAGCCGGCACTCGGTGGTTCGGTGCCGCTGTCGCTGCTGACCACCGACTACGACTTCGGGCCGTACACCGGCCGGCCGGGCACCCCACGGACGCCGTGGCCCGACGCGACGCTGTTCACCGGCAGCAGCCAGAGCTTCTGCCAGGGCCTGCCGAGCTTCACGCAGGAACGCTGGCAGCTGCGCACGCGCGGCTTCGCGACCAACGATGCGTGGAACGCGTGCCCGCCGAACCAGCAGGTGACGCAGAACTTCAGCGGCTGGCTGATCGCGCGCTTCACGTTCACGTTCGTGTGACGGCGGGCCCGGGCCGGCGACGAGCGGCTGGCGACGTCAGCCAAGCCGATGCCGGCCTCCTGCCGGGACACACGGATCCCGGCCAGAGCCTCGCCGCCGCCAACCACCGCCGCGTCAGGGAGCCTGCCCGATCGTGTTCATCTCGTGCGGGGTCAGGAAGCACGAGCCGTACGATCGCAGACCGCGCTCCGAGAGCGGCGCGAACGACCACGGCATACGAGCGAAGGCACGCTCCATCTCGCTCAAGTCGATGCAGTATTGCGGCCGCGAAGCCAACGCCGCCTCGATCCGCATCTGGGTCTCGGCCGGTGTGCTGCGGCCGATCTCCAGTTCCTGCATCAGATCGCAGAGGTGGTCGAGTTCGCCGAGCACCGTCGTGGTGTCGGTGATGCCGGTGCGCATGCCGACGCCGGTCAGCACCTGCGACGGATGGGCGAAGCAGGCGGCGAGATCGGTGGCCGAGCGCGTCCGGAAGTACTTGACCAGCGGCATCAGCACGGCCCGGATGCGAGCCGTGTCGGTCAACGACCAGATCGCGATCCATGTCTGCAGTAGCGCGGGATCCCGCAGCGCCACGTAGTTGCCGTAGACGACACGGTCCTGGAACCGGAACAGCGCCGAGGTCAGGTCCTCGACCGGCAACAGGTGTTCGCGTCGGAAGTCGTCTGCGGCGAACATGCGCAGCAGACGTTCCAGACCGATCGCCAGGGTGTGGAACGTGCTGATGTTGCCCATCGAGTAGAGAGCGTCGACCGCGCCTGCGGCATGCGCGGTGAGCCACCAGCGATCGCCGACACAACAGTGGCTCGAGTACTGCACGCGATCGGTGTGCACCCATGGTCGCACCGCGACCGCGCGGCGGAACTGCGCGGCGATCGCCGGGTAGGTCGCCATGACCCGGTCCCACTCGGCCTTGGCATCGAGGCCACCAGGTCGCGGGTGCCGACGATTGTCGAAGCTGAGGCCGACGCTGCACAGCCGGTTGGTCGCGGCGCGATGGTTGCCGAACGGGATCACCCAGATCCAACCGCCGTCGAAACAGTGATGCAGAGTACCCTGGCTCCAGCGCGCCATGCTGTCCGGCACCAGCTGCAGATTCTCCCACGGCTCGACGCCGACCATGTGCGTGAACAGCGTGCGCGAGTCCGTACGCCAGCGGGGCGGCAGCTCGCGCAACCCGAACTGGCGGGCGATCGGCGACCGATGGCCGCTGGCGTCGATGACGAAGCGCGCATGCAACACTTCGCCGGCGGCGGTGTGTAACTCCACGCCGCGATCGCGCGCCACCGACTCGATGACCTCGGTCGCCGGGCGCGCGATGGCTCCTGCAGCCAGCGCCTGTTGCCACAACCACGCATCGACGTCCTGGCGGAAGTAGTGCATCTCGTTCTGCGCCGGCTGACCGTCGCGTTCGCAGTCACCGAGGAACGCCGGCGGGATGATCGCCTGCCAGAACCGCTCCGGCGCGTGGCCACCGGGTCGGTGGTACATGAACCCGAAGTTGTTCTTGATCCCCGAGCTCGGCGCCACGTGCCGGACCAGCGCCTCGGCCGAGGTCAGGTGCAGCAGCTCCGGCACCTTGAAGCGCTCGGCGATGACCCGCAACCACAGTGAGGCCGGCGTGTTGGTCGACTCGCCGAGCGCGAACCGTGGATGCGTGCCCTGGTCGACCAACACCACACTGCGGCCGGCGCGGAGCAGACACAGCGCCGCAACCGAACCGGCGAGTCCCGAACCCAGGATCACCACGTCCGCATGCAGATGCCGGCTCGATTCCATGGCCCGATCAGAGTTGGCCACCATCGGATGGTCAAGGCATCCGATCCCGCGCGGGCGAGTCGACTACTTCTTCGGCTTGGTGGGCGCCGGGGCAGCCGGCTTCGTCGGTTTCGCCGCCGGCACCGGCGGCGCCACCGGCGCGGGCATCGTCGCGAACAGCGCGACCGTGCCGTCCTCGAGTCCGGCGGCGAGTCGCGTGCCGTCGGCGCTGACCGCGAGCGACACCGCCGCGGCGGGCAACGCCACCGTGCCCGCCGGAGCGAGGTCAGAGAGCTTGCGGCAGTGCAGCACGCCGCCACCCGCGGCCACCACGAGGCCGAGCTTCTCCAGCACGACGACGGCGGCGAGGTCCGGCTTGCCGTCGTCGTCGATCGTCACGCTGCGCACCGGTTCGCCGGTCGCCACGTCCCACTGCGCGAGCGCGCCGTCCTCACCGCAGCTGAACGCCTGGCCGCCGGGGCCGATGCACACGCCAGCGACCCCGTCCTCGTGCGCGGCCACCTTCTTGCGCGAGGTCGCCGCCGCGACATCCCAGAACACCAGGTGCCCGTCGCCGCCACCACTGACGACCTGCATGCCGGTCGCATCGCAGGCGACGGCGTTGACGGCGTTGGTGTGGAAGTCACCGCGGCGCAACTCGACGCCGGTCTTGCCATCACGCCACTGCACGGTGCCATCGCGATGGCCGGTGATCAACGTGCCGTCGGCGGCGACGCTGGTCATCGCCGTGGCATACGCGTACTTGCCGTCGAGCACGACGCGGGTGACCTCCTTGCCGGCGACGTCGGTGAGGCGCAGCGAACGGTCCTGGCTCGCCGACCACAGACCCGCGGCGGCCGCCGCGACGCCGATCACCGCGTACTCGTGCTCGGCATGGCGCACGAGCAGCTTGCCGTCGGTGCTCCACAGGATCGCCGAGTTGTCGAGTCCGCCCGAAGCCAGCTGCTTGCCGTCGGCGGCGAAGGCGACCGCGGTCACCACGTTGTTGTGGGTCGGCGACGCGAACAGCTCCTTGCCGTCGGCGAGGTTCCACAGCCGGATCGTCTGGTCCCACGACATGCTGACCAACAGCGTGCCGTCGGGGGACACGGTGAGGTCGGTGACCGAGTTGTTGTGCTCGCCCCAGCGCCGCAGCACGTTGCCGGTCGCGAACTCGGCGTGCACCATGCGCCCGTCGTTGTCGCCGACGATCACCTCGGCGCCGTCCTTCAGCACCGCCAGCGACGTCGCGACGATCGGCAGCTTGCACGTCGCCAGCACCGAGTCGTCGGCGAGCGAGACCTTCTGCACGCTCATCGCGAAACCGCGCAGGGCCGTCTTGCCGTCGGCGAGCGGGTACTGCTTGCGCAGCTCGAGCTTGGCCTCCTGCTCGCTGACCACCTTCTTCTGCGCGAGGTCGACGAACTTGTCGGTGCCGAACGAGCGCTTCTCCTTCGTGCTGACCGTCACCACGACCTGCTTGCCGTCGTCGGTGAAGCGCAGCGTCGTCGCGGTGCCGCCGAACTTGATCGTCGCCTTCGGCTTCCAGGTCGCGGGGTCGAGCAGCAGCAGGTCCTCGCCCTTCGTGGTAGCGACCGTGGTGCCGTCCGACGACACCGCGAGCCCGACCGCCCGGTCGGTGCTGGCGATCGCCTTGCCGGTGCGTGCCTCGAACAAGCGCACACCATCGTCCTGGAACGCGGCGGCAATGCGTTCGTCCTTCGCACCGCAGAACCACGCGCGCATCGCCGCGCCTTTGCCGGTCAACGCCGCGACCCGCTTGCCGGTGCGCGGATCCCAGACCTGCGCCATCGGGCCGAGGCACGACGTCAGCAGCAGCGACCCGTCGCGGGTGAACACCGCATCGAGCGGCAGGCCGTCGAGCCGGCGCAGCGGCGTGCCGAGGACCTGCGGGGCCGCCAGCGGCGAGGCCTGGGCCTGGGCCTCGGCGAACGCGCTGGCGACGAACAACGTGGCGAGGACGGCGAGATCACGTGGCGGCATCTGCGCGTGATACCCGCCGCAGTGCCGGCGTGCCAATGTGGGCGCCTCGCCCAGTCCGACAGCACCCCTCAGCGACCGACCGCCGCCTCCCACGCACGCCGGTTCGCGGCCACGCTGGCCGCGAGATCGACGATCGGATCGGGGTAATCCACGCCGAGCCGCTGGCGCGTGCCGAGCGGCACGGTCCACGGCGCATGCACCACGTCGTTGCCGAGCGGCGCGAGCTCGGGACACCAGAGCTTCACGTAGTCGCCGTCGCGGTCGTACTTCGCGGCCTGGACCGCGATGTCGAAGTAGCGGAACCCGCGCGCGTCGTTGCCGACGCCGGCGGCGTAGCACCAGTTGCCGTGATTGGCCGCGACATCGTGGTCGATCAAGCGCGACTCGAACCACTCGGCGCCCCATCGCCAGTCGAGACCGAGGTTCTTGGTCAGGAAGCTGGCCACGATCTGGCGCCCGCGATTCGACAGGAAGCCCGTCGCGAGCAGTTCGCGCAGATTGGCGTCGACGAGCGGGATGCCGGTCCGGCCCGTGCACCAGCGTTCGAACGCGGCCCGGTCCCGCCGCCACGGCACCGCGATGCCGCGCAGCCCGGAGGCCGCGAACAACCGCGCGCCGTGCTTGCGGGCGATCAGCTGGAAGTAGTCGCGCCACAGCAGTTCGAACGTGAGCCAATACGTCGACTCGTTGCGCACGCGTTCGGCCTCGTAGCGCCCGATCTCGGCCTGCACTTGGCGCGCCGACAGACAGCCGAGTGCGAGCCACGGCGAGAACTTCGACGAGTAGTCGGCGCCGATCATGCCGTTGCGCGTCTGCTTGTAGTGACGCAGCCGATCCTGGTCCCAGAGCCATGCCTGGAGGCGAGCCCGACCGGCCGTCGCGCCACCGCGGAACGGCAGCACCGCGCGTGGATCCGGTGTCGGCTCGTCGAGCCCGAACTCCGCGAGCGTCGGCAGCGGCCCCGGATCGACCTCAGGATGCGCGGCGACCAGGCTCGGCACCGCGGGCAACGGCGGCACAGCGCCGGCCAGCGCCTCGACTCGCTCGCGGAAGCTGGTGAAGACTTCGGGCGTCGCCGACACCGCGAACGGCAGGGCGTCGAGCGGGACGAGCGTGCGATCCCAGCACGTCACCACCTGGCACCCCACCGCGGCCATCGCCGCCTCGACGGCGCGTTCGACCTGCTCTTCCTCGGTGCCGACCAGGCGATGGAACAGCAGCTGCGACCAACCCAGCTGCCGAGCCAGCGCCGGCAGCACGTGTTCGGGACCGCCGCGCCGCACCAGCAGCTCACCGCCGAGACGCCGCAGACCGTCGCGCAGATCCGCCAGCGACTCGAGCAGGAACCGGGCCCGGTGCGCCCCCAGGCGCGGCAGTCCGGCTTCGCGCGACACGCCCAGCTCGCGCGGGTCGACGCAATAGACGCACACCACCGGTCCTTGGCGCGCCGCCGCCAGCAGCGGGCCATGGTCGAGCACGCGCAGGTCGCGGCGGAACCACACGGCAGCGAGTCGCGGCGTCATGTGCGCGAGTCTCCCGCCACGCCCTGGCACGACGGGCACGCATACAGGCGCCGACCAGAATGCTCGGACCGCACGATCGTGGCGTCACAGCGCCGGCAGCGCTTGCCACCGCGGCCGAACACGAAGTGGCGATACTCGCGGCGCGAGCAGCCGTCGCCCTTCAGCCGCCGCACCTCGGCCGGCTCGTTGGTGACGCCGGCGTGGCGGTAGGCGCGGCGCGCGATCTCGGCGATGGCGTTCGCCAGCTCCGCGCGCTGATGAGCCAGCAGGTCGACCGGCCGCAGCGACGGTGCGAGTCGGGCCACGAACAGGATCTCGCTGCGCAGGTAGTTGCCGAGGCCGCTGACGAAGCCCTGGTCGAGCAGCAGGGCGCCGAGCGATCGACGCCGGAACCGCGGGTCGACGAGCCGCGCTTCGAGGTCGTTCGGCTGCACGTGCTCCGACAACACGTCGGGGCCGAGGCGCGCGAGGAACGGATGGCCGGGCAGATCGTCGTCGTGCAGGACCTCGATCTCGGACGCGCTGTAGAGCAGCGCCGAGTGGGTCGCGGTGTGCACCGCCAACCGCAGCTGGCGATCGGTTCGCGGCATGTCGCCGCGCTTCACCACGAACCAGCGACCGTAGAGCTGGTTGTGCGAGTAGATGTTCACGCCGCTGGCGAAGCGGATCAGCATCGCCTTGGCGCGCGACTCGACGGTGCGGATCTCGACCCCACGCAGCAGCGCCGACCATTCCTGCAGGTGCGAGAACGCGAACCACACTGCCTCGGCGCGCGCGCCGCGAAGCTGGCGGCCGATGCGATCGGCCTCGCGGCGGATCTCAGGTCCTTCCGGCACGGCTCCCTCGACGTTGGCGGGGCGGTTCGCGGTGCGTGGCGTTCCTTGCGCCTGCGGTCGCGCCGTCGGACGGACCGCGGAGCAGGTTCGGGACCGGAACAGGGCCCACGATCCAGGGCATACAGCGTGGCGCGGTTCGCATCCTTGACCCGGCGCGGTTCGAATCCGGCCGCGGCCGGGATGCATGGCGGCCCTCGATTTGCCGTGCCACCTACCGACCCCGACCAGCCATCATCGGCGCGAGCAACCATGAACAGCGAAGCCCACTACGTCTGCGACTCCTGCGGCGAACAAGTCGAGGTGCCGATCGATCTGTCGGCCGGTTCCCGCCAGCACTACGTCGAGGACTGTCCGGTGTGCTGCAACCCCAACGTCCTGCACATCACCATCGACGAGGACGGCAACGCGTTCATCCGCGCCGAGGCGGAGCAGGATCGCTCGTGAAGCGGCGAGGCCACGCCTCACCCACCACCCATCCGGACCCCGACCAGGAACGCGTGCAGCGCCCGCTCGACCTCTTCGGGCAACCGCTCCGGCAGCGGCGAACGCGACGGTGCCTCACGCAGCTCGGCGACCAGCCGTTCGTACTCACGCGCATGGAACGCCATCTGCGCCCCGGCCAGAGCACCCTGCTCGGCCCCCGCCCGCTTCTGCGCCAGCAGCTCGTCGACGAAGGACAACCGCGCCTCGCCGTTCAGCACCGACAGATCCGCCTGCACCTCGCCGGTGCGCAGCAGATGCAGCCCGGTCAGCAACACGCGATAGACGTAGAGCAGCGGCTTGACCCGCGGCGGCGATTCCTTGCCGAACAGCCGCCACTGCGTCTCGGCGAAGCCGAGGTAGTGCCGCACGTGCGCCCGCGTGGCGCAGCGCTGTCCCAGCTCCCGCAGCTCCGCGTGCCGCGGCGTCGTCACCGTCACCAGCGGCGAGAACAGTTGCTCCAGCACGTAGCCGTTCGGCTTCCGCATCAACCGCACGAACTTGGCGACGTCGTGGGTGACGAGATCGAGCTCGAGCCCGTCGGTGTCGCGCATCGACTCGATCGTCTCCGGCCCGCGCCGCAGCCCGATCACCTCGGCCAGCGGCAGCACGTGCACGCCGCGCAGGTCGAAGTCCGAGTCCGGCGACGGGAATCCGTACAGGTGCGCGCCGCTCAGCGACGCGAACAGCAGCGGATACGGATGCGCCGCGGCGATCGCCTGCAGCCGCGGATCGTGTTCGGGGTTCATGGCAACGCCTGGGAACACGCCCTTCCGGTCAACTCTGCCGCGCCGCTCGCTCGATCTGGTCCGCGAACGCCAGCAGATCGCCGAGGCGCGTCGCCGCGATCTCGTGGACGCGCCGCCAGTCCAACACGCCATAGCGATGCGCGATCAAGTTGCGCAGACCAGCTGCCGCCGCCAGCCGTTCGCTCAGCTCGGCTTCGAGCACGCCGCGGTCGCGCAACGCGAGCAGGGCCTCGCGATAGCCGGACGGCACGTCCAGACGCGCGTCGGCGAGCCAGTGCGTGGCGATGGTGAGGCAGTTCTGCAGGGCCACGAACAGGTTCAGCACGACGACTTCCCGGATGGTGCGATCGCGTTCGAACGTCGCCAAGTCAGCTGGCAGCACGGACTGGATCCTCGCCGTGGCATCCCGCAAGTCGGCCAACGAGCGCGCGAGCACGAAGGGATCGGCCACGTCATGCACTCCGTGGACGGGCGTGGGTGAACAACGCCTCGATCGGCTTCCAGTCGAAATAGTCGAGGACCGCGCGCGCGGTGCGCGCCGCCAGCGCCTTGGCATCGCGCTGCACCACGACCTTGCCGTCGCGGACGATGCGGTAGGCGAGTCCAGGCGGCGCCTCTTCGAGCAGAACCAGATCCACTGCGCAACCGGCCGCGGCTTCGAGCCGGCCGATCAAGCTGCCAAGTTCCAGGGCGCTCCAGTCATCCGGAGCGCCACCGATGGCCACATCCAGGTCGCTCCCCGAGTGCTGGGTGCCGCGCGACCACGAGCCGAACACGATCGCGTAGGGAATGCGCGGGTCCGCTTGCAGGATGTCGACCACCGAGGGGAACACGGACTGGAGTCTAGCTCCCCGCGGCCCAGCCGCATCAGGCGAGTTCGATCGTGCACAGCGCGATCAACAGCAACCGCGGATCCTCGCCGGGCCTCACGGCAACTCCGGTTGCAGCGCCAGCCGCCGCGCCCGCCGCAGGAACGCATCGACGCGCTCGTAGTCCGGTCGCTCGGGCAAAGCCGTGCTCGCCGCGGCGGCCGCGAACTCGGTATGCAAGCGCTGCCGCCACGCCTCGGCATCGGCCCACGCGACCTCCCCGCGCCGCACCGCCAGCAACGCCTCGCGCAGCGCCCCGACGTCGACCGGCACCTCGCCGGTGCGCAGCACCTCGACCCCGGCCTGCAGCAGCCGCAACAGGTGCATCACGTGCTTCCACTTCGGCTCGCCGCGCTGCCGCCAGTCGGCCTCGATCTTGCGGAACTGCGACGCGACGTAGCCGGAGTAGGTCTGGAACACCAGCCGCGACAGGAACGCACCGCGCAGCGCCAGCAGTTCGCGGCCGAGCGGCGTCGCGTGTTCGACCAGCGGCGACCACAGGCACTCGAGCACGTTCGGGTTGGCCTTCAGGCCGAGCAGGCAGAACTTCTGCAGCTCCCAGTAGCTCTCCTGCGCCGCTTCGTCGTCGATCTGCTCCGGCACCCCGAACAGCGACCAGTGCAGTTCGGCCGGCGGCAGGAACACGCCGCGCCGATCGGTGTCGCTGTCCTCGTGCGCGAGCCCGTAGGCGCGCGAGCCGATCACGACCCGAAGGATCACCCGTTCGAACAGCGCCCGCCCACCGAGCTGCGGCACCAGGTCGCGGTCCTGCGTGCGCGCCAGCGTCGCCAGCTGGTGGCGGCGCAGCGCCAGTTCGGCGCCGTCGACGAGCCGCACCCAGTAGGCGTGCGTCGCGTCGGTCGGCGACTTCAGCACCGTGCCGAGCGCGCCGCGCGGCACCCGCACGCCGCCGGCCTCGCCGTGCAGATCGCCGGTGGTGACGACCTGCGTGCCGACCGGCAGGATCGGCAGCTCGCCGCGCGGCCCGCTCACCGCGTCACTTCCCGTGCTGCAGGATCTTCTGCACGACGTTGGTCGTCGACCGACCCTGCACCAGCGGCACCAGCACCACCTGACCACCGTGCTGCTCGACCCATTCGCGACCGACCACGCCCTTGTCGCGCCAGTCCTCGCCCTTCGCCAGCACCTGCGGCGTCACCGCCTCGATCAGGTCCTTCGGCGTGTCATCGTCGAACGCGACCACGTAGTCGACCGCCTGCAGCGCCGCCAGCACCGCCATGCGATCGTCGAGCGAGTTGAACGGTCGGCCGGGCCCCTTCTGCTGCCGCTGCACCGAGCCGTCGGTGTTGACGCCCACCATCAGCGCGTCGCCGTACGTGCGCGAACGCTGCAGGTAGTCGCAGTGGCCGGCGTGCAGGATGTCGAAGCAGCCGTTGGTGAACACCAGCCGCCGCCCTTCGGCGCGCAGCTTGTTGCCGACCTCGATCGCCTGCTCGAGGGTCAGGATCTTGCCGTCGCTGCCCGGCGCCACGTCGCCGAGCCGGGCCAGGATCTCGCGCCGCGACGGCGCCCAGGTGCCGAGCTTGGCGACGGTGATGCCGGCGGCGTGGTTGGCGAGCCGCAGGCTCTCCTCGAGCGGCACGCCGCAGGCGCGCGCGTAGGTCAGCACCGCGACCACGGTGTCGCCGGCGCCGGTGACGTCGAACACCTGCCGCGCCTCGGTCGGCAGGATGCGGTGCGAGCCGTCCTCGGTCTCGAAGAAGATGCCGTCCTTGCCGAGCGTGATCACCGCGGTGCGGATGCCGGTGATCTCGCGCAGCTTCGCCGCCGCGCGATGCATGTCGTCGGTGGTGCGGATCGTGATGCCGGTCGCCGCCTCGGCCTCCTCGCGGTTGGGTGTCAGCAGATCGACGCCGCGGTAGATCGAGTAGTCCTTGCCCTTGGGGTCCACCACCGTGACGCCGCCCTGCGACTTCGCCGCCTTGATCGCGGCCTGGATCACGCGCGGCGTCAGCACACCCTTGCCGTAGTCGCTGAGCAGCACGCTCTTCCACGGGAACGGCCGCTGCTCGAGCAGAGCCAGCATGGTCGCCTCGGCGGCGCCGGTGACCGGCGCGCGGCTCTCCTCGTCGACGCGCAGCACCTGCATCGTCTTCGCGACGTAGCGCGTCTTGCGCGTGGTCGGCCGCGTGCTGTCGGTGACCAGCGCCTGGGTGTCGATGTCGGCGTCGTGCAGCAGCTGACGCAGCTGCCGGCCACCTTCGTCGTCGCCGATCACACCGAGCACCGACGTCGACGCGCCGAGTTCGCGCAGGTTGGCGGCGACGTTGCAGGCGCCGCCGAGCAGGAAGCGTTCGTCGCCGGCCTCGAACACCAGCACCGGCGCCTCGGGCGAGACGCGGTTGGCCTTGCCGTCGGCGTAGCGGTCGAGGATCAGGTCGCCGACGACGAGGATGCGGGTGGTCGGCAGCGCCGACAGGATCTCCGCCAGCCGGCGGTTGGTGGCGTGCGTCATCAGCGGGGCTCCTGCAGGCAGCCGCGGGCGGCGGCGGTGCTGACCAGCGCCTGGTGCAACAGCGGCAGCACGATCTCGTGCATCGCCAGGATCGAACGGCCTTCCTTCGGCGGTCGCTGCACGACGTTGGTGACGGCGCGGTACTGCTGGATCATGTCGAAGTTGCAGGTCAGGAAATCGGTGCCGAGCTGGCCGCGGTTGCGCGCGATCGACACGGCCTTCAAGAACACCTCGGGCATGATCACCGCCGAACCGACGTTCAACCACACACCGCGTTCGAGTCGACCGACGGTGTCGGCGAAGATCCAGAAGTCGCGCATCGTCGCGGCCCCGAGCGCGGCGCCGTCGAGGTCGGGATCCATGTGCGTGATGTCGCAGCCGAACGCGACGTGCACGGTCGCGGGAATGCCCAGCCGCGCGGCCTCGGCGAACACCGACAGGTGGCGATACGGCAGTTCGCCGTCGAGGATCGCGCGGCCGATCGCCTGGCCGAGGCCTTCGTTGCGTTCGCCGGCGCGCTTGGTGGCGCCGTTCAGGCCGGTCATCGTCTCGCGCCAGAAGCCGAACGAGCCGTCGGGCAGGTTCTGCGCGACGTCCTCGCTGGTCGCCCCCTGATACGCGGTCTCCCAGTCGTGGATCGCCGACGCGCCGTTGGTGGCCACGTGGGTGATGAGCCCGCGCCGCATCAGGTCGATCAGCAGCGGCGACAGGCCGACCTTCAGCACGTGCGCACCGAGCGAGATGCCGACCTCCTTGCCCTGCTGGCGCGCGGTCACGATGCGATCGACAACCTGCTTGAGCGCCTTGCTGCCGTAGATGTCCGGCAGCGCCTCGAACCACTGCAGGAAGCCCTCGACCGGCGGCAGCACCTTGGCGAAGTCCTCCTTGCGCACGAGGTTCTTGCGCTCGGCGAGCGGACGGATGCGCAGCGGGCGCGGCGCAGGAGACGAGTTCGGATCGGGCATCGGCAACCGCGCATGGTGCAGCGCCGGATGGCCGAGGTCCAGCGCGAGAGCGCGGCGGGAGATCCCTGAGGCGGGAGGGACCGATTGCTACCATGCGCGACATGCTCGATTCGTCCGTTACCACCGCCGACCAACTGCTGCTGCACCACGAGCCGGGCCAACGGCTCGAGCTCGTGCGCGGGGAGTTGCACCGGATCAGCAAGGCCGGCTGGTGGCACGGGGCGGTGGCATCGGCGGCCGGGGAACGGCTGCAAACGCATGTGCGCACGCACCGGCTCAGCCTCGCGTTCGCTGCCGGGACCGGGTTCCTGCTGACGCGAAACCCCGACACGGTGCGCTCGCCGGACGCCGCGTTCGTGCGCGCCGATCGGGTGCCGGCCACGATGACCCGCGGCTACTTCCCGGGCGCCCCCGACCTCGCCGTCGAAGTGCGGTCGCCGGGCGACCGTGCGCCGCTCGACGCCAAGATCGCCGACTGGTTCGCGCACGGCTGCCAGCTGGTATGGATCGTCGATGCCGAGGCCCGCACCGTGACCAGCCTGCGGCCGGGGCGGACGGCGCGCACGTTCGCGATTGGCGAACAGGTGCCCGGCGAAGACGTCGTGCCCGGACTCAGCCTGCCGGTCGCCGAGCTGTTCCCGCCGCTCGATTGAGCGCGCCGCCGCGGGCTCAGTCCCACCAGGCGAACACCCGGGCGAAGCCGATCAGCCACGCCGGGATCAGCGCCACGAACGCCACGAACCACGCGCCGAGCTGCCAGCGCGACGGCAGCAGCCGCAGCAGACCGAGCAGCACGACGCCGATGGTCAGCACGTTGGCGACGAACACGAAGCCACAGCTGGCGAGGTGATGGAACTCACGCCAACCACCGCCGCCGTGCCCGGCGATGCCGCGCCACGGCCAGCCGCCATACGCCAGGATCTGGCAGCCGGGGATGCCGGTCGGAGCCGCGCTGTGCAGCAAGGCCAGATCCCGCTGCATCGTGCTGCCCAGCAGCAGCCACGCCACCGCGGTGGCACCGAGCAACGCCGCGAGTCGCCGCCACAGCACCGGATCGCGATGCAGGTCGCTGCGCGCCAGCAACACGAACTGCAGCAACCACAGCACCGGCGCCGACAGTTCCAACAGGCACGGCACGAACGCGAGCGCCGGCATGCCGAGCCCGGCCGAGAGACTGAGCGCCAGCGGCCAGCGCGGCGCCGGCCACGCGGCCGGGCGCCCCGACGACCGCAGCACGAGGCTCGAGGCGCTCATGGGCTCAGCGCCAGACGATGCGCAGCTCGCGCACCGCGGTGACGCCGAGGCCCTTGTCGACGACGAGGTCGAAGCGCAGCGCCGTCGCCAGATCGCGGTTCAGCGATTGCGCGCCCGAGCGCAGCGTCGTGCGCCACGGCCCGACCGTCGACGCCGGCACCTGACCCGTCAACGGATCGAGGCGACCACCCTGGAAGCGCAACCGCACCGGCCCGTTCGGGTCAGAGGCGAGCAGCGTCGACACGTTCGGGTCGTCGCTGAACAGCACGGTGTTGCCACCGATGTCGACCAGCAGCTCGTAGCGCAGGTAGACGGGCAGCGCCTGGCTCGTGGGCAGCAGCCACGTCGACCGCGAGCCGGTGCGCGCGTCGCGATCGAACAGCGCGCCGTTGGCGTCCCCCGAGAAGGCCGGCACCCCGGTGCCCTGCCACGTGTTGCCGAGTTCCGACTCGAGCCGGTAGAAGCCCGGCGAGCCGGCGCCGGCCTGCTGCACGGCGTTGATGAGGGTCGGGGTGACCGAACCGGTTCGGCTGCCAAGACCACCGCTGGTGATCAACGCCGCGCCCGCCAGCACCCGCACCCGAGCGGCGCTCTGCAGCAGCAGCGAACCACCGGAGCCACCGCCACCGGGGGACGAGACGCCGTAGCTCGACTCCTGGACCGTCGGCGTGTTGGGGTTGTCGCCGTTGATCAGCACCCCCGCACCACCGCGCGCTGACAGCTCGCCGAGCACGGTGAGGTCACCGCCGGCGCGCAAAGCAAGCGCGCCACCGCCGCCGCTGCCGGCGCTGCCGGCGACGAACACGTCCGTGGCGATCGCGCCAATGGTCCCGAACACATGGCAACCGCCGCCGCCGCCACCCGAACCGCCGACCAGATAATGGTTCAGCGACGAGTAGCCGACCGGCGGCTGCGGCGGAAACGGCAGCAGCGGGAACGCCAACGACGCAGCGGGCGCCGGGGAGGCGAGGGGCTGGACGGAGCTACCCGCGATGGTCGGCGTCGTCGGCAGCCCACCCCGCTGCAGGTAGCCACCGCCGCTACCGCCGACCGAGTACTGGGCGCGGTAGATGTTGATGATCAAGGGCGCGAACGCAGAAGCAAACGTGCCGAGCGCGGGCATCATCGTCGAGCCCTGGCCACCGGTGCCCGCGGCCGCAGCGGCATAGGCATGGCCCGCCGGCAGGCGGACGTCGTCCCCTGGCTGACCATCGGTGATGGTGACGCCGTTCACGATGATCGGGCCAGCGCCCAGGCACTTCTCGCCGCCGTTGCCGCCGCGGCCACCGCCGGGACCACCGAGTCCGCCGGGCTGGCCGGCGGCCGGCGCCGACAGCGTGCTCCGCCGCGCCTGGAACGTCGACACCCGCTGTCCGATGGCCGCGCCGACCGTCGGCACGAAGAACGGCAGCTGCTCGGCATCACACGACACCACGCCGTCGATCTGGACCTGGCCGCGCACCGTCACGATCGCCGGCGCGCTGCCGGTGAAGCGGACCGTGACGCCGGCCGGCACCACGAAGTCGGTGAAGAAGAACCGGCCGTCGCTGACCAGGGCCGGCAGGCCGTCCAGCGTCGCACTGGCCGGAATCAGCGCGTTGTCGGTGTTCCACACGAAGACCCCGTTGCCGAGATCCTGCCCGAACGCCGGATCGAACGAACCGTGGCGCCCGTCGCCGCCGATCGCGGCCGGCGTCGCATTGCCGTTGGCCCACGTGTCGCCCGACGTGCTCCGGTCGCGGTTCTGCGCGCTGGCGAAGCTCTCGAGCAGCAGGTTCTCGGGCAGCGGCGCACCGATCTGCACCTGCAGGCCGTTGCTGGCGGTCTGGAAGCCATTGCCGTCGAGCTGCAGCGCCTGCGCCGCGTAGCGCAGACCGAGCAGCGACGCCGTCGACGGCAACGTCACCAGCCGGACCTGCGGGGCACCGACGCCGAGCAGATCGACCACCAAGGCCTCGACCTGCAGCTCGCAGTTGGCCGGGGCCTGCGGCAGCGGCAGGGGCAGCGGCAAGCCGGCGTTCTGCGCGGTCGACAGACCGAGCACCGACACGGTCAGGAAGTTGTTGGGACTCGTGGTCGTGATGCGCAGCCGATGGCTGCTGCCCAGCTGCGGCGAGTCGCCGGCCTGCAGCCCGATCTGCGCGCCGCAGACGCTGCCGAACGCGAAGGCCGCCGGCAACGGCGCCACGACGTAGCGCCAGGTCTCGATCGCGTTGTTGTAGTTGCTGACCAGCACCAGTTCGTCACGGCCAGGATGGAACGCCATCGCCGTGCGCGCCGTGGGCACGAACGCGCCGCTCGGCAGCTGATCGACGACGAAGCGCAGGCCGTCCCATTCGTCGCTGGCGCGGTTCGTGAACGGCTCGAGCACGACGGCGCGGCCGCGGTTGGGTTCGAACGCGACCTCACCGAGTGCCGGCCCGGCCAGCGCCGTGGCGGCCGTGACCCATTGGTTGCCGATCAGCCGCCGCATCTCGAAGCCGGGCAGGCCGGCCACGAACAGCTGCACCTCACCGCGCACGGTGTCCTCGACCAGCGCCGCTTGCGGGGCCGTGAAGACAGGGCCCGCGGTCCAGCCGCTGCCGCTGCCGCTGCCGCTGCCGCTGCCGACCGCGGCGAACCACGTCTCGTAGACGCCGCTGCCGTTCTGGCCGATCATCACCACGCGCTCCGACGCGGGATCCCCCGCCATCGACACGTTGGTCAACAGACCGGGCTGCAGCGCGGAGGCGTACGGGAGCCACTGGCCGGTCGGGCCGGAGATCCAGGTGTCGTTCAACAGCTGCGCGCCGTTCTGGCCGCCATGGATGAGGCGGCGGGTGCCGGACACCGCGCCAGCGGCATCGCTGCGCCGCGGAATGCCGAGCAGCACGGAGCGCCAGCGGACCCCGTCGAACACCCACTCGGTGGCGGACGGGTTGGCGACATCACCACCGAACAGCAACAGTTCGCCGCCGAGGATCGGCAGCAGCAGGAAACCGGTGCGCGGCGGCGGGGTCTGGGCAACCTCGACCGGCTGCCATTGCGCGAACAGGGGGGCGGCGACCGCCATCGCGGCGATCACGCCGGCGGTGTGAGAGGACGGACGGAGCATTGGCTCTCCTCACGAATCAGGGACGGCAGCGCCGCAGGCGGGGGCACGGGTGACGGTGGTGTTGGCACCGGGGGGATCACCCGTCTCTGCAGCGCTGGGCGCAATGTGGAGCGTCGGCTCCGGCAGGTCAATCCCCCGTGCCGTTGTGCCTTGGCTTCGCGCCCACCGCGGGCACCTCGCTGTCCCCTGGTGCCCATCCGCAACGAAGCCTGCCCTGACAACCGGACCGACGGCCGTGCGGCCGGATCCGGTTGCCGCCCGCGTCCCCCCCGCCAGCCGCTGCGCATGCACCTCACTCCCCTGCTCGCGTTGTTCGTGAGCGCCGCCATCTCGGCCCAGTCCATCCTGATCCAGCAACCAACGCCTGGCGCCATGGTGCAAGGCACCGTCACGATCGCCGGCACCTCGGCCGGCCTGCCGAACGGCACCGTGTCGATCTCGATCGACGGCGGCGCGTTCCAGCCGGCCCAGGGCGTCGCGAACTGGTCGTTCGCGTGGGACACCACCACGGTCGCCGACGGCATGCACGTCATCCGCGCGCGCCTGCGTGCGTTCGGCACGCTGCCGGTGTTCGATCTCGCCGCCGTCGACGTGCGCAACACCAACGTGCCCGCGGTCGCGATCACCAGCCCCACCAACGGCGCCACCGTGCCCGGCCGCCTGGTCGTCGCCGGCACCAGTGCGCAGGCGGCCGCCGTCGAGCTGTCGGTCGACGGCGGGCCGTTCGCGGCGGTGCAGGGCCTCGCGCGCTGGAGCGTGTCGTTCGCACCGGGCGATCTCGCGCCCGGCCCGCACACGCTGACGGCGCGCGCGATGGGCGGCACCCAGACGGTGGCGACGACGATCGCGCTGTCGATCGGCACACCACCCGCCGGCACGGCGACGGCGGCCTACCGCTCGTCGGTCGACGGCGAAGTGCTGACCACCCAACTGCGCATCCCGCCGGGCTTCGACCCGACGGTGCGGCGGCCGTTGCTGGTCTTCCTGCACGGCGCCGGTGGCTCCGGCACGGCGATGACCATGAATCAACCGCTGCTCGCCGAGATCGACGCGCGCGGCTGGCTCGCGGTCGCCCCCGACGGCCGGCTGTGGGGGCTCTCCGGCCTGGGCTGTGACTGGCAGTACTCACCTGCCTACGTCGACAGCACGGACCCGAACGTCGGCCCCGGCCAGCAGGACATCCTGGATGCGATCGATCACTTCGCGGCCGCGTATGGCACCGATCCCGAACGCGTCTACCTGTCGGGGTTCTCGTACGGCGGCCGCGGCGCCTACATCATCGGTCTCAAGCAACCCGACCGCTTCGCCGCGATCGCGCCGCTCGGCCCGCCGATCGACATGTACGAGGTCTGGTACCGTCGGCCCGAGAACACCGTGTGCAAGGAAGGCATCGCCGGCGGCCCACCGGGCGGCAGTCCGAGGATCGACACGATGTACTCGATCACCAGCGCACGCTTCCTGATCGAGAACGCCTACAACCTGCCCGTCTTCCACGGCCACGGACTGCTCGACACCGTCGCCTGCAACACCACCACCGAGTCACCGTTCCTGCACGGATTCCACATCACGACCAACACGGCGTGGAACGCCTGCCACGACGCGCCGCGGTTGTGCTTCGGGCACACGCCGACGCTCAGTGAACTCGCGGCGCGACATCCCGACGGCTACCCGTGGGCCTATTCGTTCACCGCGGTCGGCCACGTCACCGATCCGTTCTGGTTCACCGGCGGTCTGCCGCCGGCCGGCGCGCTCGGCACCCCGGATCCGCAGCAGCCGGGCCGGCTGGTCGGCATGTTCGACTTCCTGGCCCGGCACACGCGGGTGCACGCGCCGGACACGGTGGTCTACAAGACCTACACCGACACCCACCGCGATGCGTACTGGCTGTCGCTGCAGTCGGCGACCCCGTGGCTCGACACGCCGGCGGCGGTGCGCGCGCATCGCGACGCCGCCGCGAACACGCTGACGCTCGAGCTGGTGCGCGCCGCCTCGCTCGAGATCGATGTCGGCCGCGCCGGGCTGCTGCTGGCCCCGGGGCTGCCGCTCGCCATCACGTTGGCGCCGCTGGTCGAGCCGGCCTACGACCCGGCGCTGCTGGCCGGCCCCGGCGAACTGCAGCAGCCGACGCTGGTGCTGCGCGGCGACTTCTCGGCCTGTGACTGGATCGCGGTGACGCGCGACGGCGTCCCGCTCGATCCGGCGCTGGTCACCTTCGTCAGCGGCGAGATCCGGCTGGGCCCGCTGCCGATCGCGGCCGGTCCGGCCAGCACGATCGCGGTGACGGGATCGTCGGCGTTCGTCGATCTCGGCTTCGGCCTGGCCGGTACGACCGGCGTGCCGGTGCTCGACGGGGCCGGCACGACCGCGCCGGGTGGCGCGGTCACGTTCACGATCACCGGCGCACTGCCGAACAGCGCCGGGCTGCTCGGACTCGGCGCCAGCACGATCTACTCCCCGCTGCTCGGTGGCACGCTGGTGCCGCTGCCGGACGTGATCCTGCCGTTCGCCCTCGATGCGGCCGGCGCCGCCGCGGTGCCGAGCGTGTGGCCGGCGCTGGCGCCGGGCACGATGCGCTACCTGCAGGCGGTCGTGCTCGACCCGGCCGCCCCGGAGTGGTTCGCGTGGACCAACGGCTTGCAGGTGACCGCGCGCCCGTGAACCGGTGCTGCGCTACGGCCCCGGCGGCCGCGTGTGGTCGGCGACCTGGCGCCGCCGCGGCAGGTCGGCGAGCACGACCCGCTTCTGGTCGTCGCGCATCACGAACCAGCCCGAGATCTCGGCCAGCGTGCGCTGGCAGCCGACGCACCAACCGGTCGCGGCGTCCATGCGACAGATCTTGATGCACGGCGACAGCACCGGTCCGCTGCTGCAGCGAGGCTCGCGCGGGTTCATCGCAAGCTCTTCCGCGCCGCATCGGTGCGCGGATACACGCCGCCCTGCTGCAGCAGCGCTACCAGCATCTCCTGGTCGCTGTTGCGCGCCAGTTCGACCTCTGGCTCGGTCGCGCCGACCAGATGGAACAGGTCGACGCGCCCCGACGGCAGCTCGAACGCCGACGGATAGTGCTTGGGCTGTTCGACCAGCAGCCACCGGATCGCGCTCTCGAACTGCGGCGTGATCGAGGCCTGCAGCGGGATGCGGTTGCCGTACTCGAACAGTTCGGCGTCCGGGTAGGTGCCGACCGCGACCAGCAGTTCGTAGGCCATCAGGTTGTGCAGCAGCGGCACCGCCCAGTCGGCTGGCTCGCTCGTCTCGATGACCAGCTCGAAGCCGAGGCCCGAGAAGCCCGACGGGTCGCGGCCCGGCGCGTCGAGGTTCCACGGGTTGCTGAGGCCCGAGGTCACGTAGAGCCAGCTGTTGCGCGTCGGGTTCGGCGGGCAGGCGAACACGCCGTGGTTGAGCCAGCCCGGGTGCGGCTGCTTGCCGTAGCGCTGGTAGACGCCGGGGCCGGCCGTGTAGACGCCGTCGCCGAGCGCACCGAACAGCTGCGGATAGACGCGGTCCTCACGCTCGGACCACACGTGTTCGAACCACTGCGCGAATGCCTGATCGCTCATCGGGGGCGAACACGCTACCACGCGCGACGCCGTTGCACACGGCAGCGCAGCGGCTACAGAAGGTCGCTGATGCTGCGCACCGCGAAGGCCGAGCGGATCCAGGCGATCCTCGACCACCATTTCCCGAGCCCGCCGATCCCGCTCCGGCACGAGAACGCGTTCCAGCTGCTGGTGGCCGTGGTGCTGTCGGCGCAGTGCACCGACGAACGCGTGAACCTGGTGACACCGGCGCTGTTCGCACGCGCCCCTGGTCCGGCGGCGATGGCGACGCTGGCGGAAGCCGAGGTGCACCAGCTGATCCGTTCGTGCGGTCTGGCCCCGCAGAAGGCGAAAGCGCTGTGCGGCCTGGCGCAGCGGCTGTGCAGCGAGTTCGGCGGCGAGGTGCCGCGCGATCTCGCGGTGCTCGAGACGTTGCCGGGCGTCGGCCACAAGACCGCCAGCGTGGTGATGGCGCAGGCCTTCGGCGTGCCGGCATTCCCGGTCGACACCCATATCCATCGCCTGGCCTGGCGCTGGGGCCTGTCGAACGGCAGCAGCGTCGAACGCACCGAACGCGACCTCGTGCGCACGTTCCCGCGCGAGCGCTGGAACGACCTGCACCTGCAGATCATCTGGTTCGGGCGCCGGTTCTGCCCCGCCATCGGCCACCGACCGGCGGACTGCCCGATCTGCAGCTGGGCGATGAGCAAGGCGCGCCAGACGGCCGAAGCGGCCCGCCGCCGCCGTTAGCCCGGCGGGCCCTGCGGGAATCTCCCATGCAACGGGGATCCGCCGCCAGCCGATGCGGCTCAGGACAGGCCTGCCGCATCGTGACCACACACCACACCCACGCCGACCGACCCGACGAGGCTCTGCCGCCAGCGGCGCTCGCCCACGCCCTGGCGCAGGCGACGCGTCACGCGCTCGTGGCCACCGACGGCGACGGTCGGATCACCTGGTGCAATCGCGCCTTCGCGGCCATCGTCGGCCTCGGCCTGGCGGGCGCCAAGGGCCGCGACCTCGGCACCGTGCTCGGCGGCATCGCGCTCGATGGCGCGCAGTCGCCGGCGAACGGCGTGATCCGCGCCTTCCGCCAGGACGGACGCCGGATCTGGCTCGCGGTCGAGCAGCTGCCGGCCGGTGCCGACGGCAGTCGCGTGACCTCGCTGCACGAGGTCGAGCCAGCGGTCGCGGCAGGCGAGCAGCAACCGCACGCGGAGCTGCAGGTCATCCTCGACGCGATCCCGGCCTACGTGTTCTTCAAGGACGACCAGAACACGATCCTGGCGCTGAACCGCCAGGCGGCCGACTCGCTGGGGCAACCGCCGGCGGCGATCATCGGTCGCCGCACCGAGAACTTCTTCCCCGCCGCCCTCGCCGCCGCCTACCTGCGCGACGACCGGGAAGTGCTTTGCAGTGGACAACCGAAGCTCGGCATCGTCGAGGACTACGTCGTCGACAGCGGCGAGGTGCGCAGCATCCGCACCGACAAGATCCCGCTGCGCGGGCCGAGCGGCAGCTTCGATCGCCTGGTCGCGGTCGCCACCGACATCACCGACATCACGAGCACGCAGCGCGACCTCGCCGAGACCAAGGAGCGACTGTCGCTGGCGATGCAGGCCGCGAACATCGGCAACTGGGACTGGGACGTGCGGACCGGCACCACAGTGTTCAGCGACACCTACTACACGATGCTCGGCTACGAGCCGCGGGAACTGCCGATGCAGGCGTCGACCTGGCTGTCGCTGGTGCACCCCGACGACGCGCCGATCACGCAACAGGCCCTCGAACGTCACTTCGTCGGC
>JALORC010000172.1 GCA_025459175.1 Planctomycetota bacterium | reverse complement strand
CGCGCGGATCTCGGCCGGGAAGTCGGGGAACGTCGCGATGTCGTTCCCCATCAGGGCGGTGGTGCGCGTGAACTGGTCGCCGGTCAGCTGCATGCCGTCGCCGGAGTCGCCGGCGAACCGGATGACGACCTGATCGATGTCCTGCAGGCCCTTGTCGTGACCCGCCGTCTGGGAGGAGGTGGTTTGCATCGCTGGCTGTGGGCGGCGGAATATGCCGGACCGCTGCACAGGCTGCCATGCGAACGAAGGACCAGCGCCGCCGCCAGCCCCTCGGCCAGATTCCGTGGCCGCCGCGGTAAGGTCTCGGCACTGCGCGGGTCTCTCGGGCTCAACCATCCGCCCGAGGACGAACATGACACCTGCCCACCGCTCTCCCGCCGTGACCCGAACCGCGCTGCTGACCCGACTCGGTCTCGCTGCCATCCTTGCCGTGCCCGCCACCGCCCAGGACGGCGGCTCGACGTTCAGCCATGCCCGCACCCGCGAGCTGGCCGCGCTCGGTGTGTTGCCGACCGCCCGCGAAGTGGTCGTGCGCGACCTCGTCAACTACCACCGCCACCGCCTGCCGCTGCCGCGCGCCGATCAGGACGTGGCCCTCGACCTGCGCTTCGACCGCCCCACCGCCGGCGCCGGCGACGAGGTCTGGCTGCAGGTCGGCTATACCACCACCCCGCTCGGCGATCGCGCGCTGGCCGCGCCGTGCCGCGTCGCGCTGGTCGTCGACTGCAGCGGCTCGATGGCCGAAGCCGGCAAGATGACCGCGGTGCAGGCGGGGCTGCGCGCGTTCGTCGACCGGTTGCGTGCCGATGACGAAGTGGCGCTCGTCACGTTCGCGACCGAGGGCCGGCTCGTCGAACGCGTGCGGGCCCGCGGCGACGGCCGCTGGTTGCACGACGCGATCGAACGGCTGACCCCGGGCGGCAACACCAACCTGCACGACGGCCTGCGCCTCGGCCTCGACGAGCTGGGTCGCCGCGAACTCGGTCCGCGCAGCCAGCGGCTGATCGTGCTGACCGACGGCATCGCCAACACCGGCCTCACCGCACCGGACCAGATCCTCGCCGAGGTGACCCGGCGCGAGGGCAAAGCGATCGACATCAGCACCATCGGGGTCGGCCAGCACCTCGACGTGCCGTTGCTGCAGCGCCTCGCCGATGGCAGCCGCGGCCTGTTCCACTTCGTCGCCGACGGCGGGGACGTGCAGAAGGTGTTCGTCGACGAAGCCGAGGCGCTGCTCGCCGCCGTCGCGCGCCAGGTCCGGCTCCGCATCGAACTGCCGGGCCACGGGCTGCAGGCCGTGCAGGTGCTGCACGAAGGCGCGACCAGCGTGGGCCAGCACTGGCTGCTCGACCTGCCGGACCTGAATGCCGGCGCCACCGGCGTGGTGATGCTGCGGGCGCGGGTCGCGCCGGGTGCCCGTGGCGCCCTCATCGCGCGCGCCGAGCTGGCGTTCACCGACGCGCGGCACGAACGCGCCGCGCAGGTGACGGCCACCGCGACGTTGGGCGAGCCGCGCGGCGCGGCCCGCGACGAGGTTCCCGGCTGCGACCTCGAGGTGCGCAAGAACGCCGCCATCGCGGTGCTCGGCCAGGGGCTCGCCGACCTGGCTGTGGCCAGCGACGCCCGCCGCTGGGCGGACGCCGACCGCGCGCTGCGCCTCGCCCGCGACCACGCGCAGCAGCTGTTCCCCGGCCAGGACGACGACGTGCAGCGCATGCGCGACCTCGCCGCCGGCCACGCCGCGACGGTGCGTCGCTACGTCGACCGCTTCCGCGAGCTCTGAACCGACGATGCAGATCCGCTGCGCGCACTGCACGAAGACGCTCGCGCTGGGCCTCGACGGGGTCCTGCCGGGCTCGTGCCCGCACTGTGCGCGATCGCCGGGTCCCGGCTCGCTCGGCCCGTACGAACCGCAGCGGCTGCTGGCCTGCGGCGGCATGGGCGAGGTCTACCTCGCCCGCCATCGGGAACTCGGCACCGAGGTCGCGCTGAAGCTGCTGCCGGCGCTGCCGCTCGATCAGCTCGCCGCGCTGCGGCAACGCTTCGCGCGCGAGGCCCGGCTCACCGCGCAGGTCAAGCATCCCGGCGTGGTGCAGGTGCTCGCCAGCGATGTCGACGGCGATCGCCCGTATCTGGTGCTCGAGCTGGTGCGCGGCCAGACCCTGCGCCAACGCCTGCTGCAAGGCGCGCTGCCGCTGGCCGAGGCGGTGCGTATCACCGCCGCCACCGCCGACGTGCTGGCAGCGGCCCACGCCGAAGGGGTGTTCCATCGCGACATCAAGCCCGACAACGTGATGCTCGAGCCCGACGGCGAAGTGCGCGTGCTCGACTTCGGCATCGCGCGCGCGGTGCAGGACGATGCGCCGATCACACGCACCGGCGAGATCCTCGGCACCCCCGAGTACATGGCGCCCGAGCAGCTGCTGTTCGGCCCCGACGCGATCGACGCGCGTACCGACGTGCACGCACTCGGCGTGCTCGGCTACGAACTGATCACCGGCCGCTCGCCGTTCCACGGCGCGAACGTGTTCCAGGCGCTGAAACTGGTCGAAGCGTTGGTGCCCCCGCCGCCGTCGTCGCTGCGGGCCGAGGTGCCGCCGCAGCTCGATCGGGTGCTGCTGCAGGCCCTTGCGAAGCAACCGGCCGATCGCTTCGCGAGCGCGGCGGCGTTCGCGCAGGCGCTGCGTTCGGCGATGCCGACCCGCCCACCGGCGGCGGCGCCGACCCCCTCGCCGTGGCTGTGGTACTTCTGGGTGCCGCTGGCGTCGGGCGCGCTGCTGCTGGCGATCGCTGCGCTGGGGCTGACGACGGTCATGCAACGCATCGTCCACCGCACCGGAACGGCGCCGGGCAATACTGCCGTCGCCACCGCCTGGCGCGAACAAGACCTCGCCGAGCAGGCCCTCGACCAGGGCCGCTGGTGTGATGCGCTGGCCCATGCCGAGCGCACCCTCGACGGCCCGTTGCCGACCCCCGAGCTCGCGCAGCGCGCGTTCGTGCTGCACCATCTCGTGTGGCCGCTGGCGGCGGACCTGCCCGCATGGCTCTGCCGCACCGACGAACGCCAGCGCACGCGGCTGTTCGGCGGCGGGCTCGAGAGCGATCCGGCGGCCGACCCGGAGCTGCTCACGATGCGCGCGTTGCTCGCGCTCGACGCCACGGCACCACCAGCCACCTCCGACGCCCCCCTGCGCTGGCTGCAGCTGGCGCTCGGCGACGATCCGCAGTTGGCGCCGCAACTCGCCGCGGCCACCGCGACCGACGTGCCGCTGGCGAGCCTGTTGCTGCTGCGACTCGAAGCCCCCGACCAACGCGCCGCGGGCTTCGCCGACCATGCGCAGCGCTTGCCGACCGACTGCGCCGAACACTGGCTCGCGCGCACCATCGAACGCCACCTGCGCGGCGATGCCCAGGGTGGCACGCAGGCGGCGGAGAATGCGTGGCTCGCCGGCGCCGGCGAACTCGCGGTGCTGCTCGATGCCGCGCTGCAGCTGCTGCGACACGAGGCGAACGGCACCAGCCTGCGCGTGCTGCCCGAGCCGCTGCTGCTGCGACTCGAGCGACGGCTCGGCGCCGCCGATCCGAAGGACGCGCCGGCGTCCGCGCTGCTGCGCGGATCGCTGCGCGCACCGTCCTTGCTCGCGCCGGCGGCCGCGCGCGCGTTCCTCGACGCGGAGGTGCTACGTGGCCGCTGACGTCCCGGAACCCGAACTGGTGCTGGCCGCGCAGCGCGGCGATCGCGTGGCCTTCGCGGCGTTGGCCGCACGCCACGGCGAGCGTTTGACCCGCTTCCTGGTGACGATGACCGGCGACGAACACCTGGCCGCCGACGTGCGCCAGGAGGCGTTGCAGCTCGCGATGCAGCGCCTCGAGCAGCTGCGCGACCCGAGCCGCTTCGGCCACTGGCTGCTGTCGATCGCATGCAACCAGTGCCGCAAGCGGCTGCGCGACCAGGTGCAGCGCAACCACGCCGGCTCGGACGCGCTGCCCGAGCTCGCCGCGGCCCACCGCTCGGCGCTGAGTTCGCTGGTGCGGGCCGAGGATGCGGTGCAGCTGGCGCTGGCGATCGATCGCCTGCCGATCCTGCTGCGCGAAGCCTTCGTGCTGTTCGCGATCGAAAACCTGCCGTACGCCGAGATCGCCGTGATCACCGAGGTCGCCGAAGGCACGCTGCAGGTGCGCGTGCACCGCGCCAAGGCCCTGTTGCGGCAGCAGCTCGGCGCCCGCGTCGACACCTGGTGGTCGCGCTGACCGGCGTTGCCACGGCCGCTTCCGCAGAGGCGGCGACCGCGATCAAGCGCCCGCGCGGCAACGGCCGACAAGCTGGACATGGTCTTGTCGTCCCGCACCGCCGTACTCGCGCTGGCCTCGCTGCTGGCCGTGACCGGCGGTGCGATCGTCGCGCAGGAACACCCACCCGCCGGCCAGGCGCCGCCGCGGCCGCACCTCGAGACCGCCGCCGAACACAAGCGCGGCGCCCGCACCGCCCCGACCCATGCGCCGCAGCCCGAGCTGCCGCCGATGGTCGCGTGGCTGCATCTCGAGCAGGGCAACCGCGCCGCCCAACAGGCGATCGCGGCGCGGCAAGCGCTGCCGAAGCCCGCCGATCGCCCCGCCGGGGCCGGTCGCTACGTGTGCGCGGTGCTCGTCTGCGCCGATGCGGATCTCGACCTCGGGCCACTGCTCGGCCTGCAGCGCCGCGACATACTGGTGATCGCCGTGCCCGGGCCGTTCGCCGACCCCGCGATCCAGGCGCTGCTCGAGCGCACCTTCGCGGCGGAACGGTTCCCGCTGCTGCTGGTGCTCGGCCACACGCATTGCCGCACGCTGGCGCCGAACCCGGCCGGCGGCGCACCCGATGCAATCGAGCAACGCCTGGAACGGGCCCGCGCCGAGTCCAAGCGCCGGCAGTGGTCGTTGACCCGCTCGCTGTTGCTGCTGCAGCGCGAACAACTGCTCGCGGCCTCGGATCCACTGCGCGCCGCGGTCGCCAGCGACCAGCTGCGCGTGCTGCCGGCGGAGCTCGATGATCGCACCGGTGCACTGACCTGGCACCACCAGCCGATCGATGCGCTGCCGCTTGCGCCGGTGAAGTAGCTTCGAGCTGCGAACGGCCCCGCGCCCTGTGGAGAATCGCTCACGTTCTCCACGTGCTGTGCAGCAAGAAACTTGCGACAGCCTCTCCCATGGCAGCCGCGCCGCGGTTCCAATGCCGCGCCCTCGGCACAGCGCCCGCTGCGCCATTCACGCCCCTCGCCCGGGCACGAGCTCACCCTCGCCCAGCGCCCCATCTCGCCCAGCAATGCGCACCCAGCTCGGCACCTATTGCCAGCAGTTCGACGGCACGCTCCGGCCGTTGCTGCAGCATCTGGACACCACCCTCTCCGCTCTCGACCTCGCCGAGGCGGACATTCCGGCGCGCTCGCTGGCGACGCCGCTGCGGGAACTGCAGCACCAGCTGCGCGCGCTGTGCGACAAGGTCGCCGAGCAGCAGGCCTACGTGTTGATCTTCGGCCCGCTGAAGAGCGGCAAGTCGACGCTGATGAACGCGATCGCGGCCGCCTACGTCAGCGAGGTCTCCAGCCTGCCGGCGTATCCGTGCCTCGTGTTCGTCAGCGCCGGCAAGCAGCGCGAGTTCGTGGTCGCCACCTACGACGGCACCAGCCGCACCTACCAGGACCCGCGCGAGCTGGCGAAGGCGATCGAAATGGCGCACGGCCAGCTGGCCGCCGCGATCCGCCAGGCCGAGCAGCGCGGCGTCACGTTCGACCCGGCCGAGCACTATCCGCAGGCGATCCGCCGCGTCGACGTGCGCGTGCCGGGCAGCGAACTCGCCTCGACCGGCGCCGTGCTGGTCGACACGCCCGGCCTCTACACGCGCATGCGATTCGGCTACGACCGCATGACGCGCGACTTCCGCTCGGCGGCCGCCTGCGCGATCTTCGTCGTCAAGAGCGACACGCTGTTCCTCGAGCAGGTGTTCGCCGAGTTCCAGCAGCTGCTGGACCTGTTCTCCCGCATCTTCCTGGTCGTCAACGTCGACTCGCACAAGCGCGACGTGTCGCCGGACGGCAAGCTGGTGCCGAGCCTCGAGCAGTCGCAGCCGGAGGCGGTGCTGAAGGCGTTCGAGCAGCTGGCGATGTCGGCGCCGCTGCAGCGCGCCGCCAGCGAGGGCCGGGTGCGCATGTATCCGGTCGATCTGCTGCACGCGGCCAGTGCCGTGCTGCAGAAGTCGCCGGCGGAACAGGTGCCGCCCGGGTTCCGCGCCTTCCGCAAGGACCTGTCGGAGTACCTCGCCAGCAGCGACTACCTGGCCGCGTTCCTGCGCGACTCGCTGCAGCGCGCTCAGGCCCTGCTCGGCGAGACGCTGCAGCACACGCGCGCGCACGAGGTGCAGCGGCTGCTGCACAACCTGCAGGAGGTCGACGAGCAGATCGGCTGGTTGAGCGCCGAACAGAAGCGCGTGCAGCTGGCGCTGCAGTACGACTGGTCGGCGGCGTTCGCGCGCGGCCAGCGCGACGTCGACGCCGAGGTCGAACGGTTCGCCCGCGACAGCGGCGCCAAGCTGCTGCGCACGCTCGGCGCCTCGATCGACACCTGGTTCCTGTCGAGCCACAGCCTCGACTGGCTGGTCACCGGCCAATGGACGCCGCTGGTGCGCGACTACCGGGCCGAGGTGCTCGAGGCGGGCCGCCGCACGTTCGAACAGGTGCTCGGCCAGACCGAAGGCGGCCTCGACCTGCCCGACGGCGTGCCCGAACTGGTGCGCCGCGCCGGTATCGACGTGCGCCAGCTCAAGGTGCAGGCGCTGTCGACGCTGGGCCCGGTCGGCTGGCCGGCGTCGACCTCGGTGCCGGTCGACGTGAACGCGATCCCGATCAAGAAGGGCATGCTCGACCGGGTCTCGTTCCGCTCGCTCGACAAGGTGCGCGAGCGCCTGTTCGGGCCGGCGAGCAAGCCGGACGTCAAGATCCCCGGCAAGGACAAGGCGGCGCGACTCGGCGATGCCGGACGGCTGCACCTGCACCAGTGCGTCGCGCAGTTCCGCGCCCAACTGCTGCCGGAGACCGTCGCGGTGCTGCGCGACTTCTTCGGGCCGCGCTTCTACACGGCCGCGGTCGAACTGCTGCGCACGCAACTCGGCACCTACCCCGAGCGGCTGCGCACCCGCCAGCAGGAACTGGAGACGCTGCGCACGCGCCTGCTCGCGGTGACCGGGCCGCTGCGGCAGCTGGCGACCGCGTCGCAGGGACTGGTGCCGAAGCTCGAGGAGCTCGGCAAGGCGTTCGACCACGAGGTCGCGACGCCCGCCCCGGCGAACCCCCAGGCCCCGGCGAAGGACGTCGTGCTGTCGCCGCAGGCTCCACGGCCGCGCGACGCCAAGGCGCCGGCCAACGCCAACAAGCCGCGCGACGCGCGCTCGCCGGAGAAGACCGGCTGACAGCCGGCCGCCAGCCGGCTCGCCGCCGCTGGCCTAGCCGCGGCCGGTGGCGCGCTCGCGGAACTCCTGCAGCGTCGCCCGCACCCGCGCCAGCACTTCGTCGCCGGGCAACCCGGTGAAAACCGAGATCGCCTCGTGCACGCTGGCGACCGCGCAGACCGTGAACTCGCCGGCGGCGACCGCGTCGACGACCTCGCGCTCGAGCATCAGGTCGCCGACGTTGGCGCGCGGCAGGATCACGCCCTGCTTGCCGGTCAACCTTCGCGCGCGGCACAACCGGAAGAAGCCCTCGATCTTGGCGTTGACCGCCGCCACCGCCTGCACCTCGCCCTTCTGGTTGACCGAGCCGGTGATCGCGAACCCCTGCGCCAGCGGCACGCCGCCGAGTGAACTCAGCAGCGCCAGCAGTTGTGCCAGCGACGCCGAGTCGCCTTCGACGCCGTTGTAGAGCTGTTCGAAGCAGATCGTCGCCTGCATGCACAGCGGCCCGTCGCGGCCGAACTCCTGCAGCAGGAAGCCCTCGAGGATCATCACGCCCTTGTCGTGGATCGGGCCCGACAGGTTGGCGAGCCCCTCGATGTTGACGAGGCCCGAGCGCTGCGCGGTGGCGACGCCGGAGTTGCACGTGATGCGGCACGGCCGCCCGAACTCGATGGTGCCGGTGTCGAGCACCGTCAGCGCATTGATCTGGCCGATCGCGGCACCGGCGGTCGACAGCCGCATGTAGCCGGACGTGTAGTCGCGTTCGGTGAGCTCCTGCGGCAGGTCGTGGCGCTGGCGCTGCATGCGCACCGCGGTCTCGACGTGCTCGCGCTGCACGGTGCGCGCCCCGGCCCCGGCGCAGACGTGGGACGCCTCGCGGGCGAGGTCGCCGATCTCGCTGTAGCGGGTGATCAGCCGGTCGCGGCGACCGGCGGCGCGGGCGCCGTACTCGGCCACCGCCGCGAACCCGGTCGGCCCGAACGGGCGCAGCCGTTCGTGTTCGACCAGCCACTGCAGGTAGTCGGCGTAGCGCGTCAGGTTGCCGGCGTCGACCGGGATCGAACCGTCGAACTCGGCGTGGATCTTGAAGATCTGCGGGAACTGGATGTCCTCGGCCGCCAGCTGCTCGTAGACGCCGGGTTCGCCGATCAGCACGACCTTCAGGTCGATCGGGATCGCCTCCGGCTGCAGCGAACCGGTCTGGGCGCCGGCCCCCTGGTCGAAGTCGCGGATCTCGAGCTTGCCGGTCTGCAGCGTGCGCTTGAGCTGCTGCCAGACGCCGTTCTCGCGCAACACGTCGAGGCAGCGCAGCACCAGGTAGCCGCCCTCGGCCCGCAGCAGCGCGCCGGGGTTGACGTTCAACGGCCCGGGCGGCGCGCCCTCCGACGGCGGTGTGATGGTGCCGAACAGGTTGGCGTAGGTCGGGTTGGTCTCGATGACGACCGGGCAGGCGTCGTGGTACGACGTCTTGATGATCTTGGCCTGGAACTCACCGAGCCGCGGCGTGCTGGCGGCGGGCGGTGGCGCCTCGACCGGCTTGTCGCCGTCCTCGCCGTCGTGGTCGGCGTCGACGAACTGCGGCAGGTGACGCTCGACGAACTCACCGGCGAGATCGAGCCAGTCGGCGACCTCGGGCTGCGGCCAGCGGCGCTGGAACTCCTTCTGGTGCGCCTGCAGCACCTTCCAGCACAGCCGCCGGTCCATCGTACGCAGTTCGCCGTCGACCCGCGCCTGCTCCTCGCGGATGCGATCGCTGACCTCGGACAGCCGTTCGAGCAGCTGCTCGCGCTGCCTCAGCAGCCGCGTGCGCACCGACTCCTCGATCTTGCCCTCGATCGCCAGCGACGACAGCGCGTCGAGCGCGATCGGCTCGCCGTCGACGACCGGATAGATGTCGGCGGTGGCGGCCCCGTTCCGGGCCTCGAACCGCACCAGCGCACAGCCCTGCTTCTGCGCCTGCCGCTGCAGCGCGTCGAGGATGCGGCGCTCGCGGCTGGTGCTGGCGCGCTTCACGACGCGGCGCGACATGCGGTGCGGACGGGCCCGCAGCGCCGCGAGCAGCGAACCATGCAGCGACCGCCCGAACTCGAGCAGCTCGACGCAGAACGGGCTCGCCTTGCCGGCCGGCAGCGACACCAGCAGCGGCCGGTTGGGTTCGCGGAAGTTGTGCACGAAGACGCGATCCGGCGTGCGCTGGCAGTGCGGCTGGATGTCGCGCAGCAACAGCTCGACGACCGCGGTGCGGCCGGAGCCCAGCAGGCCCGACACGAACAGGTTGTAGCCCTGCGCATGGATCGACAGCCCGGTGCGCATCGCCGCCATCGGTCGCTCCTGGCCGAGCAGGAACGCGGCGGTCGGCGGCTTGCCCGACGGCCGGATCGGCGGACAGGTCCAGCGCAGCTCGCTGGGTGGCACCACGTAGAAGCCGTCGCCGGTGCCAGCACCCGCGCGCCCGGCCCGGGCCCCGGCGCGACCTACTCGAGCGCGACCCGCGCCACCGCGACCCGCACCACTCACGTCCGCGCCACCAGCACCGGGCACGGTGCGGCCTTCAGGATCTCGCCGGCGGTGCTGCCGAGCAGCCCCTTCATGATGCCGGT
>JALORC010000250.1 GCA_025459175.1 Planctomycetota bacterium | reverse complement strand
CCGCCCGTACTGCACGCCGCTCGGGCAGGTGGTCTCGCAGTTGCGGCAGGTCAGGCAGCGGTCGAGGTGCAGCTGCGTCTTCTCGGTCGGCTGCGCGCCTTCGAGCACCTGCTTGATCAGGTAGATGCGCCCGCGCGGACCGTCGAGCTCGTCGCCCAGCAGCTGGTAGGTCGGGCAGGTGGCGGTGCAGAAGCCGCAATGCACGCACTTGCGCAGGATGGCGTCGGCTTCACGGCCCTCGGGCGTGTCGCGGATGAAGTCGGCGAGGTTGGTTTGCATGTCGTTCGGGTCTAGCGCCTAGCGTCCAGGGTCTAGCGTGAGGGGTGCGCTGCGCGTCGGGACGTGGCCCGCGTCGTCACCTTAGACGCTAGACGCTCGACGCTCGACGCCAGACCGCCGTTCAGAACTCCGGATACATCCGCCCGCGGTTGAAGATGCCGGCGGGATCGAACTCGGCTTTCAGCCGCTTGTGAATCGCCGCCAGCGGCGCCGGCAGCGGGGTGAACACGCCGGCCGAGCGCAGGTCGCTGCTGCCGCCGCGGAACAGCGTCGCATGGCCGCCCAGTGCCGCCGCCTGCGCGCGGATCGTGTGCGGTGCAGCCTCGCTGCGCAGCCAGCGCAGCGCGCCGCCCCACTCGATGAGCTGGGTGCCGGCCAGTTGCAGCGGCTCGGCGGTCGACGGCAGCGACAGCCGCCACAGCGGCCGCTGCGCCAGATCGTCGGGCGCGAAGAACAGGTGCCGGTGATCGCGCACGCCGCGCCACAGCGCGGCCGCGCCTTCGGCGTCGATCGACTCGCCGCCGTGCGCCGCGGTCAGTCGTGCGCTGGCGGCATCGACCGCCGCGCGTGCGCCCGACAGCCGCACGTACAGCAGCTCGCTCGCCCACATCGTGGCCGACACCGGCAGCGGCTGGCCGGCCCACTCGTTCATCCGGTGCAGCGCTTCTTCGTGCGACATCGAAAAGCGCAGCGTCGCCTCGGCCACCGGCTTGGGCAGCACCTTGATCGACAGATCGAGCAGCACGCCCAGCACGCCGAGCGAGCCGGGCAGCAGGCGGGCGACGTCGTAGCCGGCGACGTTCTTCATCACCGTGCCGCCGAAGCGCAGCACCTGGCCGCGGCCGTCGAGCAGGCTGGCGCCGAGCACGAAGTCGCGCACGCCGCCGTAGGTGGGGCCGAACGAGGCGCGGCGCGGGCCGGCGAGTCCGGCCGCCACGGCGCCGCCGATGGTGGGCTCGGCGTTGTCGTCGCCGGCGGTCTGCAACTCGCCGCCGACGTGCGGCGGCTTGGTCTTGTACTCGCCGCCGAAGTACGGCGGCTCGAAGGGCAGCATCTGGCCGCGTGCGTCGAGTGCGGCTTCCAGCTCCGCCAGCGGCGTGCCGCTGCGCACCGTGACCACGAGTTCGGTCGGCGCGTAGTCGACGATGCCGCGATACGGCCGCGGGTCGAGCACCGCGGTCGCATCCATCGCGTTGCCGTAGAACGCCTTGCTGCCGCCGGCGCGGATCGCCAGCGGCGTGCGGTCGGCAGCAGCGGCGCGGATGCGGTCGGTGAGGTGGGAGAGCGCGCTATCCATCAGCAATGTCGTCGCCCCGGCGCAGGCCGGGGCCCAAGTTCTTCGGTGTTGATTGGGTCCCGGTCGTCGCCGGGACGACGCCCTGGGTCAGAACCTCGGAATCTCCGGAAACCGCAGCGCGCCGCCGTGCACATGCATCTTTCCGTACTCGGCGCAGCGGTTCAGCGTGGGAATCACCTTGCCGGGGTTCAGGAGGCCGGGCGGATCGAACGCGCGCTTGACCGCGAAGAAGGCATCGAGCGTGGCGCGGTCGAACTGCTTGCACATCTGGTGCACCTTTTCGACGCCCACCCCGTGCTCGCCGGTGACGGTGCCGCCGACCGCGACGCACAGCTCGAGGATCTCGAAGCCGAACTGTTCGGCGCGCAGCACCGAGTCCGGGTCGTTGGCGTCGAACATGATCAGCGGATGCAGGTTGCCGTCGCCGGCGTGGAACACGTTGGCGCAGCGGAGCCCGTACCGGGTCTCCATCTGCTGGATGGCTTTCAGCACCTCGCCCAGCCGCTTGCGCGGAATGGTGCCGTCCATGCAGTAGTAATCGGGGCTGATGCGGCCCACCGCCGGGAACGCCGCCTTGCGACCGGCCCAGAAGCGCAGCCGCTCCGGCTCGCTGGCGCTGACCGCCAGCCGCGTGGCGCCGCTGGCTTCGAGCACCGCGCGCATGCGCTCGATTTCCTCGGCCACTTCTTCGGGCGTGCCGTCGGACTCGACCAGCAGGATGGCCTCGGCCTCCAGGTCGTACCCGGCCTTGACGAACGGCTCGACCGCCGCGGTGGCCGGCTTGTCCATCATCTCCATGCCGGCCGGGATGATCCCGGCGGCGATCACGTCGGCCACCGCGTCGCCGCCCACCTCGACGTCGTCGAAGCTCGCCATGATCACCTGCGCCAGTGCCGGCTTGGGCACCAGCTTCACCGTGACCTCGGTCGCCACCGCCAGCATGCCCTCGCTGCCGATCACCACGGCGAGCAGGTCCAGCCCCGGCGCGTCGAGTGCGTGCGAGCCGAACTCGACCACGTCGCCTTCGATCGTCACGCCGCGCACGCGCAGCACGTTGTGCACGGTGAGGCCGTACTTCAGGCAGTGC
>JALORC010000171.1 GCA_025459175.1 Planctomycetota bacterium | reverse complement strand
GGTGTGTATGTCGGCGTGACGATCTTGAGCTTGTCGCAAGTGCTTGGGGGCACGGATCTCTCGCTGTTGGGAATGCCAGGTTGTCGCCTCTACGTAGGATCCCTGGATCTCTTGAGCAGCGTCGTCGGGCCATCCAGCAGCTTGACCACGACCTTCCAGGTCCCGGCGGGTGTGCCGGTCGGCTTCCAGTTCTACGCCACATCGGCTGCTCTGATATCGCCCAACAGTCTTCCCAACGGGCTGAATGCCGGCGGCTTCGTGGTCAGCAACGGCGTGGCTAGCCGGGTCAGCGTCCTGTAGCGCGGGTGCCGTCCCGGTCGGGTGTCCCGCGGCGCCCGCCGGCTGCGTTCGCGTGGACATCGAGGCGCTGTTCGTCGCGACGACCGGGCAAGGTTGTAGTCGGTCGCCAGGTAGAGGGCGCGGAGCTCTTCGTCGTCGCTAGAACGAACCGATCGTCAGCTGGATGGCGTTCGTGCTCGTCGTGTCGAGGATGGCGAGCGAGGCATCGATCTCGAGCACGACGAACTGCCAGTACACATTCAGACCGGCGAAGGTCGGGCTGTCGGGGATCGTCCACCCAACCGTGTGCGCGCCGGTCGTCGACACGCCGAGCTGGTAGTAGGCCGGCGCGATGTGCAGCAGGCAGCCCGGCCGCGCGTTGGGCAGGCCGAGCGCCGTCAGCGACAGCGGGCCGAGCGGTGCGAAACCGGCGTCGACGGCGATCAGCGCCAGCGGCGCCAGCCCGGTCGCGGTCATCGAGAACGTGCTGCCGGTCCATGGCAGACCGTTGGCGACGAGGCTGTTGGTGCCGCCGGTTCCGGCACAGGCCGCGCCGTATGGGGCCGCAGCCGGCATGCAGGGTGTCGACATGCGCCAAAGGCCAATGGCGCTTGCCCAGACGCTGCCAGCGCCGACGCCGCACGCGATGACGCTCCCTTCGACCCAGTCGACGGCGAGGACGCCCTGCCCCAACGCGCCGCCCTGCTGCTGCCACGACGATCCATCCCAACGGTGCAACCGGCCGGGCCAGATGCCGGCGGGGCTCACCGGATAGGTGCCGGCGACCAGGACGTCACCGTTTGGAAGCTGCGTCGCCCCCAATACCACGCCGGAGTAGATCGACGGGCCGCCCAACCCGGTGCCCATCGGCGACCAGCTGCTGCCGTTCCACAGCGCCACGCTGTTGACGGCGACCCCGCCCGCGACCTGGAACATGCCGCAGACGAAGAGGTCGCCGTTGGGCAGGGTCTCGAAGCCCGTGACCGCGGGCGCCGAGACAACGGATCCACTCACCGAGGGGTTGCCGAGCCCGCTGCCGAGCGGCGACCACGAACTACCGTTCCACCTCGCGATGTTGTTCGCGGCCACCCCGCCGGCGGCGCTGAAGAGGCCGCCGATGACCAGGTCGCCGTTGGCCAGGACGCCGAACTTGGTGACGCTGAAACCGAACGGCCCGGCGACGCCGCCGGCGAACTCGGTCCACGCGGCTCCGTCCCACCGGGCGAGCCCGTTGGCCGGCACACCGTTCACCGCGGTGAAGTTGCCGCCGATCAGCAGGTCGCCGTTGGGCAGCGCATGCAAAGCGTTGACGACCCCCTGCATCGAGGTGACGAGCGGCGTCCAGTTCGCGCCATCGAACCGACGCACGTCGCCCACCGGGGCGGGGCTCGCCAACATGTTGCGCAGGCCGGCGATCACGTCGCCGTTCGGCATCGTGGCCAGCACGCGCACCTCGTACGGCAGAGCCGCGCCCAGGGGGTTCCACTGGTTGGTGGTCGTGTCCAACGCGGCGACGCCGAAGGTGCCCCCGACCACCGGTCTGGCTGGCAGTGGCCCCGAACCGTCCGGATCGACGGTGGTCAGCGCGTAGGCCACGCCGATCGGCGCCGTAGCGATGCCAGGTAGAGGAGCGACGATCGGATCGCACGGACCCTGCGCCGCTGCCACCCCCGAGAACGCGACCAGCAGAGAGACGCCACGGAGAACGACAGCAGATTGCCCCATGGCACCAATGTCGGCGGTCCGACATCTCTGTCAATCCCTGGTCCCTGGCGATGGCGCGTGAGCGATGGCGCGCGACTGCTTCTGCGCCCGCAGGCTCGGCTCATCGGACCTGAGGATTGATCTGCTTCTCGACGACGCGACCAGCGTCATACGTGACCTTGATCGCGCCGAACATGTAAGGCGCCTCTTCCTCCGAGATGGGCGGCGGCATCAGGTAGCACGCGTGCCACCGACCATCCTCCCGGCCCTGCAACAACGTATCTGGCCACTCGGCCACGGGCTGCCCGAGTACGGCCTCGACTTCCGACCGCGGGGAGCCGCCGCGGATCGAGGCGTAGAGTCGGCGCACCTCGGCAGGGTCCAGTGGCTTCGTGTCAGGCGCACCACTGCAGCCGTTGGTGACGAGCAGCAAGGCGAGCATCGAGAGGAACTTGTGCATTGCGGACACCGTGTGATCGATGGCGTGTGCGCCGCCACGGTATCGTTCCCCGATTGCCCTGCGCCAGTTTCCAAACGTGAACGAACGCAATCGTCGCCGCTCGGGTTCGTGGTGGTTGGCCGCCTTGCTGGTGCTGCTCGTCGCATCGGTGATCGCGGCCTGGCCCGACGGCGGGCAGCCGGTGCTCGCCGGACCGGCCGCCACCGGGCAGCAGCAGGCGAATGCGTCCTCGCCGGAAGCGGTCGAGATCGCCGGCGCAGTGTCCGACAACCGCGTCGCCGTGGTGGAGGCGCCGCCGCCACCGCCGCCGACCGATTCCGTGACGCCGGTCACCGCGGAGCCCGCGGACTTCGAGGCCCGGGACTGGCTCTCGTTGCTGGTGGTCGACGTGCACCAGCAACCGGTCGCCGGCGCCAAGCTGTTGTTGAGCGGCTTGCGCAAGCAGGACGACGGTTCGTGGTACGGAATGCGTGGCGACCCGGGCGCAGCGGTCACCGATGCGCAGGGCGAGGCGCGCATCGATTACACGCGGTGGGTCGACATCGACGGCAGAGCGGCCGCGGTCGACCTGCAGATCACGCATCCCGACTTCATTCCGTTCCACGACTCGACCTTCGTCATCGGGGCCGAGCCGCGCCGGGTGGTGCTGACGAAGGGTGGCATCGTGCGCCTGACGACCTGGTGCAAGACGCGCACGCTGATCGTGCGCGACGTGGAGATCACGACCGACCACCGAGCCCGACTCGGCGACCGCGGTTGGCAGCGCGAGCCCGACGGCACCTGCACGACGACGCGTCTGTCGCCGGGGCCGCACTTCGTGCAGGTGCGCCATCGGAGCGCGGAGCTCGGCGCCACGCAGAGTCGCATCGTGCACTTCGTGCTGCCCGAACGGCAGCCGCTGCTCGACATCGACGTCGAACTGCGACCGCTGTTGACGATGCGCGGCCGGCTCGCCGCCGAGGTGCCGCGGCCGGTCGTCGGTGGGCACGTGGCCCTCAGCGTGCACGCCAGTGCCGACGGCATCTCGTTGGCCACCGAGCATGAAGCGCCGATCGCCGCCGATGGCTCGTTCGAGCTGGTCGACGTGCCCGAGGGTTCGGGACAGTTGATCGCCTGGTGCAAAGGGTGGGTGTCGCAGAAGGCGCGGCGCTCCTTGGCCGAGATCGAGGCGGAGCTGCCGGCGATGATCGTCGGCAGTGCCCGCGCCGAGCTGGCGGCGGCCCGGCACGAGGCCGACCTCGGGGCGCCGTGCGTGCCCGACACCTCGGTGCAGGACCTCGTGGTCGCGATGGAGCCGACCGGGACCCTGGAG
Organism: Planctomycetota bacterium; assembly: GCA_025459175.1. GTDB lineage: Bacteria > Planctomycetota > UBA1135 > UBA1135 > UBA2386 > UBA2386. The sequence continues at coordinate 6,371 of JALORC010000171.1, read as the reverse complement.
GTGGTCGTCACCGATACTCAGGGCAGGCCGCTGCCCGGTGTCGAGGTCGATACGTCCCCGAACGTGTACTGGCGCGGCGTCGGCTCGACGATCTTCCCGTGGGGCACTTGGAGCGCTGCCACCGATGCCGAAGGTGTGGCCCGCATCACCGACCTGCCGCCGGAACCGGACCTGTTCTTCGGCGCCAGGTCCGCTGCGTATCGGTTGCGTCAGGTGGATCGCGACAACATGCCGACCGCGGTGATCGTCAGCGGCGGGGTGACGCGCCGCGAGCTGGTGCTCGAGCGCATACCGGAGTAGCGGCCGTCCCGCCGTTCACGGCCGCGTGAACGTGATCCAGTCGAAGCTCGCGCCGACGTCGACGCTCGGCGACCACGAGAACACGATCGGCCCGACCTGCAGTTCGGGGCCGAGGTCGGGCCGGACGTGGCTGCGCAGCAGTTGCCACGGGCTCGCGCCGTTCGGGCGGTGGTAGAGCGTGATCACCGCCCCTTGCCGCGTGGCGCGGATCTGGCCCGACGGGGCCGCGATCGGGTGCAGCACCAGGTCGCTGACGCTGTCGTTCGTGCTCTTGTCCTCGACGACGATCGGCGTGCCGGGCACACCACCGCCGACCGCGACGTGCAGCCAGTCGGCAGGGCCGCTGTCGCTGGCCGGGTCGCGCAGCGACAGGCCGCCCATGTCGTAGTTGGCCGGCGGCGGCAGCAGCGGGTTCGACAGTCGGTACGAACGCAGCTGCGCGGTCACGGTGAAGTCGCCGCGCACGGTGCGGAACAGCAGCGGGCCTTCGCCGTCGGCATACCACGTGACCGCCGGGCCGCCGAACAGCGGCCGCAGGTGCAGTTCGCCACCGGCGACCGCGAACTGCAGCAGGGCGCCGTTGTGCAGCGACCAGCCGGCGCCGAGCGTGCTGCCGGCGAAGTCGTCGTCGAACGCCGACAGCGGCTGCATCGTGCCGGGCACGGTGTTGGTCAGCGTCAGGGCGGTCGGCGTCACCACGACGGCCTGCGCCGCGAGTGGCCCGGGCGGCAGCGCGGCGGGCAGTTGGAGCGCGAACTGCGCGGTGCCCTGGGCATCGGGCACGAGCAGCGGGCCGAGCAGCCAGGGTTCGGCGAGGTCGAGGCAGCCGAGGCCGGGCAGGCACGGGCCGACCACGGTGCCGTTCGTCGACAGCGCGACGACGGTCAGCAGCGAACCCGGCGCGACGACGGTGAAGGTGGCCGTGTTGCCGAGGATCAGCTCGCCCCGGCTCAGGCTCTGGGCGGGCAGCAGAGAGGGGGCAATTGCGATCGCGACGGCGACCGCGCGGGTGAGGACGGAGCGCATGCAGGCTCCAGCGGCGGTGGCCTGGGTGAGCGGACAGAAAATCGCGCGCCAATCTGCAGGGTCGTCCGGTCAAGGCGCCACAGGTCGACGCCAGGTCAATCGTGCGCCCGCTACGCTTGCGGCCCATGGTGGGAACCCGCTCGCTACGGCTCGTGATCCCCTCGGCCCTGCTCGTGCTCGGCCCGCTGCCGGCCCAGGACGCGGCGCCGGCGACCGCGGTCGTCACCGGCCGCGTGCTCGACTCGCTCGGCGAGCCGATCGTTCAGGCGACGGTTCGCGCGAGCAGGTCGAGTGACGACCGCGAGCTGGCGACGCAGAAGACCGACGGTTCGGGGTGCTTCCTGCTGTCGGGGGTCCCGCTCGACGAAATCGTGATCGTGCGGGCGGAGGCCGCCGGACACACACACGACCAGACCTGGCTGTGGCCGGGCCGGTCGCGCGAGGCCTTGCCCGAGGACCTGGTGCTGCACGACGCCGGGACCGTGACCGGGGTCGTGGTCGACGCCAAGGGCGCGCCGGTCCCTGGTGCTTGCGTCAGCGTGGCGACGCCGTTCGGGCGACCGCGGGCGGCTTTGGTCGAAGCGACGACCGACGCGCAGGGGCGCTTCACGATCGAGGCGGCGCCGCTCGGCGAACTGCTCGTGCTGACCTGGAAGCGAGGATTCGTGCTCGACGAGCGTCAGCTGTCCCTGCGGGATCGCAGCGAGCCGCGGATCGAGCTCGTCGACCACGGAGGTGCGAGCCTCGAGGTCGGTGTCGAGGGCCTGGCGGCCGCCGATCGTGGCTCGGTCCGGCTGCGTCTCGAGCGCTTCGTCGACAACTGGAGCCAGGAGCTGCCGTCGCCGCTCGGGCTCTGCGTGCTCGACGAACGCGGCAAGGCATCGGTCGAAGGGCTGCTGCCGGGCAAGTACCAGATGATCCCGGTGTCGCGGTCGGTGTCCGTGCGCGTGCGCGCGAACGAGGCGGCGACGACCCCGCGGATCCCGGGCATGCAGCGCACTCCTGCACGCGACGCCAACCTGACCCTCGGCGCCGGCCAGCGTCAGCAGGTGACGTTCGAAGCCGCGAAACCGCAGTCGGTCAGCATCGTGGGCACGTTGCGGGCGGAGGACGGCACCGCGCTCGGCGGCAGGTCGCTGCGCTTCTCGACCTCGAACGGCGTCCGCATCGGTACGGTGCGTTGCGACGCGGCGGGGGCGTTCGCCGTCCGGGCCTCGCTGAGTCAGGGTGAGCGACTGTGGCCGCAACTGCTCGACGAAGAACTGTTCCTCGTCGCGGCGCCCGGGGACGGCAATGGCCATGTCGTCGATGGCGCCCGGCTCGCCCTCGAGATGTCGGCGCGGCCACCGGCCATGGTTCGCGGCAAGGTGCTCGCGGCGGACGGTGCTGCGTTGGCCGGAGTGCGCGTGACCATGACGGCGCTGCTGCTGGGGCATGGCAACAGCATCTCGCTCGCGCCGGAGCGACACGCATGGGCCAGCAGCCGCAGCGGCCCCGACGGTACGTTCGTGCTGCGCTGGGACGACGACCGCACCACGCGCCTCGGAGAGCGGCGGATCGAGGCGAGCGACGTCCAAGGCTGCGCGGTGGCGCCGCTCGATGACGCGACCGCGACGCAGGTGCTGCGGCTGCAACCGGCGGCCCGGCTCGAAGGCGTCGTGCGCGACGCGCTGGGTCAACCGATCGGCGGCATGCGCCTGCGCCTCACGAGGTTCGACGAGGTGGCGATCGGCGGCGGCCGACCGGGTGGCATCAACGTCGTCACGACGCGCGACGGGCGCTACCGCATGGCGACGAGCGCGGGGACCTACCGGCTCGAGCTGTTCGCCGGCGGCAACACCGCGGTCGCGACGCGCGCGCCGATCACGATCGCGCCGGGAGAGCAGCAGCGCGGCGTCGACCTCGAGCTGTCCAAATGAACCTTCGCGAACAGAACAGAAGCCGCGGGCGATGTGCCACAGCCCTGTTGCTCGCCGCTGCGCTGACCGGCCAGGATCCAGGGGATCGCGTCGCTGCCGCACTGCGCCGATGCGCCACCGATCGCCCGGAGGCGCGGCGCTTCGCGTTCGTGGCACTGCTCGATGCCCTGGTGCAGACCGACGCCAAAGTGCCGTTCGAGGAGATCGCACCGGCGATCTCGGAACTCACGCTCCATCCGGCGCTGCTGCTCGCCGCCCGCGACCCGAGCGGCGCCGAGCCATTTCTGCTGGAGCGCTTCCGTGCCGACGAGGAGAAGGCCCCGCTGGCGCGCTGGATGCTGTGCGGCAACCTGCTCGCGACGCAGCGCACTCCCGGCTTCGCCGCGCACCTGATCGGCGGCCTCCGTTACCAGGTCGACGTGCTGGTCGTGGACGCTGCGACGACCGGATCCCCGTCGCGGACGGGCGGCGGTGGTGGTGGTCGCAGCGGAGGTTCCATCCAGGTCCCGGCCAACCATCCGCCGACCGCTTGTTACGAGCTGATGCTCACACCCACGCCCGGCGCCGTCGTCGTCGCCACCGGCCGCACGCCCGTGTTCGCCGTTCGCAAACCGTCGCGAGCCGGAACGCTGCCGCTGGGCTCGACCAGCTGGGCGAACGGTGGTCGCATGGAGCCGCGGGTCCACTGGTTGGCGGCGATGCTGCAGACCGACCTCGCGGCGATCCTCGCCAATCTCGCGCGCAGCGAGACGCTGCACTGGTCCGACGGGGCATCGTTGCAGGCCGCGGCTGCCGAACTGCGTGCCGCGATCACCGCCGACCATGAACGGCTGCTCGTGCGATGTGGCGAAGCTGGCTGGCTCGGCACCGTGACGACGCCGACGCCGATCACGTTCCGGATCCGGGACCTGCGCGGCGACCGATCGGCGCCACTGCCGCCGATCGAATGACGCGCGCCAAGCCAGCAGTGCGACGGATCCTGGCTGTTGCTCGTCGCCGAGAAGCCGCGCTGACGCCGACACGCGGCTCCGTTCCGGGGATGACAGGTCGTGGCGTCCGTGATCAGCTGCTGCTGATGCACCTCTGGCTCCCGTCCATTGCCCCCGCGCTCCTCGTTGCCGGGCTGCTGCCGATGCTCGAGGCGCAGGACTGGCGGCAGGTCGACGGGCTCCGGCAGTCCCAGACCAGTGCCGCGTTCGATCTCGCGCGCGGCCGTTCGATCACCGTCGGCGATCAGGGTGATACTCGCGAATGGGACGGCGTGCAGTGGCGGCATCGCCCGATCGCGACGTTGCCGAGCATCCCCGTGCAGATGGCGTACGACTCACTGCGAGGCGTGACCGTCGCGTTGGTGGCTGCGGGACTCCAGCTGGCGACATGGGAATTCGACGGCGTGGCATGGCAACAGCGGCCGACCGCCGTGTCGCCACCGGCGCGCATCCAAGCCGGGATGTGCTTCGATGCCGCACGCGGCAACGTCGTGCTGTTCGGCGGCAGCCTGCTCGGCCCGCCCTACCAGGACACCTGGGAGTGGAACGGTGTGGTGTGGCAGCAGCGCGCGCCCGCGGTGTCGCCGCCGGCAAGGTCGAAGACGGCGATGTGCTTCGACGCCGCGCGCGGCCGAGTCGTGCTGTTCGGCGGCCTGCCCGCGTTCCCGCAGCCTTCGCTGCAGGACACCTGGGAATGGGACGGCACCAACTGGCAGCAGCGCACGCCAGCGAACGTGCCGCCGCCGCGTGCCGGGCACGCGCTGGCCTTCGATGCGTTGCGCCAGCGCTGTGTGCTCGCCGGTGGCCTCGGCGCGGGTGCTGCCAGCACCTGGGAGTTCGACGGCACGACGTGGCTGCAGACGTCGGGGCCGCAGCCGCCGGCGCGCGCGAACGCGGCCCTGGTGTTCGATTCCTGGCGGTCGCGCACGGTGCTGCTCGGTGGCGACCTCACCGGCCGAGCGCGGGACGTGTGGGAGTGGGATGGCACGGCGTGGGCCGCCGTCGCCGTGCCGAGCGAGCCCGAGGAGCGCACGGCGCCAGGGCTCGCGCACAGCCTCGCGCGCGACCGCACGGTGTTGTTCGGCGGCTACGGCAACGGCAGTGCGCTCGCCGACACCTGGGAATGGGATGGCCGGCGCTGGCTGCAGCGGCAGCCATTGGTTTCGCCGCCGCCGCGGTTCCGCCATGCGATGTGGAACGACGCTGCGGATGCCTTCGTGTTCGGCGGCTTCGGGGCGGGCCTCGTGCTGACCAACGACACCTGGCGCTACGACGGCCTCACGTGGACACCGATCGTGTCCACGGCATTGCCAGCGGCACGCCGCTTCCACGTCGGCGCGTTCGATCCCGCCGGCGGCGGGCAGCTGCTGTTCGGCGGCCAGACCGCCGCCGGCACGGTGCTCGGCGACACGTGGCTGCTGCGCGCGAACGGTTGGAGCCAGGCCATCGTGTCACCGAGTCCGTCACCGCGTGGGAGCCCGGCGATCGCGACCGATCTGGCGCGGCAGCGCGTCGTGCTGTTCGGCGGCATCGCCGCGAGCGGTGCGGTGCTGGACGACACGTGGGAATGGAACGGGGTGGCGTGGACGCAGGCCAATCCGGTCGTGCGCCCGACGCAGGCCGGCGTCTTCGCGATGGCCTACGAGCCGTCGCTCGGCGTCGTCGTGCTCGTCGCGCGCGCCAGTCAGTTCAACCAGACGTCGAACACCTGGCTGTGGAACGGCGTGAACTGGCAATTGCACGTGACGCAGACGGTGCTGCCGCAGCCGCCGGAGTCCTGGGCCGTCGGTGCGGTCGGCGCGGTGCGTTTGCACGACGGCAGCCATTTGTTCGAGCAGGCGATCGTGTCGCCGACCGTCGCGGAGTACGGCAGTGGCTGTGGCGCGCCGGCACCGCGGCTCGGTGCCGACTCGTGGCCGCGGCCTGGCGCCGCCGACTTCGGACTGACGACGGTCGGGCACGGCGCCAACGCACTGCTGCTGTTCCTGCTGGCCGACCAGCCGGCGAACGTGCCACTCGCAGGCTGCACGCTGCTGGCGCAACTCGACGGCGTCGTGGTGTTCACTCTCGCCAACAACCAAGGCGCCGCTGCCCTGCCGACGCCGATTCCGACTGCCACTGGGCTGCTCGGCACCAG
>JALORC010000078.1 GCA_025459175.1 Planctomycetota bacterium | reverse complement strand
CAGCCGCGGCAGCCATCTGCTGCTGCCGCCGCGCGACGGCGAGCTGGCGCTGGCGGCGTTCCTGCCCGACCAGCGGATCCAGTTCGTGGTGCCGCACGAAGACGGCACGCTGTGCGGCACCACCGACGTCGACGATCCGCTGCCCGGCGATGAGACCGGGCCGCCGCAGCAGGATCTCGACTATCTGCTGCAGGCGCTCGCGTTCCTGCTCGATCCGGCGCCGAAGCCGAAGGACGTGCGGTTCGGTTATGCCGGCTGGCGTTCGCTGCCGTGCGGCAAGGGGCCGCCCGGGGCGTTGAACCGCGAGGCGTTCGTCGTCGACGAAGCGCTCGCCGGTGCCACGCTGCACACGATCGTCGGCGGCAAGCTGACCACGCATCGCGCGCTCGCCGAACGGGTGGTGGCGAAGATCTTCGGCCGCAGCGAGCCGTCGCCGACCCGCACCGAGGCGTTGCCCGGTGGGGCCGGCGCGCGCGACGTCGGGGATCCGCTGTGGTGGCGACACGGCAGTCGGGCGGCGCTGGTGCACGGTTTGATTGCGCGGCAGCCGAGCTGGGCGCAGGTGCTGTGCCCGCACCGGCCGTTCCTGGTCGCCGAAGCGGTGGCGGCGATCCGCCACGACGGCGCGGTGACGTTCGCGGACCTCATGCTGCGGCGGTTGGTGCACAGCATGGGGCCGTGCATGCAGCTCGAGTGCTTGCTCGGCGCGTTGGCGGTGTTCCAGCGCGAACGGCTGTGGCCGGTGGATGGCGATCCGGCGGTCGCGGTGGCGGCGCTGCAGGACGAGGTCGCGGTGCTGCGCGGGGATGTGGCGCCGGGGCCGGGGGCTTCGGTGTGAGTGCGCCGCTTGTGCTGCCGTCGTCCCTGCAGTGGCTCGGCCGGCCGCCGTTGTGGCTCGATCCCGGCTGCCGCGGGCATGTCACCGCGCTGGTGCTGTGGCGGCTCGGTTGTGGTCATGGCTTCGAAGCGGTCGCCGACGTCGCGCGCGCGGTGGTCGAGTTCGCCGGGCGGCCGGTGGTCGGGCTCGCGGTGCACGTGCCGTGCCTGCCCGCCGAACGCGATCCGGCCCGCGTCGTGCGCGCGCTGCACGAGCTGCCGCTCGCGGCGGTGATCGATGCCGAACACGCGTTGGTGCGTCAGCTCGCGCTGATGGCACTGCCGGCGCTGGTGCTGCTCGATGCGCACGGCGTAGTGCGCTTCCAGGGCATCGGAGTACCGCACCCGCGCCGGCTGGCCGAAGCGATCACGGTGCTGCTCGACGAGGCCGAACACCGCGGCGAACTGGCGGCGATGGCGTGGGCACCCGCACCGCTGCGAGCACCGAGCGGCTGGCGCGGCTTGTGCGCCCACGACGGCCAGCTGTGGCTCGCCGATGCGAACACGCATCGCGTGCACGCGCTCGATCGCCAAGCGCGGGTCGTGCGCACGATCGGCAGCGGCCGCGCCGGCCGCGATGACGGCACCGCCGGCGAGGCCTCGTTCCAGCAGCCGGTGGCGATGGTGGTGCAGGACGACGTGCTGCTGGTCGCCGATGTCGGTTCGCACACGCTGCGCGCGATCGAACTGCCGGGCGGCCTGGTGTCGACGTGGTGCGGCACCGGGCGGCGCAGCACCGATCGCACCGGTGGCGCCTACGGCCGCGATCAGGGGCTGTGCACGCCGGTGGCGCTGTGCCGGCACGACGGGGCGGTGGTCATCGCCCAGCAGCAGGCTCATCAGCTGTGGCAGTTCGATCCGATGACGCGCGCGGCGGCGGCGTGGTTCGGCACTGGCGAACGGCAGGCGCGCGCCGAGCACGAGCTGGTGCTGGAGACGCCGGCGGCGATCGCCGCGGACGGCGAGACGATCTGGGTCGCCGAAGCCGAGCGCGGCATCGTGCGCACGATCGATCTCGGGCACGGGCAGGGGCGCGTGGTGTGGGACGGGCTGCAGCGGCCGGTCGCGATCCTGCGCCACGAGGGGCGCACGTTCGTCGCCGATGCGTGGCAGCCGGCGGTGCTGGTGGCGCGCGATGGCGAGCCGCTGCGGCCGCTGGTGACAGCGGCGAACGGGTTGGTCGAACCGGTCGCGCTGGCGTGGTTCGCCGGGCGGCTGTGGATCGCCGATGCGGGCCGCAACGAACTGCTCGCGGTCGAGGAGCTCGGCAATCTGACCGGGCAGTGGATGCCGGTGCTCGATCTGTCGGCGGCGGCGGCTGTGGTCGGCAAGGCGCCGCTGGAGCTGGCCACGGTGCTGCCACGGTTGCGGCTGCGGGAACACAGCGATGTCGCGCTGCGATTGCGGGTGCCGGCGGGTGCTGCTGCGTATGGTGGGCGGTGGTCGGTCGACGTCGAGGACGAAGCGGAGCCGCGGCTCGCGGTGCCGTGCCGGCGGGTGGTGATGGCGAGCGGTGGGATGGTCGAGGTGCTGTTGGCGGTCGGGGAGGTCGGTGTCGGTGCGTTGCGGGTGCGGCTCGGCAGTGATGCCGCGGTTTTGCGATACGTGGTGCCGATCGAAGTGGCAGTGGACGGGGAGCTGGGCGTTGAGCTGGGGTGAGGGCCGCCGGCAGACGCGGGCCCTCGCCAGGATACCGTCCGCGAATCCGGTGCTATCGCTGGGACCGAGGTGCATCCGCAGCTGCGCGGCGCTCTCGGGGCCGGCAGGGATTCCACCTGTCGCCGAATCCCATGGATGCCGCTGCGCTCACGATCATGAAACCCACCATTGGTTGCCGACGGAGGCGGAATGGGAGTACTGCCGCCGCGCCGGCACGACGACGGAGTTCCACTTCGGTGGCGGCCTGAGCTGTGGTCAGGCGAACTTCTCCGCGAACACGTTCAGCCATTGCGTGGGGTATCCGAGTGCCGGCGCCGAACGCATGGGGTCTGCACGCCATGCACGGCAACGTGATCGAGTGGTGTCTCGACAGTTGGGATGGGAGCGCCAACTACCCTGCGGGGCCCGTTTCCGATCCGTACGTGGCGAGCGGCCCGTATTGGGTCCTCCGCGGCGGCAGCTTTGCCACTGACGCTGCCTCGTGCCGGTCCGCGATCCGCAACTACGGTGTCAGCACGACGGGTGCCAACGTCAGTAACGGGTTCCGGGTGGTCTGCGCCCCGGTTCTTCCCTGAGCCCACGTCAAGTCGTCGCTCGGAATGCGGCGTAGGCCCGTATCCGGATGTGATGTGGGCGCCGTTCGTTCCAGTTCTTGTCCCTCCAGTCGCTCCGCTCCACGCGCACCTTGACCGAATCGGCGGCCCAGCCGACGATTCGCCCTCGCTTTGGCCAGCGTGCAGTCGGGAGATCGGCGCGTGGCCATCCGAACCATGTAGCCACGGAACCCCATGATCGGTCCAAGTTCATTGCGTGCCGTCCTCGCGCTCGTCGCGATCACCTTCCCCTCCGTCGCCGCCCTGGCGCAGAGCTGGGCGCAGGTGACTCCGAACCCACCGACTCCCGCGCCGATCGCGCGCAACCACGGGGCGATGGCGTACGACGCCGCGCGCGGGCTGACGATGCTGTTCGGCGGCTACAACGGCACGGCGACACCGCTCTCCGACTTCTGGGCGTTCAACGGCACGAGCTGGCAGCAGCTCGGCGGCACGGTCCCAGCGGCACGCTGGGGGCACGGCATGGTCTACGACACGCGGCGCCAACGGCTGGTGCTGTTCGGCGGCTTCCAGCCGAGCCCCGGCAATCCGATCCCGGACGCGATCGGCCTCAATGACACATGGGAATACGACGGCTTTGGTTGGACGCAGCGCACGACCACCACACAGCCGAGTCCGCGCGGTTGCTTCGGCATGACCTACGACCCGATCCGGCAGCGCACGGTGCTGTTCGGCGGTGCAGGCCCCAACACGACGTACTTGCAGGACACGTGGGAATGGAACGGCACGACGTGGATTTCGGTGAACGCGCCGGCACAGCCGTCGATCCGGCGCGGGCCCGCGATGGCATACGACATGGAGCGCGCCGAGGTGGTGTTGTTCGGCGGCGGTGCGTTGGGCACGCAGTTCGGGGACACGTGGGTCTACAACGGCACCACGTGGACGCAGCGCGCGCCGACGACGTCGCCGCCGGCGCGTTGGGAGAGCACGCTGGCGTTCGACCCGCTGTGTGGTGAAGCGCTGCTGATCGGCGGGACGACATTCACCTACCAGACGATCTTCGCGGACTCATGGCGCTGGAACGGCGCGACGTGGACGCAGGTGACGGGCAATCAGCCTTCGGCGCGGCATGGGGGTGCGGCCGCGTTCGACCTGCAGGCAGGGCAGTCGCTGCTGCTGGGTGGGCGCGACAGTGCCGGGTTCCGCAGTGATCTGTGGGGCTGGTCGGGCGGCTGCAATCGCACGATGTCGACGATCACTCCGGCGGTGGCGGGGCAGACGGCGCAGTACCGCTACAACTATCCGAGCACGGCGACCAACAACGTGTTCTTGGAGTTGTGGACGCGGCGCAACCCGAATGCGTTCGTGCTGCCGATCCCCGGGTTTGTGTCGGTCGGGCTGATGCGGGTGGATGTGTTCTACGTCCTGCTACAGGGTGGTGGCGTGTTGGGAGCGAGTGGCACGCAGAGCACGGCGACGTTGGCGATCCCGAACACGGCTGCGGTGTTGGGCTTCACGTACGACTTGCAGGATCTCGACATCGATCTGTCCAGCAACTTCCTCTACTGGTCCAGCAATGAAATCGAGGCAACGGTGGTTCCTGGCTCTCCCATTGCGAGCTTCACGGCGGCACCGACCAGTGGAGCTGCCCCGCTTGCGGTGCAGTTCACCAACACGTCGGCTTCCAGCACGTCTTGGCAATGGGACTTCCAGAACGACGGCGTAGTCGACTCGACGCAGCAGAACCCGAGCTTCACCTACACTGCGCCGGGGACCTACAGCGTGCGCTTGGTCGCGACGGGGCCGAACGGCTCGAACACGGTGACGCAGAACGGGCTGATCACCGTGCTCACACCAGCGTCGTTCACGGCGACGCCGACGTCGGGCAATGCGCCATTGACGGTCCAGTTCACCGACACCACGCCGTTCGCGGTCACGTCGTGGCAGTGGGACTTCCAGAATGATGGGGTCATCGACTCAACGGTGCAGAACCCGACCTTCACCTACACGGCCAACGGGTCCTACAGCGTGCGGTTGGTGGTCGGAACTGCCAGCGGTCCCCTCGCCGTGGTGCGCATTGGACTGATCAGGGTCTGGCTATTGAACCCGGCGCTCAACATGGCGGCCATCGCACCGGGGACGTTCCAGATGGGGTCGCCGGTGACGCCGCTGAACGTGGCCCCGTACTTCAACCAGTCGCAGGCTCAGCCCGTGCATCAGGTGACGATCAGTCAGCCGTTCTGGATGGGGAGAAACGAGGTGACGCAGGCGCAGTACCAAGCGGTGATGGGCAACAATCCGTCCCACCACCAGGGCGCGTCCTGGCCCAACGCGGCCAACCGGCCGGTGGAGCAGGTGTCGTGGAACGCAGCCGTGGCTTACTGCGATGCGTTGACGGTTCAGGAAGCTGCTGCGAGTCGATTGCCGCCGGGATACGAGTACCGACTGCCGACGGAAGCGGAGTGGGAGTACTGCTGCCGCGCGGGAACGACGACGGAGTTCCACTACGGGGCGACGCTGGCCTGCGGGCAAGCGAACTTCAGCGCCAGCAACCACACCGGCAGTATTTGCTCGAACCAGCTTTGGGTGCAGACAGTGGTAGTGGGCAGCTATGTAGCCAATGCGTGGGGGCTGTACGACATGCATGGCAACGTGGTGGAGTGGTGTCTCGATGGTTGGGATGGCTCCAACAACTACCCGGCTGGACCCGTCACAGATCCGTATGTTCTCGGTTCCAGCGGTCCGTACCGGGTCCTCCGCGGCGGCGACTTTCTCGTCAACTCCTCCTACTGCCGGTCCGCGTCCCGCACCGGCGTCGACCCGACGAATGTGAGCCGCAGCGCCGGGTTCCGGGTCGTGTGCACCCCAGTTCTGCCATGAGCCAAGTACCAGAGCGTAGGTAGGCCTGAGGCGTAGGCCCGGAGGCCCGCAGCGGGGGCGCCGGAGCCGCAGGCCGAGCGGAGCGGCACCAGGGTGAGTGCGCACAGAGTGAGGAACTGACCTATGCAGATGCACGTGTTCGCGATCCTGATGGACGGCGACGATGAAGCGACCGAAGAACTGAACCGCTTCCTGCGCGGCCAGAAAGTATTGAGTGTCGAGAAGGTCGGTGTCGTCGACCAAGGCCGCCACTACCGGTCGATCTGCGTGGAATACCTGACGCGCCGCGTCGGCGAGATCGAGGATCCTCGCCTCCCGGCCCGGCTGCTCGTGCCAAGCGCCGCACATCAGTTTGCCGCGTGACAACACGAAGAGACCGGACCCGGCACGACGTCGGCGACGAGGTTGGTGCCAGCCTGGGTGCCGTCGGTGCGCCACAGCTCGGTGCCGACCACTGCCCCGACGATCCCGAGCGGCCGGCGGCAGTGGAGGCATCGGCCTGTGGCATCTATTGACACAGTGATCGCCTCGGCTAGGTTGAGGCCATGGCAGAGCGGCAGACCAGGAACGTCTCGCTTCCCCAGCACCAAGACGCCTTCGTCGACCAGCTCGTCGCTTCGGGTCGTTACCGCACGGCCAGCGAGGTGGTCCGCGAGGGATTGCGCCTGCTCGAGGAATCCGAGCTACAGCAGCAGTTGGAACGGTGGCTGCTGGATCACAAAGCGGACGCCCCCCTCGATGTGCCGCCGGTGGCCCGAGAGCGAGTCCGGGGCTGGTTGCGCAAGCTGGTGTCGCGGGCGATTCAGGATCTAGATGCCGGCAGGGTCGAGGACGGGCCGGTCGTCATGCAGCGACTGCGCGAACGGTTGCTAGGCAAGGCGGAGTGACCGCGAGCTACCGCCTCACTGCCACCGCGGCCCGCGATGTCGAGTCGGCGCTGGAGTTCGTGGCGAGCCGGGATGGACTGGATCGCGCAATGAAGTTGCACGATGCGTTCTCGCAGGCGTTCCTGCGCCTAGCCGGGCGGCCAGGGCTCGGTCGCGTGCGCTCGGAGTTGACCGGTGAGAGCGTGCGCTGGTGGACGGTCTTCGATTGGCTGGTGCTCTACCAACCCAACGAGGTAGGCATCGATGTGTTGACCGTGGTCCACGGCGCGCGGGAGCTGCGCAACCTGATCGTGGGCTACCGAGGTGGCCAGACTGAGTGAGTGCCCAGCCCTACCGCACCGCGGTGAACGCACCGTCATCGCCGAGCAGCGTGAACGCCGCGCGCTTGCCGGCCGCCAGTTCGCCGTAGCCGCCCGCCCCGATCAACGCCGCCGGATTGCCGGCCGCGACCCGCGCCAGCGTCCACGGCCCGGCCATCGGCACCATGCGCAGGAAGTTGCGCGCCGCCAGCGCCATCGTCAGCGCCGAGCCGGCGAGCCGGCCCTGCGCATCGCGCACGACCCCATCCTTGGCGCGCACCGCGATCCCCGACAGCGTGTAGTCGCCATCCGGCATGCCGGCCGCACCGACCGCGTCGCTGACCAGCACCATGCGATCGGGACCGAGGATCTTGAACGCGTTGCGCACCATCGCCGGGTGCACGTGCACCCCATCGAGGATCAGCGGGCAGCGCACCCGTTCGTCGTCGAGCGCGAAGCCCGCCGTGCCGACGTCGCGGTGGTGGAGCGGACCCATCACGTTGAACAGATGCGTCACCGCGCGTGCGCCGGCGTCGACGCAGGCCGCGAAACCATCGCTGCGATCGCAGTGCCCGAGCGCCACCGTGACCCCGGCCGCGACCAGCTGCGCGGTCGCCGCCGCCGCACCGGGCCGCGCGTGTGCGAGCGTCACGAGCCGCAGCTTGCCGCGCGCCGCGGCCAACAGCTGCTGCACCCGTTCGGGGGTCGGATCGACGAAGCAGCTCGCATCGTGCGCGCCGCTGGTGAGCAAAAACGGCCCTTCGAGGTGCAGCCCGAGTGGCTCGGCGCCCTGGTCGCGCCAGCGTTCGATCCAGCCCGCCACCGCGTCGACCTGCTGCAACAGCCGCGGCCACGGCGCCGTGATCAAGGTCGGCAGGAACGCGACCGCGCCGCCGCTCCAGACCGCGCGCGCGACGGTGTCGAGTGCGTCGTCGCTGCCTTCGTCGCAACTGCGGCCGCCGGCACCGTTGACCTGCAGATCGACGAAGCCCGGCAGCAGCGTGCCGCGCAGCCGGACTGCCTGGGGGGCCGCCGCGAGCCGATCGACGGCGACCAGCTTGCCGTCGATGGCGGCGAGGCGGGTGCCGGCGGCGATGGAGGCGTGCAGCGCGGCGCGATCGACGATCCACTCGGTGGCGTTCACGGCTACCACGGTAGGACGGCGCCGCGTGCCTGGCCAGCGCGGCGGTGACGCCGGCCCACGTGCCGACTACATTGCACCACCTCGAATGCGGTCCACCTCCCTCGCGCTGTGCCTGTTCGTCGTCGGCGGCGCACTCGCCGGCTGGTTGCTCGCCGGCCTCGTGCCACCGGGGCTGCGGCAGCCGCATCTGCACGGCAAGGACTTCGTGTTGGCGCGCTCCGCCGACCAGCCGATCGAGGTCACCGAGGCGCGCTGGTGCTTCCTGCCGTTCCTGTTCGCCGACTTCGACCTGCAGCTCGAGATCGAACTGGCCGAACGCACCGAGGTCGATCTGCTGCTGCGCCAGGTGCAGCCGCGGCTGGTCGACGACGCGCTGGTGCCGTTCACCGAACGCTTCACCTCGCTGCGCCTGTCGACGGTGCAGGACGGCGCGCCGTGGCGGCATGAGCTCGATGCGGTGGCTGGCCGGCGCCCCGGCGGCGTCGAGCTGGCGCCCGGCCTCGTCGCCACCGTGTGGGTGCAGGGCCGCGGCCGCATGCTGCGCGCGAACGTGGCCGGCAAGTGGCAACCGTGGTGCGAGGCGGACGACGAGTACGGCATGGTCACGCTGGTCGCGCGCGGCGGCAATGCGATCGTGCACGGCCTGCGCATCCAGGATCGTGGTCAGGCCGGGGCGTGGCGCTGGGCGCGCTGGTGCTGGGCGCTGCTCGGTGGTCTCGGTGGCCTCGTGGTCGCCGGCGGCGCGTTCGCTGCCGGTCGGCGCGCACCGCGGCTGCTCGCGGAGGCGGCGCTGTTCTTGGTGCTGACGCCGGTGCTGGCGGCGCTGCTGGTGCGGCAGTTCCCGCACGATCTGCAGTGGCCGCGGCTCGGCGCGATGCTGGGTTGGCTGGGTCTGTGCCTGCTGCCGGGTTGCTCGTGGCCGCGCTGGTGGCATCGCGCGGTGTTGCTGGCGCTGGTCGGCGCGATCGGCTACGGCGCCGCGGCGGCTCGGAACGACGCCGACGCGCCGTCGGTAGCGCTGTTCGGCCGGCGCGCCGGGGCCCAGCCGAGCGAAGCGCTCGGCCAACTGGTGCGCGGCCCACGTGGTCTGCACGATCTGCGCCAGCCCGAGCCGCGCGTGTTCCTGCTCGGTGGCCAGCCGCTCTATGACCGCGGCCAGGCCCACGATCACCTCGAACTGCGGCTGGCCACCGAGTTGCAGATCGCACTGCGCCGTCCGGTGACGGTGCCCTGCCTGCCGACCGCCGACGGCTCGCCGATGCAGCAGTGGCGGCTGTTCTCGACCTGCTACGCCGATGGCTATCGGCCGCAGGCGATCGTGTTCGGGGTCGGCGACGACATCGGCCTCGACGGTGCGCCGGTCACGCCGACCGAGCTGGCGGTGGTGGTGGCGGCGGCTCAGCAGCACACCGCCGAGCGCGGCAGCAAGCTGGTGCTGTTCGCCGACGCCGGGTTGCCCGAACTGCTGCTCTCGGTGCTGCGCGCGGCCGAACGGCAGGGCACGCCGCTGGTGTTGGCCCGGCGCGACGCGGCGCCGGCCGAGCTCGGCAAGGCGCTGGCGGCGGCGATCGCGCCGCTGTTGCGGTGACCGATGATCGCGGATCCCAACGAACGTCTGCGGGCGGCCCTGCGCGTGGTTCCCGACCACGCCGACGGCCGGGCCGCGCAGCTGGCGGAGCTGCTGCTGCTGCACCAGAGCCGGGCCATCGTCGCCGTCGACGACCAGCTGGCGGCGGCGGCGATCCTGCTGCTGGGCCCGACCCGCGCCGAGGTCGAGGTGGCGCAGCTGCTGGCGTTCGCGGCCAGCGCCAAGTCGGCCGCGGCGCGCCCCCTGGTGGCCAAGAGCTTCGATCGCCTGCGCCAGCTGGCCGGCCAGCCGCAGAAGTATGGCACGGTGCCCGGCTGGCCCGTCGATCCGCACACTACCGACGCCGAGCGCGCCAAATGGGGCTTGCCGCCGCTCGTCCAGCTTGGTCGCGACCACCGCGCGCCCTAACATCGCGGCCGCGTGAGCCACTGCACTGCCAACGGAGCCGCTCGATGATTATCGGCCTCGTCATGGCGCTCGGTCTGACCGGCTTCGTGCTGGTCTACGGGTTGCTGGCCTGGGAACGCATCGTGCGCCGGCGCCGCGAACAGGAGCCCGGCTCCACTTGAGGGGCCACCGCGCGGGCGCGTGCCGCCCGCCCCGATGCTGCGGCCGATGCGCCGCGGGCGTTCGGCCGCAATGCGGTCTGGCTCGCGGTGACCAGCGCCGACAGCCACGCCGTGGTGAGAGCGCTCGGCCTGCGCACGGTGCTGCCGGCCAACTGGGCCGCTGGACTCGCCGAGGTCGCCGCGCAGGGTGCGTTCGTCAGTCCGCCGGTGGGCGGCCTCGTGCTGGTGACCGGCGCCGACCTGCGACGGCACAGCGACCCGGACCAGGACCTGCTGCCGCTGCTCGAGCGCCTGAGCCGGCAGTTCGGGAACGTCTGCTGGTTCGCCAGCGACAGCGATGGGGACGTGCACGGTTGGGCGCGGGCAGCGGGCGGTGCGGTCGAACGCGCCTATGCCTACGTCGGCGACCGCGGCCATCAGCTGTGGGTCGGCGAGGTGACGGCCGACGAGCACGCGCTCGGCTGCTTCGTCGACGACCCGCGCGACCAGTCCGACGACGAGGTGAAATGGTGGCCGGACCGGGCGACGGTGCACGCGCTGGCGGCGGCCTGGGCCGTCGATCCCGATCGCCTGGCCCTCGCCGCCGATGCTCCTGCGGTTGGTCATGTCGGCCGCTGGTAGGCGGCGGGCTCGAGTGTGCGATTGCGCGCGCTGACCGCGGCACCGGCCGCCGTCGAACTCGGCACCTGTCCCGTTTGGCCCCACGCGGTTACCATCTGCGGTCGACGGTGATACTGCAGGCTCTGCCCGGTGCCAGGGCAGTGTCGTCGTTCGGATCGAAGGAAACGTAAACAGGAGTCCCGATGCTTCGCGCTCTAGGATCTGCGTCGTTGTTGCTTGCCGCCGCGGTCGCCCAGACCAACTTCCCGCCGCCGCCGTCGCCGACCGGCAATCCGTCGACGCCGCAGAAGGAGCTGCTGGGCATGGCGCTGTTCTTCGAGGAGCAGCTGTCCTCGACCAGCACGGTCGCCTGCGCCACGTGCCATGACTTCACGCGCGGTGGCGTCGATGGGCGCACCAGCGACGGCGTCAATCCGGGCGCGGACGGGGTGTTCGGCACCGCCGACGACCAGCGTGGCTCGCCGGGCATCGCCTCGATCACCGGCAACGGCGTCGCGTTCGGCTCGCCGGCGCACGGCTTCGGCGCCGCGGTGACGGGACGGCGGGCGCCGACCGTCGTCAACTCGGGCTATCACTCGTCGCTGATGTACGACGGCAGCAAGCAGTCGCTCGAGGACCTGGTCGCGGCCCCGCCGCTGAATCCGGTCGAGATGGGCCACATCGGGCGCACCTGGACCGACGTGGTGCAGAAGCTCGCCGGGGCCAGCCCGCTGGTGTTCGCGAGCAACCTGCCGGCGCGGCTGCAGACGTTCGTGAACGGCCGCACCTACCCGGATCTGTTCCAGCTCGCGTTCGGCAGCACCCAGATCACCCAGGGGCGGGTGGCGCAGGCGATCGCCAGCTACATGCGCACGCTGAACTCCGACCAGTCGAAGTTCGATCGCTACCTGAACGGCCTCGCGCAGTTGACCCCGCAGGAGCAGCTCGGCCTGCAGCTGTTCAACTCGCCGGCCAACGGCGCCACCTCGTGCAGCACCTGCCACGGCGACTTCGAGACGCGGGTGCGCATGGAAGGCCCGAAGGTCGGTCAGCTGACCAACCAGGGGGGCGGGCCCTACAGCTCGCCGGTGCCGACGCTGCTGCTGTTCCACAACGTCGGCGTGCGCCCGTCGCACGAAGACCCGGGCCGTTTGCTGGTGACCTCCCTGCCGGGGGACCAGGGCAAGTTCCGGGTCGCCAGCCTGCGCAACGTCGCCCTGGCTGCTCCCTACTTCCACAACGGCAGTGTCAACACGCTGCACGACGTGCTCGATTTCTACGATCGTGGCGGTGACTTCCACGACAACCAGGCGGCGCTGCTGACGCCGCGCAACTACACGATCCCGGAGAAGGACGCCATCGTCGCGCTGCTGAACACGTTGACCGATCCGCGCCTCGCCGCCGGTGCGATGCCGTTCGATCGGCCGACGCTCGGTTCGCAGAACGGCAGGCTCGTCACGTCGATCGGTCAGGCCACCATGGTCGCGCAAGCGCCGGTGGCGCCGCGCGTAGGGGAGCCGTGGTTCCAGCTGACGCTCGAGCGGGCGCCGTCGACGGCGTTCACGTTCCTGCTGTGGGACACGGCGCCGAACCAGGGCACCGCGGTGTTGCCGGGCCTCGAGCTGGCGCTGTCGCCGTCCTTCGTCGCCTTCCCGACCGGCATGGCCGACTGGCACTGGCTGGTGCCGGGTGGCACCAAGCGGATCCCGCTGCCGCTGCCGAACGTGCCGTCGCTGAGCGGCCAGACGTTGTATGCGCAGTTCGCGGCGTACGACCTCGCGGCGACCGTGCCGCTGTCGTTCTCGAACGCGCTGCGGATCCAGCTGCAGTGATCCGCGCGCGGCGGCCGGGATCAACCTCTCGGCCGCCGAACAGTGCCGCTCGACCGCCGAACAGGGCCGCTCAACCGCCGAACAGGCCGAGCTTGCCGAACTTCTCCGCGAGCAGGTAGCAGAACACGACGCGGTGCTTGCGGTGCTCGGCCTTCATGCGGGTGCCGATCTCCTGGATCGCCGCGTCGAGTTCGGTGTCGGCCTGCGTCAGACCGCACTTCTTCTTCAGGAAGTTGTCGCGCACGCGGCCGACCTCGGCCTTGTCGGTCACGGACACGAACGACGAGTCGCTGCCTTCCTTCAGCGCGATGCCGAAGTGCTTGACCAGGCCGGCGATCGCCTTCTCGTTGGGGGCGGGGACGTACTTCTTCAGATCCGCTACGTAATCAGCCATTGGATTCTCCGGTTGGATTGCGAGAGCTCCGGGACGGTAGCGAACGGCGTCGGCGGCGCGACAGGGCAGCCGCAGTTTCCGACGCGGCGCAGCGGTTCCGCATCCGCGGCTCCGGGTTTCCCCGGAAGGCAGCACTCACTGTCCGACGACGAACCCGGCGGCGTCGGTGGCGACCAGTCCCAGCGCATTGCCGGCCGGGTCGAGCGACAGTCCCTGGCTGAAGAACTGCGTGCCGAGCAGGTTGCCGTTGTTCGGCAGCGCGAAGCCGAACGTCGCGATGCCGTTGCTGCCGGTCAGCAGCACGCTCGCATCGATGCCGGTGCGGATCATGCAGCCCGGCGCCCCGATCGCCTGCAGGTCGAACGGCAGCGGCCCCAGCGGTGAGGTCGTGCTGCTGAAGCCCCACCAGTAGAGCACCGCGTTCTGCGCCAGGTTGTCCAGCGCTACCGCGAGCACGTTGCCCAGGCGCGGCGGCGCGCTGCTGGTGTTGCGCGGCACGCCGCTGCTGCCGGCGCACCCGGTGCCGAGGAAGCCATGGCCACCGAGGTTGCTCAGCGAGCGCTGCGTGTAATGCAGCTGTCCACTCCACTGCCGCGGCGACAGCGTCGCATTGGTGAACAGCCCGTCCTGGGCGAGCCCGGCCGCCTGGCCGGGTTGCGGATGGATGCGCAGGGCGGCATCGGCGAACGGACCGGCAGTGCCCTGCACGTAGGCGATGAAGGCGTTGTCGTTGGCGACCGTGTGGTGCACGGCGAGGCCGAAGTTGCCCGGCGGCAGGTAGAACGGCGTCGCCAGCACGACCTCGTTGCGGCTCGGTGCGAACACGCTGCCACCGTTCATGGTGCCGGTGCCGGTGCCGACCAGGCGCCATTGCTCCGGGGCAGCGGCCTTGCCCACATAGCTGCCGTCGGTCACGTGCACGGTCGCCGTGAACGGTCCGGAGCCGCTGTAGGTCGCGGTGGTGAGGCCGCAGACGGTGATGCCCTCGCTCGCCACCACCTGCACGTCGAACAGGCAGCCGACGGTCTGTGCCGAGACCGTGCCGGTGCCGGCCTGCAGGTCGGTCGCCAGCGCGCGCGGCGACAGCAGCGCCAGCCTGGTCCGCTGTGCGGTGCGGCAGTTGCGCGCCGCGGCGAGACGGATCACGCGGCTGCAGCCGTTGCCGAGCGCCAGCACCGGACTCTGCTGCGTCGATTCGATGCTGCCATCGGCGTCGACGTCCCAGCTCCAGCCGCCGGCCGGCAACGAGCTCGTCGCATTCAGCTGGAACAGGTTGTTGCCGAGCGGCTGCACCGTGAAGTCGACGGTGAACTCGTCGGTGCGCACCGCGGCCGATCGGGTCACCGTTCGTGGTCCGCCCGCGTCGGTGACGCGCAACGAGACGGTGAAGTCGCCGCAGCCGGTGTAGGTGAAGGTCGGGTTGCGCAGCGTCGAGTCGACGGTGCCGTTGTTGTCGAAGTCCCACGCCCACGCAGTGACGCCGGCCGGGGCCGGCGAGAACGAACTGTCGGTGAACTGCACCAGCAGCGGCGCTGCGCCGCGGCTCGGCGTGGCGACGAAGGCCGGGTAGAGCGCGTTGCCCGGCGCGTAGACGAACTCGCACACCGGCGCGTAGTTGGTGCCGATCGTGCCGGTGGTGGCCGCAGCCCCGGCGGTGCTGTATATGCGGCTGCCGCGCGGGTTGTTGGTCGGCGTCGAGACGTGGTCGGCGACGCGGCTCTGGCCGCTCCAGCCGTTGCCGTCGAGCTGGATGTCGACCAGCAGATCGCCCTGCGCCGGGTCGTACACGAACGGGCGCAGCAGCTCGATGTCGATGTAGAACGGCAGCGGCTGGCCCGAGCCCAGGCCGGTGCCGGGTGCCACCACGACCGGCCCGTCGTGCACGGTTACGACGTCGGCACCGCGGTTCTGCGCGAATGTCGCGCTCGGCACGAGGTAGTCGAACGGGCAGGTCGCCATGTCGATACGCACGTTCGGCCACGAGCCGCCGGTCCACGACTCGCCAGTGCTGCCGGCATCGGGGCGGTAGCGCAGCCGATGGATGACGATGCGGCCGGCGGCGCCCTGGCTGGTGAACGTCGTGCTGTCGTGCACGAACTGGATCCGCATGCTGTTCGGGCCGCGGTGCCACGGGAACGCGTTGCTGGTGTTGCCTTCGGCGGCGGCGTAGTTCGGCGGGGCGATCGTCGATTGGGTCACCGCGACGCTGGCAGGGAGGAGCGCCGCAATGGCTGCGAGCAGGTTGGATCGTGGCATGAGCGGGCTTCCCTTGGCGGGCGAACATCAAACCGCGACCTGCGGCCGCCGTCGATAGGCCGTCCCATTTCCCCGATGCGCCCGGCTGGCATTGCCGGCTCAGGCAGGAATCCTGCCAATGAGGCCGCGCGTCAGGCGCCGATCACGAGCAGCAGGCCCGGCGTCACCGAGGTCCCGAACGCCGACGCACCGAGCGGGTCGAGCATCGAACCTTGCGAGGTCGCCATCATGCCGATCAGGGCCGGGTTCGCCGGCAAGGCGAGCTGCACCGTGGCGCGACCCGCGGCGTCGGTGACGTTCCAGAGGATGAAGTAGAGGTCCTGGACCAGCACCGTGCAGCCGCCACCGACGGGCTGGTTGCCGATGCCGGTGCCGAACAGCCACAGCGCGAACGACGACGGTGGCGCCCGATCGATGCCGAGCGAGAGGTTGGTGCCGGGGCGCGGCAGGTTCCCGGCGAACTGGCGCGGCTCGCCGGCGGCTCCGTTGCAGCCGACGCCGAACGGTTGCACGTTGGCCGCGCCGACCGCGCCGAGGTCGACCTTCCACAGCTCGCGGCCGCGCTGGCCGTCGTCGGCGACGAAGTAGCCGACCTGGCCGGCGGTGCCGAGCCACGCCGGGTTGGAGTTGCCGTTCGGATGGAGATCGGCGAGGCGATAGGTGCCCGCCTGGCTACCGTCGCTGATCCACGGCTCGTTTCCGCTGCCCCCGTCGCTGCCGGCCAGGAACAGACGGTTGCCGGCGCCGATCGTCGCGACGGTGAGCGCGCCGGCGGTGTTCGCGCCGATCGTCGCGGCGAGGCTGGTGCCGGCCACGGTGCCGTCGGTGCGGTAGAGGCGGCGGCCCGCCACCGGATCTTCGCTGACCAGATACACGGCGGTCTCGCCCCGCACCGGCGGCTGGCGCACGATCGGCACCGGCAGCGCTGCGGGCGGCAGCAGGCCATCGGTCGCATACACCGCGCCCGTCGCGTCGGCCCAGACCAGTCGACTGTCGGTGGCAGCGGTCGCCTGCGGCGGCATCGGCAGGATGCCGAGCACGATGGTGCTGGCGGCCGTACCGGTCGTCGACACCAGTTGGAAGCCGCTGATGACCTGCCGCACGAACACGAGCCGCGGGCCGATTTCGCTGACGATGCCGAAGGCGAGGCCCAGATCCGTCGTGCCGGTGGCGGTGCCATCGGTGCACCAGAGGCGGCGATTGCTGCCCTCGGACTTCAGGTAGAAGGTCCGGCTGCCGAGCTGGCGCCAGCTCTGGAAGAACTGCCACGGCGCGGCCACGTCGAGTTGTTGCGTGCCGCCGACCGTGCCGTCGCTGCGCCAGAGCCGCTGCGACAGAGTGTTCGTCGACGTGAACAGCAGCCAGTCCTCGTTGGCGACCAGTCCGAACAGAGAGTTCGCGGCGGGATCCGGTTGCAGCGCGATGCTGCTGCCGGCTGCCGTGCCGTCCGAGCGCCACAATCGGTTGCCGGCGATGAACCAGGCCTCGCCGCGGTACGTCACCACTTCGGCGATGCCATTGGCCGGGCCGGGCGCGAAATCCTGCACCAGCTGGGTGCCCGCCGCGGTGCCATCGGTGCGCCACAGTTCGCTGCCCGTCGCCGCCGTCTCGGCGACGAAGAGCAAGGTTTCCCCGACGGCGGTGCTCCGGCCGGTGCTGCGCACTCCCGGCCCACCCTGGACCTGCAGCAGTTGGCTCGTGCCCGCCACCGTGCCGTCGGTCACGTAGGCCTCGACGGTGTTGGCGAACGGGGGCCGCAGCGCGCCGGTCACGATGGCGTTGGCGCCGAGCGGGGCGAGCGACGACTGGTCCGGACGGGTCAGCATGGGCAGCAGCCACGTGCCGGCGGCCGTACCGTCCGTTCGCAGCAGATGATGGAAGCCGGTCGCATCGGTTGCGAAGGCGAATGCGCAACCCTGCGCGGCGACCATTCCTTGGTAGGTGTGGGGCGGGCCGAACACGAGCTGCGTGCCCGCCGGTGTGCCGTCGGTGCGCCAGAGTTCCTGCTGGATGCCGCCCGCCACCCGGCGGGTGAACAGCGCGACGCTGCCGAGCGAGGTGACCGAGCGCGTCAACGAGCCGGGCTGTACCAACGTGGTGCCGCCGGCGGTGCCGTCGCTGACGAACAGCGCGTTGCTGGCCCCGATCAGCAGTTGGGCGCCGAAGGTCGCGATCGAACTCTGCCCCTGCGTCGAACCCAGCGCCACGACCTGCATGGTGCCGGCCGCCGAGCCGTCGGTGCGCCAGAGCCAGGTCTGGGTGGTCGGATCATCGACCAGGAAGTACTGCAGGCCGCCGAGGGCCGCGAAGCCACTGACCGCCATGCCGCCGAGGGGCCGCCGCCCGAACAGCGTGGTCCCGTTGCTGGCCCACAGGCCGAAATCGTCCCAGCGGCCGAGCAGCAGCAGTTCGCCGTTGTGTTCGACGGCGGCGCCGACCTCGAGGAACGAGCCGATCATCGTCGAGCCGCCCGCGTTGACGTCGGTCGTGATGACGCGCCAGTTGGCGCGGTTGTCGACGAGGACCAGCCGGCCGTTGGCGCTGCCGAGCACGCGCACGCTCGTGTTGTGGTCGAGCGGACCGTGCATGCGCACGGTGCCGGCCGCGGTGCCGTCGCTGGAGAACACCGCGAACTCGTTGGCGAGCGGGTTGACGGCATGGAACACGACCCGGTTGCCGACCACGGCGAGCGCGCGCGCCGAGCTGGAGGCGGCGCCGGCCCGGTGGTCGAGCCACAGCGACGTGCCGGCGACCGTGCCGTCGGTGCGGAACAGCTCGCGGCCGAGGCCGGGGGCCTCGGCCGTGAACCACACGTGGCCGGGGCCCGCGAGCGCGTGCTGGGCGTTCGTGGTCACGATCGTGGCCGGCGCCGGATCGAGTTCGGCGACCAGTTGTTGGGCGGCGGCGGTGGTCAGTGCAACGGACAGGACGGCGATGGTACGCAGGAACATGGAGGCCTCGGGTGGCGGGGCGTTGGTTCGGGTCCGGGGCGGTCCGGAAGCGTGTGATTGTCTGACGGATTCCGGATGCTCCGTCGGCGATCGGACGGTCCCTCACGACGGCCGCCGGGTGGAAGCCGTTGGCCGGCCGCTGATCTCCAACAACCATACCGTTGCAACCGCCCCGTTGTGACCTCGGTCCCGCGGCAGCTGGCGACCGGCCATACTGTCGAGCCTGCCTGCTGCTAGCATCGTCCTGCCGCGTTACCCAATGCCGGTGCCGGCCTATGCCGCGACCATGAAGCAATCGCGATCCGCGTGTCGTCACGCGCTCTACCTTGGGCTGCCGCAATGGCTCGGTCTCCATTTGGCAGCGGTCGCGGTCGGGCAGGGGCCTTGTCCGCTGGCCTGGCAACCCGGCCCGGCGGCTGGCGGGCCGAACGGCGTGGTGCGCGTGGTGCAGTCGATGAGCAATGGCACCGTGTTCGCCGCCGGGGACTTCACCCTCGCCGACGCGACCCTGACCAACCGCATTGCGCGCTGGGATGGAGCGACCTGGCAGCCGCTGGGCAGTGGGCTCGCAGCGGGAACGATCGAGGCGATGGCCGAGCTGCCGAACGGCAACCTCGTGGTCGGCGGTTCGTTCACGGCGATCGGCGGCGTCACCGTCCGCAACCTGGCGGTCTGGAACGGCAGCGTCTGGTCGTCGATCGGCGATCTGGGCCAGGGCTCCACGAGCCGCGTGAATGCCCTGCGTCGACTGTCGAACGGCGACCTGATCGCGGCCGGCGTGTTCACGGTCGCCGGCGGCGCGGCGGTGGACAACCTGGCCCGCTGGGACGGCACGACGTGGTCGTCGATGGGCGCGAACTTCGGCTGGAGCAGCGTGCGACACCTGCAACCGATGCCGAACGGGGACCTGGTCGCGGTCGGTGTGCAGTCCGGTCCCGGCTCCACGGTGTCGCCGATTGCGCGCTGGAACGGACTGGCGTGGTCGGCGGCCGGACAGGCCGGGCCCATCGGCGCGATGACGGCCTTGCCGAGCGGCGACCTGGTGTTCGCCCAACTGACCATCCCGTCCCGGCTCGCCGTTTACGCCGATGCCGGCACCGCGTTCCAGTTCTCGGCCCAGCTCATCCCTCCCGTTTCCTCGGTGAATCTGGCGCTGGGGGTGTCTGGGGCGGGGGAGCTGCTGGTCGGTGGTGCGCCGCAGAATGCCGGCACCAGCTCGCTGGTGCGCTTCACCGGCTCGGGATGGTCCGCGGTCGGGACCGGTGGCCCGGGCTCGGTCCAATGCCTCCAGATCGCGGCGAACGGCGACCTCCTGACCGGCGGTGTCGACCCTCGGGTCGCTCGGTTCGACGGCCAGAGCTGGGTGGCCCTGGGAGCTCCGGCTGCCCCGATCGTGCACGCCACGCTGCGGCTGCCGAGCGGCGAGGTGGTGCTCGGCGGGAGGTTCTCGATGCTGGGCGGAGTCGCGGTGAACAACATCGCGCGCTGGAACGGCTCGACCTACGCGCCGCTCGGCGCCGGTGTCAGCGGTCCGGTCCTGGCTTTGGCGCTGGCGCCGAACGGCGACCTGCTGGTGGGCGGCGAGTTCGGCAGTGCTGGCGGCGCATCGGCCCAGAACGTCGCGCGTTGGAACGGCAGCGCCTGGTCAACGCTCGGCGCCGGGGTGGCGCAGGCACCGGGCGTGATCGCCGTCAACCTCGCTGGTGAGGTGCTGGTCGGTGGTGGTGGGAGCAATCCCTTCCTCGGCGTCTGGAATGGCCTGACGTGGACCGGTCTGACCCCGCCCGGCAACGCGCTGGCGATGACGCGGGAGGCGAGCGGCGACGTGCTGGTCGGTGGCGGCTTCGGCACCTACCGCTACTCGGGGGGAGTCCTGCAGGCGGTGCCATTCGCATCGCATCTCGTGCGTCGGTTCGCCGTCGACGCGAACGGCGAGGTCTTCGCCGTCGGCTTCTTCCCGTCGTTGACCACGAGGCTCGCTCGCTGGAGCGGCAGTGCCTGGGTCCCGGCGGTGGTCGCCGCACCGATCGATTGGGCCCTCAACGTCGCGGCCTTCCTGCCCAACGGCGACCTCGTGGTGGGCGGCGCCATCAGCAGCGTGTTCGGCCAGCCAGCCACCGGCCTGGCGCAGTTCGACGGCACCAGCTGGCGGCCGTTGCTCGGCCTGCAGGGCGAGTCGGTGTGGACCCTCGCGGCGAGCGCGGATGGCACCGTGTTCTTCGGCGGCAGCTTCGCCACGGCGGGTGGCTTCGTCAGTGCTGGTCTCGCGCGAGCGGCGGCCACGTGTCCGGCCTCGCTCGCCACGGCTGGCGCTGGCTGCAGCGGCGGAGCCGGTCCGGTGACGCTGGCGTCGGACTCGCTGCCGTGGGCCGGCGCGCCCTTCCGATCGCTGGCCTCCGGCCTCACGACTCCGTCGTTGGCCGTGCATCTCGTCGGCCTGCAGCCGAACAACGTGCCGCTGCCGCTGGGGGCCGCCGGCTGCGGGCTGTTCGTGGACCCGGTGCTGGTGGATCTGCTGCTGCCTGCCAATGGCGTTGCGGCGGCGACGATCACCCTGCCGCGCGGTCCCGGCGTCGCCGGCATCGTCGTGCGCAGCCAGGTCGTCGGCGTCGAGCTCGATCCGGCCGGTGCGATCGTGCGCCTGACCAGCAGCAACGCGCTCGAGCTGACGGTCGGCGCGCTGTAGCCGCGTCTCACTCCCAGGGCAGCGGCTTGCGGCCGACGTTCGGCCGTCGCCGCGCCGGCGCGCTCGGCGGCTTGGCCGCGGCCGGCGCCTGCCGCGCCTGGCGCCGCGGCGGCAGCGTGCCGCCGAGGGCCTGCAGCAGGTACTCGAGCACGTCCTCGGCCTGCCACGCCTTGCCGGCGCGCAGCGGCGGCAGCATCAGGTGGGTCTTGCCGGCCTCGACCGGGCGCACGTCGGTGAAGCAGTCGATCCACGCCCCGCCCAGCGGCACCCCGGGCGGATGGCGCACGACGACGCGGTCCTGCTCGACCCACTGCACGCCGTGCACGCCGATCGCCATCAGCCCGTGCTTGAGCCGGAACACGCGCAGCAGCGTGCGCACCGGCGGCGGCAGCTTGCCGTAGCGGTCCTTCAGCTCGGCCTCGAGTTCGTGCAGCTTGTCGTCGTCGGTCGCCTCGTCCATCTCGCGCAGCAGCTCCAGGCGCTGGCGCGGATCGGCGAGGAACTCCTGCGGCAGGAACGCCTGCAGGCGCAGGTCGACGTCGACCTCGACCACGTGCACGGCCGCGATCGGCTTCTGCAGCTTCGCCGACTCGACCGCCGAGCGCAGCAGCTGGCAGTACATGTCGTAGCCGACCGAGGCGATGTGGCCCGACTGCTGCGGACCGAGCAGGTTGCCCGCGCCGCGGATCTCGAGGTCCTTCATCGCGATCGCGAAGCCCGCCCCGAGGTGCGAGAACTCCTCGAGCGCCTTCAGCCGCGCCTTCGCCTCCATGCCGGGCGGCGAGTCGCGGTCGAGCAGCAGGTAGCAGTACGCCTTCTCGCTGCTGCGGCCGACGCGGCCGCGCAGCTGGTGCAGCTCGGCGAGGCCGAAGTGGTCGGCCTGGTCGATCAGGATCGTGTTGGCGCGCGAGATGTCGAGGCCGTTCTCGACGATGGTGGTGGAGACCAGCACGTCGAAGTCGCCGCGCACGAACGCGCGCACCGTCGCCTCGATCTCCTTCTCGGTCATCTGGCCGTGCCCGATCGTGATCCGCGCGCCCGGCGCCAGCTGCCGCAGGCGCTGGGCGAGCGGCTGCAGTTCCTTGATCGTGTTGTGCAGCACGAACACCTGGCCGCCGCGCGACAGCTCGCGCAGCAGCGCGTCCTGCAGCACGCGGTCGTCGCGGAACAGCACGCGGGTCTCGACCTCCTGCCGACCGGGCGGCGGCGCATCGAGCGTGCTGATGCCGCGGATGCCGAGCAGCGAGCCGTGCAGCGTGCGCGGGATCGGGGTCGCCGACAGCGTCAGCACGTCGACCTCGGCGCGCAGCTGCTTCAGGCGTTCCTTCTGCCGCACGCCGAAGCGCTGCTCCTCGTCGATGACGACGAGGCCCAGGTCCTGGAACTGCACGCCGTCACCGAGCAGCTGGTGCGTGCCGACGACGATGTCGACCGCGCCCTTCGCGAGCTGCTGCTCGATCTCGCGCCGTTCGCCCGGCGTGCGGTAGCGCGACAGCATCTCGACCGACAGCCCGAACGGCTCGCAGCGCTTCTGGAACGTGCGCGTGTGCTGCTCGGCGAGGATCGTGGTCGGCGCCAACACGGCGACCTGGCGCCCGCTGATCGCGACCCGGAACGCGGCGCGCAGCGCCACCTCGGTCTTGCCGAAGCCGACGTCGCCGCACAGCAGCCGGTCCATCGGCACCGCCAGCTCGAGGTCGCGCTGGATCTCGCCCCAGGCGCGCATCTGGTCTTGGGTGTCGCGGAACGCGAACGCGTCGAGGAAGTCGCGCTCCATCGGGTCGGCCGGGTACGGCGGCCGCTGCACCAGCGCGCGTTTGCTCTGCACTTCGAGCAGTTCGGCGGCCAGATCGAACAGCGCCTCCTGGACCTGTTCCTTGCGCTTCTGGAAGCCCTTGCCGCCGAGCTTGTCGAGCGGCGCCTTGCCGGCCCCGCGGGCGCCGCCGCCGCTGCCGACGTACTTCTGGACCAGGTGGATCTTGCTGGCCGGCACCAGCAGCTTGACTTCGTCCTGGAAGCACAGTCGCAGGTGCTCCTCGGTGCCCTGGCCGCGGTGCACCAGCTCGGTGCCCTCGAACCGCGCCACGCCGTGCACCGCGTGCACGACGATGTCGCCGGGGCCGAGCTCGAAGAAGCTCTGGATCGCGCGGCTCGGCATCACCTGCCGTTCGCGCAGCCGCGGCTGCTGCGGCACGCCGGCGAACTCGATGTTCGACAGCGCGGTGGTGTGCAGCTCGGGCACGCGGAAGCCGCGGCTGATCGCGCCCGGCAGCAGCTCGACCTTCTCGGCGGCGAGATCGACCTGCTTGTGGGCGAAGATCTCCTGCAGCCGCTGCCGTTCGTCGTCGCTGCGGCAGAACAACAGCACGCGGCCGTGCACGCCGCGGATCGCGCGCAGGCGGCCGGCGGGATCGGCCTCGCCGGAGCCGGCGGCGCTGCCCGCCGACAGGATCTTGTAGTCGACGTCGTGGCTCGGCAGCGCCGACAGGTCGAGGCGCGCGCACGGGCGCAGGGTGTCCTGCAGCTCGCCGATCGGGTGCCGCAGTTCGGCGGCGAACGCGAGGATGCGCGCCTGCCGTTCCTCGATGCGCAGCGGCTCGTAGGCGACCACCAGCGTGCGGCTCGGGTTCAGGTGCTTGAGCACCGGGCCGAACTCGGCCTCGCCCTGGCTGCCGAGGGCGAGCACGAAGCGTTCGTGCACCGCGGTGGTGCGCTGGCTGCCCGGATCGAAGGTGCGGATCGACTCCAGCGTGCGGTCGAAGAACTCGAGTCGCACCGCCGCCTCGGCTGCCATCGGGAACAGGTCGACGACGTCGCCGCGCACGCTGCACTCGCCCGGTGCGAGCACCAGCGGCACCTGGCGCAGCCCGGCCGCCTGTGCCTTCTGCAGCACCTGGTTGCGATCGATGCTCTGGCCGGTGTGCAGTTCGAGCTGCGCCTTGTCGAGGCTCTTCGGCGTCGGCACCGGCTGCAGCATCGCCTCGATGCCGCACAGCAGCGGCCCCTGGTCCTGCTGGTGCAACTGCAGCGCGCGCTGGCGCTCGCTCTGTGTGGTCGGATCGGGCAGGCCGTCCTCGCCCTGTTCCTGGCGCACCAGCACGTGCGCGCGCACGCCGAACGCGGCGAGGTCGGTGCCGAGCTGCAGGCTGTCGACGTCGTCGGCGGTCAGCACCAGGATCGGGCCCTGGTGTTGCTGGCGCAGCACGGCCAGCAGCAGGCCGACCGAGGCGCCCCACAGGCCACCGACCTTGCGTTGCGCGCCGAGCCGGACCTGCTCGAGCAGGATCTTGCTCTGCGGCAGCCGCGCGAAGTCGGCGGCGAACTGCTGCGTCGAGGCTCGGGTGGGGTCGGTCACGCGCGGGGCGGCAGGATAGCGCTTGCCGGGAGGGATGCTCGTGGCGCTGGCCGCGCACGGCCGGTTCCGTGGGGCCGCGTCGACGCGCCAGCAACCGGCACGATCGGTGGGCCTGGACGGATCCAGGTCGGGGAGCCATGCTCGCGTGCAGGGGTTGTGACTGGCCGACGCCGTCGGCCCACCCTGTTTCCGGCTCCGCAAGGCATGGCGGGTACCGCGATCGTTGTTGCCTGATGGCCGTCATGAACATGGGTCGTCGAACGAGTCTCTCGCTCGAGTCTTGGCTGTTGACCACGCTCGCGTTGGCGGCGCCGTTGGTTGGGCAGTGCAACAATCCCTGGCCGGTGGTGCTCGGCTCCAGTGGCGTCGAGGGCACGGTCTCCGACACACTCCCCTTCGATCCGGACGGTCCCGGCCCGCTGACCGAACGACTGCTGGTCGCCGGCACCTTCCGCGTCGCCGGCACGGTCTTCGCCGAGAACCTGGCGCTCTACGATCCGGCGACGCGCACCTGGGCCCCGTTCGGCGCGGGACCCTACCCCAGCGGGCTCTCGCTGGCGCGGGCCGCCAACGGCGATCTCTACGCGGCTGGTGTGTTCACCTCGATCGCCGGGGTCGCGGCGGCGCGCATCGCCCGTTGGGACGGTTCGAGTTGGTCGCCGCTCGGGGCCGGACTGGTCGGATCGAACGCGATCCGGGTGCGGGCGCTGCCGACCGGCATCGTCGTCACCGGTGCGATCACCGCTGCCGGTGGCCAGCCGACCGCGGGCATCGCGCGTTGGGACGGCAGCAGTTGGTCGTCGTTGGCGTCGACCTCGCTCGTCGCGCCGATTTTCGGCGATGTCGTCGAGTTGCCGAACGGCGACCTCGCCGCGGGGGTGCAGTCGTTCTCGGCAGCCAGCAACCTGGTCGGCGTGATCCGCTTCGACGGCACGAGCTGGACACTGCTCGGGCCCCTGTTCCCGACCATCCCGTTGGCACTCACGCGCGCGCCGAGCGGCGAGCTGTTCGCCGGTGGTCAGAGCGTCGCGGGCGGGGGGCTCGGTCGGGTCGCGCGGTGGAACGGCACGGCCTGGAACACACTGTCGGGCGACCCGTTCCTTCAGGTCACCCAGCTGCAGGCATTGCCGAACGGGTTGCTGGCCGCCAGCGGCCTCACCAGCTTCAGCAACAACCACGGGGTGGCGCTGTGGGACGGCGCGGTATGGACGCTGCTCGGCGAGGGGGTCGGCAGCATCCATGACCTCGAATGGCTCGCCGGCGGCGACCTGGTGGCCGCGGGAACCTTCGCCGGCCTCGGTGCCGCCGCCGCCCTCGGGCTGGCCCGCTGGAATGGCGTGGGCTGGTCGGCGGCGAGCCCGGGCCTGGCGGAGTCGACGGAGTTCCTGGCGGTGCGGCCCGACGGCAGTTACTTCGTCGCGCCGCGCGGCGGCCTCTCGCTACCGGGCCTGGTCCGCCGCTGGAACGGCGTCAGCTGGCAGTCGATCGGCGGTGGGTTCCCGACCTCCTCGTCGCTCAACGCCGGCCTGACCGGTCTGTTCGCGCTGCCCGACGGTGGTCTGTTGGCCGGCGGACAGGTGTTCTCGAGTTCCATAACCGGGGTGCCGGTGCTGCAGCGTTGGAACGGCAGCAGCAGCTGGAGCACCTTGGCCACGGCGACCAGCGGGGCCGTCAGCGCGGCAGCCATGCTGCCCGGCGGCGAGCTCGTCGTTGGCGGGCAGTTCCAAGCACTCGACG
Source organism: Planctomycetota bacterium (assembly GCA_025459175.1). Taxonomy (GTDB): domain Bacteria; phylum Planctomycetota; class UBA1135; order UBA1135; family UBA2386; genus UBA2386. Next base: position 6,959 of record JALORC010000078.1, on the reverse strand, counting down.
GCGTCCCGCTGCAGAACGTCGCGCGGCGCGTTGGCGCGACTTGGGCGCCGCTCGGAGCGGGCGTGGCCGCCCCGGTGCAGCAGTTGGTCGTCGACCCCACCGGGCAGCTGTGGGCGCGCACTGCGAACGCCGTGCTGCGGTGGACCGGGACCGCCTGGTCGCAGCTGGGGCTCGCGCAGCCGAGTGCGACCGCGCTGGTCTTCGGTGCCGACGGGGTACCTGTCCTCGGCGGCGATTTCGCCGCGGCCGGCGTGCTGCGTTGGAGCGGCGTGAGTTGGGTGTCGCTGGGGGTGGGGCCGGGTGGTGCGGTGGCATCGCTCGCGGTGTTGCCCGACGGGGATCTGGTGGCGGGGCCGCGGATCGAGCCGGGGGGCACCGCGCGGCCACTGCAGCGCTGGGACGGGGTTTCCTGGTCGCCGTTGGGCGGCGCCATCGACGGTACCGTGTTCGCTCTCGGCCAGTCGCTGCCGGGGGATTTGCTCCTGGTCGGGCGCTTCACGACCGCCGACGGGCTGCCGCGCTGTCGGTTCGCGCGGGTCTCGACTTCGTGTCCAGCCAGCGTGCTCTCGCTGGCGCCGCAGTGTGGGTTCAGCCTGCAGCTGACCTTGCAGTCGCAGGTGCTGCCGTGGCTCGGCGGGACCTGCCGGGCCACCGTGACCGGGCTGCCGAACGATTCGCTGGCGCTGCTCGCGTTCGGCACCACCGGTGCTTCGATCCCGTTGAGCTCGCTGTTGCCGTTCGCGGGGGCCGCGTGCCAGCTGTTGGTGGTGCCGGAGTTGTTGCAGTTGGCGGTGCCCGAGGCCGGTGCGGTCCGGACCTCGTTCGTGGTGCCGGCGGTGCCGACACTGCTCGGGGCCTCGGTGCGGCAACAGGCACTCCAGCTGCAGTTCCCCGATTCCGGTGGCACCAGCCAGTGGTTGGTTACCGCCACCAATGCGCTCGTCTACACGATCGGTTCCTTCTGACCGAGGTCGCTGCATGCATCCCGTCTGCTGTCGTTCTGTTCCAGGTCGGTTGCTGGGTGCTTGGCTGCTGCTTGCCGGCACGGTCGCCGCGCAGTGCAACCTGACCTTCCAGTCCGACACCGCCACTCCGGACGCTGATGCGCCGGTGCTCGCCAGTTGCCTCTGGGATCGCGACGGGGCCGGGCCCTTGCCGCCGGTGGTGGTGCTCGGTGGCACCTTCGGTGCATTGGGCAACACCTTTGCCCGTGGCATCGTGCAGAGCGAGGTGGTCAGCGGGGCCACGGCGCCGATCGGCAGCGGGATCGGCATCGGCGGCACCGGCACGCTGCGCGTGGCGGCCGTGTGTGGCACCGCGTCCGGCCAGCTCGTCGTCGGCGGCCGTTTCCAGTCCGTCGACGGGGTGGCCGCCACCAATGTCGCGCGCTGGGACGGCAGCTCTTGGACGGCACTCGGGGCCGGGGTGCCGTTCGAGGTCAACGCGTTGCTCGAGCTGCCCGGCGGTGACCTGGTCGCGGCAGGGAACGGTACGGCCGTGAATCCGTCGCTGTTGCGCTGGAATGGCCTCGCCTGGGTGCCGCTGGGCAGTGGCCTGTTCGGCGCCGTGTCGGCGTTGGCATTGTTGCCCAATGGCGAACTGCTCGTCGGTGGCGTGCAGCTGCTCGGCAACGAGTACCTGGTGCGCTGGGACGGGGCCACCTGGTCGCCGTTCGCGGCAGGCCTCAATGGCGCGGTGACCGCGTTGTCGGTCGGGCCCGGCGGCGATGTCGTGGTCGGTGGGGTCTTCAACCAGGCTGGCGGCGCCACGGCGAACTGCATCGCCCGCTGGGACGGCAGCAGCTGGAGCGCGCTCGGCAGTGGGTTCCTCTACTCGGTCAACGCGCTCACCCGGCTCGCCGGGGAGGTCGTGGCGGGCGGTGCCTTCGTCGAGACCGGCGGCACGCCGGTGCGGCGGGTCGCGCGATGGAATGGCAGTGTGTGGTCGGGCTTCGGCGGCGGTCTGGGTGGGCCGCTCGACTTCAGTGTGGAGGAGTCGGTGCGCACCGTGTTGGCGCTGCCCAATGGCGAGCTGATCGCCGGCGGGTTCTTCCGCGGCCCCGTCGGCGACTTCGACCGCATCGCGCGGTGGCGCGGCACCACGTGGCAGCAGCTGCGTCCTGGTACCGGTGGCATCGTTCGCACCTCGGCCCTGACCGCCGCGGGCGAAGTCGTGGTCGGCGGCGACTTCACCCGGTTCGAGGGTGTGGCGGCCAATCGCATCGCGCGCCGCAGCGGTGGGGCATGGCAGGCGTTGGGCAGCGGTCTGAACGGCCCTGTGCACACGATCCTGGCGCTGCCCAACGGCGAGCTCGTGGTCGGCGGGGAGTTCACCGCTGCCGGTGGTGTGGCGGCCGATCGCGTCGCGCGCTGGAACGGCAACGCCTGGCAAGCCATGGGGGCTGGTCTGCCCGCTACCGTGACCCGCCTGCTGCCCGGGCCGAACGGTCAGGTCCTCGCCGCCGGCCTGTTCTTCGATCGCATCGCGGTGTGGAACGGCCAGGCCTGGAACGGCACCGGTTTGCCCGGCACCCCGGCACCTCTCACCCAAGTCCCTGCCATGCTGTCGATGCCCGATGGCACGGTGCTGGCCCAGTCCAACCTCGGCGGCTTCCTGGGGCGCTGGGATGGTCAAGTCTGGCAGCCGTCGATCCCGTCGGTCCCGGTCGGCGTCGTTGGTGGGGTGCTGGCGCGGTTGCGCAACGGCGACATCCTGCATGTGGCGCAGGTGGCGCGCCGTTGGAATGGGACCGCTTGGGTGAGTCTGCCCGGCTCCTTCAACCCCGTGGTGCAAGCGATCGTGGTGTTGCCCAACGACGAGTTCCTCGTCGGCGGCGGCTTCACCAGCGTGGGCAGCGCGCCGATCGCGCGCCTCGCGCGATGGAACGGTTCGGCCTGGTCGCAGGTCGGTGCCGGCGCCGACGGCACGGTGCACGAGCTGCGCTGGCAGGTGGGCGGCGGCATTGCCGTCGCCGGCGCGTTCGCCCGGCTCGACGGCCAGCCGTCCGCTGGCTTCGGCACCCTTGGCAGCAGCTGTCCCGCCAGCGCGGTCGCGGTCGGCAGCGGGTGTGCCGGCAGCGCCGGCGTGCCCACCCTGACCGCGGTCGAGCTGCCTTGGCTCGGCGGTGTGTTCACCAGCCGGGTCGCGGGTGTGCCGGCTGCCGGGGTTGTCATCGAGGTGCTCGGCCTCTCGTCGCTGCAGCAGCCGCTGGCCGCGCTGCTGCCGGCCGCGGGGGGCGGGTGCCTCCTGCGGGTGCAGCCGGATTTCGTGCGCGCTTACGTGGCCAGCTCCGGACTCGAACTCACGCTGCCGTTGCCGGTGAGCCTCGGTCTGGTCGGCCTGCCGCTGCTGCAGCAGGTGGTGCGGGTCGACTTCGGCCCACTCGGCAGCGTTACCGGCGCCAGCAGCAGCAACGCGCTGCAGACCGTGCTCGGTGCGTTCTGAAGCCGGTCCCGCGCGCCTGGCGGCGCCGATTCACAGACCGACGATCACGTCGAGCGCGTTGGTCAGCTGCAGCACCAGCGCCGGGCCGATGAGCTCGACCCGCACGCCCTGCACGTAGAGCGGATAGCCCAGGAACTGCAGCGAGGTAGGCAGCGGCACCGGGTGCACCAGGCTGCCGGGCAGTGCGACCGCGGCGGGGTCGATCAGCAACTCGCCACCGAACAGCGGGAACGGGAACGGGCTCGGCAGTTCGGCCGCGTAGGCGAGCGTCAGCAGCGTGTTCGGCGACGGTGCGATGGCGACGTTCCAGGTCGTGCCGAGCAGCGGCAGCGAGGCGCAGCTGCAGGCGACCGGGTTGATGCCGCTGCCGTTGCGCAGCGTGCAGCTCGCGGTGCGCGGATCGAGGCGGAACAGACCCTGGTCGACCGCGGTGCCGGCCGCGTTCTTCAGCGTCGCGGTGAACCAGATGGTGCCGTCGTCGAGCAGCAGCACGTCGTCGTCGCCGAACGTGTTGTAGAAGCGGTCGTCGTCGAACAGGCCGTTGCCGTCGAGGTCGACCGGATCGCTCTCGCGCACCACGACGCGGCGGAAGCCCACGCCGTCGTCGAACACGATCACGCCGTTGCTGTTGGTCGGCGCGCTGGTGACGCCGCCGAACACGAACTGGCCGCTGCTGTTGCCGTCGAAGCAGAAGAAGCAGGTCGAGAACGAGGTGTCGTCGAAGAACTCGCCGCTGCCGGGCACGACTTCGTCGGTGCCGCTCGACTCGGCGACCAGCACGCCGTTGCGCACCAGCCAGTCGTCGTTGGTCGTCGCATTGCTGCCGCGTGCGTACCAGTTGCCGGCGCGATCGACCCAGGCCTTGCCGATCGCGCTGACGCCGGTCGCGAACGTGGTGCCGGGCAGGACCTGGCCCTCCTGGATCTGCACGGTGTCGTTGACGGTCAGCACCAGGTCGCCGGTGGTGGCGCCGCTGGTGTCGCCGAGCAGCACGCGCGTGGCGCCGTTCGGCGACACCAGCACGCGGTTGATCGTGAAGTTCTCCCACGGATCGACGGCGCCACCGGCCTGGCCGGCCGGGATGTCGATGCCCTTCTGCCGCAGCTGGGCGAGGCTGCCCTGCACCACCAGCGCGTTGTTGGCGGTCGGCAGTCCGGCGATCGTGGCGCCGCGCCAGTAGGTGCCGCCGAGGTTGTCGAGCGCGGTGCTGTCGATCGTCGAACTCCAGGTGCCGCCGACCGGCGTCGCGCCACCTTCCTGGGCCAGCACCGACCACACCCCGCCGTTCCAGTAGGCGATGTAGTCGTCGAGCGTGGTGGCGCTGGAGTTGTTGCCGAGCAGGATCGAGCCGAGATCGTTGATCGCGAGGTCGGCGTCGATGGTGCCGACGTTCTCGGTCGGCGTCCACGGCGCCGGCGAACCCTCGCGCAGCAGCAGCGCGCCGTTCACCAGCAGCACGTCGTCGTCGGTCGTGGCCGAGCTGGCGACCACGTTGATCGCGAACTGCGCGCCGTTGCCGCTGAAGGTCGGGCGCTCGAACGCCGAGGTGCCGGCGCCGCCGGCGCGGAACGGGATGCCGAGGCCCGGCACGACGTTGGTCGGATGGCCGGGGCTGTTGGTGTGCACGATGACGACGTCGTAGGCGCCGTCGACGGTGGTGGCGCGGGTCGTCGTCACCGGCAGGGCGGTGTCGGCGTCCTGGGCGGCGAGCTGGCAGGCGATAGTCAGCAGGGCGGTGACGGCGAGGCGAGAACTCGGTTGGTGTGGCATGGATCCTCGGGTGGAACGGAGACGGAGGTCGCACAGCCTACCCTGGGGCGCCGGCGCCGTGCTGCCAGGCACCGACTTGCTTTCGGGGCCGCGGCTGTCGATCGTCGACGCCATGCCGAGCCGAGCCGTCGTTCTTCCGTTCCCTCGCACCGCGGCGTCGGTGCTGCTGGTGCTCGCCGCATGCAGCGGCAAGGCCGCGGCGGACCCGAACCAGCGCGAGGTCTCGTGGGCCTACGGTCCGACCAAAGGTGGCGCCACTGCGGAGCACGTGCAGGGCATCGGCGGCAAGAACGGCCCCGCGATCAGCAAGGGCTGGCAGTGCCGGCTGCAGGACGGCAAGCGGCTGCTGGTGCGGCCGTACCAGCTGGCGGCCGAACATCCGCTGTTCGGCAAGGTGGCGCTGGTCATCGGTCTCTACGACAAGACCGGCAAGGAGCTGGCGATGCTGACCTCCGCGCCGCTGACCGCCGCGAACGCGTCCTTCACGTTCGAGCTGGACGCCGCGGTCGCGGGGCCGCTGTGGGATCTGGTGCTCTGGTACCGCAAGGCCTGAGCCCGGCCGGCCACACCGGCGATCGCCGTGGACAGCGGCCAGGGTAACTCGCCGCACCGGCGGTGCTAACCAACTGCGTCTGCCCGGCACGACCTGTGCAACCCGCGGGAGATGCACGTCATGATGATCGCCCTGGCCACTGTCGCGGCCGCGCTGCTCGCCCAGCGTGGCTTCGTGCGGCGATACGCGCGCGCGCGCCTGCCGGCGCGGCTCGCTTCGCCGGATCCGCACGTCGTCGCTCGCGCCGCGAGCGAGATCGCGCGCGACCGCAGCCCTGGCTTCGAGCCGGCCCTGTTGCGCACGCTGAAGACGTGGTCGGCGCGTAACGATCACGATGCCGCGGTGGTCTGCCTGTTCGTGCTCGATGCGCTGATCCGCACCGACGCGGTGGTGCCGGCGGCGGCACTGAAGCGCTTGTTGCACGGGGTCACCGAGGTCGCCGCGTTCGTGCTGATGGCGCGTTCGCCGACGCTGAACGAACTCGAACTGCTGGCATCGTTTCGCGACCACGGCCCGCTCTACGGGCGCAGTTGTCGCGATCTGCGTTGGGTTGCCGAGGGCAACCTGCTGTGCCAGCACCGCACCCCGGGGTTCGCCGGCTTGCTGCTGCGCGATCTCGAGTGGTCGCTGGCGATCGAGGTCAAGGCCGACGGCGCCGAGTCCGCCCCGTGCGGCATCGAAGTGCAGTGCCTGTCGGCTGCCGGGGACCAGCTCGGTGGTCATGCCGGCTATCCGGCGCTGCCCGCCTACTCGCTGCTGCCCGCCGCAGAAGGTGGCACGTTGCTCGCCGACGGGCCGGTCGCGGTCGCTTGTCGACGGGCACTGGCCCGACCGAACGAACCCTGCGGCAAGGGCATCACCAACCTCGATCGGCGGCTGCGCGCGGCTTGGCTCGAGCGGCTGGTCGACGGCATCGAGGTGCGGCCCGAACAGGCGGTGGCGATCACCGATCGCGACGGTCGTGCGGTCGATGCGGCCATCGAACGCTGCTGTGCCGAGTTCCATGCCGGGCGGCGCCGCTTGTTGTCCGCGCTCGCCGCGGCCGGCGCGCTGACGCCGGCCGAGGTGGTCGCGGCCAGTCGTCCCGTGCGCTTGCTGGTGCACGATGGCCGCGGGCCCGGAGCCGTGCCGCTGGCCTCGCTCGCCGACCCGCACCGTTGATCGCTGCGGTGGCATCGCACGGTCGTGGCCG
>JALORC010000077.1 GCA_025459175.1 Planctomycetota bacterium | reverse complement strand
GTCACTTTGCGATCTGACTCGCCATCCGTGTTCTCGTCGTCCGAGACCCCATCGTGGATCGACACGCTCAAGATCGGAAGGTCGTCATTCCCGGCCTCGACCACCTCGCGAAACAGCTCACCGATGCGACGCACCTCCCAATGCGCCGGCACGTCCCCGAGCCACTCCACGCCGCTCGCCTTGTACTTCGGGTACCGCGAAAAGCTCATCGCCGCCCCCGCCACGCATCCGCCGCACCAACAACGACCCCGATCCCAAAACTCATGACTCCCTCACCTTGCCGAGCGCATCCACCGCCTCGCGCAGCTGCCCGCTCGTGACCACAGCCCGCGCCATCCGCCCAGACTCGACCTCCCCGAGGCGTTCGCATTCGTTGAACCCCGGTGCTCCCCCTGTCGACCACGCATGGCCGAAGGCGGCAGGAACTGCGCCAACGACCATCGGTCTGGACACACGGTTCCAGGCAGTCGATCGCGACGGCTCGCGCTTGCCGTGCGCCCGACACACGACCCCAACCATTCGGCAATCCCTAACAGTTGGGCGAAACGCCTCACTCACCAGGTTCGCGCACAAGCCCTCGAGCCGGGGCAGGCTCAGTTGGCTGCTCACGACGTCGCCCCCGAATCTCCACCCGACGCACCCGGCTGCGCCTCACCCTCGAGCTGTCGCGCCAGCTCGGCTTCGATCTGCTCGATGCTCGGCAGGTTGACGTCCAGAGGATCCGGCAACGCCCGCGTCAGCTCGTACTCGGCGACACCGATCGGGCGCTCGATGCCACCCAGCGCATACTCGGCTACCAGACGATTCCGGCGTCGGCACAGCAGCAACCCGATCGTCGCGTGGTCGTCCGGTGCCTTGACCGAGGCGTCCACCGCGTTGAGGTAGAAGTTCAGCTTGCCGGCATGCTCGGGCTGGAAGTCGGCTGCCTTGATCTCGATCACCACGTAGCGCTTCAGCCTCGTGTGGTAGAACAGCAGGTCCAGGAAGAACTCTTCGCCGCCAACCTCGATCCGGTACTGCCGACCGACGAACGCGAACCCGGCACCGAGCTCGAGCAAGAAGCGCGTGATGTGCCGGACCAGCGCGTTCTCGATGTCGCGCTCGTGCGCCTCGTCACCGAGCCCGAGGAAGTCGAAGTGGTAGGGGTCCTTCAGGATCTGAGCCGTCAGCCCAGCATCGGGCTCCCCCAGGTTCCTCGCGAAGTTCGTGACGGCGGCTCCCTGCCGCAGATGCAGGCGACTTTCGATCTGGCGATCGAGCACCGAGCGAGACCAGGACTCGCGTACGGCTTGAGCTGCGTACCACTCGCGCAGCGATGCCTCGCCGACCTTCGTCAGGAGCGTGACGACGTGGAACCAGGGCAATTGGGCAGCAGACTGCTGCCCAAATCGGGCTTCCGGACAATGCTGCGCGAAGTACAGCATGTACTTGAGGTTGCGCGAGGAGAACCCCTTGGCGTCGGGGAAGGCACTGCGCAAGTCCGCGGCCAGCCGATCGACGACCTTCGCTCCCCAACCGTGCCGCTGCTGGCGGTCGAGAATCTCCCGGCCGATGTCGTGGTAGAGCCGGATCTGCTCGCTGTTCGCCGCCAATACCGCCCTCTGCCGAGCTCGCTGGATGCGTTGCGAGATCTCCCGAAGCCAGTCGAGGTAGCCATCGGGCAGCAAGTCACGTCGGTTCCCCATCACTGCGACAGCCCGTGGATCATCTGCACGATCCGATCCGTCACCACCTTCAGCTCCGCGTCGATCACCGCCAGCGGCCGCGGCGGCTTCCAGACGTAGAAGTGCCGGTTGAACGGGATCTCGTAGCCGACCTTCGTCTTCTCCTCGTCGATCCAAGCGTCGGGCGCGTGCGGCAGCACCTCGCGGCGGAAGTACGCCTGCACGTCCTCGGTGAGCGGCACGTTCTCGGTGTCGCGCAGGCTCGCGTCCGGCACCGGCTTGCCCTTCTGCTTGCCCTTCGCACCGACCACGACCTTGCCCTGCGCATCACGCTCCGGCCGCTCGACCGTGATCGTGCGGTAACCGAACGCCTCGTTCGGGAAGATGCGGCTGATCGGCACCCCGTCGCGCGTCACCTCCTCGCCCGCACCGAACAACCGCGTGATGTCCTCGATGTGCTGCTCGCCCAGCTCGCGGCGCTTGCTGCCGAGGCTCTTCTTCATCTTCTGCCAGAACGAACTCGCGTCGATCAGCTGCACCTTGCCCTTGCGCGAGGTCGGCTTCCGGTTGCTGACGATCCACACGTAGGTCGCGATGCCGGTGTTGTAGAACATGTCCGTCGGCAGCCCGACGATCGCCTCGAGCAGGTCGTTCTCCAGCACGTAGCGGCGGATCTCGCTCTCCCCGGAGCCGGCCCCGCCGGTGAACAACGGCGAGCCGTTCAATACGATGCCGAACCGGCTGCCCCCGTCCTGCTGCGGCCGCATCTTGCTGAGCAGGTGCAGCAGGAACAGCAGCGAGCCGTCGCTGACGCGCGGCAGTCCGGGGCCGAAGCGACCGTCGAAGCCTCGCTCCTCGTGCTCCTTGCGGATCTCGCGTTCGACCTTCTTCCACTCCACCCCGAACGGCGGGTTGCTGAGCATGTAGTCGAAGCGCTGACTGGGCAGACCGTCGGCGGACAGCGTGTTGCCGAACTTGATGTTCGCGATGTCCTGCCCCTTGATCAGCATGTCGGCCTTGCAGATCGCGTAGGACTCCGGGTTCAGCTCCTGGCCGAACATCACCAGCCGCGCGTCGGGGTTCAGTGTCGCCAGGTGCTCCCCGGCCACCGACAGCATGCCGCCCGTTCCGGCCGTCGGGTCGTAGAGCGACCGCACGATCCCCGGTTTGGTCAGCGCCTGGTCGTCCTCGACGAACAGCAGGTTGACCATCAACCGGATCACCTCGCGCGGCGTGAAGTGCTCACCGGCGGTCTCGTTGGAGATCTCGGCGAACTTGCGGATCAACTCCTCGAAGACCAACCCCATCTGGGCGTTGCTCACCCGGTCCGGGTGCAGGTCGGCATTGGCGAACTTCTCGGTGACCAGGTAGAGCAGCTTCGCCTTCGCCAACCGGTCGATCTGCGTGTCGAAGTCGAAGCTGACGAAGATGTCGCGCACCGCCGGCGAGAAGCCATCGATGTAGGCGCGCAGGTTCTCGCCGATGTGGTCCTGGTCGCCGAGCAGCTTCTTCAGGTCGAGCGGCGACGTGTTGTAGAAGTGCTGCCCGGACTTGCGCAGCAGGAACGGCTCCGGGTTGACCTTCGCCCTGGTCCTCGCCGCGAGCTCGGCGAGCACAGCGGGCTTGGTCTTCTGCAGCACACAGTCCAGGCGCCGCAGCACCGTGAACGGCAGGATCACCTTGCCGTAATCGGACTGCCTGTAGTCCCCACGCAACAGATCGGCGGTGGACCACAACAGCGAGGAGAGGTTCGGTTCGGACATGCGGGGCCTCGGCCGCCCCGCCCGGGTGCGCCCGAAGCGGCAGCCTATCCGCGCCGAGGACGGAGTCGACAGCGGGCGCTGACGGCCCGGATCGCGCGCTGCGATCCTGCCATCTGGCGTGAGGAAGCGTGGCAACCGCAGCAGGTGCTGGCGGTGCTGGTGTCGACGCGCGACGGCCACCGCATCGGCTGCTTCCCCTGCAACGATCAGGCGGCCGCCGGCGGCTGAGCCGCCCTCTGGCGCCCGCCCGAACGCTCGCGATACTCCATCGCCATGTCCGGCGATGGCATCCGACAGCTGGCGCAGGCGCTCGAACTGGTCGCTCGGCATCGCCAGCAGCCGAGCGGCACCGACAGCGAACTGCTCGCCGCCCATCCCGAACTGCGCGAACTGCTGGAGCCGCTGCTCGCCGAACCGGCGACCGCCACCGACCTGGACGCCGACCACACGCTCGGCGACTTCCGGCTGGTGCGCCTGCTCGGCCGCGGCGGCATGGGCGAAGTGCACGAAGCCGTGCAGCGCTCGCTGGGTCGCACCGTCGCGCTGAAGCTGCTGCCGGCCGATCGCGCCGCCAGCCCGGCCGCGCGCGCCCGCTTCCAGCGCGAGGCGCAACTGCTGGCGCGCCTGCGCCACGACCACCTGGTCGCGGTGCACCAGGCCGGCGTGATCGACGACCGCTGGTACTTCGCGATGGACCTCGTCGACGGCTGCTCGTTGGCGAGTTTGATCGCGCGCTGCCGGCAGCTGCCGGCCACCACCGCCGGCGGCGAGCGCCTGTGCCGCGCGCTGCAACTCGAACTCGACGCGCCCGATGCCGGCGCCCGGCTGCGCGGCCGCGATGCGCAGGCCGCCGCCATCGCCTGCCTGCTGCCGATCGCACAGGCCCTCGCCCACGTGCACGCGCACGGCATCGTGCACCGCGACGTCAAGCCGGCGAACATCCTGCTGCGCGCCGACGGCACGCCGCTGCTGACCGACTTCGGTCTCGCCCGCGACAGCGATGGCCCGGGCCTGACCCAGACCGGCGACTTCGCCGGCACCCCGCACTACGTCGCGCCCGAGATCATCGCCGACGGCAACAAACGAGCGACGCCGCAGAGCGACGTGTTCGCACTCGGCGTCACCTTCTACGAACTGCTGACGTTGCGCCGCCCGTTCGACGGCAACAGCACCGAAGCGGTGCTGCAGCGCGTGCTGCGGAGCGCGCCGCCGGATCCTCGTTCGCTCGGCGCCGATTGCTCGATCGAGGTGCTGGCGGTGCTCGACAAGGCGCTGCAGAAGCGCCCGACCGACCGCTATGCGGACATGGCCACGTTCGCCGCCGACCTGCAGTCGCTGCACGATGGCCGGCCGGTCAGCGTGACGCGCCCCGGCCCTTGGACCCGACTGCGCCGCTATGCACGGCGCGAACCGCTGCGCGCCGCGTTCGCGGTGGCGCTGGCGGTGCTGGTGCCGAGCCTGCTCTGGCTCTCGGGCTACCTGCTCTGGCAGCGACCGCGCATCGAGGCCGCGGCCGCACTCGAACGGCAACAACAGGTCGAGGCGCTGCTCGAAGCCGGCTACCTCGAACTCGGCGAGGGCAGCCCGTCGCTGGCGGTGCGCCGGTTCCTCGCCGCCGATCGCATCGATGCCGATCGCCCCGAGACCCTGGTCGGTCTGGTGCTGGCGTTCGACCGGCTCGCTCGCCACGAACGCACGCTGGCGGCCCGCAACAAGCTGCAGCGCAGCCATCCGCACCTGGCCGCGGAGCTGCTGGGCCTCAGCGGCGACGCCGATGCGGCGCGCGTGGCCGGTCGGGCGGTGGCGCCCACGGCGCCCACCGCGACCGCCATGCCGGTCGACGCGCTGGCCTGCTACGTGCGCGGCATGCGCTGGCTCGACTACGCGCACGGCTCCGGCGACATGGCGGCCTATCGCGAAGCGGCGGCGGCACTGCGCGCCTGCATCGATCGCACCAAGGTCGCCCGCGCGCTCTACCACAGCCAGTATCTGCACGTGCTCGGCCACCTCGGCGAGGCCGAACCGATCCGGGCCTTCGCGGCAGTGGTCGCACACCTGTGGCCCGAGGCGCCGATCCCGCTGTTCTGGCGCGGCTTCGCGCTCGAGGACATCGACCGCGCGCAGGCGCGCGACCTGCTGCAGCGATCGATCGCGGCGCGGGCCGATGTGCCGCTAGCGCACTGCGCGTTGGCGCGCACGTTCGAGGACGAGGACCGCTGGCAGGAGGCGTTGGCCTGCTACCAGCGCGCACTGCAGGTCGAGCCCGACCAGCCGATCGCGCTGGACGGGCTGTCGCGCTGCCAGGTGCATCTCGGCGAGTTCGCCGCCGGGCTCGGCACCGCCGAACGGCTGCTGCAACTGGTGCCGAGCAGCTACCAGGGGCACCTGTCGAGCGCGGCGGCGCTGTTCGAGCTCGACCGCCTCGACGACGGGCTCGCCGCCGTCGACCGCGCGATCGAGTTGATGCCGACCGACCCGGAGTGCCACCTGCTGCGCTGCCGCCTGCTGGCGGCGCAGGGTCGCGAGGCCCTGGCCCTCGCCGCCGCGGCGCGCGCGGCCGAACTGGCGCCGGCCAACAGCGAGCCGCACCTGCTGACCGCGCACATCCACGCCGGCCTCGGGGATCGCGCGGCCGCGCGCGCCGCGATGGAGCGGGTGGTCGCCCTCGAACCCGACCGCGCGCTGGCCCACCTCGATCTCGGCTGGCACTGCCTGGCGCTCGGCGACGTCGCTGCCGCGCGGGCCGCGTTCACCCGTTGCATCGAGCTCGCGCCGAGCGAAGCCCGCGGCCACGATGCGCTCGGCCTGTGGCACAACCGCCACGGCGATCGCGACGAGGCGCTGCGGCTGGCGCAGCGTGCGGTCGAACTCGATCCGCAGCTCGGTTCGGCGCGTGTCAACCTGGCGTCGCTGCGCTGGGAACTCGGCGATCGCGACGGTGCGGTGCAGGGCTATCGGGACGCGGTGTCGATCGCTCCCGATCTCGATGCCGCACACGACGGCTTGGTGTTCGTGCTGCAGCGCACCGGGCAGGGTACGGCGGCGATCGCCGAACGGCGGCGCTGGGCCGATCAGCACCCCGGCTCGCCGGTCGCGTGGCTGCGGCTGGTGAAGACCTGCCTCGATGCCGAGCCCGACGACCTGGCGCAGGCCACGACCGCGCTGGAGCGGGCGACCACCGCGGTCGGCGGACCGCGCGCGGATCTGTTCTACTGGCGCGCTCGCGTGGCCGAGCGCCGCGGCGACGAACCGGCGGCGGTGCGCGCGCTGTTCGAACAGGCGCTGGCGGCACCGAAGTGCAACGAGGCGATGCGGCGCGAGATCGAGGGTCGGTTGCAGCAGGGGCGCTGACCCGTCGTTCGCCACCCGGCCCGGAATCCCCCCTCGCTCCCCCGCCCGCGACTCGCCATACTGCGCGCGCCCCTCGAACGTCCTGGAACCAGAACCCCAACGCCCGTGCGACTTACCGTCGAGACCGGCCCGCTCGCGGGCACCGTCGTTTCCCTCGACCGCGATCACCCGACCTACCTGGGCAGCGCCGCCGACTGCGGCCTGCGCATCCAGGAGGCCGGCGTGCAGCCACAACATGCGGTCGTCAAGGCACTGAAGGACCAGGGCTTCGGCATGAAGGTGCTGGCGCCCGGCGTGCGCGTCAACGGCACCGCGGTCGAGGCGACGCCGCTGCAGGACGGCGACATCATCGAGATCGGCACCACCCGGATCGCGTTCGGCCAGGTGCAGAAGCGCGGCCTGCCGCAGATCGCCGGCTACCGCATCCTCGGCGAACTCGGCAAGGGCGGCATGGGCCTCGTCTACCGCGCCGAGCAGACCAGCCTGCACCGCGAAGTGGCGCTGAAGGTGCTGTCGCGCGAACTGACCAAGGACCCCGCGTTCGTCGCCAGGTTCGTCGCCGAGGCGCGCGCCGCGGCCAAGCTGCAGCACCCCAACGTCGTGCAGGTGTTCGACGTCGACAACGACGGCGAGACCTACTTCTACGCGATGGAGGTCATGCACGACGGCTCGCTCGAGGGCTGGCTCAAGCAGCACGGCGCGATGCCGGTCGATCGGGCGTTGACGGTGGTCGCCGACGCCGCGCGCGGCCTCGCCTATGCCGAGTCGCTCGGCATCGTGCACCGCGACATCAAGCCCGACAACCTGATGCTCGACCAGCACGGGGCGGTCAAGATCGCCGACCTCGGCCTCGCCAGCACCGTCGAGCAGACCGAGGAGAAGGCGATCGGCACGCCGCACTTCATGGCGCCCGAGCAGGTGCTGAACAAGGACATCGACCACCGCACCGATCTCTACTCGCTCGGCTGCACGTTCTACCGGCTGGTCACCGGCAAGACGCCGTTCCGCGGCAGCTCGGTCAAGGACATCCTGCGCGCGCAGGTCAAGGACGACGCCGAACCGGCCAGCAAGATCAACCCGGAGGTCCCGACCGAGGTCGCCGCGATCATCCAGAAGTTGATGCAGAAGGACCCGGGCCAGCGCTACCAGACCGCCAACGCGCTGCTCGAGGACATCGAGGTGCTGCTGCAGCCGCCGGCCAAGAAGGGCCTGTGGATCGGCCTCGCGGCGGCCGCCGTGCTGGTCGCCGGTGGTGCGATCTACTGGGCGGTCACCAAGCCGGCCGAGAAGGAATACGTCGAGAAGCGGTACGACGACCCCGAGAAGCAGCAGTTCGCCGACGAGATCAAGCGACTGCAGCGCGAGCAGCAGCAGGATCGGGCCACGATCGCGCTGCTGCAGGTGCGCCTGCGCGGCCTCGGCGGCACCGAGCTCGCCACCGCGCTCGAACGCACGGCGTCCGAACATCCGGGCACCGAGGCCGCCGGCGAGGCCACGCGGCTCGCCGAACAGGTGCGCAGCGAAGCCGATTCGGCGGCCCGGCGCACCGCGCAGCTGGCCAGTCGCCGCGCCGAACACCTGGCCGCGGTGCAGAAGGCGATCGAAGCACCGCTGCAGGCGCAGAACTTCGCCGCCGCCCGGAAGGCCGCCGAACTGGCCCCACCGGCCGAACTCGCCGGCGACGCGGAGCTCGCCGCCGCCGTGCAGAAGCTCGGCGACGAGACCCTGGTTGCGGCGCGCGCGCACCTCGCCGCGCTGCAGCGGCAGGTCGACGACGCGGTGCGCGCCGGCGACGAGGCGGCGATCACGAAGGCCGCCGAGGCCTACGCCACGGCGATCGCCGACCAGCAGCGCTGGCCGCCGGCCCTGGCCGCCGAACTCACCCAGGCGGCGACCCAGGTCAAGGCGGCCCGCAGCGCGATCGGCGAACTGGCGGCCTCGCGCAGCCAGGCGATCTGGCAGCAATACCACGCGCTGTTCACGCCGACCGCGGCGCTGCGCACGTCGGTCGAACGGCTCGACTTCGCGGCCGCCGCCGCGGCGGCGCAGGCGTTCGTCACCACCGCCGGCGAATGCGCGGCGGCCGCGCATGCCAAAGGCCTGGTGGCGGCGCTGCAGCAGGCGCAAGCGTTCGGCGTCGCCTTCGACGCGGCGCTCGGCAACGGCGCGCTGCAGCTGGCGATGGAGCAAGGGCCGACGCTGCAGCTGGTGCGCTGGGACCGCGCCGCGGCGCAGCTGGTCGCCGTCGATCCGCAGAAGAAGCCGGCCAAGGAACAGGTGCTGCCGGCGGGCGACCTCTCGATCGAACGCTGGCAGGCGCTGGCCGAACAGGTGGCGAGCCCACCACCGGGCAGCCGCGAGTGCTGGCTCGGGTTCCTGTCGATGGTGCGCCACACCGGCGCGGCCAAGTCCTACCTGACCCGCGTCACCGCGAACGACGACCAGTCCGGCACCGGCACGGGGGCCTACCCGCTGCGCGCGAGCACGTTCGACCAGCTGCTGCGGCGCCTGCCGGAACAGGACCAGCAGCCCTGGGTGCAGGCGATGCGCACCGAGCTGCAGGCCGGCCAACGGCTGGCCGCCGGCATGCGGGCGATGTCCGAACGGCGCAACCTCGCCGCGGCCGCCCATCTCGACAAGCTGCTGGCCGAGCACCCGCACAGCTTCGTCGTCGTCACCCTGCCGTGACGCTGCCGCTGCAGCAGCACGGCGAGTCGGTGCGGTTCCTGGTCAAGGTCGTGCCGGGCGCATCGCGCGATCGCCTCGCCGCCGTGCTCGGCGACCAGTTGAAGGTGCAGGTCGCGGCGCCACCCGAAGACGGCAAGGCCAACGCCCGCGTGTGTGAACTGCTGGCCGCGGCCCTGTCGCTGCCGGTGCGCGCGGTGACCGTCGCCACCGGCCACGCTTCGCCGCGCAAGACGATCGCCGTCACCGGCCTCGATCGCGAGCAGGTGCAGACGCGGCTGCAGGCGGCGCTGGCGCGTTGAGGTGCGCCCGCGGCCACGCCGGCGCGACCCTTGGTCGACGATCACTTGGTCAACGATGGCGTGCGCAGCCGGAAGCCGTGTTTGCCGGCCGGCAACTGGCCGAGCAGCCCGGCCGCCGCACCGACCACCAGCGCGCCGAAGCCGTGCCGTGCGCGCACCGCGTCGACGGCCGCGAACAGCTGGTGGCGCGCCTTGCCGTCGTCGCCGAACAGGCTGCCCTGCACGGCCCGCGGCGGTTGCA
The DNA here is from genome assembly GCA_025459175.1 of Planctomycetota bacterium. Lineage (GTDB taxonomy): Bacteria > Planctomycetota > UBA1135 > UBA1135 > UBA2386 > UBA2386. Next base: position 53,443 of record JALORC010000077.1, on the reverse strand, counting down.
GCGACGCCAGCGTGACGCCGACCAGCCGCACCAGCACCCGCCGCTGCAGCAGTTCGTCGAGCAGTTCGCCGGCCACCACCATGCACACGTCGGTGCGATCGGTCGGCTCGCCGAGCGTGCGCGAACGTTCGCCGAGGCCGCCGTCGGTGTGCCGCACCCGCACCTGCACGGTGCGCGCCAGCAGACGCTGGGCGCGCAGTTCGCTGCTGGCGCGATCGAGCAGGTAGGCCAGCATCGCGCGCAGGAACGCGGTCGACTGCGAACCGAAGTCGGTGCGCGGCTCGAACGACGTCTCGCGGCTGATGCTGTGCAAGGTCGGGGTCGCGCGCACCGGCGCGTCGTCGAGGCCGCGGCAGCGCAACCACAGCTCGTCGCCGCGGGCGCCGAAGCTCTGCCGCAGCAGTTCGCGGTCGACCACCCACAGCTGCTGCACGGTGGTGACCCCGACCTGCTGCAACCACGCCGCGGTCTTCGGGCCGATGCCGGGCACCGCTTCGACCGGGAAGTCGGCCAGGAACGTCGTCTCGCCGCCGGGCGCCACCTCGCAGATGCCGCCCGGCTTCGCCTTCGTGGTCGCCAGCCGCGCCACCGTGCGGGAACTGCCGAGCCCCTGCGCGATCGACAATCCGGTCTCGGCGCGCACCGCGGCCCGCAGTTGCCGACAGAGGCCCTGCAGCGAGCGTTCGCCGGCCGTCGCGGTGGCATCCTCGAGCTCCTGCTCGACCCGCAGCGGCACCCCGGTCAGGTCGGCGTAGAAGTCGTCGAGCGAACACACCTCGACCACCGGCGCGAACCGGCGCACGATCTCCGCGACCCGCTGGCGATAGCGCTCGCAGAGCCGCGCGTCGCCCTCGCGCACGATCAGCTCCGGGCAGCGCCGTCGGGCCTCGTGCAGCGGCATCGCCGTGTGCACCCCGCGGGCCTTGGCCTCGTACGAGCGCGACGCGACGACGCCGGTGCCGACCGCGACCGGGCGGCCGATCAGCGCCGGGTCGCGCAGTTGCTCGACCGAGGCGAGGAAGGCATCGATGTCGACGTGCAGGATGCGGCGGTCCATTCGCGAACCCTAACGGATCCCTAACTTCGGATCACGGCGATCGGTGCCCGGCCGCGCCACCGAGGTGCGCCGACTCTCCACACGACTTTCCACAAGCGAACTCGTTCTCCACCGACACTCCACCACGGAACCCCAGGTCGAGCCGCGAGATCGAACGATCGGCCGGCGCGATTCCACCGCTGCCTTGCTTCCGCTCGCACGGGCCCGACAGTGCCCCGCCCGGCGATGCACGAACCTCCGCGCGAGAGCCAGACCCCGAGCCGTTCGTTCGTCGACGAACTGCGCCAGCTGCTGCGGCTGGGCCTGCCGATCGCGCTGGTCCAGCTGGGCATGACGGCGCTGAACTTCGTCGACCTCGCGATGCTCGGCCACCACGACGAGGCCTCGCTGCCGGCGATGGCGCTCGGCAACACGCTGGCCTGGGGCGCGATGGTGTTCTGCATGGGCGCGGTCACCGCGATCGACCCGCTGCTGTCGCAGGCGGTCGGGGCGCGCGACCGCGACGCGGTGCCGCGCCTGCTCGGCCGCGGTCTGATGCTGGCGGTGCTGCTCGCGCTGCCGGCGGCGGCGCTGCTGCTGCCGGCGGCGACGTGGCTCGAGTGGTGCCAGCAACCACCGGCGCTGATCCCGGCGGCGGCGAACTACGCGCGGCTGCAGGCGCTCGCGGTGCTGCCGTTCCTGTGGTACTCGGTGCTGCGCAGCTTCTTGTCGGCGCACGCGCGGATCTGGCCGCAGCTGCTGACCATCGTCGCCGGCAACCTCGCCAACGCGTTCCTCGACTGGGTGCTGATCTTCGGCAAGTTCGGCGCCCCGGCCATGGGTGCCACCGGCGCGGCGCTGGCGACCGTGTTCTGTCGCTGGCTGATGCTGTTCGGGCTGCTGTGGTTCGGCTGGCGCGACCTCGGCCCGCCGCTGCGCGAACTGCGCTCGGCGGCGGTGCGCAGCGCCGCGTTCGCGCTGCAGCCGCTGTGGCGACTGCTGCGCCTGGGGGCGCCGATCGGGGCCCAGTTCCTGCTCGAGATGGGCGTGTTCGGTGCCACCGCGCTGCTGATCGGCAACCTCGATGCGAAGGCCGGCACCGCCGGCACCGGGCCCAGTCTGGCCGGGCACCAGATCGCGCTGCAGCTGGCGTCGCTGAGCTTCATGGTGCCGCTCGGCCTCGGCATCGCGGCGTCGGTGCGGGTCGGTTGGGCGATCGGCCGCGGCGACCACGCCGCGGTGCGGCGTGCGACCACGGCGGCACTCTGGGCCGGCGCGGTGGTGATGAGCGGCTTCATGCTGCTGTTCCTGCTGGCGCCGCGGGCCCTGGCCGGCCTGATGACGGCGCAGCCCGAACACCTGGCGATGGCGGCGCTGCTGATCCCGATCGCCGGCGTGTTCCAGATCGGCGACGGCATCCAGGTGGTGGCGATCGGTTGCCTGCGCGGGCTCGGCGACGTGCGCTCGCCGATGCTGGCCAATGTGCTCGGCTTCTGGGTGATCGGCCTGCCGCTCGGTTGCTGGCTCGCGTTCGACCGGCAGGCCGGTCCGGCCGGCTTCTGGTGGGGTCTCGTGGTGGGCCTGTTCGTGGTCGCGGCCGGTCTGCTGGTGGTGCTGCGGCTGCACCTGCGTCGGCAACAGCAGCGGCTGGTCGTCGAGTGATCGCGGGCGCCGCCGCCGCCGCACCGCGCCGCGTCCGGTGCCCGCCCTCACGGTCGGCGCGCTCCGCCGCTACGCTGCGGCGATGCGCGCTGCCATCGCCGCTGCCTTCCTGTTGCCGCTGCTGTCGGGTTGCAGCGTGTGGTTCTTCTCCGGCGAGTCGTGGATCGACCGCTCGCGCCCGGTGGTGCTGGTCGAGACCACCGGCGGCATCGAGTTCGGCGCCGCCACCGAGCTCGGGGTGCTGACCCTCGGCCGTAGCGCCGCGTCCGGCCCGTGCCGCGTGCACTACTTCCTCGGCCCGACCCCGCTGATCGAGAGCGGCGAACTGGTGCCGGCCGGCAACGTGTTCACGCGCGCCGACATCGAGTTGAAGACCCAGCAGGTGCGCGTGCTCGATCGTTCGCCCGGCCCCGACGACGAACTGGTGGCGATGTGGACCCCGGACGGCACCACGACCCGCGCCGTGCGCGTGAGCCTGGCCCGCGCCCCGGGGCTCGCCGGCGACGTGCTGCAGGTGCCGAGCGAAGCGCTGCCGGCCGGTGCGTCGCTGTTCTGCCGCGGCGCCGACGACAGCTTGCTGTTCACCGGTCTGGTGGCCGGCACGGCCACCATCGGCGCCGGCCCGGCCGCCGGCACCTACTACGTGTTCGCCGGGGTCGACCGGGTCCGCGAACTGCTGGCAGTGCCGACCCCGCACCCGGTCGATCGGGTGCCGAAGTATCGCACCGACGACATCCTGGTCGAGAAGGTGCGACCGCCGGCGCCCCCGCTGCCGAACGAACCGCCGCAGTGATCCCGGCCGGTGCCGCGCCCACCGCCGGCGCGTCAATCGCGTTCGATGCCGACGATCCGCAGCACGTCGTCGACGACGGTGTGCAACACGAACACCACCATCTGGTCGTGCGCGTGCAGCTCGTCGGAACCGCGCGGGATCACCACGCTGCCGTCCTCGCGGGTCAGCGCCGCCACCACACAACCGCGCGGGAAGCCGGCGTCCTTCAGCTGCTTGCCGACCAGCGCGCTGCCGGCCGGCAGCTCGACCTCGAGCACCTCGGCCTTGCCCTCCTCGATCGTGGCGACGGTCGAGATGCTGCGGCTGCGCACGAACGCCAGGATGCGATTGGCGCACAGCAGTCGTGGCGACACGGCGATGTCGATGCCGAGCCGCTGGTACAGCGACACGTAGTCGGGCTTCTGCACCAGGGCCACGGTGCGCTGCACGCCGAGGCTCTTGCTGAGCTGGCACGACATCAGGTTGCGCTCGTCCTCGTCGCCGATGCCGAGGAACGCGTCGGCCGAGCCGACGTGCTCCTCCTGCAGGAAGTTCAGGTCGGTGGCGTCGGAGTGCAGCACGATGACGTTCTTCAGCACCTCCGACAGGCGCTCGGCCTCGGCACGGTCCTCGACGATCACGCGCACGTCGACGTGTTCGCGCTGCAGCTGCTGGCAGACCTGCTGCGACAGCCCCGAACCGCCGAACACGACCACGTTGCGGGCCTTCTCCTGGCGGCCGCCGATCTTCTTCTCGAAGGTCGCGATCGCCTTCGGCTCACCGAGCACGAAGATCTCGTCGCCGGCGCGCAGATCGTCGGCGCCGCCGGGCACCAGCACCTCGTGGTCGCGGTCGATCGCGGTGATCAGCATGCCGGACGGGATCTTCAGGTCCTTGACCAGCTGGCCGGTGTAGGGACCACCTTCCTGCAGCACGAAGCGGCGCAGCTGCACCTTGCCCTCGGCGAAGTTGTCGACGCCGATCGAGTGCTTCTGCCGCACGGTCTTGACGATCTCCTCGGCGGCGAGGTCGTCGAGCGACAGCAGCAGGTCGTACTGGAGGTTCTTGCGGAAGAATGTCTTCGAGCGCCGCACCGCCGAGGTGTCGCGCAGGCGCAGCACGGTCTTCTTGGCCCCCATGCGTTTGCCGAACAGGCAGGTCAGCATGTTGACCTTGTCGTCGTTCGACACCGCCAGCAGCAGATCGGCCTGGTGCGCGTCGGCGCGATCGAGCACGTCCGGGCGACTGCCGTCGCCGTGCACGGCCTGCACGTCGAGCAGGTCGGCGACCCGGCGCATGCGCTGCAGGTCGGGATCGACGACGGTGATGGAATGCCCCTCGGTCGACAGCACCTTGGCCAGATACGAACCGACTTCGCCCAGGCCAACGATCAGGATGTTCATCGGGAGGGGCGGCACGATACTGTCCGCGGCCTCCGGTTTGATCCTCCTGCTCGACAACAAGGACTCGTTCGTCTGGAACCTCGCGCAGGCGTTCGGCGCGCTCGGGGTCGAGGTCGAGGTCGTGCGCAGCGATGCGGCGGTCACCGCGGACCTCGGCCGCGCCCGGGCGCTGGTGATCTCGCCCGGACCCGGGCGGCCGGAGGACGCCGGCATCTCGATCGCGGCGGTGCGCCGCTGGAGCGGGGAACGGCCGATCCTCGGCGTGTGCCTCGGCCACCAGGCGATCGGCCGCGCATTCGGCGCCGCGGTCGACCGCGGGCCGCCGATGCACGGCCGCACCAGCCCGATCCACCACGACGGCGAGGGCCTGTTCCGCGGCCTGCCGAGCCCGGTCGAGTTCTGCCGCTACCACTCGCTGTACGTGCTGCCGCCGCTCGGACCGGACTTGCTTGCAACCGCGCACACGGCGGGCGGCGAAGTGATGGCCGTGCGGCATCGTGACCATCCGACCTTCGGCGTGCAGTTCCACCCGGAGTCGTTCCGCAGCCCGGCCGGGCCGCGGTTGCTGGCCAACTTCCTGCACGAGATCCGATGAGCACTCCCGCGATCCGGCTCGAACAAGTGCACAAGTCGTTCGGGACCCGCGCGGTGCTGCGCGGCATCGACTTCGTCGTCGCGCCCGGCGAACTGCTCGGCCTGATCGGGCCGAACGGGGCCGGCAAGTCGACGCTGCTTCGCACGCTGATCGGTCTGCTCACCGCCGACGCCGGGCGCGTGTCGGTGCTCGACCTCGACCCACGGCGCGACAGCCTCCTGGTGCGCCGGCGCTGCTGCTACCTGCCCGGCGAGACCGGCGTCTACCAGCAACTGACCGGCCGGCAGTTCCTCGACTTCGCGCTCGGCTTCTATCCGCGCCACGACGCGGCTCGGCGCGAGCACCTGCTGGAGGTGTTCGCGCTGCCGTTGACCGACAAGGTGCGCAGCTACAGCGCCGGCATGAAGCAGAAGCTCGCGCTGCTGGCGACACTGGTGCCCGACGTCGAGCTGTACCTGCTCGACGAACCGGATCGCGCGCTCGACGCCAGCGTGCGCTTCGCGCTGCGCGCGGTGCTGCTGGCGATGCAGCAACAGGGCAAGACGATCGTGTTGAGCAGCCACCACCTCGGCGAGGTGGAGGCACTCGCCGACCGGCTCGAGTTCCTGCTCGACGGCACGTTCGTGGCAGCCGACCGGCTGGCCCGCGCCCGCGCGAAGCTGCGGCAACGACCGCGGGTGCGGCTGCGCGAGGGCGGGCAACTGCCGGCCGGGGCTCGCCTGGTGCAGCGCGAGTCCGACGACACCATGGTGATCGAGACCACCGGCGACCCGATGCAGTGGCTGCGCGACACGCCGCCGGGCGCCGTCGAGAGCGCCGAGGTCGGCATCCCGCGGCTCGAGGACCTGTACCAACTGCTGCTGCAGGCCGAGCAGGACGGTGGCGCATGATCGCCGGCAAGACCTGGCGCGAGATCCGGGTGATGGCGCTCGCCTACCTGGTGATCCTCGAGCTGCTGTGCGTGCCGGTGCTGCTGCTGTGGCCCGACATCTACGCCGACCTGCAGCGCTCGACGCTGATGAAGAACCTCGGCATCGACTTCCTGAAGCGCATCGGCGAGGGCATCAGCAACCGCGACGAACAGATCGCCTACACCAACTGGTGCGCGGTGATGCTGTTCTTCCGCAGCACCAACCTGGTCGGCACCGCCGCCGCGGTGCTGCTGGGCACCGGTCTGTTCGCGCGCGAACGCGAGAACTCGACGTTCGAGTTCCTGCTCAGCCGGCCGGTGTCGCGGCGCTCGATCCTGTGGCAGAAGTGGTGGCCGTGCGCCGTCAGCGTGGTGGTGCCGATCTACCTGGTGTCGGCGTCGGCGCTGTTCTGGAGCGCCCGCATCGAGCTCGAACTGCCGCTTTGGGAGCTGTTCCTGTGCTCGACGCACGCCGCGGTGTTCGCGCTGTTCTTCCTGACCGCGACCACGTGGCTGTCGGTGCAACTGCGCGTGCAGGCGCACGTCGCGGCGGCGATCGGCGCGGTCGCGATCGTGCAGATCGGCATCTACCTGACCCAGCGCCTGCGCCCCTACAGCCTGTTCCGGCTGGTCGACTTCGAGTGGTACTCGCCGATCATGAACGGCAACACGCCGGCCTGGATGATGTTCGACCCGGTGCGCGGGCCCGGCAACACGACCTGGTTGCTGCTGGCGACCGTGATCCTCTACCTGCTGGCGGCGCGCGCGCTGCGCCGGGCCGAGCCCTGACCGGATGATCGCCCTGCAGGTCGCCTTGGTGCTGCTGCGCGAACTGCTGCGCACCCTGCTGGTACCGCTGCGGCTGTGCGGCTACCTGCCGTTCCGCCATCACTGGCGCCGGTTGGCGATGCAGGCGCTCGAGCAGGCGCGCGATGCGGCCCCGAGCGACGCCGACCACGAGCTCGCCGAGTTCCTGCAGAAGGCCCGACCGAGCCGCGCGGCCCGGCCTCACCTGTTCGTGTCGGCCGGCGAGGCCAGCGGCGAGCAGCACGCCGCCAACCTGGTGCGCGCACTGCCCGACACCGTGCGCACGTCGGCGTTCGGCGGCTCGGTGCTCGCTGCGACCGGCGCCACCGTGCGCTTCCAGCTCAGTGAACACGCGGTGATGGGCGTGTTCGGCGTGCTGAAGCAGCTGCCGCTGATCCTGCGCGCGTTCGCCGACTACCTGCGCCTGCTGCGCGACGACCCACCCGACCTCGTCGTGCTGGTCGACTACCCGGGCCTGCACGTGGTGATGGCCAAGGCGGCGAAGCGCCGCGGGGTGCCGGTGCTGCACTACGTGGCACCGCAGTACTGGGCCTGGGGTCCGTGGCGCATGCGCCGCTACCGCCGCGCCGTCGACGCGACGCTGACGATCCTGCCGTTCGAGACCGCGTTCTTCCGCCGCTTCCGGATCCCGGCCAGCTACATCGGTCACCCGCTGCTCGACGAACTGGCGCAGCATCCACCCGACCCGGCGGCCACCGCCGCGGTGCGCGCGCGCCGCACGCTGGTGCTGATGCCCGGCAGTCGCAAGAAGGAGATCGCGACCAATCTGCCCGGCCTGCTGCGCGTGGCGGCGGCGCTGCGCGCCCGCGACCCCGGCCTACGCATCGTGCTGCCGCACAAGAACCCGCGCCGCACCAAGCTGCTGCGCGAACTGCTGCAGCAACACGGCGCCGATCACGTCGAACACCACGAAGGCACGCTGTCGCACTGGCTCGCCGGCGCGCACCTGATCCTCGCCAAGTCCGGCACCGGCTCGCTGGAAGCATGCCTGCACGGCGTGCCGACGATCGTCGTCTACCAGCTGCTCGGGCTGCTCGGCACGCTCGGCTACCACAACATCCTCAGCGTGCCGTGGATCGCGGCCGCCAACCTGATCGCCGGCCGCCGCGTCGTGCCCGAGCACTGCTTCGCCGGCGACGGCGGCTGGGCACGGGTGCAGGCGGACGCCGAACGGCTGTGGTTCGACGCCGACGCCCGCAGCACGGCGATCGCCGATCTCGCCGACGTACGCCGGCGGCTCGGCGCCCCTGGTGCCACCGCCCGCACCGCCCGCATCGTGCAGTCCTTCTTGTTCCCGTCCCACCCATGAGCTCGCCGCTGCTGGATCTGCGTGCCTTCCTCGCCGTGCTGCGACAGGAAGGCGAACTGGTCGAGATCGACACCGAGGTCGATCCCGATCTCGAGGCCGCCGAAGTGCACCGCCGCGTGATCGCCGCCGGCGGACCGGCGCTGCTGTTCCGACGCGTCAAGGGCTCACCATGGCCCGCGGTCACCAACCTGTTCGGCACCGCTCGCCGCGTCGAACTCGCGTTCGGCAAGCGCCCGCTCGAACTGGTGCAGCGGCTCGCCGCGGTGCCGCACACGCTGCTGCCGCCGAGCCTCGGCAAACTGTGGCAACACCGCGACCTGCTCGGTTCGCTGCTGAAGGTCGGCCGCAAGTTCGTGCGCAGGGCGCCGCTGCTCGCCCACCAGAGCACGCCGCCGGGCCTGAACCGGCTGCCGCTGCTGCGCACGTGGGCCGAGGACGGCGGGCCGTTCGTGACGTTGCCGCTGGTCTACACCGAACACCCCGAGGGGCTCGGCAGCAACCTCGGCATGTATCGCATCCAGCGCTTCTCCGACGACACCACCGGGCTGCACGTGCAGATCGGCAAGGGCGGCGGTTTCCACCTCGCCGCCTGCGAACGACTCGGGCGCCCGATGCCGGTCGCGATCCACATCGGCGGGCCGCCGGCGCTGATCCTCAGTGCGATCGCGCCACTGCCCGAGAACGTGCCGGAGATCCTGCTGTGCTCGCTGCTGGTCGGCCAACGGCTGCGCAGCGCGCGCTCGCCGCACTCGCCGCTGCCGGTGCAGGCGGATGCCGAGTTCTGCATCCTCGGCGAGGTGCGGCCCGGCGAGCGCCATCCGGAAGGCCCGTTCGGCGACCACTACGGCTACTACTCGCTGCAACACGACTATCCGCTGGTGCGCGCCAACGCGCTGCTGCACCGGCGCGACCCGGTCCTCGCCGCGACCGTGGTCGGCAAGCCGCGCCAGGAGGACTTCTTCCTCGGCGACTACCTGCAGGAACTGCTGCTGCCGCTGGCGAAGGTGGCGATGCCGCAGGTCAAGGACCTGTGGTCGTACGGCGAGACCGGCTACCACGCGCTGGCCGCCGCGGTGGTGCAGGAACGCTACGGCCGCGAGGCGATGCAGAGCGCGTTCCGCATCCTCGGTGAAGGGCAGCTGAGCCTGACCAAGTTCCTGCTGCTGACCGATCGTGCGGTCGACCTGCGCGACTTCCGCGCCACGCTGACGCACATCCTCGCGCGCACGCGCTTCCAGACCGATCTCTACGTGTTCGGCAGCCTGTCGATGGACACGCTCGACTACGCCGGTCCGAAGGTCAACAAGGGCAGCAAGGGTGTATTGCTCGGACTCGGCGAGCCGGTGCGCACGCTGCCGACGACGTTCCCCGGCAGCCTGCCGCCCGAGTTCCCGCGCGCGGAGGTGTTCTGCCCCGGGTGCCTCGTCGTGCAGGGTCCCGCGTTCGCGACCGCACGCGATGCCGCGGCGGCGCTGGCGAAGCTCGACGCACTGCGCGACTGGCCGTTGGTGGTGCTGGTCGACGATGCGCACAAGGCGGCGAAGTCGAGCGTCAACTTCCTGTGGACGACGTTCACGCGCTTCGAGCCGGCCGCCGACCTGCACGCCCGCAAGCTCGAGCTGGTGCGCAGCCAGCCGTGCTGGACGCCGCCGATCGTCATCGACGCGCGGATGAAGCCGAGCTACCCGAAGGAGCTGTTCTGCGATCCGGACACCGCGAAGAAGGTCTCGGCGCGCTGGCGCGAGTACTTCCCGCGCGGTGGGGTCGAGATGGGCGACAGCGACCGCGGGCACCTCGATTGAGCGATGGTCCGGATTCCGCGTTGACCGCCGGCAACCGTTCGCGTCCCTTATCCACCGCACCGCCCGAACCGTCGCGATGAGCCTCCTCTCCAACGTGCTGTCGATGTTCCTGCCGATGGATGTCCGCCAGAACAACCGGTTGCGGGACCTGGAGTCGCGGGCGAACCGCTTGCAGCGCGAGAGCCGGCGGCAGGACTCGACCGCGGCCCGCATCGACCAGCTCGAACAGCAGGTCGGCGAGCTGCTGCTGCTCGTGCAGGCGATGCTGCAGGAGCAGCTGCGGCGCGGCCAGCTCGACCCGACCGAGCTGGACGCGGCGATGCAGCGAATCGACCAGAGCGACGGCAAGGTCGACGGTCGTGTCACCAAACCGAAGCCCTCCGTGACCTCGCGCCGGCCATCCCGTCGCCGCCGCCCTGACTGAATCCCCTACCACCGATGAACTACCGCGACCTCGACCCCGCCGACGCGCAGCGCGAGCTGCAGAACGACAAGACGCTGCGCATCCTCGACGTGCGCACCGAGCCGGAATACCAGAGCCACCGGCTGCCCGGGGCGCTGCTGATCCCGGTGCAGGAACTCGACCGGCGACTCGCCGAGATCGACAAGAACGCCAACTGGCTGGTGCACTGCGAGCACGGCCGCCGCAGCCTGTTCGCGTGCGAGATGCTGGCGCAGGCCGGCGTCAAGAAGCTCGCCAACCTGCGCGGTGGGCTCGCCTACTGGGCGGGCTGTGGGCTGCCGCTGGTGACCGGCAAGGGCTGAGCGAGCGGCGGCGTTCGGCGCCGCCATCCTGCGACCAGGTCATTCGTCCGGCGAGAACACACCTTCGATCGGCAGCCCGAACAGCCTGGCGATGCGGAACGCCAACGTCAGGCTCGGCTCGTAGCGTCCCGTCTCGATGGAGTTGATGGTCTGTCGCGACACCGCGAGCCGATCGGCGAGCTCCTGCTGCGACCAACCGCGAACCCTGCGCAGCTCGCGCATTTTGCTGTTCATCCGCGTCGATAGCGCTGCTGGGCCCGCAGCAGGTTCACCGAGTAGACGAACGCCAACAGCGGAAACAGCATGCGGAACCCGAAGCTGCCGTGATCGAAGCCCGGCACGATCTCGCACTGCCCCAGCACGAACACGGCGATCAGCACGAACAGGAAAGTGCCGACCAACGCGTCCTGGCGGACCCGCCGCTGCAGTTCGTCGAGTCGGCGCAGATCCTGGACCATGCCGTGCAACAACAGCAGAAGCGGTGGCAGTGGCGCCATGGCGATCCACCACTGCGCCGCCTTCGACGCCGGTGCGTTGCCGATCTCGAGCCAGGCCCGCGAGACGACGTAGACGACGGCCCACAGCGGGAAACCCACCAACACGAACGGCGACAACGACCGGAATGGGCGCGGCTCATCCATGGCGCCGGTGTAAAGCATACTTGTCTTCGTTGTCAAGCATGCTTTACGCCCCAGGAGAGCCTCGGGGCGGCCGCGGGTGACCAGCAAGGGCTGAAGTCAGTCAACGACCGTTCAGGACCACGCGCTGCACGAACACCGAGCGGCCGTCCGTCCATGCGATCGTGCGACGGTCGGCTGATGTCTGGAAGCCGTGCATCAGTGCATCGGTCCGCACGGTGTGCACGGCCTTAAGCGTTCTTGCATCCCAGACCTGCAAGCCGTCCTTGTGGGCCACCAACGCATACGTGTCGTCGAGCCAGGCCCAGCCGTAGACGTGCGCGGCAGATTCCTGCAGCACCGAGAAGTCACTCGTCTCCCGCACGCAGACCGCGTGCGACCAGAGCGCACTCCCATCCGAGGGGCCGCGCCCGCCTCCATGAACGAGGCGCCGCCCGTCCGGTGAGAAGGCAACCCAATACACCGGCCCATCCAGCGACTGGAAACGGGTGCGACCCTCGGCATCGGTCACCCAGAGTGCACCTCTGTCCCCCTCGATGCCTCCCGCAGTGCCGACCGCCCACAAGCCGGCGTGCGAACTGTCGACCCCGCAGACGCGCTGAAAGCTCAGGACATCGGGGACCGGAATCCACGCCCCGGACCCAGGTGGCATCAGGGCCCCCAAGGCCCCGCAATAGAAGCGCTCGCCGGGACCGATGGCGACGCGGGACGGGTCGACGGTCACGACGTCGACACCGACGACTTCGACCCCGGAATGTCCGTCGACCACTGCGAGGCGCTCCTCGCCGCAGACCAGCAACTCGCTGCCGCGCCGGCCGGCTGCCACCTCCACCGCGGCGGCCAGGCGACGCGGGGCACCACCGTGCACCGGCATCAATATCCAACCGCTGCCCGAGATCGCCACCACGCTGCCGTCGGGACTCAGCGCGAAGCTGCCGACTTGGGACGGCAACCATGGCAACCAGGCGGGCTCCTCGCCCAGGCGATGTAGCGCTTGCCGACCATCATCGGTCGCCACGAACAGCGACTCGCCATCAGGGGCAACGGCGACGCAGTTGACGTTGCCCCGGATTTCGATGCGGTGCATCTGCTCGCCGCCCTTTTGCCACCAGGTCGCGTAGTTGGCGCCCCCGCCGACGGCGAACGACTGCCCATCGGCCGACACCCCGAGCGACCAGGCACTGTCACCGAACGCATGCTCGACAGAGCCACGCAACAGCGGCCCATCGGACGCCAGATCGAACAGCTGACCACTGGCCAGCACGAGCGCGATGGACCGAGTGTCTGCCGCAGGCCTCTTCCGGGGGTCGCGCACCATGGTCGGAGCCTTCGTACCAGCGGGGATACGCCAGGTGCGGCCGCGGTTGTCGCCGGCGAACAAATCGCCGTTCGCGGCATAGGCCAACGCGATGACCGGATCCTCGAAGCCGAGCGTCGAACGCACTTCCGATCGCCCCTCGACCACGTTGACGAACCTGTCGTCGGCGAAGGCAAAGCCGGCTCCATCGGTGCGCCATGCGAATCCACGCGGCCCGTTGGCCCCGAAGTCGGCAACCTCGCGGCCATCGTGCACGGTGTGCAGCGTGAGTCGCCGCCCTTTGCACGCCACGGTCTTGCCGTCGGGGGCGAACGCGATGACGCCGATCCAGTGATTGCTGTGGGCCACCGTCCATCGCACCGCCCCGGTCGGCAGGTCGATACAGCGCACATCCCCGCGTTCGCCACCAAGCACGAGACAACTCCCATCCGGGGCGAACGCGGCGGCGTGTGCAACGCCCCCGGCGGCGTCGAGCGTCGCCAGCGGCTCGAGTCGCACCTCGGGTGCCTGCGCCGCGGCAGCACCGAGACACACCAGCGCCAACGCGGCGCGGATCACTTCGGCCACAGCGCCGCCGCCTGCCGGCACTCCTCGACGGTCGGCACCAGCGCCAACCGGATGTAGCGCTCCTGCCCCTTGCCGAAGAACGAACCCGGCGCCACGACGATGCCGACCTCGCGGCAACGCTGCGCATAGGCGAGCCCGTCGGTGCCGTCCGGCACCTCGATCCACAGATACAGCCCCGCCTGGCTGCCGTGCACACGCAGCCCGCGCTGCTTGCACAGTTCCAACAGCACCGCGCGCTTCTGCGCGAACACCGCGACCCGTTCGGCGACGTGCTTCGGTTCCGTCCAGGCCAGCGTCGCCGCCGCCTGCACGAACTCCTGCGGTGCGGTGCCCATGCTGGCGCGGAACTTCTTGTAGGTGCCGATCAGCTCCGCATCGCCGGCGACGAAGCCGCTGCGGTAACCGGTCATGCCCGAACGCTTGCTCAGCGAGTGCACCGCGAGGCACCCCTTCTTGCCGAACTCGAGCAGCGACCGCGGCGCCTTGCCCTCGTAGTGCAGGTCGGCGTAGCACTCGTCGCTGACCAGCACGAAGCCGTACTGCTCGCGCACCTCGACCCAACGGCGGAACAGCGAGTCCGGCAGGCAGAAGCCGGTCGGGTTGTGCGGGTAGTTCAGGAACACCACCGACGCGCGCTTGAGCACCGACTCCGGCAGCACGTCCGGGTCCATCGCATAGCCGTTCTGCACGCCGAGCGGCACCGCGTAGGTCCACGCCTCGGCGAACAGCGCCCCGATCTCGTAGACCGGGTAGGCGGGCTCGCCGTAGAGCACGAGGTCCTTGTCGCTCGGCACCTGCACGAACGTCATCGGCAGGTGGAACAGACACTCCTTGCTGCCGAGCGTCGCCATCACCTCGGTGTCGGCATCGACCGCGACCGAGAAGCGGCGCTGCAGGTAGGCGGCGACCGACTGCCGCAGCGCCTTGGTGCCCTGCGTCGGCGGATACTGCGACACCGGGTTGGTGCCGTCGAACATCGCCTGGCGCAGGATCGCCGGCGTCGGCTCGCGCGGGTCGCCGGTGCCGAAGTCGAACACCGTCTTGCCCTGCTGGGCCAGCTGCTGCTTCCAGCCGGCCAGCTGTTCCATCGGGTAGGTCTGCAGGCGGCGGAGGCGCTCGTTCACTTGCCGCCCTCCTTGCCGCCGGTCGCGGGCTCGGCCGCGGCCGGGGCCAACCTGGCGGTGAGGTCGGCGCGCACCAGCTCGAGCAAGGCCTTGGTCGCCTTGATGCCGTCGCTCTCCGACAGCTTGCCACCTTCGTACTCGATGCCGATGAAGCCGCGCCAGCCGTGCTTCTTCACCACCACGTCGAGCATGCGCACGTAGTCGGTGTGGATCTCGTTGCCCTTCTCGTCGAAGTCGTGCGACTTGGCGCTGACGCCGCGGGCGAACGGCATCAGCTGGTCGACCCCGAGGTAGCGGTCGTATTCCTCGTCCTTGCCGATGCGGAAGTTGCCGAAGTCGGGCAGCGCCCCGCAGCGCGGGTGCGCGACCTTGGCCAGCGTCTCGCTGAGCCACTTGCCGTTCGACGACAGGCCGCCGTGGTTCTCGACGATCACGTCGATGCCGGCCTTGTCGCCGTACTCACACAGTCGCCGCAGGCCGTCGGCAGCGAGCTTCTGCTGCTCTTCGTAACTGCCCGAGCTCTGCGCGTTGACGCGGATCGCGCGGCAGCCGAGTTCCTTGGCGGCGTCGATCCACTGGTGATGGTTCTGCACCGACTTCTGCCGCGCGCCCTCGTTCGGGTCGCCGAGCGCGCCTTCGCCGTCGCACATGATCAGCACACTGGTGACGCCTTCGTCGGCACAGCGCTTCTTCAGTTCGGCGACGTACTTCGCGTCCTTGGCCTTGTCCTTCCAGAAGCTGTTCACGTACTCGATGCCGGTGATGCCGAAGCCGCGCGCCGCCTTCGGGAAGTCGAGGTTGTCGAGCTCCTTGGCGAACAGCGTCTTGTGCAGCGACCACTGGGCGAGGCTGATCTCGAACAGCGGGGGCGGCAGCGGGCGGACGAAGCGGGGCAGGGCGGCGGCGAGGCCGCGGCCGCCACCGAGCAGCCCGACTCCGCAGAATCCGGTGGCAGCGGCGAGGAAACGGCGTCGATCGACGCCCGTGGGCGTGGCATGCATCGGCGCATTGGAGGCCGCCGAAGGCAGCCACGCAACCCTCGCCGCGACGAAGCGGAGTCGCTATCCTGCGCACCGCTCGCCCGGCGCAACCGTGCACCGCGGCGGACCCTGCGACCGCATCATTCTCCGTCCACTACCGTCACCCACCCCATGGCGATCCGCGTCACCGAGGCCAAGAAGGGCATGGTCGTTCGCTACGAGAACGACCTGTACCAGATCACCCGCTACGACCACCTGACGCCGGGCAACCTGCGCGCGATCCACCACGTCTACCTGAAGCACCTGAAGAACGGCCGGCAGAAGGAAGTGCGGATGAAGACCAGCGACACGCTGGACCTGGTCTACCTCGACTCGCGCGAGTCGCAGTACCTGTTCAAGGACTCGCTCGGCTACACGTTCATGGACAACGAGAACTTCGAGCAGTTCGTGTTGTCCGCCGAGGTGATCGGCGACGCGATGCAGTACATCGTCGAGAACAGCACCGTCACGGTGGTGTTCTGCGACGGCGAAGCGCTGACGGTGCAGCTGCCGCCGCTGGTCGTGCTCGAGATCACGCAGACCGAGGACGCCGCGCGCGGCGACACGGTCAGCAGCGTGCAGAAGCCGGCGACCTGCAACACCGGGCTCGTGATCAAGGTGCCGGCCCACATCAAGCAGGGCGAGAAGGTCAAGGTCAGCACCGACGGCGGCGAGTTCATGGGCCGCGCCTGAGGGACGGCCGGGCTCGGCCGACCGACTCGGACTACCAGAGCTCCGGCAGTTCGATCACCACGCCGGGGAACGCGACCGACGTGATGCTCTGCGAATACACACCCTGCGAGAGCAGTTCGCCGGCGACGCGCACCAACTGCTCGACCGTGCGCGCCTTCGGGTCGACCAGCCAGCATTCGACGACCCCGGCGCGCGCGTAGCGGCGCAGCTTGACGCCGCGGTCCCGCTTCTGCGTGCTGGATGACAGCACTTCGACGACCAGTTCGGGCGCCCGATCGACCTTCTTGCGGCCTGCCACTTCGTCGCGGGTCGCGCGCAGCACGAACACGTCCGGCTGCAGCACGGTTCCCGGATCGAGATGCACGTCGGCGGGAGCGATGAAGACCATGCCGAGGCCGGCCGACTGGATCTGCGCACGCAGCACACTGGCCAGCGCCAGCGTGATCACCTGATGGTCGAGATCAGGTGCCGGCGACACGAAGTGCCTCCCGTCGATCAACTCGTGCCGCTTGCCATCTGCGGGCAGACGACAGTAGTCGGTGTAGGTCCATCGCCGCGGGGACGGAGAGTTCGTTCGTAGGGCGGTCATCGGACGGCATTCCATCACGCACGCTCCTTCGCGCAAGGGGGCATCGAGATGATGCTCCGCGCGCAACCGCTCAGTGGCACGCCGTGGTCCCAAGGTGGCAGTTTCCCGGAAAAAAATGCCGCGGCGCGGGTGGTCGCTCAGCGCGGCCGCAAGGCGACCCGAACGCCCGGGAACGCGATCGACTTCACCGCACGCGCGCCTTCGACCAGCGTCACCAGATCGCCGTCCTCGAGCCCACACTGCTCGATCGTGCGCGCCACGGGATCGACGAGCCAGTACTCGAGCACGCCGGCGGCTGCGTAGCGCCGGCGCTTGAGACTGCGATCTCGCGCCGCCGTCGACGGCGACAACACTTCGACCACGAGCTCGGGGGCCCTCGTCAGCTTCTTGGCCCCGCGCAAATCGGCCGGATCGCCCCGCATCGCCATGACGTCGGGCTGCAGCACCGTGCACGGCGGCAGATGCACATCCAGCGGCGCCACCATGACGATGCCCAGGCCGCGATCCTGGATCTGTTCGCCGAGGCGGCGCACGATCTCGAGCACCACGGCCTGGTGGTCGTAGTCAGGCGCCGGCGACACGAAGTGCCTCCCGTCGATCAGCTCGTGGCGCTTGCCGTCCGCCGGGATGCGGAGGTAGTCGGCGTAGGTCCAGCGCCTGCGTCGAGACCGGATCGGACTGGCTGCAGTCATGGTGCCGATTCCATCACGCACACTCCTTCGCGCAAGGGGGCATCGAGATGGTGTCCCACGCGCAGTTGCTCAGTGGCACGGAGCGAAGCTGCGGTGGCACTTCGGCCGAGAAAACTCCGTGGATGGACCCTTCGCGGACTCGGCCATCACGCAGGCAACACCGGATGATCGAGCCGCCGCCGCGCGTAGAGCAGTGCAGCCGCGATGTCCTCGGCCTCGAGGTCGGGCAACTCGGACCGGACTTGCTGCGGATCGAGACCGGCAGCCAACAGGTCCAGGATGTCGATCACGCGAATGCGCAGCCCGCGAACGCAGGCCCGGCCACCGCACTGCTCCGGGTCGACCGTGATCCGTTCGATGAGGTTGCTCATCGTCGCAGCATGACTCTCGTCAGGGTCGCTCCGCGCCGCCGCCGCTCGATGCTGGCGACCCAATGCTGCGCGCAGAACTGGTTGACCTCCTGCTCGCCCGCTGTTGGGTCGAGGGCCGGCACGGTGAACAGCTTGATCGGCATGGTGGCTTCCTATCCGAGTACCGCGAGTACGCCCTCCGCCCGTTCGCCCGCCTTCGCGCCGCGGTCTGGCCGCTGGCCGGCGCGGCTACCGCCGCTTCCTCCGGCCATCGCCCAGCCCGCGCCGCGCCGGCGGGCTGGGCTCTCGGCTTCTTGCTTGGGCTTCACTTGACGGGAGGCCTGTCGACGAGCACCGGGCGGAAGCCCAGGAAGTAGCTCGCGTCGGACGGGTCGCCCGCGCCCCGGAGCGCCGACCGGCAGACCGCCGGCCCGTCGTCCCAGCAGCCGCCCCGGCTCACGCGCAGCGCGCCGCTCAGACAAAGAGGATCAGTAACGCCATCACGATAGCAGTCGGTCTTCACCCCGCTGTCGTAGTCCGCGTAGTCGGCGCACCACTCCCACACGTTGCCGTGCATGTCGTAGAGGCCGAACGCGTTCGCCTTCTTCCGCCGAACGGGCTCCGCCGAGTTGCCCGCCTTCACGCCCGTCCCAAACACGGCGTACTCCGCCAACCGCCGCTCGTCGTCGCCGTAGCAGTACGCCGTCGTCGACCCACCGCGGCACGCATACTCCCACTCCGCCTCACTCGGCAGCGTGTACTCATGCCCCGGCGGCAACCGGCCAGCAGCCCGCTCCCGCTTCGTCAGCTCGGCGCAGAACGCGACCGCATCGGTCCACGACACCTGCGTCGCCGGGTAGCGATCGCCGACCTTCTCGTAGTCGCCGCCCCACGACTTCGCCCACATCACCGCCTTCCACTGCCCCTGCGTGACCTCGGTCTCGCCGATCCAGTACGGCTTGCTGATGGTGACCTGATGCGGCGTCTCGTCGCCCGTGTTGCCCGGACTACCCATCGTGAACGGCTTCGGCACGAGGCGAAACATCGTGAGCCCGATAACCGTCTCGATCTTGTCGGCAAAAGCCGCGGCATCGAGCTGACCGGCCAGCGGCAGCGCCTCGGCCTTCGGGTCGGTGGGCGGCGGAACCTCGGCGGCAGGGACCTGGGGTGCCGCAACCTCAGGGGCAGCCGCCGGCTTGCCGGCGTCGTTCGACTGCACAACCGCACCGTCCTTGGTGCGCTGAATGCCCGCGCCCTCCTTCGCATCGTTCGGCACGAACCAACCGGCCGCGTAGCCCAGTAGCCCCACCCCGAGCACCAGGACTGCCGCCAATCCCACTGCCCATGGCCGCCGCGACGGCACCGGCTGCAGCACTACCGCCGTGCGCTCCACCCCCGGCACCGTCGGCCCCTCCGTCCGCGGCGCCAAGCCACCCAAAGGCTCCGGCTCGCTCGCTCGCCCCATCGCGATGGTCTCGATCTGCGCCTTGATCCGCAGCAGCGTCTGCTTCGGCGGCGGCGTCACCGTGCCGGCGCGCCGCACCCCACTGCCGGTCATCGGATCCAGCAGCACATCCTCGTCCTCGACCGCCAGCTTGCGCAGTTCCTTCAGCAGCGCGCGCGCATCGACGAACCGCGCCGCCGGATCCCGCTGCACACAACGCTCGAACAGCGCCTGCACCTCTTCCCGCAGCTCCGGCCGCTGCGCGCGCCACGACGGGAAGTCGTGGTCCTGGATCAGCTTCGCCGTCTCCTTCAGGTAATCGAAATCGGGCTGGCCCCGCCGTTGCCCCGGAAAACTCGGCTGCCCGGTGACCAGGAACGCGAACATCGCCCCGAGCGCCCACACATCGGCCGGCGGCCCGACGTCGGTGGTCTTCCACTGCTCCGGCGGCATGGATCCGCGACGGCGCCATCGACACACTGCGCCCGTCGATGCCGCCGCTCGACTTCGCGAGCCCGAGGTCGGCGAGTTTGACCCGCCCCTCGAGCGAGATCAGCACGTTGTCGGGCTTGATGTCACGGTGCACGATGCCACGCGCATGCGCCTCGGCGAGCCCGGCGGTGACCCCGAGCATGATCGCCAGCGCCTCCGCCTCGACCAGCGGCCCCTTGCGCCGCACCCGTTCGGTCGCCGTCTCGCCGCGCACGAACTCCATCACCAGATAGTGCAGCCCGTTCTTCTCCTGCACGTCCATGACCCGCACTACGTTCTGGTGGCCGATGCTGGCGGCGAGCCGAGCCTCCCGTTCGAAGCGCTTGACGAAGTCGGGATCGTCGGCGGCCAGCGCCGGCTTCAGGCACTTCACCGCGACATCGAGGTCCAGCTTGAAGTGGCGACCGCGGTAGACGGCGCCCATGCCGCCGGTGCCGATGCGCGCGTAGAGCACCGCTGGCTCCAGCACCTTGAAGCCCTCCACGGTCGGCGCGTCGCGCAGCAGCGGGTCACGGAGCAGGTCGTCGGGCCTCTGGCTGTCGTCGATCGGCATGGCGGTCCTCGGTCTCGGGCCGGCCTCGCGCCGGGGCCTTCGCGGCCGGAACGATAGCGACGGAACGCCCGCAGCCAACCGCGCCACCGCCCCGCCAAGGTCTGGCTTCCGAGCCGCACCAGGGGCGAAGGTGCCAGACTACCGAAGCGCACCTGGGCGAGGACTTCGACCAGGAGGCCTGCCGCGACCAGGGACAGCAACGTGCGGATGCCCGCGAATCCGAGCCAGGATGACGTCCCGGCTCTTGCGCTCATCACCTCGACACCATATAAATGCTGAATCAAGATGGCGACACCGGCGAGCAACCGCCGCAGCAAGCATCCGAAGGCACCACGCACCCAACTGCTGCCGTTCCGCGCGTCCCACGGCGGTCGCCGCCGAGGTGCCGGCCGCAAGCCGAACGGCGATCGGGCCGGAGTGTCGCACGACGCTCGCGCGGCGCTCGCCGCCCGCTTCCCGGTCCACGTGACCGTCAAGCTCCGCGAGCACCTGCCACCGCTGCGTCGGCGAGACGCGTACGCCGCACTGCGCGCAGCCTTCGCCGCCGGCTGCGACCGCAACGGCTTCCGGCTCGTCCACTACGCGGTGCTCAACGACCACCTGCACTTCGTCGTCGAGGCGCAGGGCCGCACTTCGCTGTCGCGCGGCGTGCAGGGCTTGTTGATCCGCATCGCGCGCACCCTCAATCGGCTGTGGCAACGGCGCGGCCGGGTGTTCGCCGATCGCTATCACGACCACATCCTGCGCTCGCCGCGCGAGGTGCGGAATGCGCTGCGCTACGTGCTGGGCAATGCACGCCACCATGCGGCCACGGGCCGCATGGTGGCGGTGCCGCAGGCGATCGACACGTTCACGTCAGCACCCTGGTTCGATGGCTTCCGCGAGACGATCGTCGTGCTCGGCCTGGAGGCTGTCGTTCGCCCGGTCACCGAGGCGCACACGTGGCTGCTGACGATCGGCTGGCGTCGCCATGGGCTGCTGTCGGTGGCGGAGCACCCGGCCTGACCAAGGAGTCGCCGATTGGGCGAGGCCCTGCCGCAGCCCCGAGGCTTCGCTCCCGGCGCGATGCACAGCCCCCGCCGCTACCCCAACAACCGCCGCAACACTTCCGCGCGCCCGAGCCCGAGCTCCTTGCACAACCGCCGCACCTCATCATCCTCGGGCCGCGCCGTCACCACCCCACTCGGCAGCCGCGCGACCTTCCACACCACCGCACCCAGCACCGTCGACCGCGTCTCGCTCCAGCGCTCGAGCACACTGCGCTGCACGACGTGCCGCCGCACGCCCAACGTCGACGACTCCTCGAGCAGCAGCGTCTCCAGCACCGACGCCCGCGCCGCATCGACCAACACCGTGATCAACACCCCGGGCCGCCCCTTCTTCATCGTCACCGGCGACGCGAACGCGTCCTGCGCGCCGCGCACCAGCGCCTCGTCGAGCAGCCAGCCGAGCTGTTCGCCGGTCGCGGTGTCGAGCTGGCACTGCAGCTCGACCAGCTCGGTCAGCGCCCCCGGCGCGCGCACCGCCGCCGTACCGATCGTCACCCGCAGCAGGTTCGGCACGTCGTCGAAGTCCTTGGTGCCCGCGCCGTAGCCGATCGCTTCGCTGGTGAACGCGACCGCTTCGTCGAAGCCCTGGCACAACACCCGCAGCAGCGCGGCCCCGGTCGGTGTCGTGCGCTCCCCCGGCAGACTGCTGCGCACCGGGATGCCGTGCAGCAGCGCCGCGGTCGCCGGCGCCGGCACCGGCAGCAGGCCGTGTTCGGTCTTCACCGTGCCGGTGCCGGTCTGGATGCCGCGCGCCAGCAGTCGATCGATGCCGAGCAGGTGCGTGCCGAGGCACGCGCAGACGACGTCGACGATGGTGTCCTCGGCGCCGACTTCGTGGAAGTGCACGTCGTCGAGCGAACAGCCGTGCGCCTTCGCCTCTACCTCACCGATCGCGCGATAGACGCGCAGACAGTCGGCGACCACGGCCGCCGGCAGTTCGGCGCGCTGCACGATCGCCTCGATGTCGGACAGGCGGCGATGCACGTGGCCCGGGGCAGCGACCAGCGGCAAGCGCAGCGACGGCGCGACCGGCGCGAAGAACGGCGCCTCGTCGCCGCCAGCACCACCGACGTCGACGCGAAAGTGGGTCCCGGCGAGCCCGCCGCGTAGCACGCGCTCGGCCCGGATCGTCACCCCGGGCAGCGCCAGCGAGGCCACCGCGGCCTGCAGCGGCGCCAGCGGCACCCCGGCATCGAGCAGCGCGCCGACCCACATATCGCCGGCGACTCCCGACCAACCATCGAATACGGCGATACGCATGAACAGTAGGGAACGGCGTTTGCCTGTGGTTGGCTGCGGGTGCGATGCACGCGCCGCCCGGTGGCGGCGGACCAACGTGCCCGAATCCGCACCTCGCCGTGCATACTACCCAACCGCAGCACACGTTGTGAACGAGCTCCCGATACCCACCGCCGCCGTCCGACCGCCCCGCGCGCAGCGGTGCGCGGCGCTGGGCCCGCGGCTGCTGCTGGGCGGAGCGCTGTTGCTGTGCGCTTTCGCGCGCGGCCAGGATCCGGGCCCCTCGCGCTGGATCGCACGGCGAGCCGCACAGTTGCTGCAGCACAACGACCCGACCGTGCGCGGCGAAGCGGCTCTGGTCGCCAGCGCGACCGCGACCGACGGTCCCGACCTGCAGCTGCAGGCGCAGCTGCTGACGATGGCGCGCGACCCCGCGGACGAAGCCCGTCATCGCGCCACGCTCGCGCTCGGCCAACTCGGCACGCCGGCGGCGGCCCAGTTCCTCGCCGCCCGACTCGGCGATCTCGGCACCCGCGGCGATGCCGACGGCCCGGTGCTCGCGTACGCGCTCGGCAACCTGCCGGCCGCGGTCGACAGCGCCCGCACCGAGGTGCTGAACCAGTTCTTCCAGGGCAGCTTCCGCCGCCAGCGCGACACGATGCTCGGCCTGCTGCTCGGCATCGACCGCGATGGCACGCACCGCGACCAGGTGGTGCTGCAGCGGTTGTTCGCCGACGACGCCAACCGCGATCCCGAGGTGCGCGCGCTGCTGCTGCACCTGCTGCTGCCGCAGGCGCCGGCCGATGTGCGATCGCTGCGGCGCCAGCTCGAACGCGCCGAACCGGCCGAACGCGACAGCGTGCTGCGCTGGCTCGCCGAATCGCCGGTGCGCGATCCCGAGCTGCTGGCCCTGGTCGAACGCATCGCCAGCCGCAGCGACCGCGCCGACGAACGCGCCCGCGCCCTCGCCGTGCTGACCCGCGCCGGTCACCTGCCCGCGCTGGAGCTGGCGGCGCGCGCGCTGCGCAGCGAGCACCCGGTAGAGATCGGCCAGGCGATGCGGTCGATGCTGGCGATCGGCGGTGCGCAGGCACTGCGCCCGCTGGACGAGCGCGTGCGCAGCGAAACCGATCCGCGGCGCAAGCTCGCGATGCTGACCTGCTTCGACGCGCCGCCGTCGGCCGCGCTGACCGAACAAGTCGCCGCACTCGCCGTCGACGGCAGCCAACCGTTCGCGCTGCGCACGGCCGCGGCGCTGCTGCTCGAGCGCAGCGCTCCCGAACGCAGTGGTGCGGTGTTGCGCGAACTGTTCCGCATCGGCACCGAACCATCGGCGCTGCGATCGTTGGCGCTCGCGCTGCAGAGCCGTTCCGACGGGCCGCTCGCGATCGACCATCTGCTCGATGGCGCCACCGACCTGCAAGCGCATCCCCTGCACTGGCTGACGCTGCTGCAGACCGGTCATCCCGAGGCCGTGCGGCAGGTGTTGCAGCATCTGGAAGCACGCGACGCGTCGGTCACGACGCTGCGCACCACGCTGCAGACCTGGCGCCGCGCGATGGTCACTTCGGCGCCGCGCTGGCGCGCCGAGGCGGTGCCCGAACGGCTGCGCGAACTGCTGGTCGACTGAACCGTCTCGCCTGCGAGGCGACCCGGCTCAGCGCACCGGCAATGGTGCTGGCGGCCTGGCAACACGTGCGACCACATCGCCGAGCGCCTGCGCCATCGCCGCCGCCAGCTGGGTTGGCGCCCTGCCCGCGGCGACGGCAGTCGCTTCCGCGACCCGCGCGCCGGCCCCGTCCGCGCCGCGCACCACCAGCCGCACCCGCGCCACCGGCACCTCGAGCAGCTCGAACTCGAACGCTTCGAGCTCCACCACCAGGTCGCGTTCGCCGCGCGCCCCGTCGACGGCGCCACCACCAGCCTGCGCCAACGCGGTTGCCACCAGCACGCGCGGCTCGGCGATCCACTGGTGCTCACCATCGAACGCGAGCTCGCGCGGACCGGTGCGCACGACGAACTCGCGGCCGAGGTGCGGTGCCGCGGTGACCCGGATGCTGCCGAACGCGGCCACCGGCCGCTCGACCGGCGCCGGCGGCAACGGATCGAACCAGCGCACCGGCGCCACCGGCGGCGCCGACGACAGGCAGCCGAGCGCCGACAGCGGCAGCAGCAACGAGAGGGAACGCAGCAGGCACGCGATCATCGTCTGTTGTTCTCGAGCGGCGAAGGTTGGGGCGAGCGACCGCGCAGCAAGGCGCCGGGATCCCGTTCGAGCAGCGCCGCCAACCGTTCGACGGCCGACAGCGTGGCCCGCAGCTGCGACAGTTCGCCGCGCATGCCGTCACCGAGCGCGGCGATGGCGGCCGCTCCCTGGCGCACGCCGGCGGCGGTGGCGCCGACTTCCGCCGCCGCCAGTTCCTGCCGCAGCGACTGAGCGAGCCCGCGCAGTTCGGCCAGCGCGCTGCCGAGCGGCCCGTGCTCGTCGCGCAGCGACGCCGCACCGTCGCGCACCGCGGCCAGCGTGCGGACCGCCTCACCGGCGAGATCCCGCTGCTGCAGGTCGGCCAACAGCTGGTCGCTGCGCTGCAGCACCGCCTGCAGCTGCCGCGTCAGTTCCGGCAGGCGCGCGGCCTGCAGCTCGGTGCGCAGCAGCTCCACCAGCTCGCGCGCCGACATGGCCATCGACGGCAGGTCGCGCAGCACCTCGCGCGCCGCCACCTCGAGGCTCTTCGCGGTGCTCGGCACCGTGCGCAACGTGCTCTGGCCCGCCGGCACCGCGAACGGCAGCCGCTGCGGCCCGAGTTCCGGATCGGGGAAGAAGTCGACCTGGATGAACGACGTGCTGGTCACCCACGACATCACCACCTGCGCGCGCAGGTTGTCGGGCAACGGACAGACGCCGTCCTGCGTCGACACGTCGAGACCGAGGTCGCGCAGGTAGTCGTCGTAGAGCGCCGCCTGCACCTGCAGGTGCTTCTTGTCCTCGGCGACGCGGATCCGCTGCACGACGCCGATCGTGACGCCGCGGAACTTGACCGGCGAGCCTTCCTCGAGCCCGGTCAGCGCCTCGTCGAAGTAGGCATAGGCGACATGGAACTCGCGTTTGAGTTCGTGCATGCCGATCCAGGTGAGTCCGGTGATGGTCGCGGCGCAGCCGGCCACCACGAACAAACCCAGCTTCCATCGATTCGCAGGTGCGGTCACGGGTTCCTCTGCATTGGCTGGCGGCGAAAGAAGGCCTGCACCCGCAGGTCGGTCGAACGATCGGCGAGCTCGCGTGGTGCGCCGCGGGCGATGATGCCACCCGCCGCACGATCGAGCATGATGCACTGGTCGACCACTTGCATGATGCTCGGCAGCTCGTGGGTCACCAACACGATCGTCACCTCGAGATCGCGGGCGAGCGTGCGGATCAGCTGATCGAGCTCGGCCGCGGTCACCGGGTCGAGCCCCGCCGACGGCTCGTCGAAGAACAGGATCGGCGCGTCGAGCGCCAGCGCCCGGGCGATACCGGCGCGCTTGCGCATGCCACCCGACACCTCGGACGGCAGATGGTGCGCGAAGCGATCGAGGCCGACCAGGCGCAGCCGGGCCAGTGCCACCGCCGCGGCCGCATCGGGCGGCAGGTCGGTCCACTTCTGCAGCGGCAGCAGCACGTTCTGCAGCAGCGTCCACGAGCCGAACAAGGCCGACGACTGGAACAGCACGCCGAACTGCGGCGGCGTCATCGCCCGTTCCGGCGGGCCGATGCCGGTGAAGTGCACGCGGCCGTGCAGCGGCGGCATCAGCCCGATCATCGTGCGCAGCAGCGTCGACTTGCCGCAGCCGGAGCCACCGAGCACCGCGAACACCTCGCCGCGCTGCACGTCGAACGCGATCTCCTCGAGCAGCACCTCGCCGTCGTAGCCGATCGCCAGATCACGCACTTCGAGGACCCTCGCCATTCACCACTCCAGCAGCGAGAAGACCCAGGTGAACACGGCGTCCAGCGCGACCAGCGTGAACAGCACCACCACCACCGCCGAGGTCGTGGCGCGGCCAACGCCCTCGGCACCGCCGCGCGTGGACAGGCCGCGCTGGCAGGCGATCAAGCCGATCGCGATCGCGAAGAACACGCTCTTCAACAGGCCGGTGCCGACGTCGCCGAGGCCGACCGCGCGCTCGAGCGACTGCAGGTAGACCACCGCCGGCTGGTCGAGGTAACCCATCGCGATCACCAGCCCGCCGACCGAACCGACCAGGTTGCCGACCACGGTCAGCACCGGCACCACCACGATCAGCGCCAGCACCCGCGGGAACACCAGGAAGCGCTGCGGGTCCTGGCCGAGCGTGCGCAGCGCGTCGACCTCCTCGTTGACCGTCATCGTGCCGAGTTCGGCCGCGTACGAGGCCCCCGACCTGCCGGTGACGAGGATCGCGGTCATCAACGGACCGAGCTCGCGCACGATCGACAGGCCGACCAGGTTGGCGAGGAACTGGTCGCCGCCGAACCGGTGCAGCTGGATGGCGCCCTGCAGGCCGAGGATCGCGCCGATCAGGAAGTTGATCAGCAGCACGATCGGCATGCCGTCGGCGCCGGCGCGCTCGACCAGTTGGCCGAACTCGCCGAGGTGCACCGTGCGCGGGCGCCGCACCGCGGCCAGCAGGCCGTGCACGAGATCGCCGAGGAACGCCAGGATCGCCCGCGTCGTCTGCACCGCACCGTGCGCCGCGTCGCCGACATCACCGAGCAGCGAACGACTGGCTGGTGCCGGTCGGCCGCTCGGCGCGCCGCGGCCGCAGTCGTAGAGCTGCAGCAGCCGATTCGTCTCCGGACCGGCGCCGACCAGCTGCACGCGACCACCGCGCGTCTGGTGCGCGGCCAACGCCGCGGTCAGCAGCGCCGCGGCGCCGCCGTCGAGGTAGTCGACGCCGGCGAGGTCGAGTTCGAGCGCGGCACCTGGGGCCAGCGCTTGCTGCAGCTCGCGCCACAACGTCGCCCCACAATCGAGCGTCAGGTGGCCGTGCAGCACCCAGCGCACGGCGCCGTTCGGCTCCGAACTGGCTGGTTCGGTGCGCTGCAGCGTGAACGACGGATCGGCCATGGCGACGCGAACGAAGGCAGCCGGCGCGGTCGGGCCGCGGCCCCGGGCCTCAGCGGTTCTTGCCCTTGGCCTTGCCGGCCTTGCCAGTGCTGCCGGTGCCGGAACTGCCCGTGCCGGACTTGGTCGCATCGGCCTTCGGCGCCGGCGACGGCACGGCCGGCTTCGGTGCCACCACCGGCGGCGCCGACGGCGCCGGGGACGGCGGCGACGAGGCCGCGGCGACCACGGTCATGGCCTTGGCCACGGGCGGCGGCACGACGGCGGGAGCCGCGGCCTGCCGCGGCGCGCCGATCGCGGCCAGCGTCTTCAGCACGGCACCGGCGTCCAGCGCCGCCGGGCGCGCCTGCGCCAGCCGGATCAGGTCGTTGACCGACAGCATGCCGATGACAAGGCCGCGCGCATCGACGACCGGCAGCCGGTGCACCTGCGCCTGCTGCATCGCCGCCATCGCCGCCGCCAGGGTCTCGTCCGGCTTGCAGCTGCGCACCGCGCGCGCCATCACCGCGGTCACCGCGATCTCGGCGAGCGGCCGACCCTGCGTGTACGACGCCATGCACAGGTCGCGATCGGTGACCACGCCGACCAGCACGTTGTTGGCATCGACGACCGGAACGATCCCGCAGTCGTGCTCCCACAGGATCCGAGCGGCCGCATCGGCGCGCTCGGTCATGCGCACCGAACGCACCTGCTGGCTCATGACTTCCTTGACGTTCATGCGCGCATCGTCGCGTGGCATCGGCGAAAGCACACGCATTTTTCGGCGCCGGCCGCGGCTTGCAGGCCGCACCCGGCGAGCGGCACACTGCTGCCATGACGAGCTCGAGTGCGGCCGCGCCACCACCCGGCCGCCTGCCGGCCGCCGCTTGGGTGCTCTACGACCTCGCCAACACGGTCTACGCGGCGGTGCTGACCTATCTGTTCACCCCGTATGCGAAGGCCACGCTCGGCGACCTGCGCTGGCACGGTGCGGTGACGTTCGCGTCGATGCTGGTGGCCGGGCTGCTGGTGCCGGTGCTCGGCGCGCTGGCGGACCAGACCGCGCGGACCCGCGGCTACCTCGCCACCGCGACGCTGGTCTGCATCGCCGCCACGGGCGGTCTCGGCCTCGAACTCGGCGGCGCCTGGTTGCTGGGCTGCTACTTCGTCGCCAACGTCAGCTACAACCTCGGCCTGTTGTTCTACAACTCGCTGCTGCCGTCGGTCGCCGCACCCGGCCGCGAAGGACGCCTGTCCGGCCTC
The DNA here is from genome assembly GCA_025459175.1 of Planctomycetota bacterium. Taxonomy (GTDB): domain Bacteria; phylum Planctomycetota; class UBA1135; order UBA1135; family UBA2386; genus UBA2386. The sequence goes on along the minus strand of JALORC010000077.1, from coordinate 24,268 downwards.
GGCACCGGGCTGGGCTACCTCGGCACCATCCTGGTGCTGGTGCTGCTCTACTGGCCGCTGCGCGAACGTCCGCGCGAATCGTTCCCACTCGCGGCGGCGATGTTCCTGCTGCTCGCCCTGCCGTGCCTCGTGTTGGTGCGCGACCGCCGCCCGCCGCGCACGGTCGCGTTCGCCGCCGCCGCGCGCGGCGCCATCGGGCAGCTGCGTTCGACGCTGCGCGATCTGCCGCGGCACCGGGCGCTGTGCTGGTTCCTCGCCGGCAACTTCTGCCTGGTCGACGTGTTGAACACCGCGATCGCCTACTTCGCGGCGTTCACGCTCGGCGTGTTCACCCCCGCCAGCCCGGCCGAACCGCTGTCGCTGTTCGGCACCGCGCTCGACGCCGACCACGGGCCGATGCTGCTGTTGCTGGTGTGCGCGCTGGTGCTGAACGGCCTGGCGCTGCCGTTCGGCATCCTGCAGGGGCCGTGGACCGATCGGGCGCCGCTCGCCGTGATGCGGGTCAGTGCGCTGGCGCTGCTCGGCGCGCTGGTCGGCGGCGTGCTGTTCGGCGGCCGCAGCCCCGAGGGCTACCTGCTGAGCCTGTGCGTGCTCGGCGCGTTCGGTCTGTCGGGGATCTGGACCGCCGGCCGCAAGGTCGTGCTGCTGCTGGCGCCGCCCGGCCGCACCGGCGAGTACTTCGGGCTCTACGGCATCACCGTGAAGCTGTCGGTGGTCGGCAGCCTGGTCTACGGCTTCGTCGACCACGCCCACGGCAGCAAGGCGGCGATGCTGGCGCAGAGCATGCAACTGTTGCTCGGACTGCTCTGTCTCTGCATGGTGCGCATGCCGACCGCACCGGGCGTGCCCGCGCCGCCGCACCGACCATGACCTGCCGCGCATGAGTGACGACGACCAAGATCCCCCGAAGCCGACCCGCGAAGCGCTGTGGCAGCGGCTGGCGGTCGGCTGCCTGTCGGGGCTGATCTGGCTGGTCGGGATCCTGCCGACCTGGCTCGCCTACGGCCTCGGCCTGCTGCTGGCGGTGCCGTGGTTCCTGTGGTGGAGCCTGCACGACCGCCGCGGCCGGCGCAGCAGCGGTTACTGGCGCAACTGCCGGATCGCGTTCCGGCCCGGATCGCCGCTCGGCCCGCAACGGCCCAAGCGCCACCTGTGGCGCTGGTCGGTGCACATCGCCTGGCTGGCGATCGACTTCTGCCGGATGGGCCGGGTGCGGCGAGAAACCGTGCGCCAGCACTGCGATCTGACCGAGTATCCGCGCATCGACGAACTCGCCCGCGATGGCAAGGGCTTCCTGTTCGTCACCGGCCACATCGGCGTCTGGGACGTCGCCGGCTGGGCCGCCGGCCTGATCGGCTTGCCGCTGTGGTCGGTGTTCCGGCCGAGCCCGCTGCCAGCGCTGAATCGGCTGATCGAACGCCTGCGCACCGGCAGCGGCCAGACCGTGATCGCGCGCAAGAACGTGATGCGGTCGCTGCTGCGGCTGCTCGGGGACCAGAAGGTGGTCGCCATCCTCGCCGACGGCGGTGGCAAGCACAGCGCCGTCGAGGCACCGTTCCTCGGCACGGCGGCCCGCACCGTGGCCAGTCCGGCCCTGCTGCACCTGGCGACCGGCGCCCCCATTGCCGTGGTCGCCATGCTGCGCACCGGGCCGATGCGCTACCGGCTGCGGGTGTTCGACGTGATCCGCGATGCCGCCACCGGCGACCGCGAAGCGGACCTGCTGGCGATCACCACCCGGATCAACCGGGCGCTAGGTCGGGGCATCGCCGAAGCCCCGGAGCAGTGGTTCTGGCAGAGCCGGCGGTTCCGCCACCGCCCGGCCGGCGAGGTGCCGGGGCCGGACGGGTTGCCACCGCTGGTCGACCCGGTGCCGCCGCCGCGATAATTCCTTCATCGTTTCTTCACACGAAGCGCCCGAGGTCTTCATGATCGCCACCGAAGTTGTTCGGCGAACCGTTCCGACCCGCGACCCAAGGACCAAGCGCTCGTGAAGACTCTCCTCGTTCTCGCCCCGTTGGCTGCCGCCACCCTGTTGTTGTTCCATGCCTGCGGCGGCAGTGCCGACGCCCGTCAGAAGGAGATCCAGAACCTCGGCTCGGACACCATGCTCGAGGTCGCCGGCGCGCTCGCCGAGGCCTACCACACGGCCCACCCCGAGATGATCATCTCGGTGTCCGGCGGTGGCTCCGGGGTCGGCATCTCCAACCTGATCAGCGGCGACGTCGACATCGCCAACAGCAGCCGCAGCCTGAAGCCGAAGGAGATCGAGGAAGCCAAGAAGCACGGCCACACGCCGGTCGAGCACAAGATCGGCTACGACGGCATCGCGATCTACGTGCACAAGGACAACCCGCTGCCGTCGATCACGATGGAGCAGCTGAAGGAGCTGTTCGGTGACGGCGGCAAGCTGGTGAGCTGGAAGCAGCTCGGCGTCGACCTCGGCGCCGACTCCGACAAGGTGATCCTCGGCAGCCGCCAGAACAACAGCGGCACCTACGAGTACTTCCGCGAAGCGGTGCTCGGTGGCGACAAGGGTCGCTTCAAGCAGGAGTGCAACAACCTGAACGGCAGCAAGGACGTCGTCGACTTCTGCGCCAAGACCCGGAGCGCGATCGGCTACAGCGGCATCGCCTACGCCACCGACCAGGTGCGCGTCGTGCCGGTGATGAAGCAGGCCGGCGGCGCGGCGGTGTTGCCGGCGGTCGAAACGGTGCTCGACGGCAGCTACGCGATCTCGCGGCCGCTGTTCATGTTCACCAACGGCGAACCCGTGGACCAGATCAAGCAGTACCTCGACTGGATCAAGAGCGACGCCGGCCAGGCCGTGCTGCAGCGCAAGGGCTACATCCCGCTGCGCAAGGTCTGACGGGCCCGCCGCCCGGCGCGGCACGAAGCGCAGTTCGTGCTCGACCTGCCCGCGGGCGGCCGCTCCGATGCGCGGGCGCCACACGCAATCGCTCCACAGCCCAGAGTCCGCCGTGCCCACCCACTACGAAGAACGTCTGCAGCGGGACCTCAACTGGATCCAGGACCTGGTCGCCATCATCGGCCAGGCGGTCACCAAGGCGATCGACGACGCCGTGGTGGCGGTGCTGAACGTCGACAAGGACCTGGCCGCGCTGACGGTGATCGGCGACTACACGATCAACCGCCAGACCCGCGAACTCGACCGGCTGTGCCACGCCTTCGTCGCGCGACACCTGCCGAGTGCCGGCCACCTGCGCTACGTGTCGGCGGTGCTGCGGTTGAACATCGCGCTCGAACGCATCGGTGACTACGCGGCGACCATCTCGCGCACGGCGGCGCAGCTGTCGACGATGCCGCCGTCGGTGGTCTCCCGCGACATCGAGATGATGTCCGAACAGGCGCGCCGGATGCTGTCCGAGGCGTTGCGCAGCTTCCAGCAACGCGACAGCAACCTCGCCACCGCGACGCTGTCGGCGGCGGCCCAGTTCGCCCGCTACTTCGACAAGGTGTTCGCCGACCTGGTGCGCGAGGGCGAGACCCACAGTCGCCCGATCGAGGACATGTTCTCGTTCATGGCGACGTTCAACCGGCTCGAACGCGTCATCCACCAGGCCAAGAACATCTGTGAGGAGACGATCTTCGTCGCCACCGGCAAGACCAAGGGCGAGAAGACCTTCAGCATCCTGTTCGTCGACGGCCACAACAGCGGCCCGAGCCAGCTCGCCGAGCACTTCACCCGGAAGGCCTTCCCGCAGAGCGGCCGCTACCGCAGCGCCGGCTGGCAGGTCGCCGAGGACATCGACCCCGCCTACCAGCGCTTCGCGCAGACGGTCGGCATCGACCTCGCCAAGGCCTGGCCGGCCCCGTTCGCCAGCATCCAGCCGCAGCTCGACGAGTACCACCTGATCATCGGGCTCGATCCGCAGTCGCGCGGCAAGGTCGGCAAGCTGCCGTTCCACACCACCATGCTGGTCTGGGACATCGACCACGCCCAGGGCCCCGAAGGCGTCTACCGGCAGCTGACTCCCCGCATCCGCGAACTGATGGAACGCCTGCGCGGCGAACAGGCCAGCTGACCGTGACCGACCGCCCCTCACCGTTGCCGCCCCCGGCACCCGCCGCCGCCGACTGGGCGCTGGCGCTGGACCGCCGCGACCGCGCCTGGCGCCAGGACTTCATCGCCCGCTGCGTGGTGCTGCTCGGCGGCGTGTCGGCGATCCTGTTCATCGGCGCGATCTTCCTGTTCATCGCCACCCAGGGCCTGGACTTCATCGTCCACCGGATGTCGTTCGGCGAACTGCTGTTCGGCACCCGCTGGGAGCCCACCGTCGAGCCGCCGCGCTACGGCGCCCTGCCGCTGATCGCCGGCACCGCGTGGATCACCGCCGTGGCGATGCTCACCGCCACGCCGCTGGCGTTCGCGGCGGCGATCTACGTCGGCGAGTTCGCGCGCGGCAAGCAGCGCGAGTGGCTCAAGATCGGCATCGAGCTGCTGGCCGCGATCCCGTCGGTGGTCTGGGGCGTGATCGGCCTGCACGTGATGAAGCCGATCATCCAGGACCTGTTCGGGGTGCAGGTCGGCCTGAACGTGCTGAACGCCGGGCTGATCCTCGGTCTGATGGCGGCGCCGATCATGGCGACGATCGCCGAGGACGCGCTGAAGGCGGTGCCCGACACCTACCGCGAGGCCGCCGAGGCGCTCGGCGCCACCCGCTGGCAGATCGTGTGGAAGGTCGTGCTGCCACACGCCCGCCCCGGACTCTCGGCCGCCGTGCTGCTCGGCATCGGCCGCGCGTTCGGCGAGACCATCGCCGTGCTGATGGCCAGCGGCCACCGGCTGATGATCCCCGAGAGCGTGTTCGACTCGGCGGCGACGCTGACCGCGACGATCGCCGCCGAACTCGGCGAGGCCGCCGTCGGCAGCGACCACTACCAGGTGCTGTTCGTGCTCGGGCTGCTGCTGTTCCTGATCACCTTCACGATCAACCTGACCGCCGATCGCATCGTGCGCGGCCGGAGGCGCTCGGCATGAGCACCAATCCGTTCCGCAGCACCGCCCACGAACGCTCGGGCCACACCGTGCAACAGCTGGTGCGGTTCGGCTTCCTGTGCGTGACGCTGCTGTTGCTGGTGCCGGCGGCCGGCATCCTGGCGGTGCTGGTCGTCGAGGGCGCGCCGGGCATGTCGCTCGACTTCTTCCTCAGCAAGCCGCGCGACAACGGCGCCGCCGGCGGCATCGCCACCGCCCTGGTCGGCACCGTGTGGCTCACCGCCTGCGCGCTGGCCGTGGCCCTGCCGCTCGGGGTCGCCGCGGCGATCTACCTCAGCGAGTACGCGCGCGACAACTGGCTGACCCGCACCATCAACGTCGCGATCGTCAACCTCGCCGGCGTGCCGTCGATCGTGCACGCGCTGTTCGGCGTCGGCGCGTTCGTGCACTTCCTGCAGTTCGGCAAGTCGATCCTGGCCGCCAGCTGCACGCTCGCGGTGATGACGCTGCCGGTCGTCATCGTCGCCACCCGCGAGTCGCTGCAGGCGGTGCCGAAGGCGTTCCGCGAAGCCTGCTGGAACATGGGCGCGACCCGCTGGCAGACGATCTGGAACATCGTGCTGCCGAACTCCGGCAGCGGCATCCTGACCGGGCTGATCCTGGTCGTCTCGCGCGCCGTCGGCGAGACCGCGCCGATCATGTTCACCGGCGCGGTGTTCTTCCGGCAGCTGTTCCCGAACGGCGTGTTCGACAAGACCATGGCGCTGTCGCTGCACCTGTTCAACGTGTCGACGCAGGTCACCAACGTGCCGCGCCACGTGCCGTTCGCGGTGGCGCTGACCCTCATCCTCGTGGTGCTGACCATGAACGCGCTGGCGATCGGTTTCCGCATGCGCCTGCGCGGGAGGAAGAAGTGGTGACCGCCGGCCGTGACGATGCCGCGGCGCCGCTGCTGTCGGTGCGGGGACTGTCGATCCGCTACGGCGACAAGGTCGCGTTGCAGGGCGTCGACCTCGACGTGCGCAAGCACGAGATCTTCGGCCTGATCGGGCCCGCCAACGCCGGCAAGACGTCGTTCCTGCGCGCACTCAACCGGATGGACGAGTTCGTGCCGGCGATGCAGGTCGACGGCACCATCCTGTTCGCCGGTCGGGACGTGCGCACGATCCGCAACCTCTACGCGCTGCGGCGCCACATCGGCGTGGTGTTCCCGCTGCCGGTCGGCCTGCCGCTGTCGATCTACGACAACGTGGCGCTGGCCCCGCGCCTGCGCGGCCTGCGCAACCAGGCCGAGCTCGACGTCATCGTCGAACGCTGCCTGCGCCGCGCGGCGCTGTGGGACGAGGTCAAGGACCGGCTGAAGAACCTCGGCTCGCTGCTCAGCGGCGGCCAGCAGCAGCGGCTGACGATCGCGCGCGCGCTGTCGCAGGACCCCGAGCTGCTGCTGCTCGACGAGTTCTCGATCGCCGTCGACCCGGTGACGACGATGCGCATCGAGGAAGTGCTGAAGGAGCTGCGGCACGAGCTGACCATCGTGCTGGTCACCAACCTCGTGCAGCAGGCGCGGCGCCTCGCCGACCGCACCGCGTTCTTCCTCGGCGGCCGCTGCGTCGAGATCGCCGCCACCGAGGAACTGTTCTCGGGTGGCGCCAAGGAACAACGGACCGTCGACTACCTGGAGGGGCGCTTTGGCTGATTCCATGGCACTGCACGGGCAGACCACGATCCTGTCGCTGCCGGCCAACGCCCGGCCGGCGATCGAGGTGGTCGGCCTCAATCTCTGGTACGGCAAGTTCCAGGCCCTGCACGAAGTCGACCTGGTGATCCGGTCGGGCATCGTCACGGCGATGATCGGCCCGTCCGGTTGCGGCAAGTCGACGCTGCTGCGCAGCTGCAACCGCATCAACGAGCGGCTCGGCTACGTGACGACGACCGGCACCATCAAGGTGCTCGGCCAGGACATCTATGCCGACGACAGCTCGGCGATCCAGGTGCGCCGCCACGTCGGCATGGTGTTCCAGCGCCCGAACCCGCTGCCGCTGTCGATCCGCGACAACGTGCTGTTCGGGCACCGGCTGCACCGCGAGCAACGCAGCAGCCGCAGCGACGAGGACGGCCTGGTCGAGAACGCGCTGCGCGAGGTGTTGCTGTGGGACCGGGTCAAGGACCGGCTCGACCGCAAGGCGACGGCGCTGTCGCTCGAGGAGCAGCAGAAGCTCTGCATCGCCCGGCTGCTGCCGACCAAGCCCGCGGTGCTGCTGATGGACGAGCCGTGCAGCGCGCTCGACCCCGAGGCCACCCGTGCGGTCGAGGACCTGATCTGGGACCTGCGCGGCCACTACTCGATCCTGATCGTGACCCACAACATGGCGCAGGCGCGGCGCGCCAGCGACGAGTGCGTGTTCATGCTGATGGGCCGCGTCGTCGAGCACACGAAGACCGAGGCGATGTTCGTGTCACCGCAGAAGCAGGAGACCTCGGACTACATCGAGGGCCGGTTCGGCTGATCGCCGGCGGCGCCGGCGCTGCGCCCCTGCTATCGTGCGCGACGCATGCCTGTCCTGGCTTCGCTGTCGCTGGCGCTGCTCGCCGCCTTCCCCCAGAACCCCGATGCAGGGAATCCCGGCGCCGGGAATCCCGATGCGCCGCTGGCGAACTACCGCCTGCTCGGCGCCGACGCCACGGTGACGCGCACCGACGTCGCGCTGGAGATGGCGTTCCACCTGCGCCGACGCGATCGCGGCAAGCAGGCCTGCGAGCAGTTGGTCGACACGATGCTGACGCGGATCGCCGCCGAGCAGAAGGGCATGCTCCCGGATCGCGCCGCGATCCAGCAGTTCTGGGGGCAGCTGCAGGACCAGCTGCGGGCCGCCGGGCGTCGCCCCGAGGAGTTCCCGTGGCTGCGCAACAGCAGTGAGGCCGAGCTGTTCGAGCTGCTGGCCGTCCAGATCGCCCAGGAGCGACTGGTGCGCGCCGAGGCGGGCCTCGGCGAGAACGAAACCGTCGGCGGCGAGATGCTGAAGCTGTGGCTGCAGGAGGAGCGCAAGCGGGTGCCGGTGGTCACCGACCCCGACGCACTGCCGCACGGCACCGCCGCCCGCCTGGGCGACCGCGAGATCCCGCTGCTCGAACTCGGCATGCTGCTGCTGCGCACGGCGGAGAACGACGAGCGCGACCGCTTCGTGCGCCAGGTCGCCTATCTGAACACCATCGAAGCGCTGTGCCGGCGCGAGGAACTCGTGGTCACCCCGAGCGATCTCGATGCGGCCGTGCGGCGGCGCGCCGAGGATGCGGCCCGCGACCCGGCCTACCGCGGTATCACCTTCGACAACCTGCTGAAGGCCGAGGGCCTGACCCCGCAGTCGCTGCGCGAACAACGCGTGTTCCGCGCCACGATCCTGCTCGACAAGCTGGTGGCGCGCCGGTTCCCGGACCAGGTGCTCGGCGCCGAACTCGAGAGCAACCGGCCGCAGGTGCTCGAGCAGATCGGCCCGCGGCGGCGGCTCGGCATGATCTTCGTGCACGCACTGGCCGAGCCGAACGGCATCATCACCCGCGACTTCGAGCGAGCCATGAAGGAGCTCGAGGCGGCGCGGGCCCGCCTCGACAAGGACTCGTTCGACGTCGTCGCTCGCATCACCAGCGAACACGCGAACAGCAAGATGAAGGGCGGCGAGATCGGCTGGCACCGCCGCCGTTCGGAGCAGTTGCCCGAAGCGGTGCTCGCCGCGGCGTTCGCGCTCGACGTCGACCAGGTGTCGGCGCCGATCCGCGCCGACGAAGGCTGCTTCCTGATCAAGGTGTTCGAGATCGAACCGGTGCCGGCCGATGCGGTGCTGTTGCAGCGCCTCCGCAAGCGGCGCGGCGACGAACTCGGCGAGCGCTTGCTCAAGGAAGCCGACATCCGTCTGCTCGACCCATCGCCCCGCACCAAATGAACCCGACCACCACCCCGTTGCAGCTGTCCGGCGACCGGCGCCTGTCCACCGCGAAGTGTGGAGCCACGCGCTGGCTCGAACAGGTGCAGCTCTGGCGCCCGAGCGACCCGGACCGACTGCGCACCGGCGATCACGAGACCGCGGTGCTGCTGCTCGGCGGCACCTTCGACCTGGTCGGCGGCAGCACCGCGTGGCCGGCGCGCGGCGCGCGCAAGGAGCCGTTCGGCGGCCGGCCGATGGCGGTGTTCCTGCCCAAGCACACCGACTTCCAGGTCAGCAACGGCAGCGGCGAACTGCTGCTGGTCGCGGCGCGTCAGCCGGTCGTGCGCGACGAACCGACCGGCCGGGCCACGCTGGCGAACAAGCCGTTGCTGCCGATGGCCGGCAGCGGCAAGTCGTTCGACCCGAACAGCGGCGAATGGCGGCCGGCCGAGACGTTCCCGACCGCGCCGGAATCGCTGCCGCCGCGCCGCTTCGAACGCATCCCGGTCGGCGCCTGCACCGTCGAGCGCGTGCTGGCCCCCGACTACAAGGCGGCGACGCTGTGCATCGACGAGGTCGTGCTCGCCGCCGGCACCACGCTGGCGATCGCCGACATCCCCCGCCGCCCGGCCGCCGACGAGGCACTGCTGTTCGTGCGCACCGAGGCCGAGGCAACCGTCGATGGGCAACGGCTCGCCGCCGGGGATCACGCGCTGCTGCTCGACCGCGCGGCGCTGGCGAGCTGCCGCGTGCAGGCCGTCACCGGCCGCACCTACATCGTCATCGCCTACGCGGGCAAGGGCGCGTAACCGATCACCTCGACCGCCCCGCCATCAGCGAGCGCGAGCCTGGTGCCGAGCGCCTGGAAGTCCTTCGGCAGGTAGCCGAGGCCGAGCCGCGCCGGCTGTCCGGGCACCGGCACCGCATGCATCACCCGGCCGACCGGCAGGCCGTCCTCGGGCTCCTGCAGCGGCTGCGGCGCTTCGATGGCGGCGCCCGGCGCGAGCCACAGCAGACACAGCTGGCGATTGACGTGCCCGTAGGTGTGGATACGAGCGACGATCTCCTGGCCGGTGTAGCAGCCCTTGGTCGTCGAGCAGTGATCGTCGAGCCCGGCCTCGAGCGCCAACGTCGCCGCTTCGCTGTCGACCCCGACCCGCACGAAGCCCGCCAGCATGCGCAGGCACTCCGCGCGCGGCTCCGGCGCGCCGACCGCCGCGGCCGCGGTTGCGGCGGCTGTGTGTTCGCGGCGGAAACACAGCCCGCGCCGCACCACCGTGACCACCGTGCCGGCCGCGGTCGCCGCCGCCGCATCGCGATCGTCGGCCAACGCCGCTCGCACCACCTCGCGCACCGCGGTCGACTGCCGCTCGATGGTCAACTTCTCGGTGAAGTGATAGCGCTCGAGCAAGGCCGCCAGCCGATCCGCCTGCTCCGCCGCCGTCTCGAGGCAGATCCGGTCGCCGAGCCGGAACACGACGCAGGTGACCAGCAGCTTGCCCTTGGCGTCGAGGAACGCCGCCTTGCGCAGGTCGCCCTCCCCGAGCCCGAGCACGTCCTGCGTGCACAGCCGGTGCACGAACTCGCCGGCATCGGGGCCGCGCAGCGAGAACAACACGTACGGAGCGGCGACCCGTTCGAACGGGCCGATGGCAAGGAGCTCGGACAGCAGGTCGGGGGCGCGCATGCGTTGGGTTGGGCCAGGATGAACTCGTCGGCGACAGAATGTGCCTACATCTGGGGCTTTTTCGAGCCGATCGTTGAATGAGCCCCAAACCAGGTCTAGTTTGGGGTTGCCACGCCAGCGGCCCCTGCCGCGGCGCTCCTCCCGATGCTGCGGATCTCGAAGAAAGCCGACTACGCGGTGTTCCTGTTGGGCGCGATCGCCCGCCAGGGTGCCTACCCCGGCGGCAGCGCCGGCCTCGCGGTCGTCAGTGCGCACGAGATCGCCCGGCAGGCCGGGCTCAACAAGTCGGTGGTCGCCAACCTGCTGAAGGAGTTCGCCAAGAGCGGCCTGCTCGAATCGACGCGCGGCCTGCGCGGCGGCTACCGGCTCGGTCGTCCACCGAGCGAGATCTCGCTCGGCGACATCCTCGAGGTCGTCGAGGGGCGCTTCGTGCTGGTCGACTGCGTCGCACACGGCGGACCCGCCGCCGAGGTGCCCGACGCCAAGCCGACCAGCCTGCTGGCGCTGGCGCCGAGCATGCGAGCGGCGAGCGGTTCCGCCACGGCGAGCAGCAAGCGAGCGGCCGAGCCGAGGATTCAGGACGCCTCCCACGACTGCGCGCTGATCTCGTTCTGCCCGAGCAAGCAACCGATGCGGATCGTGCACGAACGCATCTCGCAACTGTTCCGCGACATCCACCTCGACGAGCTGTGTGCGATGGCGCCGCCACCCAGGCAGGCGACCGGCATCAAGGCAACCCGATGAAGCCCATCTACCTCGACTACAGCGCCACCACCCCGTGCGATCCGCGCGTGGTGCAGCGCATGCTGCCGTTCTTCACCGACACGTTCGGCAACGCCGCCAGCCGCAGCCATTCGTTCGGCTGGACCGCCGAAGCCGCGGTCGAGGAGGCGCGCAACCAGGTGGCGCGCCTGCTCGGTGCCCACAGCAAGGAGATCCTGTGGACCAGCGGCTCGACCGAGGCCAACAACCTCGCGATCAAGGGCGTGGCGCAGATGTATCGCGAGAAGGGCAACCACCTGATCACCACGGTGACCGAGCACAAGGCCGTGCTCGACCCGATGAAATACTTGGAGACCCAGGGCTTCGAGGTCACCTGGCTGCCGGTCGACGGGCAGGGCAACATCGACCTGGCCCAGCTCGAGGCGGCGATCACCGACCGCACGATCCTGGTGTCGCTGATGGCCGCCAACAACGAGGTCGGCACGCTGCACCCGCTGGCGAAGATCGGCGCGATCTGCAAGCGGAAGGGCACGCTGTTCCACACCGACGCGACCCAGGCCCCCGGCAAGATCCCGCTCGACGTCGAGGCGCAGCACATCGACCTGCTGTCGCTGTCGGCGCACAAGATGTACGGGCCGAAGGGCGTCGGTTGCCTCTACGTGCGGCGCAAGAACCCGCGCGTGCGCCTGGTTGCGCAGATGGACGGCGGTGGCCACGAGCGCGGCATGCGCTCGGGCACGCTGAACGTCACCGGCATCGTCGGCATGGGTGAGGCGGCGCGCATCTGCCACGAGGAGATGGCGGTCGAGATCCCGAAGCTGCGCGCGCTGCGCGACCGGCTCGAACGGCGCCTGCTGGCGGCACTGCCCGACGCGGTGCGGAACGGCAACCCGGACGCCCGCCTGCCGCACCTAGCCAACGTCTCGTTCCCGTACGTCGAGGGCGAGTCGCTGATCATGGGCATCAAGGAGATCGCGGTGTCGTCGGGCTCGGCCTGCACGTCCGCGAGCCTCGAGCCCAGCTACGTGTTGAAGAGCCTCGGGCTCGGCGACGAACTCGCCCACAGCTCGATCCGGTTCTCCCTCGGCCGCTTCACCACCGAGCAGGAAGTCGACTTCGCCGCCGATCGCGTGATCGCCGAGGTCAAGCGCCTGCGCGAGATGTCGCCGCTGTGGGAGATGGTGCAGGAAGGCGTCGACCTGTCGAAGGTCAAGTGGACCACCCACTGACAGTGCCGCCCGCACCGACCACGACCCCACCACCGACTTCGAACCCCAACCCATCCGAACTGCCATGGCCTACAGCGACAAGGTCCTCGACCACTACCAGAACCCGCGCAACGTCGGCTCGCTCGACAAAAACGCCCCCGACGTCGGCACCGGCGTCGTCGGCGCGCCCGAGTGCGGCGACGTGATGAAGCTGCAGATCAAGGTCGACGACGCCGGCCGCATCGTCGACGCCAAGTTCAAGACCTATGGCTGCGGCTCGGCGATCGCGTCGTCGTCGCTGGCCACCGAGTGGCTGAAGGGCACCAGCGTCGACGCGGCGGCGCAGATCAAGAACACGCAGATCGTCGAGGAGCTGTCGCTGCCGCCGGTCAAGATCCACTGCTCGGTGCTGGCCGAGGACGCGATCAAGGCCGCGATCGAGGACTGGCGCCAGAAGAAGGCCGCCCGCGAACAGGCCGCCGGCGAACAACTGGACGGAGCCCACCGATGAGCGAACCGACCCTGCCCACCGCCAAGGCCGCACCCGCGACCCAGCCGAAGCCGAGCGAGCCGAAGCCGGGCCGCGGCGTGCACCTGACCGAGCGCGCCGCGAAGGAGATCCTGCGCGTGATCGGCGAGCAGAACTTCCCGGCGTCGACCCACGTGCGCATCGGCGCCAAGGGCGGCGGCTGCTCGGGCTTCACCTACGTGCTCGACTTCGACCAGAACGGGCCGACCGAGTTCGATCTCTCCTTCGTGCAGCACGGCGTGAATCTCGTCGTCGACAAGAAGAGCGAGTTCTTCATGGGCGGCACGATCCTCGACTTCAACGACGGCCTGCTCGACCGCGGCTTCGTGTTCAAGAACCCCCAGGCCTCGGGCACCTGCGGCTGCGGCACCTCGTTCTCCGCGTGATCCACGTCCCCGCCCCGGACCCGTTCACGGTCTTCGGTCTGCCCAAGTCGATGGACCTCGACGAACGCGCGATCGAGCAGCGCTACCTGAAGCTGTCGCGCGAGTGCCACCCGGACCTGCACCGCAGCCAGGAGACCGGCGACTGCATAGCGGTGCTGCAGCGCGCCGCCGAGATCAACGACGCCTGGAAGCTGCTGCGCGACCCGTGGCTGCGGGCCAAGGCATTGCTCGAGCTGGCGAGCCCCGGCGTGCTGGAGCGCAACAAGAAGCTCGACCCGATGTTCCTCGCCGACGCGCTCGAGCTGGCCGAGGAGGTCGCGTTCGCCGATCGCACGGCGACCGACAAGCTGCGGCCGCGCCTCGAACGAGCCCTCGCGGACGACCTGCAGGCACTGCGCACGGCGATGGACGGTGGCGATTTCGACGCCGCCGCGCGACGCTTCCACGCCTCCCACTACCACCGCAAGGCCCTGCGCGACCTGGACGCGAAGTCGTGACCCAACCATCCGCTGCAGCGGCGAGTTCCTCGCCGCGCCTCGTCGTCGGCATCGACCTCGGCACCACCAACAGCCTCGCCGCGGTGCGCGCCGGCAAGGGCGCGCGGGTGCTGCGCGACCGCGACGGGGAGCCGCTGGTGCCGTCGGTGGTCTGCTTCCACCCCGACGGCCGCATCCTGGTCGGGCGCGAGGCCAAGGCGCTGCGGCTGCAGCACCCCGACCGCACGGTGTTCTCGATCAAGCGGCTGATCGGCCGTTCCGCCGCCGAGCTCGCCGATGAGGCGCGCCGGCTGCCGTACGCGATCGAAGCCGGCGAACGCGATCTGCCGCGCGTGCGCGTCGGCAGCGAGCGCCACTCGCCGGAGGCGATCTCGGGCCGCATCCTGCAGCAGGTCAAGAGCATCGCCGAGCAGTCGCTCGGCCAACCGGTGCGCGAGGCGGTGGTCACGGTGCCGGCCTGGTTCGACGACGCGCAACGGCAGGCGACCAAGGACGCGGCGACGCTGGCCGGGCTCGACTGCCTGCGCATCCTCAACGAACCGACCGCGGCCGCGCTCGCCTACGGCATCGACGGCACCCGCGACGGCACCGCGCTGGTCTACGACCTCGGCGGCGGCACCTTCGACGTCTCGATCCTGCGCATCGACGACGGCGTGTTCCGCGTGCTGTCGACCGCCGGCGACACCCACCTCGGCGGCGACGACTTCGACGAACTGCTCGCCCAGCGCATCCTGAAGGCGCTGCCGCTGCCCGGCGATCGCACCGCGATCGAGGACCCGTACGTGCTGCAGGCGGTGCGGCAGGCCGCCGAGGGCCTGAAGATCCGGCTCAGCAGCGCCGAGTCGGCCGACCTGCGGCTCGACCTCGGGCCGCGGGGCACCGCGACGCTGGTGGTGACGCGCGCCGAGTTCGAGGCGGCGATCGCGCCGCTGGTGCAGCGCACGCTCGACTGCGTGCAGCGCGCGGTCAAGGACGCCGGCCTGCGGCTCGAGCAGATCGACGACGTGGTGCTGGTCGGCGGCAGCACGCGCGTGCCGTTGGTGCGGGCCCGGCTGCAGGCGCTGGTCGGCAAGCCGCCGCACACCGGCGTCGATCCCGACCTCGCGGTCGCGCTCGGCGCGGCGATCCAGGCCGACGTGCTGGCCGGCAACGACCGGTCGCTCTTGCTGCTCGACGTGATCCCGCTGTCGCTCGGCATCGAGACGCTCGGCGGCGCGGTGCAGAAGCTGATCCTGCGCAACAGCACGATCCCGACCAGCGTCACCGAGGAGTTCTCGACCGGCGTCGACAACCAGACCGCGGTCGACCTGTCGATCTACCAGGGCGAACGCGAGCTGGCCCAGGACTGCCGCCTGCTCGGCCACTTCAAGCTGCGCGGCATCCCGCCGCTGCCGGCCGGACTGCCGCGCATCGCGGTGACGTTCCTGGTCGACGCCGACGGCGTGCTGCGCGTCACCGCGCGCGAACAGCGCACCGGTGCCGAGGCCAGCATACAGATCGTGCCGTCGTTCGGGCTCAGCCGCGACGAGGTGCGCCGCATGATGTTCGACTCGATCGAGCATGCGCAGGCCGACTACCTCGCCCGCGAGGCGATCGACGTGCGCAACAAGGCCGAGGCGATGGTGCGCGGCACGCAGAAGGCGCTGGCGATGGCGGACCTGCCGCCCGACCAGACCTACGCGGTGCAGAAGGCGCTGAAGGCGCTCGGCAAGCTGCTGGTCGGCAACGCCGACGCGGCGGCACTCAAGCACGGCTGCGACGAACTGACCAAGGTCACCGCGACGATCGCCGACGACGTGATCAGTTCGGCGGTGACCAAGGCGCTGCGCGAGGAACAGGAACGACGATGAGCAAGGTGCCCTGCACGGTGCGCGGCGGCGGCCGCACGTTCTCGCTCGCGATCGGCGAGTCGATCCTGCACGCGGCGATGGCGCAGGGCGTGCCACTCGATCACGCCTGCGGCGGCGTCTGCGCGTGTTCGACCTGCCACGTGAAGATCCACGGCGACCGCAGCTGCTTCAACGAACCGAGCGAGGACGAACTCGACCAGCTCGACGAGGCGCGCGGCACCGGACTCGACTCGCGGCTGGGTTGCCAGGCGAAGCTGCTGCGGGCGCCGGCGACCGGCGCGGTCGAGATCACGATCCCGATCTGGAACGTCAACGCGGTGCGCGAAGGCGGTCACTAGCACCGCCGGCCCGCAGCGACGCTCAGCGCAGCACGAACGTCGCCGGCAGGCCGAGGCGCAGCGCGGTCGAGGTCACCACCACGGCCTGCGCGGCGAACGCACTGCCACGCGGCAGTGCTGCCGGCACCGCGACCACGAGCGCCGTGGTGCCGCCGGCGGGGATCACCGCCGGCGAAGCGAACGCATACGGTTGCGCCGCGTCGATGCCGAGCAGGCCGAGTGCCGTCGGCAGCAGCGGACCGGGCGCACCCAGCGCGACCACCACCACGGCCGACGGTTCGCTGCGCGTGGTCAGGGTCAGGTTCTGGCCGGGTGCTGCCGCCGAGGCCCAGGTCGCGTCGCCCGGCACGAACTGCGGCGCGGTCGAACCGGCGTAGACGGGCTGGCTGCCACCGGCGACGACCGCGACCGCCGGGTCCACCACCAGCGAGCCGCCGTTCACGAGCAGAGCCGAGCCACCGTTGGTTACGGGACCGCCCGACACCACGGCCGCACTGTCCCCGACGATCCGCAGCTCGCTGTTGGTAGCGGTCACGCACGGCTGCGACGTGATGCCATTGGTGCGGAACAGCGGCTGCACGATGTCGACCTGCGCCGAATCGGCGACCAGGCACGGCCCACCGCCGAGGCCGATCCGGGTCCGGCCGAGTTCACACCGACTCAGCACCACGCGGCTGTTGTCGATGCGCACCGCCGGGCTGCCGAAGTTGACGATCTCGCGCAAGGTCACCGAGGCGCAGTTGGTGATCGTGATACTCGGGATGGTCACAGGGAAGAAGCTGTTCTCCCTGGCGACGATGGTCTCGAGGTGCACGGCGCCCGCGCAGTTGCTGACCTCGATGTCGATCGGACCATCGCTCAACCCGCGCTCGAAGCCGACCATCCGGAACGACCGGCCGGCCGGCAGCCCGACGATCTGGATCTTCTGCGTCGGCGAGGTGCCGATCGGCACCGCGCCGCCCTGACCGACGATGGTCAGGCCCTTGTTGGTCGTGAACGGCAGGGCGCCTTCACCGAACGGGCCGGTCTGCACGACGATGGTGTCACCGTCGGCGGCCGCGGCGATGGCCGGCGGCAGCGAGGTGAAGTTGACCCCGGGCCCACCGCCGGCGTTCACGACGAAGGTCTGTTGCGCTGCCAACACCGCAGCGCTGGCGAGCATCGACAGGCTGACGAGAAATGGACGAAGGTTGAAGCTCTGCATCGGATTCCCTCTTGCTGGAGCCACGGGTGCCTGGATGGCTCACCACCAGCATACCGTGGTGGCGGCGGCACCGGGGCGACGGAACCTGTCGGATCGCGCCCCGAGGTTTCGCACATTCCTGAACAGGATCCGGCCGCAGTGGGAACATACCCAGCGTGAACCCGAGTGACTCCGCCCCGAGCCTGCTGAGCGAGACCCGCTGGCTCGAGCGCATGGCCCGCAGCCTGTGCGGCGACCCGCACCAGGCCGCGGATCTGGCGCAGGACGCGTGGCTGCTGGCACAACGCGCGCCGCAGGCACCCGCGAACCGCCGCGCCTGGCTGGTCGGCATGCTGCGCAAGCTGGTCGCGAAGACCCATCGCGGCGAACGCCGTCGGCAGCGCCGCGAACTGGCCCGGTCCGGCCCCGAGCCCGAGCGTTCGACCGCCGACCTGCTGGCGCGCACCGAACAACACCAGCGCCTGCTCGCCCACGTGCAGGCGCTGCCGGAGCACTACCGCGTGCCGCTGCTGCTGCGTTTCTTCGACGAACTGCCGCCGCGCGCGATCGCGGACCGGCTGCAACTGCCAGTGGCGACCGTCAACACCCGGCTGCAGCGCGCACTCGAACAGCTGCGCGGTCGCCTGGACCAGGAGCATCCACACGGCCGCGCCGGTTGGGTCGCGGCGCTGTCGTGGCGCCCCGACCGAACCTCGCTGCCGATGGCGCCGACGACGGCCGGGCCCTGGCTGCGCCGGCTGGCCCTCGGCGCATTCGCCGCCATCACCTCCGTGGCCGTGGTGTGGTGGGCCAATCGGTCGCCGTCAGCTCCGTTGCCGCAACCGAGCCTCGCGACCGCCGAGCCGATGCGCCCCACGGCCCCACCCACACTCGATAGTCGGCCCGCACGCTCCGACGCTGCCACGCCGCCGACGCCGAACCCGATCGGCCAGCACCTGCACGGCCAGGTCCTCGACGAGAACGGTTGGCCGGTGGCCGGTGCGACGATCCACATAGCGCCACACCTCGGCATCGCCTGGCAACCCGACCGCGAACTCGTCGAACTCCAGGCCGGGCCGTCGACGACCTTGGCCGCGACCTCGGACCGGGATGGCGGCTTTCGCTGTGTGACACCACGCGACGCGATCGAAGTACGCGCCGAGCTGCCGGGTCACGTCACCGCGTGGGCCGGCATCTGGCGCCCGGACCAGGAACTGCCGCCGCGGGTCGT
Organism: Planctomycetota bacterium; assembly: GCA_025459175.1. Classification (GTDB taxonomy): domain Bacteria; phylum Planctomycetota; class UBA1135; order UBA1135; family UBA2386; genus UBA2386. Next base: position 5,756 of record JALORC010000077.1, on the reverse strand, counting down.
GCTGGCGCCGTCGCGCCCGTTCGCGGCGCGGGTCGTCGACGATCGTGGAGCGCCGGTCGGAGGCGCCGAGGCCATCGTGCAGCTTCTCGATGGGCCCGGCCCCGAACGGTTCGGCAATGGGCGCGGCCTGCATGCACTGCACTGGCGCACCACGTCGACCGCCGATGGCGCGTTCGAGTTCCAGACGCTGCCCGACGTGCCGGGTGCGGTGCTGCAGATCACCGCCCCGGGTCACGACCGCGTGCAGCTCCCGCTCGCCAGCATCCGCGCCGGCGAGGTCGTGCTGCCGCGCTGGGTGCAGGCGCTGCGCGGCCGGGTGCTCGACGCACAAGGTCGCCCGCTGGCCGACACGACCGTCGCCGCCGGCAGCGCCGTGACCACGACCGATGCCGAGGGGCACTATGCACTGCCGGGAACCGCCGGTCCGCTGCAGGCCGCCGCCGCCGGACTGCGGCCGACGACCTTCGCCGCGCCGGCGGCAGATGGCGCCACCTGGATCCTCGACGCACCGGCTCTGACCGTGTCCGGCACGCTGCGCGCGGCCACCGGAGCCGCACTGCGCGGCTGGGAGATCGCGCTGGCCGATCCGACCGTGGTCGGCGACTCGCGCCAGCACGTGGTGCTCGAGGCGGTCGCCGCGAGTCACGGCCGCGTGGTGCACCGCGTGCACACCGACATCGATGGCGCGTTCGCGCTCGGCGGGCTCGCCCAGCGGTCCTACCGTCTGCGCTGCGTCGCGCCGGACACCGCCGCGTGGTTCGAGACCGAACCGATCGAGCCCGGTGCCGGCATCGTGATCCGAACGCCGCCCGATCTGCTGCTCGACTCGTTCGTGCTGCGCCTGCGCACGCCGACGCATGCACCGGTCGCCGGCGCCGTGGTCACGGTCCAGGGTCCGGGCTACGTCGTGCCGTTGCCCGACGGCGCTCACCGCGAGGTGCTGTTCGCGCACGGTGCATCGGGCATCACCGCCGCCGATGGCCGCGTGCAGCTGCAAGGCGTGCCGCGACGCGGTGTGCGATTGCGCGTGAGCCACCGCGAGCTCGGCGTGCAGACGGTGGCCATCGAGCAAGCCATCGCCGACGCCGGCCAGCTGCAGTTGCCGCGCCACGGCGAGGTCGCAGTGCGCTGTGCCGACCCCGATGCCGCCCTCTGGATCGAACTGCTCGATGCGCAGGGAGCCCCGCTGTCGGTGCCGAGCCACGCCGGCATCGCCCAGCGCAGCGAACGGCGCTGGCTGCTGCAACGCGGCCGCTCCCCGATGTTGAGCGCGCCCGAAACCGCGGTGCAGCTCCGGCTCGGCCTCGCCGACGGACGCACCCGCCTGCACCCGCTCACCGTGCAGCCCGGCACCACCGTGCTGCTCGACCTCTGACGCCCACGTCCCAGACGAAACCCATGCCATCCTCGCTGCCCTTGCTGTGCGCGTTGCTCGCCCCGCTGCAACAAGCCCCCCAACTCGCCCAACCGACGGTGACCCTCCGTCGCGTCGCCGCCGACTCCCCGAGCGAGGTGGGGAGCGCGCAGGTGCCGCAGCCGCCGTTCGAACCGTCCGCCGACCGCCGCACCGCGGCGACCACGATCACTGCGGGCGGCCGTTCGCTGCGTCTCGAGGTCACCGATCCCGTGGCCAGCGCCCCGCCCGCACTCTGGATCGATGCCGATGCCGACCTGGCACGCGACGACGGCGAACTGCTGCCGCTGCAGTGGGAGCACGCGATGTTCGCCGACGTCGACCTGCGCCCGTACGGCATCGACGCCGTGATGATGCTGTTCCGCCGCCCGACCATGCTGCGGGCGACGGTGCGCACGCTGTACCACTTCGAGGGCGAACTCGCGATCGACGGCGCGACCATCGGCGTGCGCTGGATCGACATGGACGCCAGCGGCGCACCGTCGCGCGGCGATCGCTGGCTGTCGCTGCCGCAGGCCCGCCTCGCCGAGGTGATGCTGCCGAACAGCATGTTCGTCGCCCGCGAAGCCGACGAGCCGTGGCACTTCGGCAGCCACGAACTGCGTGTCGACGCGCTGGCCGCAACGGTGACCACCCTGCCGAACCCGTTGCCGCTGCGCTGGCAGCCCCTGAGCGAGCCGCGGCACCAGTTCCTCGCCGGCCGCAATGCACGGGTGACGAAGTGGTTCACCGACCAGTTCGAGCCCGACCGCGCCGCGTTCGAACGCGAGCACGGCATCGACGCGACCCGGCCGCGTGCACAACCGGTCGACTGGTACCACACGCTCGAGTTCGCCGATGCGCGCCGCTTCGCCGCAGCCACCGGCAAGCCGCTGCTGGTCGAGTTCAGCCGCGACGGCTGCGAGTGGTGCAAGCGGCTGCCGTGGGCGACCTACCAAGACGCCGCCGTGGTGGCCCGCCTGCAGCAGTTCGCCTGCGTGCGCATCGACACCGAACTCGATCCCGACCGCACCGCCGAGGGGCTCGGCCACGACGGGGTCCCGGTGCTGGTGCTGTTCGACGAGCACGGCAAGCCGCTGCACGCCCTCGGTGGCTTCCGACCGCCGGCCGAGTTCACCGCCGGACTCGACGCAGCACTGGCCAAGGCCGGCCTGCCGCCGGTCGGCAACCCGCGGTAGCACCGGGCGAACGTTTCCCCGCCGCCCTGGACGCCGCTACAGTCCGCGCCGCCATGACCGTCGCTGCCAAGGACCTCACTCTCGTCGCCAACACCATCCGCGGGCTCGCCATGGACGCGGTGCAGAAAGCCGAATCCGGCCACCCGGGCATGCCGATGGGCATGGCCGAGGTCGCCGCGGTGCTGTGGACCGAGTTCCTGCGTTGGAGCCCGCAGGAGCCGCAGTGGGCCGGGCGCGACCGCTTCGTGCTGTCGGGCGGCCACGGCTCGATGCTGCTCTACTCGCTGCTGCACCTCGCCGGCTTCCCGCTGCCGATGGACGAGCTGAAGCGTTTCCGCCAGCTGCACAGCAAGACGCCGGGTCACCCCGAGTACGGCGAGACGGTCGGCGTCGAGACCACCACGGGCCCGCTCGGCCAGGGCTTCGCGAACGCGGTCGGGTTCGCGATCGGCGCGCACATGGAAGCCGCGCGCTTCCAAAACCCGCAGTTGCTGAACCGCGTGTTCGTCACCGTCGGCGACGGCGACCTGATGGAAGGCATCAGCTACGAAGCGGCGACCCTCGCCGGCCACCTGCAGCTCGGCAACCTGGTCTGCCTGTTCGACGACAACGGCATCACGATCGAAGGCCATACCGACCTCGCCACCAGCGAGGACATCGGCAAGCGCTTCGAGGCGCAGGGCTGGTCGGTGCAGCACATCGATGGCCACGACACCACGGCGATCCGGCAGGCGCTGCAGTGTGCGACCGCGGCCCCCGCCACCGGCAAGCCGCAGCTGATCTGCTGCAAGACGACGATCGGCAAGGGCAGCCCGAACAAGGCCAACACCCACGAAGTGCACGGCGCGCCGCTCGGCAAGGACGAAGTCGCGGCGACCAAGCAGGCGCTCGGCATGCCGGCCGAGGACTTCTGGATCGCGCCCGAGGCCAAGGCCGTGTTCGCCGCCGCCGCGGCGCGCAACGAGCAAGCACGGCAGCAGTGGCACGCAGCGTGGAAGGCCTTCGAGGGCAAGTCGCCGGAGCTCGCCAAGGGCTGGCGCGCACTGCGCAGCCGCGAGCTGCCGGCCGATCTGCTCGACCAGCTGGTCGCCGCCGCCGGCGCCGAGCCGGCCGCGACGCGCGCGCTGTCGGGCAACGTGCTGAACAAGGCCGCCGAACTGGTGCCGGGCTTCGTGTCGGGCAGCGCCGACCTCGATCCGTCGACCAAGACGCGGATCAAGAAGAGCGGCTCGTTCAGCGCCAAGGACCGCACCGGCCGCACGCTGCACTACGGCATCCGCGAGCACGCGATGGGCGCGGTACTGAACGGCATCACGCTGCACGGCGGCTTCCTGCCGGCCGGCAGCACGTTCCTGGTGTTCGCCGACTACATGCGCACGCCGATCCGGCTGGCGTCGCTGATGCACATCCCGACCACGTTCGTGTTCACGCACGACAGTCTGATGGTCGGTGAGGACGGCCCGACCCACCAACCGGTCGAGCACCTGGCGACGCTGCGCTTGATCCCGAACCTGCACGTGTTCCGGCCCGCCGACGGCGCCGAGACGGCGGCAGCGTGGACGCATGCGCTGTCGCGGCGCAATGGCCCGGTGGCGCTGGCGCTGACGCGGCAGAACCTCGACAAGCTGCCGCACGCGGCCGGCTGGCATGCGCGCGAGGCGCTGCGCGGCGGCTACGTGCTGGTCGAGACGAAGGACGCGAAGGTGACGATCGTGGCCACCGGCGCCGAGGTGTCGCTGGCGGTCGCCGCAGCGACGCTGCTCGGGCAGCAGGGTGTGCCGACCCGCGTGGTGTCGATGCCGTGCGTCGAGCTGTTCCTGCAGCAGGATGCCGGCTACCGCAGCGCGGTGCTCGGCAAGGCAGCAGTGTTCGCGGTCGAGATGGGACGGCCGGAGCTGTGGTGCCAGTTCACCGGGCGCCTCGATCGCGTGATCGGGCAGAGCACGTTCGGGGCCTCGGCGCCGGCGAAGCACGTGGCCGAGCACTTCGGCTTCTCGGCGGCGAAGGTCGCCGAGCGGGTCAAGGCCGCGCTGTAGCCACTGCCTCACGCTCTAGCCGCTGGCGCAAGCTGCAGTCGGCGAGATCGGCCAGCATCAGGAACGCCTGGTAGCTGAGGTAGATACCGGCTTCGTAGAGGATCAACTCCAGCACGGAGGGCACCGCCGCCAGCGGATGGCGCCAGAGGGCGCTCCAGCTGGTCACCAGCGGCACCAGCAGCAACAGGGCGGCAGCGAAGGCCACCACCATGGCGCCCCACTTCGCTACCTGACGCACCCGCTGGTATGCAGAGTTCGCGCGCAGCTCCGCCAGTGCGGCGGCTTCAGGCAATTCGCTCGCATACCCGCTGGCCGAAGCCGGAGGCGGCGGCGCCGGCAGACCGAGCAGTTCGTGCACCGGCCCCCACCCCGAGTCGTCGAGCCGCTCCGGACCACCGCCGGAGCGAGCCTCCCGCCACTCGGCATCGACCGGCAGCGAACCAGCGGCCACGGCCTGGTGCAGCTGCTCGAGCGTCAGCGGACCGACGAATCCCGACAACGAACGATGGCGCACCCAGAACGCGTTTCCCATGGACACCAGGATACGCGCTTGCTGCCGAAGTACTGCCTGGGTTGCCGCGCGCGACTCGTGACCACGCCCCGCCAATCGTGCACAGGTGTCGATCAGCAGCGCACGGTCGATCGGCTTGCTGAGGTAGTCATCGCAACCCGCCTCCAGACAACGCCGGCGGTCGTCGGTCATCGCGTTCGCGGTCAGCGCGACGAGCGGCATCGCGGCGGACCGGGCCCGCAGCTCCATCCTCCATCGTAGGGAGCACCTGGACGGCAGTTGGTGCCTGCATGAGCATGAGCGACATGGCTCAGGGTGGTCCGGAGCCGGCCTCGAATCGCCTCCTCGCCCGGAACTCGTCATGCACATCCTGCCCTTGCTGTCGTTGCTCGCGCTCGCACCGCAGGCCATCGCTGCCGACTGGTACGTGGCGGCGTCGGGTGGCAACGACAGCCACCCCGGCAACAACCCGCTGTTCCCGCTGGCGACGATTCCGGCCGCGATCGCCAGGGCCCAGGCGGGCGACACGGTGCATCTGGGCACCGGCACGTTCGTCCTGACCACGACCCTCGACCTGCCCACGGGCATCGTGTTGGCGGGTGCCGGCACCGTCACCG
>JALORC010000170.1 GCA_025459175.1 Planctomycetota bacterium | reverse complement strand
AGCAGAAGGCCTTCGACGCGCTGAAGGTGATGCTGGCCGACGACAAGATCACCGACCGCAACATCAAGGTCGGCGCGATCCAGGGCATCAGCCTGCTCAACATCCCGAACGGCCCGTCGGCCAAGGACGCCGAGAAGAAGCTGCTCGCGGAGGCGCTCGCGGCGCTCGAGTCGTACTACGCCAAGAACCTCGGCCCGGGTGAGCAGCTCATCCAGGCCCACTGCCCGCCGGCGATCGCCAAGCTGATCGGCCGCGATCACGAGAAGCGCGAGTACTACATGGACATGTTCGTCGCCGACCTGCTCGAGAAGGGCAAGGTCAAGCGCTCGAGCATCTTCATCCCCCAGTCGTGCGTGATGGCGATCGGCCTGATGGCGAAGCCGTACGAGGACAAGGACGACAAGAAGAACCCCGACAACAAGTACAGCAAGCTGCTGCTCGACACCTGGAAGGAGCACAAGGACCTGCAGACGAAGAACTTCGCGATGATGGGCCTCGGCTTCATCGGCGGCGCGCTCAACAAGGACGTGATCCTCAAGGAGTTCGACAAGGGCGGCAAGAACCAGCAGAAGCCCTGGTGCGCGCTGGCGCTCGGCGTCTACTCGCACTTGAAGTACGAGGCGCAGCAGCAGAACGGCGAGATCGAGAGCTTCATCGGCGAGACGCTCGCCAACGAGCTGAAGAGCGCCAAGGACCCGAGCCTGGTCGGCGCCCTGGCCATCTCGCTCGGCCTGGTCAAGTTCCTCGATGCCTCGGACGAGATGCGCAAGCGCATGGTCGACAACATCCCGAACGAGCAGATGGCTGGCTACCTCGCGATCGGCCTCGCGCTGATGAACGACCGCGACGCGATCGAGGACCTCAACAACACCGTGCTGCCGCAGTCGACCCGCCGCTTCGAGCTGCTGCAGCAGGCGGCGATCGCGCTCGGCAAGCTCGGCGACAAGCAGGTGGCCGACCGGCTGCAGAAGCTGATGACCGATGGCGAGCCGAACCTGGCGAAGCTGTCGGCGATCGCCTCGGCGATCGGCTTCATCGGCGACAAGCGCACGATCCAGCCGCTCAAGCGGATGCTGTTCGACGACAAGCTGACCGAGATCTCGCGTGCCTTCGCGGCGGTCGCCCTCGGCGGTGTCGCCGACAAGGAAATGCTGCCTTGGAACGCCAAGGTCGGCGTCAACATCAACTACCGGGCATCGGTCGAGACGTTGACCAACAAGCAGTCGGGCATCCTCGACATCCTGTGAGGCCGGAGACGCCGCCGCAGCAGCGGATCGGCTTCGACACGGGGCGCATGCGGCGAGAGCCGCATGCGCCCCGCTGGTTTTGGTGGTGAACGCTGTGCCACGCCGGGTGGCGAGGCGCTAGCACCGGCGAAGGATCGCGCGACCGCCGGGGGCGACTGCCGGGCATGGCAGTTGCACCTGGGCCGGCACGATGAAGCCGATCGTTTGCCTGCCCGCCCTGGCCGCCGTGATGGCTGCTGCCTTCGCCGTGGAACTTCCTGCGCACGGTGGTCAGTACCGTGGCCCCTCCGCCGTGGCGCCGCCGAGCGGTTCGAGCGGCAATGTCCCCGGCAACGTCGGCGACGTGCTGCCCAAGTCCAGCGGCACCGGCACCACCGCCAAGAGCAGCGGCTCCGGGCCCAGTTCGGGCGCGATCCCGAGCGCCAGCAGCAGCGCCGGCCCTGCACCCGGCCCCGCCCGCGGACCACGTGGCATGCCGCTCGACGACGATCTCGGGCGCTGGGAGTTCTGGTGGGAGTTCGGCAAGGACCCCTATCTGCGCCTGCGCGACGCGATCTATGCCGGTGCCGACAGCACGAGCGAGGATCCGCTGCTCGGCCGTCGCTTGCCGTTCCGCCAGCGGAACAGCGAGCCGCCGACGCCAGCGGACCTGGCGCGGGTCGCCGACGCCCTGGTTGGTTCCCTGCACAAGGCCAGCGACCGCGACACCATCAGTGGCTGCATCGTCGCGTTGGCGAAGATCGGACGCGATGGCGCCAACTGGCGACTGCACGATGTGTTGGTGCCGTTCCTTGCGAGCGCCGATCAGGAGCTGCGCGAGACGGCGGCGCTGGCGTTGGGCATCGCCGGCACGCTGCAAGCCGATTCGATCGCGCTGCTGTGCGACCTGGTGGCCGATGAGCAACGAGCCCGCGCGGCCTCCGGCGGCCACGCCGTCAACGAACGCACCCGAGCCTTCGCGGCGTTCGCTCTCGGCCTGACACTGCAACGGGTGCGGGACGCCGGTCCCGCCCACCAGGTGCTCACTACCCTGCGTCGGGTGTTGGCGGCACCGGACCGCCACGGTCGCCAGCTCAAGGTGGCCGCGATCGAGGCGATGGCGCTGTTCCCCGGCGGCTGGCGAGCTCCGGCTGCCGACGCTCTGCGCGACGCCATCACCAGCGAACTGGGCAGCTACTACAGCCGCGAGCTCGGGGTCGGCGAGCAACTGATCCAGGCCCACGTGCCACCGGCGATGGCTCGGCTGCTCGACCCCTCGTCCGCGTCGGCGGCCGCCTGGAAGCAACGGTTCGCCGCCGATCTCGTCGCTGGCGCCGAGTCCCAGGGCAAAACGCATCTGGGCAAGCAGAGCAACCACATCCCGCAGTCGTGCGCGATCGCGCTCGGCACGATGTGCCGGCCTTGGGAAAATCCGAAGGATGGTGACGCCGCGCTGGGTGAACAGCTGTTGCGGGTCTATCACGACCACCGCGACGAGCAGACCCGTTCGTTCGCCATCCTCGCGATCGCCCGCATGGGCGGGCAGCAGGCCCGCAAGGTCCTGTTGCGCGAGATCGGCCGCGCCAATCGCGCCATCGAGCAGCCGTGGTGCGGCGTGGCGCTGGGGGTGTTGCACGCGCGCGATGTCGAGCGCGCCGTGGCGAGCGGCAACCTGCCGGTGCCCGACCCCGAGATCAGCGGCGTGCTGATGTCGACGCTCCTCTCGGCGCGCAACCCGGCCTCACAGAGCGCTCTGGCGATCGCCGTGGGACTGTGTGGCGATCCCGAGTCCGGGGACGAGTTGCAGAAGGTGCTGCAGGAGAACCGTCATCGCGACGACGTCGCCGGATATGTCGCGTTGGCGCTGGGCATGTTGCGGGATCCTCGCGCGATCGAGGACATCCGTCCGCTGATGCGCGATTCGATCCGACGTCCGTTCGTGCTGATGCAGTGCGTGCGAGGCCTCGGCCTGCTCGGGGACCGCACCGCCGTCGACGATCTCTGCTCCGAACTCGAGCAGCCGGAACCGAGCCTGGTCCGCCTGTCGGCCGCAGCGTCCGCGCTCAGCCAGATCGGCGATCGCCGCAGCCTCGACCCGCTGCTCAAGATGATGCAGAACTCGCAACTGACGCCGCTGACCCGCGCGTTCGCAGCGGTGGCGCTGGGCGGCATCTGCGACAAGGAGCCGCTGCCTTGGAACGCGGTCTTCGCGACGCAGACCAACTACCGGGCGTCGACCGAGACGTTGACGGACGGCCAGAGCGGCATCCTCGACATCCTGTGAACCCGCCTGCGGCCGGGTGGCCAGGGCCGCCGCGCGCTCACGCGGTCCGACTGCCCTCGGCCCCGCCGCACCGGCGCCAGCCGAACCACAGGCCGAGCAACGCTGCACCACACAGAGCGGCCTGCAGCCAACCGTTCTGCGTGCCTCGCTCGGCAGCCGCGAGGATCGGTTGCCGTTCCGCGCGCACCGAGGTGCGCTTGCGTTCGAGCCGCTGCCGTTCCTCGGCCTCGGTCGACGACTGCAGTGCCGCCGTGTATTCGGCCTCGGCCGCACCGAGCTGCCGCAGGGCCCAGCGGGCATCCCCACCGATCTCGCGCAGGTAGGTGCTGGGCGCCGAACTGTCCTCGATCGCCCGCAGTGCCCCGAGCCAGTCACGCTGGTTCGCCGCCTGGTAGGCGGCCGCTTCGGCGCCGGCGATTTGCATGGTGCCTGTGCACTCGGTGACCGAGCCGCGATCGTCGAGATCGAGGTAGCCGTGGGCCAGCAACTGGTCGAGCTGCGGCCGGTCGTCGACCAGCAGGTGGCCGCCGCTGCTGACATCGCGCCATGCCGAAGGGGATGCCGAGACCGCACGCACGCGGTTCCAGATCTCCAGATCCGATGGCGAGAGTTCCGCCGGCGTCGCGACCTCGGCCAGCCGCTCGGGGCGCAAGGGTGCCTCGCGTCGCGCCACCAACAACACGTTCCGGCTGCCGGGGATCTGCAGTGCTCTGGCATTGCCGAACACGGTTGCCATCGTGGTGCCGACGGCGCGCAGGACCTGGTCCTGGTCGTGGAGCGCCCCGATGTTGCAGGCCAGCACACCAGCTGGCTCGAGCCGGGCGAACGCCGTCGCGAAGAACTCGCGGCTCGCCAGATGGGCCGGCACGTAGACCTGGTGCGCGTAGGCGTCGACGTGGATCACGTGCCATCGCGCCGTAGCCGCGCCGAGAAACACGCGCCCGTCCAGCACACAGCGCAGCCCGCTGGCCTTGGGACCCGGGAACCACTCGTCGCCGAGCGCCATCGGCGCCGCGTCGATGTCCACGGCATCGACGACCGCCCCCGGATGCACCGCGGCATACACGGCCCGCAGCGAGCCACCGGCATCGCCGATCGACAGGGCGCGCAGTCCGTTCGGCCGCTCGCCGTCCCCGGCGAGGAACGGCGCCATCACGTGCCAGTCGTAGTAGGCACCGCCGGTGAAGCGCGAGCCCTCGACCGCGACGGAGTGGTAGGAGTCGAGACCCTCGTTGATCACCAGCAGCCGGCGCGAGCGGCCATCGCTGCCGGGCTCGCGCTGCACCTGCAGGAACTGCGTGCTGCTCTCGCATTCCGCCAGCAGTTCGCGGCCTGGTGGCGCGGGCCGCAGGGGGCCACGCGGCAGCGCGAGCCCGGCGGTCGCGACCAGCAGCGCGAGGATCCCGGCCGTCCCCGGGCGGCCCCGCGGCGCCAGCAGCAGACTCGCGACCACGAGCCCCCCACCGGCGACCGTCATCGCCAGCCGGCAACCGAGCGCCGGCACCAGCCAGTGGGTCGCGGCGAACGTGCCGACCAGACTGCCGACCGTGCCCGCCGCGCTGACGGCGCCCGCGGCGCCGCCGATCGCCCGTCCGGTGCCACACAAGCAGGTGATCAGCAGCGGTGAGACGGCACCCAGCAACAGCAGCGGCGGCGCGAACAGCAGCATCGTCGCCACGAACGAGCCGCGCACCATCGCCGGCATCGCGGCGTCGAGCGGCAGTTCCATCGGCAGCAGCCAACTGCCGATGGCCCGGCTGAGGAACGGTGCCAGCACCAGCAGCAGGCCGGCGCCGACCAACAGTCGGCGCAAGCTCCGGCGTGGATCGCCGCGACCGGCCAGTCGCCCGCCCAGCAGCGCGCCGGCGGCCAGGGCCGCCAGGATGACGCCGATGACGTTGGTCCAGACGTAGGCACTGTCGCCGAAGTGCGGCGCCAGCAGCCGGACCGCGGTCAGCTCGGCCGCCATGCACGAGAAACCTGCCAGCGCCGCCGCTGCGACCAGAGTCCAAGGGGCGAACCTGCCTGCGGCCGCGCCATCGGCCGCACTTGGTCGGGCCACGTCGGGTTGGGCCACGACTACTTGGGCACGACGGTCGTGAACCGGGCCGGGAACAGGAACTCGCCGTCGAAGCGGTTCTTCACCCCTTCGCGGAGCTCGCGGAAGGTCCGGGTCCGCTTCTCGACCTGGGCCTTGTCGTTGATGACCACCGTGAACTCCTTGTCGAGATCGACGAGGTCGTCGTTGAGGTAGAGCGTGAAGCGCTCGACCCCCACTGCCTTCACCGTGATGCGATTGCCGGCCCGGTCGGCCTGCACCTCGAGCCGCGGCTTCTTGTCGGCCGGCGACGTCAGCAGCGAATCCGCCGTGTCGATCTTGGCCCAGTAGGCGTCGTTGTACATGTCGTGGTTCGGTTCGATCACGACCTTGGTCGGCACCAGGTTGCGCCGCTGCTTGCCGAGCCATTCCTCGATCGCCGGCGTCGAGGCCTTGTGCGGATAGGCATCGGTGGCGTCGATCACGGTCGTCAGCTCCGGAATCGCCGCGTCGAGCTTGGCCTTCAGGGCATCGACGACCTGGGCATTGTCCGGCGTGCGCAACAGCAACAGTGGGATGCCGAACAGGCCGCCGAGGCGCAGGTCGTCGACCGCGACCGGCTTCCGCAGCACGGCCCCGGCGAACCGGTCGGGGAACATCGACATGAAGCGCAGCCCGAAGCCGCAGGTCCCGCGGCCGAGGTCGAGGAACACTCGGCTGCGATCGACATGGAAGCCGCGCAGCACCTCGCCGAAGGTGCCCAACACGATCTTGTTGCGGCGGCGGTCTTCTTCCTCCGCACCTTCGCGGTTGTAGTCGGGGATCAGGTCGAGCTCGACCCCCTCCGGCACGTGTGGGAAGTGGAAGATGGTGTCGGCCGCGGCGGCACTCTGGTCCCACGTGGCAGTCCAGTGATCCACGGCCTTGGTCCACTTGCCGGCCGTGTCAGCGACCCCGGGCAGCACCAGCACGGTGCGTAACGCCTTGTCGACCTTGTAGGCCTTGGGCAGGTAGAAGCTGTAGTCGAGGCCCTCTTCCTTGATGGTCTCCTTGCGGAGCTGCCCGAGCGAGAACGACGGCGGCTTCACCAGGAAGCAGTTCTCGAAGATCGCCCGCAGATCGGCCGGCGAGGCCAGCAGCTTGACCTTCTTGTCGAACTTGTCCCACTCGGTGTCGAACGTCTGCTTGCTCTTCTCGCGGGCGCGACCGGTCTTCTTGCGCTGCTCGCCGGATGCCAGCTCGTGGGCGCTGTCGTCGGCCAGGTACTTCGACAGCTTGTCGCGCAGGCTCGATTGCTCGGCGACCGACAGCTGTGCCGGCCTGGCGGCGGCCTCCTGTGGCGTGCCCTGCGGCGCCAGATGGAAGGGGGAGGCGACGACAAACGAAGTCACGGCAACCAGGAGCGACATCGACAGGCCTTCGGTTCGAGGGGTCAGGTGGCTCACCGCCGCGGTGAGCTCGGCCAGAGGTTAGCTGACCGGATTGTCCGAGACCACCCGGGCCTCCGCTGGCGAAGCCCCACGCGATGGTTGCTTTCCGGCCCGCGTCCGACGCATGATCGGAGCGTGTCGAAACGACGCATCGCCGTCCTCGGCTGCACCGGCTCGGTCGGCAGGCAGGCCCTCCACATCCTCGGTGAGCATGCCGACCGGTTCGAGGTCGTGCTGTTGGCCGCCCACCGCCGCGCCGACGAACTCGCCGCCGCGGCCGCCCTGCATCCGCGGGCCCTGGTCTGCTTGACCGGGGCCACGAGCCCGGCGGCGCTGCCGGCCGATCGGCGCGGCTTCGTCGGCCCGGACGGGCTGTTGCAGGCACTCGACGCCGCCGCCCCCGACACCGTGCTGAACGCGATCACCGGCGCCGCCGGCCTCGCCGCCTCGGCCTGGACCCTCGAACACGGCCGCACCCTGGCGCTGGCCAACAAGGAGAGCCTCGTCATCGCCGGCGCCTGGCTGATGCCGCTGGCCGCGCGCAGCGGCGCCCGCATCCTGCCGGTCGACAGCGAACACTGTGCGATCTTCCAGTGCCTCGACGGCGAGGATCCCGGCAGCGTGCGCAAGGTCTGGCTGACCGGCTCCGGCGGGCCGTTCCGCACCCGGCCGCTGGCGACGATGGCCGCGGTGACTCCGGCCGAGGCGCTGCGCCATCCGACCTGGACCATGGGCCCCCGCATCACGATCGGCAGCGCGACGATGATGAACAAGGCGTTCGAGGTGATCGAGGCGCACTGGTTGTTCGCGCTGCCCCCCGAACGCATCGAGGTCGTGCTGCACCCGCAGAGCATCGTGCACTCGATGGTCGAGTTCCGCTGTGGTTCGATCCTCGCCCAGTGCGGGGTGCCGGACATGCGGGTGCCGATCCTGTTCTGCCTGGGCTATCCGGAGCGCTTGCCGTTCGGGTTCCAGCCGTTCGATCCGGTGCGCTGGCGGCAGCTCGAGTTCGCGCCGTTCGAACCGGAGCGGTACCCGGCCGTGGCGTTGGCCTACCAGGCCTTGCGCGATGGCGGCGACGCCGGCGCCCGCCTCAACGCCGCCGACGAGGTGGCGACCGAGGCGTTCCTGGCCGGTCGGATCCCGTTCCTGTCCATCACCGAGATCGCGGCCGCGGCACTGGCAGCCCGTCCCGCGCGACCGATCCACTCGCTCGGCTGTGTGCTGGCTGCCGATGCGGAAGCAAGACAACTGGCGCAGCGCGAAATCGCTGCCCTTTCCTCGCGAGAATCCCACTGATGGCTTTCGGCAGCATCCTCCTCGCCGCGCTCGGCATCGGGCTCCTGATCTTCGTGCACGAGCTCGGCCACTTCCTGGCCGCCCGCCTCGCCGGCGTGCGGGTCGAGGTGTTCTCGCTCGGCTTCGGCCCGCGCCTGTGGGGCTTCGAGTGGCGCGGCACCGACTTCCGCCTCGCCGCGGTGCCGTTCGGCGGCTACGTGATGGTCGCTGGCCAGGACCCGAGCGACCATCGTTATCCGGCAGCGGAGTGCCTGCACTCGAAGTCGATCGGGCAACGGGCCCTGTTCTGGTCCGGCGGCGTGTTGATGAACGTGCTGGTGGCGCTGGTGCTGTTCCCGATCGTGTTCCGCGCCGGGGTCGATTTCCAGGCGCCGGTGGTCGGCTCGGTGACGCCCGGCAGCGCGGCCTGGGAAGCGGGTATGCAGCACGGCGATCGCATCCTGACGATCGCCGACAAGACCGTGGTCTCGTTCGAGAACCTGGCGGTCGAAGTGGCGCTGGCGGGCCGCAAGCCGCTGCCGCTGCAGATCCGCCGCGGCGACACCACCCTCGTGGTCACCGTGCTGCCGCAGTTCAACACCAACGGCGGCCGCTACGAACTCGGCATCCTGCCGCCGATGGTTGACGCGTTGCCGCGGCTCGAGGTCGAAGCCGACAGCGCCGGCGCTCGCGCCGGTCTGCAGACCGGCGACGAACTGCTGTCGATCGACCAGCGGGAACCGCGCGGTGCACAGCTGCATGCCGCCGTGCTGCCGGTGCTGGACCCGAGCAGCGCGCCGATCGCCGTGCGGGTCCGTCGCGACGGCAAGGAGCTGGATGCCACGCTGCAGCCGCTGCCGACCGCCAAACCGACCCCACCGCGCATCGGCATCGGGCTGCTGCCGAGGAAGGTGCGCGGTCTGCGCCAGAACGAGCCGGTGCTCGAGCGGCTGGGGCTGCGCCGTGGTGACACCGTGCTGGCGATCGACGGTCGCGTCTTCCTCGGTGGCCAGCTCGCGGTGGTGGCCGCCGGCAGCGGCGACCTGCAGATGACCGTGGCCCGCGACGGGGCGGAGGTGCAGCTCCGCTGCGCGCTGACCGCCGACGAGCGCCAGCGGTTCGCGGAGCTGGTCGTGCTCGAGGCCGGCGACGGGCTGCTGCTCGACCCGACTGCCGGCCTGCCGGCGGCGCAGGCCGGGCTGCGCGCCGGCGACCGGATCGAGTTCATCGATGACGTCGCCATCCGCGACTTCGACGGCTTGAAGCGCGCGATCGAACGGGCCGAGAAGCCGCTGCGGTTCCGCGTCGCCCGCGCCGCGGCGGACACGACCACGAAGCTGTTCGATCCGGAGCGCCGCGATCTGCTGCTCGAGCAGCGCTTCGAGGTCACCATCGTGCCGAGCCCCCAGCCGCAGTTCGAGACCGGCATCGTGCCCCAGGTGCGCGAGCTGACCGAGGAGGTGCGCGCCGAGTCGTTCGGCCAGGCGCTGGCGATGGGCGGCCGGTTGTCGCTCGATCTGATCAAGCAGCTCTACGTGACCATGAAGCGCATGGTAACCGGCGACGTCGGGGCGAAGAACCTCGGCGGCATCATCCGCATCAGCCAGGTGAGCTACCAGGCGGCCCAGCGCGGCTGGACCTGGTTTCTCTACCTGATGGGCATGCTGAGCCTGAACCTCGCGTTCGTGAACCTGCTGCCGATCCCGGTGCTCGACGGCGGCCACCTGTTGTTCCTGTTGATCGAGAAGGTCAAGGGCTCGCCGGTCAGCGCGCGGGTGTTCGGCTACAGCCAGATGCTCGGGCTGGTGTTCGTGCTGATGCTGGTGCTGTTCGTAACCTACAACGACATCATGCAGCTGTTCTGAGTCGGCTCGCCCACGGGGCGACCCGCCTCAGCGATGGCCGGGACGCCGCAACGCGGGATTCACCAACCTCGAGATCGACGCAACCAGCCCCGCTGCGTCGTCACCT
>JALORC010000249.1 GCA_025459175.1 Planctomycetota bacterium | reverse complement strand
CCGCGTCCGGTCGTTCGATGCCGGGTTGCTGCTGCTGGCCGCCGACGAATGGCATCACGAGAAGGTGCTCGGCCTGCCTTCTCCATGGCGGACCCCTTCGGCCGAAGTGCTGGCGCCACCGTTCCTGGTCGCGAAGCAACAGGTGCTCGCCCTGCTCGATCGCAAGGTGCGCACGAGCTATCGGTTGCGAGTCGTCGATCCCGCCTGGGCAGAAGACGATCCGCGGCGTTGCCTCGTGTTCGTCAACGGCCACATGGTCGTCGACCTTTGGCATCCCGAGCCGGACGCCGCCGTGTGTGAGAGGTTGCAGTTCCGTCGCGGCGCGGCGCACTCGACGTTCGCCGAGGACGATGTCGAGGTGACCTTGGCAACCATGACGTTGCCCCATGCGCGCTATCACGAACTGATCGCCGGCGTGCGCACGGCCTTGGCGGCGGAGTTGGTGCCTTGGTGGCAGGGGCCAGCACCCGAAAGCGCGTCGGGCATCTACGGGTCGCACCCCGGGTTCTTGGTGTTCGGCCTCGACGGGGCCGGGGCGGCCGACAGTCCGCCACTGCTGTTCTGCGGCGAAGCGCGCACTTCTGCCGCGCGTCGTGCGGCGCGCTTGTCGGCGGCCGTCGAGTGGGGCACGCGGTTCGTGGCGCAGCATGCGACGCCGGCGACCGAGATCGCGATCGACGCAGCGACCAAGCGACGCTTCGCGGCGTGCTTTCGCCGCTACCAGGAGCTGCTGGGCGGCGAGACGAAGCTGGTGCGCGAGCGCATGGTGGCGATGGCTGGCCCACTCGGTGACGCGACGATGGTGCCGTTGCTCGGCCGCTATCTGGAGGCGCCGTTCCCGCTCGGCGAGGCCGGCCAGCGACGCACCGCTGCCAATGCCGTCAACGCGTTGGCGAGGATCACCGGGGTCGAGCTGCGGTTCGCTGCCGACGGAACGGCTCTTCCCGTCGATGTCGCGGCCGATCTCTACCGACAGCACCTCGGACGCTGAGCGGCGATCTGCTCTTGGTCCGAGAGCGGCCGCACCGCGCTCGCACGCTACTCGGACCGGTCGCGGATGTGGTGCAACACGCGCCGGTGGATCGAGTGCAGCAACCAGTCGCTCCAGAACCGCCAATACCCCTCGGGATGCAGCCCGTGCACGTACCAGGTCGTGCCGCGCAGCAGCGTCGAGCCATCATCCTGCGGCAGCAGCTCGAACTGACCGCGCCGGGCGGCGAAGAAGCCGTGCAGGTGCGCTGCGTGCACATGGTCGTGCAGCGGGTTCCACTCGATCATCGGTTGTGGGCACTGCTCGACCCGGAACCGCAGCAACCGCGGTTCGTCCCAGACCTCGATCGGCTCGACGAAGTCCCCGGTGTTGAACGAGCAGCGCCGCACCGCGCCGACGCCGCGCCCGTCGATCGTCGCGTGGGTGGGGTAGGCGATGCCGGCGCGAAACCACCATTCGGTCGGCGGCGCCATCGCCCCGAACGTCACCAATCGATCCCAGACGCGCTCCGGGGCCGCGCGCACGACGACCTCCGTGGTCACCTCGAAGGTCGATGGGGGCGGCGACACCAGCGGCTCCAGTGCATGCAGCAGCGGCAGCACCAAGAGTCCGGCCGCGGCGCCCGAGCGCTCGAGCCGCTGCAGCGCGCGACCGAAGAGAAAGCCGAGCAGGCCGAAGGCCAGCCAGATCGGCGCCGCCATGGCGATACAGAACAACCCCTCGGCGGCCAGCCCGATCAGCAGCAGCACCACCAGGCCGACGCTGAACAGCCAGCTGCGCAGCGCCCGGTTGCCATCGGCACCGCCGAGCGCGCCGGCGACCAGACCCTGCACGAACGGCGCGCCGAGGAACAGCGCCTGGCCGTAGTGCGCGAACGGGCCGATCGCCAGCGCGATGACCGCCACGACCGCGGCGTTCGCCCACACGAGTGGCCAGTGCCCGCGTCGCCACCAGGCGACCTCGGCTGCCACGGGCCGCGCCGCAGCGGCGTCGGTCGGCATCGGTGCTGGCGCGGACGGTGCGATGGCCAGCACCACGAACATCACCCAGTTGACGACCGGCAGCACGAACAACACCGCGAGCCACGGCGAGCAACCGGCATCGCGGAGACGCCGGATCGTCAGCGCGACCCCGATCGCGCAGAACGGCAGCGCGATCGCGGCGAGGACCAGCCAGCCGAGGTCATCGTCGTCCGGACCGAGGCCGCCGGCCACGTTGAGCCATTGCGCCAGCGGCCACCACGGCCGCGGGAACACGAAGTTGCAGAGCAGGCCGTCGATGGTGAGCTTGATGGTCACCAACAACAGGCCCACGTGCAGATACCGGTTCGCAGCGACGCGGCCACGGATGTCGATCAACCAACGCAGTGTGTCCAGCATCCGTCCTCCAGCAGGTGTCGGCGAATCAACCCCGGATCGCGTCCGTTCTTGCGAAGGGACGCCGACCATCTCAGCGAGGTGCCTTCATCAGTGTCTGCACCGCAGCGGCGAACGCCGCGCCGATCTGCGCCATGGTCCTGCCGCAGCCGAGGTAGTGGTAGGCGGCGTTGGACACACCACGCACCAGCAGCGCTTCCTCGGCCGGTGTGATCGTGCGGGCGCGGAAGGCCGCCACCGCTTCGCGAACGGCGGCGTCGGACAGCGCCGCTGGCGGCGGCGCCCCGGCGGCGGGCGCCTTCGGCTTGCGCAGCGAGTTCTCGTATTGCTTGCACTGCTCGACCT
>JALORC010000169.1 GCA_025459175.1 Planctomycetota bacterium | reverse complement strand
CCGGAACTCGGCGAGCGGATGGCTCTTCAGCTCGGTGACGACGTCGGCCATCGTGCGCGCGTCGGCGACCATGCCCCACTTGGTCTGGATCGCCGGGGTGAGCAGGTAGCGGGCCGCATCGAACGCCTCGGCCTTCAGCGTGCGCAACCACGGCGCTTCCTTCTCGCCGGCCGCCAGCGGCCGCACCTGCTGCAGGTGCGCGAGCAGGCGTTCGGTCGCGGTGGTGTAGAGCGCGAAGGTCTGCTGCAGGATCGCTTCGTAATCGGCGGCCATGTCACCGCCGGCGGCGAGCACGTCGGGGTCGCGCCAGTGCGACTCGGCCTTGAACGAGATGTAGCGCGTCGACGACTCCTCGAAACTGCAGCGGCGTTCGCGCTGGATGAAGCGCGTCACCAGCTGCGAGACCTTCTCGATCGCGAGGTGCACGACCGAACCCTCGCGCAGCGAGTTGTGGCCGTGGTCGATCGCGTAGGTCTTCAGGAACTGGCCCGACTTGTCGGCCATCACCGCCGACAGCGTGTCGGTGCCGGCGGCCGGCAGCGGCAGCGATTCGAGCGTGCGGCCCTGCGCCTCGAGGCCCTGGCGCAACCGTTCGAGGAACTGGTCGCGCATCGACTTGCTCGACCGCGAGTAGACGCCGTTCAGCGTCGCCGCGACCTCGGCCGGCAGGTTGCGGACCAGGTAGATGTCGGCGTGCTCGGGACTGTCGGTGACCGAGAAGTAGGTCCCGAGCAGGGCGCGTTCGAAGTCGCTGTAGGCCATCGCCGGTCGTGCGTCGGTCGCGGTCGAGTCGGGGTGGGGTCGGGGCAGATCAGTTGCGCACGGTGCGCTTGTGCAGCAGGAACCAGGTGGCGAAGGCGCCGACGGCGATACCGGCGGCGAAGGCGAGCCAGACGATCGGGGCTTCGAGCGGGGTGATGTGGGCGATCATGGGGCGGGGGAGCGTAGGGGTGGCGGACGGTCGGCGTCGATGCTCCGTCTCAATCTTCTGAGGCGGCCGCAAGTCCTTGGCGCTGCCGCGCTTCGTGGCTACGGTGCCGACTTCGGCAAATGGAGATCACCGACTACCACTCCAAGTTCTTCGCGCAGGAACTGAAGCGGCGCTGCGCCTTTGACGAAGTCGACAAGCTGGTGCCGTTGCTCGCCGATGCGCAGGTCGATCTCGATCCGCACCGGCTGAAGGCCAACGCCGACAAGCTGTTCGCCAGCAAGGCCCGCGAGAACTCCAATAAGTTCAAGACCGTGCGAGTGTGACCATCAACCGCGAGCAAATTCTCGAGGCAGCCAAGGTCGGTGAAGGCACCGACTGGGAGTTCAAGTCCGCCAAGGGTGGGCTACCCGGCAGCTTCTGGGAAACCTACTCGGCGATGGCCAACTCCGAAGGCGGGACCATTGTTCTCGGGGCCCGTGAGAACGGGGCCGGCCTCGTCGTGCTCGATGGCCTCCCGATCGAGTTGGCGGCGAAACACCAGAAGGCCATCTGGGATGGCTTGCACGACCGGCAGAAGGTGAGCTCCAACCTGCTCACGACAGGGGATGTGTCGACGGTTGATCTCGACCGTACCCTTCTCCTGGCAGTGAGGATCCCCCGTGCCGATCGCCAAGCGCGACCTGTTTTCCTCGGACCTCATCCATTGACCGGAACGTATCGGCGGCGCCATGAAGGCGACTACCGGTGCTCCGAGGCCGAAGTGCGGCGCATGCTCGCCGATGCGGAGGAGGAGACGCGCGACGCCAGGCTGCTGGAGCACTTCACGCTCGAAGACTTGGATGCTGCCAGCCTGCAGCAGTACCGCCGCCTGTTCCAACTGGTGAACGAGGGGCACCCGTGGCTGAACCTGCCGGACGTCGAGTTCCTTACGAAGCTCGGCGGTTGGCGACGCGATCGATCGTCGGGCAAGCAAGGGCCGACCTTGGCTGGCTTGCTGCTACTGGGGAAGGAGCAGGCGATCCTCGACCCGGATGCGGTGCCTGACTACATGGCCGACTACCGCGAGTGCCTGGACCCGAGAACCCGATGGACCGATCGGATCCACCCCGACGGCACTTGGGAGTGCAACCTGTTCCAGTTCTATGGCCGTGTCTGGCCGAAGGTGGCTCACGCTCTGCCGGTGCCGTTTCGCTTGGAGGGAGTCACCCGAAAGGACGAGACGCCGGCACACGAGGCACTGCGCGAGGCCTTCGTCAACGCGATCGTGCATGCAGACTACGGTGCTCGCGGAGGCATCGTCGTCGAGCGCTTCCCTGACCGCGTGCTTCTGACCAACCCGGGGACCTTGCTGGTCTCGGAAGAGCAGTATTGGCGTGGCGGGGTCAGTGAGTGCCGCAATCCCATCTTGCAGAAGATGTTCGCCATGCTTGGACGAGGCGAACGGGCTGGCTCGGGAGTCGACAAGATCAAGGCTGCATGGCGGGCGCGTCATTGGCGCGGCCCTTCGATGAGAAGCCAGGTGCAGCCGGACCGTGTCGAGCTGACGCTGCCGTTGTTCAGTCTGCTGCAACCAGAGACCGTCGCAGAACTCAAGCGGCAGTTCGGGCCAGCAATCGAGTCCTTGGATCCTGATCAGCTGCAGGCCCTTGCGATCGCCAAGGAAGAAGGGCTGGTGTCGAACCCGCGAATGCAGAGCTGTCTGACCAAGCACCCGACCGACATCGGGCGGATGCTCAAGGGGCTTGTCGTGAGGGGGATGCTGGTTTCGGACGATCGGAGGCGGTGGACGACCTACTGCCTGACGAGCGTCGAGGGTGATGCCGCGGTCCATCGGGCGTCCCTGTTCGATGGTGTCGAGGGCGGTCGGGACTCCGAACACAAGGTCGAGGACTCCATACGTTCGCAGGGGGACTCCATACGTTCCGAGCCTCTGGACTCCCTACGCAAGGCAGAGGACTCCATACGTTCGCAGGGGGACTCCATACGTTCAGGGGCGGGATTCTCGGATCTGGACCAGCAGCTGGTCGCCATCGCCCGACCGATAGCTTCCCGCCAGCGGGCTCCGAGTGCCCAGGTCCGTGAGGCGATCCTTCAGCTCTGCAGCGGTCGCTACTTGTCGGCCGAGCGGATCGGCTCCCTGCTCCGACGCAACCCGGTTCGCATCCGACAGTCGCACCTCAAGCCACTGGTGACAGATGGCTTGCTCCGTTTGAAGTATCCCGGGACCGCCAACCGCCCCGATCAGGCCTACACCGCTACCGACGCACCCAAGGCGTAGCAAAGCTCCAGTTCGACGGTCAGCAGCCATTCCAGCCGCCGCGGTGCAGGCGGTCGTCGAACTGTTGGACGGGCAGCCACGCACCGAGTCGACCTCTTCCCCGCTCCAGCTGCACAGCTACGGCGGGCTGCTTCGCGGCCAGGTGCATGCCGAGCTCGGCGTCGAGTTCAAGTCGAAGTGGACGCCAGCGACGTCTGACTTCGCCAGCGCCAACTGCTACCCCCGCGCTCACCAGATCTTCATGCCCGAGACGTTCTGGAAGTCGAGCGTCGCGCCGACCGTGATGCCCTGCACGAAGAACTCGAAGCCGACCAGCGTCGGGTCGTTCGGCACCGGGATCGGCGTGCTGTTGCTGCCGACGCCGGCGGTCGTGTTGACCAGCGTGGTCGGGTCCAGGCGCAGCAGACCGCCGAAGCCGGGCACCGGGGTCGGCGCCGTCAGCGCCAGCGCGTAGCCGACCACCCACAGCGTGCTCGGGGCGGCCTGCACCTCGACCGTCGGCGTGCTGTTGATCGCCGTCGTGCCGAACGTCTCGACGCGGAAGTTGCTGGCCGACGTCGCATCGATCGGCGACGTGCCGGCCTGGATCTCGGCGTAGTTCACCTCGCCGTCGCCGTCCAGATCGCCGAACGGCGCCACCACCAGCGAGTACTGGAACGGCGTGCTGGCCGCGGTCTGCGTGCCGGCCGCGTTGAAACCGCCGAACGTCAGCACGCCGGGTTCCTCGATCACGCCGGTGGCGGGGTCGATGCGCCGCGTCTCGCACGCCGGGCCGGTGCCCGAGAACGTCACGCGCGCGGTCGCCCTCAGGCGGCCG
The DNA here is from genome assembly GCA_025459175.1 of Planctomycetota bacterium. GTDB lineage: Bacteria > Planctomycetota > UBA1135 > UBA1135 > UBA2386 > UBA2386. The sequence goes on along the minus strand of JALORC010000169.1, from coordinate 6,525 downwards.
AGGCTGTCCGTCGCCATCGCGATCGGTCCCGGCGTGAAGCTGTAGCTGTTGACCACCGTGGCCGTGGTCGGGTCGATGCGCGCCAGCTGACCGCCGGTGCCACCGACCCAGATGTTGCCGTTGCGATCGAAGGTGATGCTGCTCGCCACGGCGAAGCCGAGCGCGTAGACGCCGATCGTGTTGCCGTTGGCGTCGAGCTCGGCCAGCTGGCCGGCGTTGTCGCCGATCACCCAGATGCGGCTCGAGGTCAAAAGACCGCGGAAGTCGGCGACCACCGAGACCGGCAGCATCGTCGCGCCGGTGATCGGGTAGTTGGTGACGACGCCGGCCGGATCGATGCGCGTCACCGAGGCCGGCGTGGTGCGGTGGGCGATCCACTTGTTGCCGTCGGCGTCGATGGTGATGCCGAGCGGGGCTGCGACCGTCAACGGGAAGGACTGCACGAACACGCCGGCCGCGGTGAACTGCTGCACGCCGGTGCCGCCGCTGACCCAGGCGTTGCCGTTCGCATCGAACGCGATCTGGTACGGCGAGCCCAGCTGCGAGGCTGCCGTCGACAGCGTCTGCGTCGCCGGGTCGTAGATGTCGAGCGTCGGCTGTCCGAAGCGCACGATCCAGACCTTGCCGTCGGGTGCGGTGGTGCAGCCGCGCAGCGTGGTCGGTGTCGCCACGCGTTCGAGCACCTTGCCGAACGAGGTGATGCGCATGATGTCGGACGAGGCGCGGTTGGCGATCCAGTACGACTCCTGGGCGGCGGCCATCAGGCTGGTGGCAGCGATGGCGGCAACGACTTGGAATGACTTCATGGCGATCCTGGGTGCGAGGTTGGGACGAGCCCGCGGCAGAAGTTGCCGCGACGAAACCAGAGTCGACGATGCGCCGCGGGCGTCAATGCACGGGGGCGCGCTGATTTCGTGGCGATTGTGTAACCGGCAGCGCCATTGCTGCCGCGCGGTTCGCGACCCGGGCCACTGCCCCTACGGTGCGCATCCATGATGCTCTGCGCCTGGTTGTGCCTCGTGCCCCAAGCTCCCGCCGCGGCTCCGCCCGCGGTCGTCCCGGTCCAGCTCGCGCCGCGCGCGCCCGAAGCGGGGGCATCGCTCGGCTGGAGCCCGAAGGCCGCCACGGTGCCGCTGCAGCGGGATGGTGAGGTGCTGCGCGGTGAGTTCCCGCTCGGGCCCGAGGGCACGGCAGCGGTGCGGGTCGAGCTCACGCGGAGCCCGGGGGCCGCGCACTTCGATCGGCTGGCGATCGACCTCGACCGCGACGGTGCGTTCGCCGACGGCGAACGCCTGACGACGGTGCCGAAGGACCAGCGCGGCAAGTGGTGGTCGAGCTTCGAGGCGGTGGTGCAGGTGCCGTTCGGCCAGGTGCAGCGGCCGTATCCGATGTCGCTGTGGTTCGTCGCCGATCCGGCCGAGCCCGAGGCGCCGCCGGCGCTGCGTTGGTCGCGGCGCGGGTGGTGCGAGGGCACCATCGAGCTCGACGGCAAGCCGGCGCACGTGCTGGTCACCGAGTCGGTGATGGACGGTGTGTTCACGACCGCCGATTCGTGGCAGCTGGCGCGCGACGGCAAGGCGGTGTTGCGGGCCGCGTCGCGCAAGATCGACCAGCATGCGTGGCTCGACGGCAAGGCTTGGCGGCTGGTCGAGGTCGCCGCCGACGGTTGTGCGCTGCGCCTCGAGTCGTGTGTGCCCGAGTTGACCGAGGCGCAGGAACGCGAGCGCGCCGACACCATGAAGGCCGACCGCGAGGCGAAGCGCGCGCCGGCGCCGATGGTGTTCGGCCATGATCTGGCGGCGGCGCTGGCCGAGGCCGAACGGACCGGCAAGCGGGTGTTCGTCGACTTCGAGACGACCTGGTGCGGGCCGTGCAAGCAGATGGACCAATGGGTCTACACGGCCGCCGACGTGGTCGCGGCGGCAGCGGGCGTCGTCGCCGTCAAACTCGACGGCGACGAGCAGAAGGAACTCGTCAAGCGCTACGAGGTGAAGGGCTACCCGACACTGCTGTTGCTCGACGGCAAGGGCGCGGTGGTCCGGCGCGAGGTCGGCTATCGCAGCGTCGCGCAGATGGTGCGGTTCTTCGCGCCGTAGCGAGGGCCCGCCGCCCAGCCGTCGCGAAAATCGGCGCGACCCGGCCCCGGGTTGCACACCTAGGGGCATGGGGACCATTTCATCGCGCACCACCTGCCTCGCGATCGCATTCACGCTGCTCCGGACCGTTGCGCCAGGCCAGGACGCGTGGCGGATCCCGCCGCTCGGCGCCGTCGAGTATTCGCGCACCGGCGAGCACAAGGCCAGCGACGCGGTGAAGTCGGCGGCGGCCGCGAAGCAGGCACCGCTCGCCGGCAAGTGGCCCGACCGGTATCTGCCGCGGTTGCCGCCGGCACCGTGGGTGTGCCAGGGTGAACTGCGCGTCGACCAGAAGGCGATCGCCGGGCCGGTGCGCGACCTGCGCGATGCGATGCGTGTGGTGGCCTGTGATCTCGGCAGCCGCGGCGGTGGGCGCTGGAAGTTCGAGCGGTTGCTGCCGTTCGGCGACGTCGTGGTCAGCGGTTCGTGGTCGCCGCCGACCGCCGACGGCGCCCAGACGCTGAAGGGCACGTTCGCGGCGAGCAAGATCGCGTTGCAGACCGGCGAGGGCCGCGACGTGCTCGAGCGGTTGCTGCCGTTCTGCGTCGTCGATTGCAGCGGCAGTGTCGCGATCACGCGGCGCCTCGACCCGACGCAGGGGTTGGTCGTTGGTTGGCAGGCGAACTGCGACCTGGTCGTCGACGAGGGTGAGCGCAGCTTCCGCCGCATCGTCGTCGACGAAGCGCACACCCTGGTCGCCGTGCGCGACAACCAGGACGCCGACTTCCGGGTGCGCGTCGCGGCGGCGATCCGCGCCGGCACCGGCTGGGTGCGCGATGCGATCGACGAGCAGAAGTCGTTCCTGGTCGAGAAGGGCGGCGACGAGCGCAACTACGGCAGCGGCCGGCTCGCGCTCGGTCTGCTGACCTTGCTGCACGGCCACGTGCCGCCCGACGACGCGGTGGTGCAGCGCGGCTTCACCGAACTGAGGAAGCGCAGGCTCGAGGACAGCTACTCGCTGGCGGCGGCGCTGATGGCGATCGCGGCGCTGCATGCGCCGGCCGGGGAGGCCGCGCGGCTGCGCGAAGGTGGCCTCGACCGCATCGCCGTGCACGAGCTGCCGGAGAAGGACCGAAAGGTCGCGCAGAAGTGGCTGCAGCAGCTGCTGGCGAACGTCGACCCGCGCGGCGAGCAGATCGATCTGCTGCGCTTCAACTACACCGCCGGGCCGCGCTACGACACGTCGCTGCAGCAGTACGGGTTGCTGGGCCTGTGGTCGGCGCACGGCTGCGGGCTCGAGCTGCCGAAGGGGGCGTTCGCCAAGGCGGCGCGCCATCTGCTCGACGTGCAGGGGCGCAACGAAGGCGCACTCGTGCTGCGGCTGTGCAGCTACGCGCAGCTGCGCTCTGCGGCGGGCACCGAGTTGCCGCCGAGGCAGAGCGAGCAGCGCGCGCAGATGCGCGGCTTCGCCTACCAGGAAGCGACCGAGCCGGCGTTCGGGTCGATGACCAGCGCCGGCCTCAGTGGGCTGCTGCTGGCCCGCAGCGGCATGGTGGCGCGCGACGAGGTCGAGCGATCGCTGGCGCCGCGGCTCGAGGCGGCGGTGCGCGACAGCTACGCGTGGCTGGCCGAGAACTTCTCGGTGCGCTGCAACCCGGGCTTCGCCGAGCGCGGCGACCACCACTACTACTACTGGCTCTACTGCCTGGAGCGATCGTGCGAGCTGGCCGGCATCGCGCGGCTGCACGGGCGGGACTGGTACTACGAGGGCGGGGTGCAGCTGCTGAGCCACCAGCAGGCGAACGGTTCGTTCCGCGCCGAGCACGCGAGCACGCTGCTGCTCGACAGCACCTGCTTCGCGGTGCTGTTCCTGGCCAAGGCGACCGCCGCCGGACCGATCACGGGGCGATGAGGCGGGCTGGCGACCGGTCGGGGCGCGCGAACGTCCCCGGAAACGACACCGGCCCTGGCCGCAGTGACCAATCAGTACGAGGCCGGACTCACGACCGCCGAAGCGGCGTGTCGACGCTTCCCTGGCGCGGCAGCGATGCAGCGGCTGCGTGGCGACGCGCTGTCCGCGCTCGGTCGCAAGCTCGACACGATCGCTGCCTACGACCATGCGCTGCAGCTCGACCCGCGCGACGAGGCGGCCCGCACCGGGCGTGCGCGGTGCCTCGAGCCGCGGTGAGCGGTGGGGATCGATGGCTTTCCGCCGCGGCTTTGCCCTCGGCAGTCGGCAACCCCGCCCACTCGGGTTACCCTGTGCGTCGCTTCGGCTACCAGCCGGCCTGCCATGCCCAACTCCTCACTTCGCACAGTTCTCCTGATCTCGCTCGCGGTGGTCGCCGCCTGCAGCAAGTCGAACGGTCGCACCGCGGACACCGCCGCCACCGCCCGGCTGCTGGTCACCGCCGGCATCAACCAGCTCGACCCGAGCCCGGCGGCGCGGCCATCGGTCGCGCCGGCGGAGGTCGCCGGGGCTCCGATCGCGACCTACTACCGGCTGACGACGCCGGCGTCGGTGCCGTTCGCGTTCGACCTGGTGTCGTGGAGCGTCGGCGCCGCCGGGACGTCCCAGGTGTCGATCCGGCACCTGCGCGACGGCAACTCGGTGGCGAGCGGCGACTCGTCGATGATCGAGGCTGGCATCCTGCCGCAGGGCAACGGCCTCGTGCGCGGCGGCGGCTGGCTCGGGGCCTTCGGCGACGGCTTCGTGCGGTTGTCGCTGCAGGGGCGCATCACCGAGAACCAGTTGTTCGCGGTCGCCGCCGACGGCAACGAGGTGGCGCTGGTCGAGATCGCGATCGGCGACAGCAGCCCGATCAACCGGCCGGAGTCGGCGACCGAGGAGCTGCCCGACGGTGCTGTGCTCGACACGATCTACTCGAGCGACTCGTGGCAGTTCGGCCTGCCGACGGTCACCGTGTCCGGCGATCGCGCCAGCATCGTCTGCTACGAAGGCGACCAGCAGTCGCCGACCGCGAACGATCGCTACGAGCTGCGGCTGCAGCACGATCGTGCGACCGGTGCGGTCACCGGCGGCGCCACGGCGCTGTCGGTCGCCGACACCGGCTACTGGCGCGACCACGAGGTCGCCGCGCTCTACAACGTGCTGGCGGTCGTGCGCGGCGAGGAAGGCCGGGTGCGGCTGCGGCTCAGCTTCGATCGTGGAGCGACGTTCGCGCAGGACGCGGTGGTGATGACCGGCAACGGGCCGTCGCGCCTCGTGCAGATGGCGATGGCCGCCGACTACTCGCTGGCGATCGCGGCCTGGCGCGAGAACGCGACCGGCACCGGCGTCGAGTTCGTGCTGGTCGAAGGCCGACCGCAGGCGTTCGATGCGTTCGGCTCGCCGACCTGGTACGGCTTCGATGCGCCGCAGGTGCTCTACACGGCGCCCATGAACAGCTCGCCGCTGGTGACCGGCATCGCCTGGTCGGAGGGCGGTGATCTCGCGATCGGCTACGCCGTGACGACGTTCGGGTCCGAGAGCGGGCTGTGGAGCAGCACGACGGTCAATCGCAGCGCCGTGCGGCGGTTCGGCGAACAGATCGTCGACGTCGAGGTCGACAGCGAGCGCATCATCGGCTTCGACCCGAGCGTCGCGGTGTCCGGCCAGGGAGCGGATCTCAAGGTGTTCTACGCCTACGAGGCCAGCGACGGCGTGCGCCTGGCGACCAGCCGCGACGGCGGCCGCACGTTCGCGCGGGCCGCGACGCTCGGCGCGCCCGGCGATCACCAGCCGACCGTGATGGTGCGCGAGAGCGCGGGCACGACCCGGCTCGACGTGCTCTATCTCGGCACGCGCAACGAAGGGCTCGAGCTGCACCGTTCGCACTGGAGCTCGTGGCCGAACTCGGTGCGCATGGATTCCGAACTGACCACCGCCGCCGTCGTCCCGGCGGAAGTGCCTCCGAACACCGGTGGGGTGCCGCCCGGCGGCAACATCCCGATGTTCTATGCGCTGCGCTCGACGCAGCTGAACTGGCTCGGCTACGACGCGGTGGTCGACCTCGGCTCGCCGATGGCCTCCGACGCGAGCACGACCGCCACGACCGGCGTGCCGGGCGGCGGCTTCCAGGCCGCGGTGCCGCCGCCGCTGGCGCCGGGCCTCACCGAGCCGGTGCGCGCCGTCGATCCGGCGCACTCGCACCAGCTGAAGCTGCTGCGGCTGCCGTGAACGGCCCGGCCAGCGCAGCCTGGTGAGATCGGCGCTACTCGGCGGCCCACTCCCGGTGCTCGGGGATCATCACCTGAGCGGCCCACTCTTCCAGGGTGGCGTAGACCACCGTTGTCGGCCATGGAGGAGACTGCGCTGCCGAGGACCACGTGAGGTGGACGCTCGCCACGCGGTCGCTCCCATCCAGCAGCCGGAACAGCGCGTCATCGCCATTGCCACGTGCCAGCAGGCGGACGGGCACCTGATGCAGGCAATGGCCCGGCGACACCT
>JALORC010000248.1 GCA_025459175.1 Planctomycetota bacterium | reverse complement strand
CCCATGCCCACGACACCGTTCCCGACCTTCGTCGCCATCGGCGCCCTGCTCCTCTGCGCGACCCGGCTCGCCGCCCAGGACCCGACCCCGACCCCAGCTGCGGTCCAGCCCGGGCCCCACGGCCTCACCCTGGTCACCGATCCGCCGGCCGACTGCCTCGACGCCTGGCATCGCTTCACCGACCGCCACCCGGGCGCCTTCCGCGCGCACTGGAACCTCGCCACCGGCACCCCGAGTGCCGTCTACGGCGAAGGCATGGCGATTGCCGACTGGCGCGGCAGCTCGCTGGAGGAAGCGCGGCGCCACGCCGCCGCCGTGCTGGAGCAGGAGAGTGAGCTACTGCGCCTGGGTCGCAGTGACTTCCGCGAGACGATCGGCGCCCGCATGGGCCGCACGTGGTCGTTCACGTTCGACCAGTACTTCGCCGGCCTGCCGGTGATCGGCGGCCGCGCCGACGTGCGCGTGTCGATGGCCGGCCGCATCGCGATGCTCGGCAGCGTGGCGTTCGAGATCCCGAACGACTTCTCGACCACGCCGGCGGTGGGCGCCGAGGCGGCGACGTTCACGGCGTGGCAGAACCTCGGTGAGCCGCCGACCGCGAACCCGCAGGCAGCGCCTTCGCCGGCGCCGCGCCTCGTGATCTGGGGCGACACCGCGGCCCGTCAGCGCACCGCGCCGCGGCTGTGCTGGGAAGTCGCGATCAGCAACATCGCCGCGGATGGCAGCGGCAAGATCGGGCGCAGCTACGTCGACGCGCAGACCGGCGGCGTGCTGCGCCACGAGAACGACAAGCACCAGTGCGGCGCGGGCTGCGCGCACGACTCGCACCGCCGTCCGAACGGCGAGACGGCCACTGCCGCCGCGGTGCCGCCGGCATCGGCTCCGATCCCGGTGAACACGTCGTTCACGTTCCGGAGCTACACGCGAGTCGGCCTCTCGGCGACGTCGACCCCGGTCCTGATGCCCATGGTCGGGCTCGAGGTCAACGTGGTCGGTGTGGGCACGTTCACGACCAACCAGGCCGGCGTGATCACCGTCAACATCAACGCCCCGACGCAGTTGCAGATCAGCGGGTTCAACGGCATCCACCACCGGACGATCACCGGATCGAGCGCGCCGTCCGCCCTCCACCCCGGGATTCCCGGCATGAACCAGTCGTTCACCTTGGTTCCCTCGGGAGCGACGTCGGCGCAGCTCGCGCACTCCAACTGTGCCTACTGGATCCACCTGGTCAACGAGTGGGCGCGCGGCATCTTCGGCAACAGTCCGCAGCTGAACGGCCTCGACGACCTCGGGGTCGTCGTGAACATCAACTCCTCGTGCAACGCGTACTACAGCAGCGGCAACAACAGCGTGAACTTCTACGCCGCCGGCGGTGGCTGCCAGAACTCGGCGTTCTCGACGGTCATCGCGCACGAGTGGGGCCACGGTCTCGACAACTCGTACGGCGGCATCAGCAACACCGCGACCGACGGGCTCAGCGAGGGCTGGGCGGACACGGTCGCGATGTACCTGGTCGACGATCCGAACGTCGGCGAGGGCTTCTCCGGCAGCGGTGCGACGCGCAACGGCAACAACGCCGTTGCCTACGGCACGCAGACGACCGAGCACGGCTCCGGCCAGTCCTGGATGGGCTTCGCGTGGCGCTTCCGTGATCTGCTCGACAACACGCTGACCCGGGCCCAGGCAAAGGCGATCAGCAACGAAGTGTTCCTCGGCAGCATCGTCGCGGACGCGACCGACCAGCTCGCCGCGACCCTCGAGGTGTTCCTGGCCGACGACGACGACGGCATTCTGAACAACGGCACGCCGCACTACGCCGAGCTGCAGCTCGCCGCGGCCATCCACGCCCTGCCGGTGCCGATGATCACGCCGCTGGTCAACGACTACTGCGCCGGCGCGATCACGATCGGCAACGGCGTGCACGGCCCGTTCAACAACACCGGGGCGACGGGCATCTCGTCGAGCTGGGTGTGCTTGGCCGGTGTGGCCGACAACGACCTCTGGTTCCGCTATGTGGCGCCAACCGCCGGCCAGCTGACCGTCAGCACCTGCGGCCTCACGTCGCTGAACACGAAGATCCAGTTCCGCGCCGGCTCGTGCAGCGGCACCGTGCTCGCGTGCAACGACAACTCGTGTGGCATGCAGTCGACCTGCACCGGCAACGTGCCGGCCGGCACGATCTACATCCAGGTCGGCGCCCTCAGCTACGGCACGTTCCGCATGCAGGTCTGGGGTCCTGGCTCCGCGTCCGGCGTGCCGCACGGCACCGGCTGCGGCCCGGTGCCGCTGGCGCTGGCCGGCACGGCGCCGCGGCTCGGCACCAACCTCGTGCTGACCACCACCGGCATGAACCCGACGGCGCCGATCGGCCTGCAGCAGCTCGGCAACGTCGGCTACCAGAACGGAGTCAACCTCGGGCCGATCGGCATGGCGGGCTGTTACCAGTGGTCGGAGAACCTGGTCATGCACACGATCGTCGGCACCGGCACGACGGCGACCTACTCGCTGCCGATCCCCAACGACACGGCCCTGCTCGACTACCCGCTGACGGCGCAGAGCGTCGCTCTGGCACCCGGCTACAACAGCTTCGGGCTGGTCACCTCGAACGGCTGGTGGATGAAGCTAGGAAACTGATCCAAGGATTGTGATCGCCCCGGAAAGTGGCAAATCCGTGCCACCGCTGGCGGTTTCGAGGCACTGACACCCTGCGCGCACTCTGTCGGTGGGCGCAGGAGTCGCCATGGATTTCGAGCCCCCGTT
>JALORC010000168.1 GCA_025459175.1 Planctomycetota bacterium | reverse complement strand
GTGCGGCCACACGCTGCTGCACGCCGCGCATCCGGACTACTGGATCCGTCGGCGCGATCGCCGCTGAGGCAGCACCCGGGCGTCAGTCGCCGACCACGAGCCCGATGCCGGCACTGAGCGCGAAGCCTTGGGCTACCGCCGCATCGAGCACGACACCCTGGGCCAGCAGTTGTGCGCCGAGCAGCGACGGCAACGACGGCACCGGCAGCGAGACCGAGCCGAAGCCGGCGTTCGCCAGCACGAGCTGGGTCGCTTCCGGCGCGAACCACGCCGTGCAACCGCCGGGCAGTGGGATGACGGCCGGCTGCGAGCCGAAGGCGACGAGGCCTGCGGTCAGGCCGGGCAACGCCGTCGTGAGGTCGAAGGCGAATGATGCATTGCCGAGCCACGGCAGGCCGAACGGGCGCAGTGAGGGGGCGCCGAGGCTGCTGGCACAGCCACTGCCGAACGTGATCGCGATCGAAGGTGTGGTCGTCAGCAGGGCGCCGCTCCACGGCGCATACACCTGCCCCAGCACTGGCTCGGTAACCAAAGTGCCAGCGTCGCCGCCGAGCGGCGCGTCGGGCAGCACGCTCCAGGCCGTGCCGTTCCAGCGCCAGGTGTCGGGTTGGCCGGGGACCTCCGTGAACACCGTCAACACGATGCTGCCAGCCGCCGGGAAGTCGCTGAGGTACGCCCGGAGGATCGGCCCGCCAAACGGCGGCTGCGGCAACTGCGTCCAGTTCGTGCCGTTGTAGGACCAGAAGTCGGTGAAGGTCGGAACGCCGAGCAACGAACTCGCACCGCCGAACAGGAATACGCGCCCGAGGGTCGCCGAGCCGCACATGGCGGCGAAGACGCGCGGCGAAGGTGAGTTGGGCAGGGACATCTGGACCCACTGCGTGCCGTCGAACTCGTGGGTGTCGTTCAACAGGGTGCCGCCGCCGCCCTGGGACCCGCCGAAACTGACCAATCGCTGGCGGATCGGATCTACCGCGAGAGCAGAATTGGCTCGCGGTGCGGGTGCACTCGGAGACGGAACCAACGACCAAGCGGTGCCGTTGAATGCCCACAGCTCGTTGGTATCTGCCAAGGCTGGGGCGCCCGTGGTGCCACCGAAGCGGTAGATCACGCCGAGCAGGTCGCGATCAGACTGTGCTGTGCCCAAACGCCCGGGCAGGCCGAGGCTGCCGAATTCCTGCCAACCCCCAGGCGTCCGCCGCAACGTGGTCGTCCGCAGCACACTGGCGGGGATGGGGAAGACCAAGTTGGACCACACCGACTCGACCGCCAGCACGTCGCCTCGGGGGTGGTCGGCGCTGAACTGGGAGCGGTCCGTGACCAGGCGCTGGCGAAGAACCCAAGCGGCAGGGGTCTGCGTCCACGTGCTGCGGCTCGAGTCGATGTACACCATCAACTGTTGGCGCTGCTCATCATGGAAGAAGTGCCGGTCGAGGGGGTTCTGAAAGAACGGCGTGGTCGGTGTCGCGAATGGCAGCCAATTGCTGCCGTTCCATTCCCAGCTCGTGCCGTTCAGGTTGGGCAAAGTCACCTTGCCGCGCTGCGGATCGTAGATCGCGGGCCAAGCGCCGAAACCAAAGGCCTGGAAGGGGACTGGGGTCTCGGCTGTCCACGCGGTACCGTTCCACTCGAAGGTCACTGCAGTTGCATTGCCGCCCACCATTACCGTGCGAGCGCGGACGCGGTCATATGCCATCGTCCAGGCGGCACCCGGAACACTTGTACTCAGCGGGGTGAAGGTCAGTTGCGTCCAAGTGGTGCCGTCGAAGCGCCAAGTGAGCCTGCTGACGATTGAGAACACCAGGATGCTTGCGGTCGACTCGTCGAACGCCGCCCTGTGCGAGGCTATCTGGGACGGCATTCCTGGTAGTGCCGTCCAGCTGGTGCCGTCCCAAGCCCAAGTCGCAGGAGCACTGCCTACGACAACTCCACCGCTCAGCAGGATCGACTGCCGGCGTACAGGGTCGAATGTGAAGCTGCAGTGATCGAGATAGGGAAGCCCCGGAACGCTCACTGGTAGCTGGGTCCAGCGTATGCCGTCCCATTCGCTGACTTGCACCATCGTGGAAAAGTCCCCCAAAACCTTGCTTTGCAGCATCACACCTCGCCCGCGGTGGCGGTCGTAGGTGATGAGTTCGGGGGGGGCTTCCTGCGGATCGCGCACCACCCAGGACTGGGCCGATGCAGCGGTCATCATCACGGCGACCAATCCCAAGGGTGCGGCCACACGCTGCTGCACGCCGCGCATCCGGACTACTGGATCCGTCGGCGCGATCGCCGCTGAGGCAGCACCCGGGCGTCAGTCGCCGACCACGATGCCGATGGCCGCACTCAGCGCGAAGCCTTGCGCTACCGCCGCATCGAGTACGACGCCCTGGGCCAGCAGCTGCGCGCCGAGCAGCGACGGCTGCGGTGGCACCGGCAGCGAGACCGAGCCGAAGCCGTTGTTCGCCAGCACGAGCTGGGTCGCTTCCGGCGCGAACCACGCCGTGCAACCGCCCGGCAGTGGGATGACGGCCGGCTGCGAGCCGAAGGCGACGAGGCCTGCGGTCAGGCCCGGCAACGCCGTCGTGAGATCGAAGGCGAACGATGCATTGCCGAGCCACGGCCGGCCGAACGGGCGCAGTGACGGGGCGCCGAGGCTGCTGGCACAGCCACTGCCGAACGGGATCGCGATCGAAGGGTTGGTCGTCAGCAGCGCGCCGCTCCCCGGCGCATACACCGACCCCAGCCCCGGCTCGGCAACCAAAGCGCGACCTTGGTGACCGACCGGCGCGTCGGCCAGTGCGCTCCAGGCCGTGCCGTTCCAGCTCCAGGTGTCGGGTTGGCCGGTTCCCGTCGTGAGCACCGCCAACACGATGCTGCCAGCCGCCGGGAAGTCTGCGAGCGACGCCCCGAGAATCGGTGCGCCCAACGGCGGCTGCGGCAACTGCGTCCAGTTCGTGCCGTCGTAGGACCAGAAGTCGGTCAAGGACGGAAAAATGACGGACGCGCTCGCACCGCCGAACAGGAACACGCGCCCGAGCGTCGCCGAGCCGCACATGGCGGCAAAGGTGCGCGGCGAGGGTGCGTTGGTCAGGGACCTCTGTACCCACTGCGTGCCGTCGAACTCGTGGGTGTCGTTCAAGAGGGTGCCGCCGCCGCCCTGGGAACCGCCCCCGAAGCTGACCAACCGCTGGCGGATCGGATCGACCGCGAGCGCCGAGTAGGCTCGTGGCGTGGGCGCGTTCGGGGCCGCCACCAACGACCAGGCCGTGCCGTTGAAGGCCCGCAGCTCGTTGGTCTCGGTGAAGTTCGGGGCCCCGGTGTTGCCGCCGAAGCGGTAGATCACGCCGAGGAGATCACGATCGGACTGGGCGGCGCCTTCGCGCCCGGGCAGGCCGAGGTTGCCGAGTTCCTGCCAACCCGAAGCCGTCCGCCGCAGCGTGGTCGACAGCGGTGCAGCGAACGGCGACGGCTCCGGCTCGACCGCGAGCACGTCGCCGCGGGGATGGTCGGCGCTGAACAGGGTGGCGTACGACAGCACCGTGCGCTGGCGGCGAACCCACGCCGCCGGGTCCTGCGTCCACGTGCTGTTGGTCGACCGGACGTACATCGCCAGGTGCTGCCGCTGTTCGTCGTAGAAGAAGAGGCGGCTGAAGAAGCTCTGGCCGAGCGGCGCCGCCGGGGTCGCGAATGGCAGCCAATTGCTGCCGTTCCATTCCCAACTCGTGCCGTTCAGGTTGGGCAAGATCACCTTGCCGCGCTGCGGATCGTAGATCGCGGCTACTTGGCCAGGATCTATGCCCAGGGGGCCGACTGGGGCCCCGCCTGTCCACGCGGTGCCGTTCCACTCGTAGGTCACATCGGTTCCATTGCCGCCGATCATCACCGTGCGACCGCGGACGCGGTCGTATGCCATCGTCTTGAACCAACCTGCCTGGAGACCTACATCCAACCCGGTGAAGGTCAGCTGCGACCACGTGGTGCCGTTGAAGCGCCAGGTGAGTTTGCCCTCGTCGGCGAACACCAGCAGGCTTGCGGTCGCCAGATCGAACGCAGCCCCATGCCGGAGGAACGGGAACGGCATTGCCGGCAGCGCCGTCCAGCTGGTGCCGTCCCAGGCCCAGGCTTCGGGAGCGCCGTTGAAGCCACACAGCAGGATCGACTGCCGGCGGATCGGGTCGAAGGTGAAGCTGTGGACGAGAGCGCCGTTGCCAGACACATAGGTCGGCCCCGGCCCCGTCGCCGGTCGCGGGGTCCAGCGAATGCCATCCCATTCGCTGACCAGGACTGCAGTGCTGCTGCCGTTCCCGAGGAAGACATTGTGCAACATCACGCCGCGGCTGCGGTGGCTGTCGTAGGTGACCAACGCGGGTGGGTTGCTGTGCGCATCGCGCACCACCCAGGACTGGGCGGATGCAGCGGTCATCGTCACGGCGGCCAATCCCCAGGCGGCAACATCGCGCATGGGAGCACTACATTGCCCTCGCGACGGGTTGGCAAGCCCCTGCGGTCGTCGCGGCGCGAGGTCGCAGCCGGGTCGAGCCCGCGCCGTCAGCTGCCGATCGTGATCGTGACGCCGCCGGTCAGCGTGAAGCCGAGTGCTGCGGTCGCATCGAGTGTTGCCCCCTGGGCCAGCAGTTGTGCGCCGAGCAGCGACGGCAACGACGGCACCGGCACCGACACGGCGCCGAAACCACCGTTCGCGAGCAGCAGCAGCGTCGCATCCGGCGCGAGCCACACGGTGCACCCGCCCGGCAACGCGATGGCGGCCGGCTGGGAGCCGAACGCGACGAGGCCTGCGGTCAGGCCCGGCAGTGGGGTCGTGAGATCGACGGTGAACGAGGCGTTGCCGAGCCATGGCAGGCCGAACGCATGCAGCGCGGGCGCACCCGCACTACCCGCGCAGCCGGTGCCGAACGCGGTCGCGGTCGATGGTGTGGTCGTCAGCACTGCGCCGTTCAGCGCGGTGAACACCGAACCCAGCACCGGCTCGGTCACCGCGAGGTTGGCGCCGAACGGCGCGTCGGGCAGCGCGCTCCACACGACGCCGTTCCAACGCCACGCGTTCGGTTGGCCACTCGGCGCGCCCACCGTCAACACGACGCTGCCGGCCGCCGGGAAATCGGTGAGCGCGATCGAGGTCACGGCGCCGATGGGCGGCGCCGGCAGCTGCGTCCATTCGGTGCCGTCGTAGGCCCAGAAGTCGTTCGGTTGTGCGCCGGCCGGCGCCGTCGCACCGCCGAACAGGAACACGCGCCCGAGCGCCGCCGAGCCGCACATCACGTGGCCGTTGCGCGGCGACGGCGGGTTGGGCGGGAACTTCGGGATCCACTGCGTGCCGTCGAACTCGCGCGTGTCGTTCCAGTAGGTGGTGCCCTGGCGGCCGCCGAACCACACCAGTCGCTGGCGGATCGGATCGACGGCGAGGGCGCCGCCGCGCCGCGGCGCCGGCGCGTTCGCGGCCGTGCTCTGCGTCCACGCGGTGCCGTCGAACGCCCACAGCTCGTCGGTCTCGGTGGTGCCGAGTCCCGGGGTGCCGCCGAAGCGATAGATCACGCCGAGCAGGTCGCGGTCGGCCTGCGCCGCGCCGAGGCGAACGGGCAGGCCCGGCAGCCCGAGGTCCTGCCAGCCGGCGGGCGTCCACCGCAGCGTCGACGGCGGCGGATTCGGGTTGAGGATCGCCGGTGTTTCGACCGCGATCACGTGGCCGTGGGTGTGGTCCGCGCTCAGCTGCAGCCCGCCGCCGAGGCCGGGCAGGCGCTGGCGCAGTTGCCACCCGTTCGGTGTGAGCGCCTGCGTGGTGCCGGTCCAGTCGTCGCACAGCACCTGTTCCTGGCGGCGTTCGTCGTGGAAGAACACGGGGCGCGCCTGGGTCTGGCCCACCAGCGTCGCGGGGGCCGCGAACGGCACCCAATCGCTGCCGCTCCATTGCCACTGCGTGCCGCTCGCCGACGGCAGGATCACCTTGCCGCGCTGCGGATCGAAGAACGCGCGCAGGTTGCTCGGTGGCACCACGCCGGTGACGCCCCCGGTCCACGCGCTGCCGTTCCACTCGAGGGTCGTGTTGCCGCAGCGCAGCACGGTGCGCTGCCGCGCGCGGTCGTGCGCCATCGTGGTGAGGAGGTCGGGCAGCGGCGCGTTGGCGGCGAGCTGGGACCAGATGATGCCGTCGAAGCGCCACGTGCGGTTCTGGCCGAGGATCGCGGTGTTCTCGAGCAGCACGAAGGCCTGCGCGGCATCGTCGAACGCCATCGACCACCACTGCGGCACGAACGGTGGCGGCGGCAGCGAGGCCCAGCTGCTGCCGTTCCAGGCCCAGGCCAGCTGCTGGCCGCTGCTCAGCATCACGACGTGCCTTCGCACCGGATCGAAGGCGAGGCTGCGCGTCGTCAGGCTGCCCGAGGTCGGGCCCGGGCCGCCGAGCCAGCGTGGCGTCCAGTGCTGGCCGTCCCATTCGTGCACCTGCAGCTGTGTGCCCGAGAACAGCAGCATGACGCCGCGGCCGCGGTGGGCGTCGTAGGTGATGGTCGGGAAGATCGGCCGCGGATCGTGCACCACCCAGGACTGGGCCGCGGCCGTGGACAGCAGCAGCGCGAGCAGGCAGTTGGCGGGCGCCGTGTGCATCGGCAGATGAGAAGCATGCGGCGCCGGCCTCACAAGGCTCGTCGACGTGTTCGCTCGCCGTTGCGACTCAGGCGATCCGGCCGGCCCACAGCTCGCGCAGGAAGGCGTCGACCGGCATCACCTCGATCCGGCCTTCGCTTCATCATGATAAACCAAAGTACACCTTGCTATTGTCCTCCCTACGCAGCTCGGGCGACGACCCGCTCGCCAGCTGCTCGCCGTGGCCCCTCACTCCACCGGCCGCCCGTGCTCACCGAGCAGCCAGCCGCGGAACGCGCGCAGGGCCGGCAGCAGCGCGCGCCGTTCGGGATAGGCGAAGTAGTAGCCCTTGCCGGTCGCGAGCCGGCTGTCGGCGAACGCCTCGACCACCTTGCCCTGCGCCAGCTCCTCGTCGCACGCGAACGTCGGCAGCACCGCGAGCCCGAGCCCGGCGATCGCCGCCTGCAGCACCATCTGGTGGTGCTCGAAGCGCGGGCCGCGGCGGCCGTCGACGCCGGCGATGCCCTTCTCGCGCAGCCAGTGCTCGAACGCCTGCGGCCGCGTCGCCATCTGCAAGAGCACCGCCCGGCGCAGATCGGCCGGTGTGTCGAGCTTCGCCTTCTTGCGATAGCCCGGGCTGCACACCAGCACGACTTCCTCGTCCATCAGCAGGTCGAGGCGCGCGCCGGGCCAGTGGTTCTCGCCGTAGTGGATCGCCGCATCGAGGTCCTCGCCGGCGAAGTCGAACGGCTGCAGCCTGGTGGTGAAGTTGACCTGTACGTCCGGGTGCCGCTGCACGAACGACGGGAAGCGTGGGATCAGCCAGCGGGTGCCGTAGGTCGGCAGGATCGCCAGCTGCAGCACACCGCCGCCGCGCCGCAGCGTGCGCAGTTCGAGCGCGGCGGCCTCGAGGCGGTCGAACGCGCTGCGCACGTGCTGCAGGTAGTGCTCGCCGGCCGGCGACAGCCGGATCCGTTGTCTTTCGCGCACGAACAGTTCGGCGCCGAGGTGTTCTTCGAGCGACTGGATCTGCCGGCTGATCGCGCCCTGGGTCACGTGCAGTTCCTCCGCGGCGCGCGTGAAGCTCAGGTGGAAGGCGGCCGACTCGAATGCCTGCAGGGCGGCCGTGGCGGGGAGCGATCGGGTCACTTCATGAGTCTAGCGCATGATCTCATGCCGAGAAGTCGCGCGCCCTGAGCGGCTGTTCGGGCGCGGAAAGTGCTACTCTTCGGGCAGCCTCGGGAGGTCCAGGCCAGTTCGTGCCGAGCTGGCCGCCGCCGTCATCCCCCGAGCGCCACGCCGCGCCATGCTCAATCATCATGAGACGACCCTGTGGGCCCTGCTCGATCGCGTGGTCGGGACCGCCCGCACGACCCGCCTGTTCGAGGCTCTCTCGGTGCACCCGCAGCTGCTGCGGCCGCGCGCCGAAGGGGCCGGCGTCGCCGACACGGTGACGCGCGCCGAACTGGCGCAGGCGCTGAACATGCTGCTGTTCGAGGACGTGACCCGGCGCGTGCCGATGGCCGGTGCCTACCTCGGCGACGCGATCCGGCTCGGCAAGAAGCTGGTGTTCGACCACGGCGCGCTGCGCACGGTGGCGACCGACAACGGCGCTCTGCCCCGCGGTCAGCTGGCGTTCCAGCGTCTGCTCGAGCCGCTCGGCTTCGAGTGCCGCGGCGTCTACCCGCTCGATCGGCTCGGCATGACCGGCCGCGCCTACACGCACCAGGACCTGCCCGAGCACATCGCGCAGTTCTTCGTCAGCGAACTGCACCCCGAGCGCTTCAGCCAGCCGTTCCAGCAGGCGGTGGCGCGGGTGGTCGGCAACTCGCGCGACCCGCTGCCGCTCGCCAGCAAGGACATGCTCGGCGAGCTGTCGCACACCGGCAAGCTCGGCTTCGAGGACGCGACCCAGCTGCTGCCCAACCTGGTCTGCTGCTTCGATCGCCAGCACCAGGAGCCGCGGTGGAGCGACTACCAGCTGCTGCTCGCCGAGTCGAAGGAGATGGCGTGGATCGCGACCGAGGGCAACGCGTTCAACCACGCCACCGACCGCGTCGCCGACGTCACCGCGGTGGCGGATCGCCAGCGCCAGCTCGGCCGGCCGATCAAGCCCGAGGTCGAGGTCAGCAAGAGCGGCCGGGTGCGCCAGACGGCGTTCCAGGCGACCATGGTCGAGCGGCTGTTCCTGACCGACGAGGGCGCCTTGATCGCCGAGAAGGTGCCGGGCTCGTTCCACGAGTTCATCACCCGCGACGAGGAATCGCCGGGTGTGCTCGACCTGCGGTTCGACAGCAGCAACGCGACCGCGATCTTCAAGATGACGTCGAAGTCGTGACCTGGCCGGTGGCCGGGTAGAACGTCGCCATGACCGTCGATCCCGTCGTCTCCGCCCTGCTCGCCGCCCTCGGCGAACGCGCCGTGCTGACCGCGCCCGAGGACCGCGCGCGCTTCGAGACCGGCTGGCGATACGGCAAGGGCATCGCGCGCTGCGTCGTGCGACCGGCATCGACCGATGAGGTGGCGACCGCGCTGCGGATCTGCGGCGAACACGGCGTGCGCGTGGTGCCACAGGGTGCCAACACCGGCCTGGTCGCGGCATCGACGCCCGACGCGAGCGGTGCGATGGTGGTGCTGAGCCTCGAACGACTGAACAGGACCATCGCGCTCGATCGCGCGGGCCGCACCGTGCTGGTCGACGGCGGCGTGCTGCTGAGCCAGCTCAACGAAGCGCTGGCGAAGGACGGCTACTGGTTCCCGGTCGATCTCGGTGCCGACCCGCAGATCGGCGGCATGGTGGCGACCAACACCGGTGGCACGCGGCTGCTGAAATACGGCGACGTGCGCCACAACCTGCTCGGCGTCGAGGTGGTGCTCGGCGACGGCCGCGTGCTGACGCAGTTGAACACGCTGCGCAAGAACAACACCGGGCTCGATCCGAAGCACCTGTTCACCGGCACCACCGGCGTGTTCGGCGTCGTCACGCGCGCGGTGCTGCAGGTCGCCCCGCTGCCGAAGCAACGCGCGGTGGCGCTGGTCGGCTGTGTCGACGGGCCCACGGTGCTGAAACTGCTGTCGGCGGTCGAGCACGAACTCGGCGACGTGCTGAGCGCGTTCGAGGTGATGAGCAAGAACGCGCTGCGCGCAGTGTTCGCGCACCAGCCGAACCTGCGCCAGCCGTTCGCCGAGCTGCCGCGTTACGCGACGCTGGTCGAGCTGTCGTCGACGCTGCCGGCCGAGGCGCTGGCGCTCGAAGCCGTGCTCGAGGCGCGTCTCGGGGCCTTCCTCGAGACGGCAGGGGACGCGGTGGTCGACGTGCTGGTCGGCAAGGGCGAGGAGTTCTGGTCGATGCGGCACCACATCAGCGAGAGCCTGCGCAGCGAGGGCAAGATGCTCGCGTTCGACATCTCGGTGCCGCGCTCGGAGCTGCCGGCGTTCACCAACGAGGTCGAGGCGCTGCTGGCGGCGGAATGGCCGCTGGTGCAGCTGTGCGACTACGGCCACTGGGGCGACGGTGGCACGCACCTGAACCTGGTCTGGAACGAGGCCGCGATCGGCAAGCCGGCGGCGGAAGTGATCGCCGCCCTGCAGCCGCGCATCTACGAGCTCGCGTGTGTGCGCTACCAGGGCAGCTACTCGGCCGAGCACGGCGTCGGGCCGCACAACCAGCGCTACTACGATCGCTACACCGATCCGCTGGTGAAGCAGCTGTGTGCGGTGCTCGGCGGCTTCTGCGACCCGGCCGGGCGATTGGGTACCGTGCGCCTGAGCTGAGCGGCGCACGCGGCCGGCGGCGGTTCGATGATTGAGGGGCGCAGGACCGAGCCGTAGCCTGTGCGCCAATGTCCCGCACGTCGTTCCCGCGCCACAAGATCCGCATCACCCTGCTCGAGAACATCCACCCGGCCGCGCGCGAGGCCCTGGTCGAGGCGGGCTACACCGTCGACGTCATCAACAAGGCGCTCGAGGGTGACGAACTGGCGGCGGTGATCGCCGAGTCGCACGTGATCGGCCTGCGCTCGCGCACCAAGCTGCGGGCGGCGCAGATCGAGCTCGGCAACAAGCTGCTGGCGATCGGCTGCTTCTCGGTCGGCACCGACCAGGTCGACATCGCCGCCGCCGGCCAGCGCGGCATTCCGGTGTTCAACGCGCCGCACGCGAGCACGCGCTCGGTCGCCGAGCTGACGATGGGCTGCGTGATCGCGCTGGCGCGGCGGCTCGGGGACAAGAGCCAGAAGCTGCACTGCGGGCAGTGGGACAAGTCGCTGGCCGGGGCCCACGAGGTGCGCGGGCGTTGCATCGGTCTGATCGGCTACGGCCACATCGGCCAGCAGGTCGGCTTGCTGGCCGAGGCGTTCGGCATGCGGGTGCTGTTCCACGACATCCAGAAGAAGCTGCCGCTCGGCCTCGCGCGACCGCTGGGCAGCGTCGACCAACTGCTCGACGAAGCCGACTTCGTGTCGCTGCACGTGCCCGACACCAGCGTCACGCGCGGCATGATCGGCGCGCCGCAGCTGGCCCGTATCAAGCGCGGCGGCTACCTGATCAACCACAGTCGCGGCAGCGTGGTCGCGATCGACGCGTTGGTCGCGGCGCTGAAGAGCGGGCACCTCGGTGGGGCCGCACTCGACGTGTTCCCGCAGGAGCCGACGCCGGTGCAGGCCGAGTGGCACAGCGAGCTCGAGGGCATCGCGAACGTGCTGATGACGCCGCACGTCGGCGGCAACACCGAGGAGGCGCAGCGCAACATCGGGCTCGAGGTCGCGCGTTCGATCGTCGAGTTCGTCGACCGCGGCAGCACCGAGGGTGCCGTCAACTTCCCGGCGATCAACCTGCCGCCGCGCGAGGGCACGCACCGCATCCTGCACATCCACAAGAACGTGCCCGGCGTGCTGGCGTCGGTGACCGCGATCCTCAGCGAGCTCGGCGCCAACATCGAGGCGCAGCAGCTCGGCACCACGCGCGACATCGGCTATCTGGTCATGGACGTCGATCGGCAGCTGTCGGACGCGGTGCACGAGCGCATCGCCAAGCTGCCGGTCAGCGTGAAGACGCGGATCCTGTACTGACTTCGGTCGGCGTCCTCGGCAGCGTGCTTCCTGCCGTTGCCCACGCTGCCGCGGCATGACCACAGTTTGTCGAGTGCCCTGGCGACCGACCGCGCGAGTCGCTGAGGCGAATCGGCGCTCCTTGCCGAGAGACTTGGTCGTTGGTGGCTGCCGCACCCTCAAGCCGCGCTGTCCACACCAGCACGGGGACACCGGGCCTGGCGCAGCTGCCGTTGCCCGGACCTCGAACTCCGTCTCGGAGACCTGAGTGCCGGAATGACCCGAGACCTCGTCAGGTTCACGAGGATCACGCACCGGATCTTGCGTCGCGAACCTCTGCACCATATCATTGCGGAATCAACATGGCGACCGGGGTGAAAACGCGACGGAGCAAGAGGGCCAGAAGTGGAGGCACCCCACTGCTGCCATTCGGCGCTACCCACGGCGGTCGCCGCGCTGGTGCCGGCCGCAAGCCGAACGGCCACCGCGCCGGAGTGCCGCACGACACCCGCCAGGCACTCGCCGCCCGCTTCCCGGTGCACGTGACGGTCAAACTCCGCGAGCACCTGCCACCGTTGCGCCGCCGCGATGCCTACCAGGCACTGCGCGCGGCCTTCGCCGCCGGCTGCGACCGCAACGGCTTCCGGCTGATCCACTACGCGGTGCTCAACGACCACCTACACTTCGTCGTCGAGGCCAGCGGCCGCAGCACGCTGTCGCGCGGCGTGCAGGGCCTGCTGGTCCGCATCGCCCGCACCCTCAACCGGCTGTGGCAACGCCGCGGGCGAGTGTTCGCCGACCGCTACCACGACCACATCCTGCGTTCCCCGCGCGAGGTGCGTAACGCGCTGCGCTACGTGCTGGGCAATGCGCACCACCATGCAGCCGAGGGTCGCATGGTGGCGGTACCCCAGGCGATCGACACCTACACGTCCGCACCGTGGTTCGACGGCTTTCGCGAGACGATCGTCGTGCGCGGCCTCGAAGCCGTCGTGCGCCCGGTTACCGAG
>JALORC010000076.1 GCA_025459175.1 Planctomycetota bacterium | reverse complement strand
CCACATGTTCGGCGAGCTGCAGTAGGTGCACTGGTACGGGCAGCCGCGCGTCGCCAGGATCGGCACCGTCTTGCCGTAGTAGATGCCGCTGACGAGGCGATTGCTCGAGTAGGCCTCGATGTCGAACAGCTCCCACGCCGGCCACGGGATCTGGTCGACGTTCTTGATGCGATCGCGGCGCGGGTTCTTCTGGATCGTGCCCTCCGGCGTGCGGAACGCGATGCCCGGGATCACCGTGTGGTCGAGCCCGAGTTCGAGCGCGCGAAACAGCGCCACCGCGGTCTCCTCGCCCTCGCCGATGACCAGGAAGTCGATCGGCGCCTGCTCCATCGACAGCTCCGGCACCGCCGAGAAGTGCTCGCCGCCGCAGACGATCGGCAGCTTCGGGAACGCCGCGCGGATCTTGTGGATCAGCTCGCGCACGATCGGCCAGCTGTAGCTCCACATGCTGGTGATGCCGATCGCCTTGGTCTCGGCGGGGATGCGCTCGATGACCTCTTCCGGGGTCAGCCCGAGCCGCCAGATGTCGCCGTCGGCGACCATCTGTTCCGGCGCGGCGCCGAGCGCATCGATCACGGAGACATCATGCTTGTCATCGCGCAGAACGGCAGCGATGTAGGCAAGGCCGAGCGGGAGGCTCGGACGGAGCGCGGTGAGGCCGTTCTTGTTGATGTAGACCGGCGGGTGGATCAGCGTGACCTTCATCGGACGAGGCGGCTCCCTGAGGGGATCGAAGGACTATAGCACCCTGATGTAGCCCCGGATTGGGGCCGATTCCAGGCGGTGACGCGCAATGTTTGGCCAAGATCGGCGCGCACGATGCCATCGCTGTGGCGCCGCTGCGGACTACATCCCGGAACGGGAAGTCATGCGTTGCGCGCGCTCGCCGCGGCGCAATGCTGGTGCGGCCGGCCGGTCGGCCGCACCCAAGCATGACGACCCACGACTGCGTCATCGTCGGCGCCGGCATCCACGGCCTGTGCACGGCATTCTGGCTGCACCGACGCGGCGTCCGCCGGCTGTGTGTCGTCGATCAGTTCGACCCCGGTCACGACCGCGGCAGTTCGCACGGAGCCACGCGCATCACGCGCTGTCTCTACCAGGACCCGGACCTGGTCCAGCTGGCCCGGCGTGCCAACGAGCATGGCTGGCCAGCGCTCGAAGCGGCGATGGGACGGCCGCTGCGGCTGCCGACCCCGGGCGTGTTCTTCGGCCCCGGCGACGGTCCGCTGGCCGACTACCTGACGGCCACGGCCCACCACCGCGACCGCACCGAAGTGCTCGATGGGGAACGGGCGGGCCACCGCTTCCCGCTGCTGCGGATCCCAGTCGACGACACGGCCCTGGTCGACCACACGGCAGCCGTGCTGCTGGCGGCAGCGACGATGCAGGGACTGCGGGCGTGGCTGGCCGACCGCGGGGTCGAACTGCGGTGGCACACGCGCGTGCACGGGTTCACCGCCTCGGACCATGGCGTGCGCATGCAGCTCGGCGATGGCCAGGAACTGCATGCCGGCAGGGCCGTGCTGGCGGCGGGAGCCTGGCTGCCGCAGCTGGTTCCGGCGACGGCGCCGCTGACCGTGCTGCGGCAACAGGTCGGCTACTTCGACGTCGACGCGGCGACGAGCGACTGCCGGGCCGGCGCGTTTCCGGTCTGGGCCCGGATCGGGCGCGGCGCCAACGACTTCGTCTACGGCCTGCCCGACGTCGAGGGCTCCGGCCTGAAGGCCGCGGTACACCGCACCGAAGGGGCGCACGTCGACCCCGACGCGGCGGCCGAGCCGGTCGACGAACCGGCGCTGCTCGCGCTCGGCCGCGCGAGTTTCACTGCGCCTGTGCGTCGACTGCTGGGCACGGAACGTTGTCTGTACACGATGGCGGCCGGACAGCGGCTCGCGGTCGCACGCGCCCCCGGCACCGCGGCGCTGGTGACCATCACCGCCTGCAGCGGGCACGCGTTCAAGTTCGGGCCGGTGCTCGGCGAACGCGCCGCGGCGCTCGCCAGCGATGAAGCATGAGCCACCGCGGCAAGTTCCGGATTGAGCCGCTGCGCGGCGGCGGCAACATGCGGACATGAACCTCCCGCAGGTAGCGCGCCTGATGGCCGGCTTCGCCGGCTTCTTCACGGTCGCCCAGCTGCCGGCGTTCGGCTGTGCGCTGCTGGAAGCGCGCCACGACCGCTACGCGACCGTGGCCGGCTTCGGCTGCAGCCTCGCGATAGGCGCCCTGGTCGCCGCGCTGTTGTGGGGCGCGATCCCGTTCCAGTGGTCGGGGCTGTTGCCCAATCCGTTCGACGCGGTGTTCGAGACCGTCAGCGGCTTGACGACGACGGGCGCCTCGGTGCTGGGCAGCGGGCCGAATCCCAACGTGCCCGACAGCCCACCGAGCCTGTTGCTGTGGCGCGCGCTGCTGCAGTGGATCGGCGGCATCGGCATCGTGCTGGTGTTCGTGACCCTGCTGCCGGCGATGGGTATCACCGGCAAGAACCTGCTGTCGTCGGAGTCGGTCGGCGTCGGCACCGAGTCGTACCAGCCGCGGGCACTCGAGAAGGCGCGGCTGATCGCCGCGATCTACACCGGACTCACCGCTCTGTGTGCCTTGCTCCTCGTCTGGCCCGGCGGCTACGGATGGTTCGACGCGGTCTGTCATGCGTTCACCGCGCTGTCGACGGGCGGCTTCACGACCAAGGTCTCGATCGCCGATTTCAACAGCCTCGGCGGCGAACTGGTGCTGACGACGTTCATGTTCCTCGGCGGGGCCAGCTTCGCGGTGATCGCCACCCACTGGCGCAGTGGCTTGCCGTGCCTGCGCACCCTGGCCCGTTCGGGCGAGTTCCGGCTCTACACGCTGACCACCGCCCTGCTGATCCTGTTCTGCACGGTGGCGCTGGTGCGCGGCGGCCTGCCGCTGCTCACGGCCCTGCGCCAGGCTTCGTTCAACAGCATCAGCGTGCTGACCTCGACCGGCTATGCCACCGCCGACTTCCAGGTCTGGCCCGCGACCGCGACCCTGGTGCTGTTCGGCGCGATGTTCCTCGGCGGTTGCAGTGGTTCGACCGCCGGCGGCATCAAGCAGGTGCGCTTCCTGGTGATCCTGAAGCTGCTCGCCTACACGATCCGGCACTTCGTGCGGCCGAAGAGCATCGAGCGCATCAAGCTCGACGACGAAGTGCTGCCGGCCGCCGTGATCTCGTCGATCCTGGCCATCGTGATGCTGTGGTGCCTGACGGTCGCGATCGGCGCCGTGGCGCTGAGCTTCGATTCGCAGCTGAACTTCGTCGCGGCGCTGACCAGCAGCGCGACGATGGTCGGCAACTGCGGTCCGGCACTGACGCTGGTCGACCCGACCGAGGCCGGCAAAGTGCTGCTGCAGGGCGGCACCGCGGAGGTGCTGCCGGGGATCGCGAACGTGGGTCCGTTCGGCGGCTTCGGTGGCCTGGCCGACGGCAGCAAGGGCCTGATGTCGCTGCAGATGCTGTTCGGGCGACTCGAACTTCTGACGGCGATGGTGCTGTTCAGTCCGAGCTTCTGGCGCCGATGATCGAGGCGTGACCGGATCGGCGACCCGGACTCAATCCTTGCCGCCGAGCACGATCTTGTCCCGGCGCCGGAACGCGATGCGGATCGGCACTTCGTGGCAGTCGAAGGCCTCGCGCAGCACCTGCACCAGATAGCGCTCGTACTGGCCGCGGAACAGCCTCGGCTCGTTGACGAACACCAGCAGCGACACCGGCTCGGTGCCGGTCTGCGTGCCGTAGAACAGCTTCGGGAAATGGCCGCCCGCCGACGGCAGCTGGCGATCCCGGGCCTCGCCCAGCACCGCGTTGAGCCGACCGGTCGGGATGGTGCGCTGGGTCTGCGCCCGCAGATCGAACAGCAGCTCGAGCATGCCGTCGACGTTGGTGCCCTCCTGGGCCGACAGGAACACCACCGGCGCGTGATCGAGGCCGGCCAGCTGCTGCTTGATGTAGGCGTCCCACTTCTGCAGGTCGAGCTCGGGCGCGAGGTCGATCTTGTTGCCGACCAGGATCACCGGCTTGTGGTGCTCGACGCAGTAGGCGGCCAGCGTCTTGTCGACCTGGCTGATCGGCTCCCGCACGTCGAACATGTGCACGACCACGTGCGCGCGCCGGATGCTGTCGTTGCTGCGATTGTGCGCGAACAGCTCGATCGCGTGCTCGAGGCTCTTCTTCTTGCGCACGCCGGCGGTGTCGATCGCCATCAACTTCTTGCCCTCGAACTCGAACACGACGTCGATGGCGTCGCGGGTCGTGCCGGGGACCTCGCTGACGATGACCCGCTCCTCGCCGACCAGCTCGTTGGTCAGCGTCGACTTGCCCGAGTTGCGCTTGCCGACGATCGCGAACCGCAGCACGTCGCCCTCGGCCTCGTCCTCGTCCTCGGCCTTCGGCGGCAACTCGGTCAGGATCCGGTCCAACAGCACGCTGGCCCCGAAGCCTTCCTTCGCGCTGACCGACACCGGATCGCCGAAGCCCAACCGCTGCCACGCCGGCAGCGACAGTTCCTCGTGATGCGACTCGACCTTGTTGGCGACCAACACCACCTTCTTGCCGAGCGGTCGCAAGCGACGGGCGACCATGTCGTCGCCCGGCACATGGCCCTCCTTGCCGTCGACGACGAACACGATCACATCGGCCGTCTCGAGCGCGAAGCCGATCTGGGCCTCGACGTGCTCCCGCAGCAGCGCTTCGTCGACCATGCCGAGCCCGCCGGTGTCGATCAGGTCGAAACTCCGATCGCCGTAGCGGACCGGCACGACCACGCGATCGCGGGTGACGCCCGCAGTCGGTTCGACGATGGCGACCCGGCGCCCGACGAGCCGGTTGAAGAGGCTCGACTTGCCGACGTTCGGGCGGCCGATGATGGTGACGCGAGGTTTGGGCACGGTTAGGGGCGAAACACGATACGCGCCCGCTCCCACCGGGGCCAGCTGCGCCTTCGAACTCGGCCGCACCGTCGACCACGGCGTCGACCGCGACCACCACCGCGGGCTAGCCTGGGCCCCCGAACCGCCCATGACCACGGCCCTACTGCTCGAACTGACCCGGCTCTACCAGCGTCCGGACCGCCACTACCACTCGTTGGAACACGTGGCGGCGATGCTGCATGCCGGCCGCGAGTTCCCGCTCGACGACGTGCAGACGATGGCGGTCTGGTTCCACGACGCGATCTACGACCCGCGCAGCAAGAGCAACGAGGAGGACAGCGCGGCGCTGGCCGGGACCCGGTTGGCAGCTGCCGGCTGGCCCGCGGCCGAGATCGCACGCGTGCAGCGCATCGTGCTCGACACCAAGCAGCACCGCCCCACCGCGCCCGGCGCCGAAGCGGTGCTGGATCTCGACCTGATGTCGCTGGCACTGCCGTGGCCGGAGTTCGCCCGCAACACCGAACGGATCCGCGCCGAGTATGCGCACGTGCCCGACGGCGACTTCGCCGCGGGTCGCCGCGCCTTCTTCGCCACGATGCTGCAGCGCGACCGGCTGTTCTACACGCCGTTCGGGCACCGGCTCGAGCCGCTGGCGCGTGCCAATCTCGAGCGCGCGAGCCGCGGCTGAACCGGCGGATTGCCCCGCCCGTGGTTCACCCTAGGAGAGTTCACCAGGATTTCCCGGAGTGGCTCTCAAGTCGGGATGGCCCGGCCGTCGATGCCTGCGCGTCGGGCCCAGGAACCCGACGGAGAGAAACCCCATGTTGTTGACGCGGACTGCGACGATCTCGTCGTCGCGACCGGCCCACGCGCCGGTCGCCTCGACCCCGCTGGTGCGAGTGGTCGATGACGAACCATCGATCCAAGCACTTTTCACCAGGATGGGCCCGCTCGGCGGCTTCGCCGTCGAGTGCCACACCTCGGCCCACGACCTGCTGGAGTCACTCGACGACGAACGCCCGGGCTGCCTCGTGCTGGATCTCGTGCTGCCCGATCGCACCGGCATCGAACTGCTGATGGACCTGGCGGCCCGCGGCTGCCGGCTGCCGGTCGTGTTCATGAGCGGCATGGCCCGGGTCTCGGAAGCCGTGCGCGCCCTCAAGCTGGGCAGCGTCGACTTCATCGAGAAGCCGTTCGAGCCGCTCGAGATGCTGTCGACGATCGAACGGGCGATCGAGCTGGACAGCCGCAACCGTCGCGCCGGCTCGGAACACGATCAGCTCGAACGCCGTTTCTCGGCGTTGACGCCGCGCGAGAACGAGGTCATGGAGGAGATCGTGCAAGGCGCGGCCAACAAGGAAGTCGCCGCCAAGCTCGGGCTCAGCCCGAAGACCGTCGAGGTGCACCGCGCCAACGTGATGCGCAAGACGCAGGCCCGTTCGCTGGCCGAGCTGGTGCGCATGCACGTCGCCGTGCGGGCCTGATGCACCGCGGCGGATCAGCGCCTCAGTACAGCAGCGTCGCCAGCTTGCGGCGGTAGTCGTCCAGCGCTTCCTGTTCCTCGCCGACCACGGCGAAGCACAGCAACATCGCCTTGCGGGCGAGACCGCCGCGGCAGGTGCGGTCGGCGGCCACCGAGGCGAGCAGGCGCTCCATCGCGCGATCGATGTCGCCCTCGGCAAGCAACTGCCGCGCGGCGAGCAGTTCACGCTCCGCCGCGCCGGCGCCGGCATCGAGTTTCGCGTCGAGCCACTCGATGCCGACCAGCAAACGCTGCGCGGCGTCGTGTTCGGGTGCCTCCTCGGGCATACCGTCGAGGGCCAGCCGCACGGCCGCGGCATCCGCAGCGGCGGCGGCGGCACGAGCTCGGGCGAGACGCGCGGGCGGACTGTTCGGGTCCACCGGCGGAGCCACCGCCGCGGCCGGCGGCTCCGGCTCCAGCACCAGCGGTTCGACCCCGTTGCGCTGCAAGAACT
Source organism: Planctomycetota bacterium (assembly GCA_025459175.1). Lineage (GTDB taxonomy): Bacteria > Planctomycetota > UBA1135 > UBA1135 > UBA2386 > UBA2386. Next base: position 29,734 of record JALORC010000076.1, on the reverse strand, counting down.
TCTTGATCTCGGCCTCGGGCAACGCGCCGTTGAAGGCGTCGACCGGCCGGCCGCCGTCGATCAGCACGCAGAACGGGATGCCCTGCACGCCGAACGCGTAGGCGAGGTCCTGCTCACGGTCGGAGTCGACCTTGCCGAGCACGAACGCCCCCTGGTAGCTGGCCGCCAACCGCTCGAGAACTGGGCCCAACTGGCGGCAGGGACCGCACCAGGCGGCCCAGAAGTCCAGCAACACCGGAACGGTCATCGACTGCTCGACGACGTCCTTCTGGAACGTGGCGGCGGAGATCTCGCGAACGTGGGGACCGGACATGGGTGCCGTCTGTAGGAGCGCCGAGGGCCGGCGTCAATGCAGCAAGCCCGGGCTTGCTGTTACGGGCTCGCAACGGATCCACGGCACCGACCTCGGAACCGCCACGGAGTCCCCGCGCCGGACTCTGGCACGCAAGTTGGATCCAGGCAGTCACCGACCCGAGGCCACGCACTCCAGGGATGGAATGCGTGAGAGAGAGGCGACCGTTGCCTCGGGTCGGCATCTTCCCACCCACGCGCCCCGGGTCCCGGCCTCAGGCAGTCGCGCCGATCGAGGCCAGCAGCGAGTTGATCAACTCGAGCACCCCGTAGCCGAGCACGAGGAAGCCGAGCTGGATCGCGTAGGCGATGACGGCGCCGCTGCGCGGTAGCCCGAACATCGCCGACATGCCGAACAGCGCGAACGCAGGATTGGCGAGCAGCATCAGCGTCACCGAGGCGTCGTTGACGGAGACCGTCGCGACCTGCACCACGGTGGTGACGAGGTACCACAGTGCCAGCACGAGGCTGGCGCCGAGCCCGGCACCTTCCGCACCGGCGACGCGGACCGACAGGTAGACCACCAGACTCATCGACACCGCCAGCAACAGGCCGAGACTGATCCACTGGCTCGGCACCGTCGGCGACAGCCAAGGATACGCCTCGTCGATCGCTTCGAGCCGCGCGCGCCACAGCGAACGATGCCGCAGGTCGATCGGCACCGTTTCCGCGGCCTCGGGGTCGACCGGATCGGGCAACGGCCCGCTCCAGGTGATGCGCGGCGCCGGCTTCGAGGTCTCGGCGACCGCTGGAGCCGGCGACTCGGCGCGGACCGGCAGCGAATCGCCGACCCCTTCGGCCGGCACCGTCGTGGTCTCGAACCGGCAGGTCTTGATGCTGCCGGCGCTCAACGTTCGCACTTCGGTGCCGACCTCGATCTGCAGCGTGGCGAGGTCCATCGCCAACACCCGACCGACCAGGATCTCGCCGCTGTCCAGCTCGACCTGGGCATGGCGCTCCTGGGCGCGCCCGGCCGATGCCAACAGACAACCGAGCAGCAGCATGAGCAGGCGCAGCATCCCGCAGCCATCGACTTCCCCGCGGCCCGCGCTTGAGCCACCCAGCCCCGGGTCGGGACCGGCACCGGAGGCGGCGGTGGCATCGATGCGAACCGGGCCGCGCGATTCCGGCGCCACGCCCGCCGCGCTACGCTGAGCGGCAGCCAAGGCAGCACATCCGCGCACCCGCTGCCGCTCTCTCCGCATGCTGAAGTCCGCCGTCGCCATCCTCCTTCTCGCCGCCGTGGCCGCGGCCCAACAGCCCGAGGCCGCCGCGCCCGCCGCACCTGCGGCGCCAGCGCCGGCGACAGCGATCGCGGCGATCGCGGCGGACCTCGAAGCGCTGGCGCGGAAGGTCGACGACGCCCATCGGCCGCGTGGCCCCGTGCCGCCGGTGGTCGCGTTCCGCACCAGCCTCGAACTGCACGTCCTCGATGCCGCGGCCGAAGATCGTGGTCAGGCCGACCTGCAGGTGCAGTTCCTCGAATGGAGCCGACCACGCAGCGACAAGGTGGTGCCACTGATCCGCTACGAAGTGCGACGCGCCGGGACCCCAGTGGTGATCGGACGGGATCGGACCGGCCCCTGGCAGCTGTATCAGGGGCAACCGCGCGATCTCGGCGCGGAGTTCGCCGAGGACTTGAAGGCCTTGGAGCGCAACACCAACCTCGCGCGCCAGCTGATCCGCTTCCTGTCGCCCGGCGCCGTGCTGCGCGGCCTGCGACAAGCGAGCCCGGTGCGGGACGAAGCGCTGACGATCGAACGCGGCAACACGGTCGAGTGCACGGTCGTCGACGGCGACCTCGAGTCGTTCCCGCTGCTACAAGCGGGTCAGGACCTGCCGGTGCGAGCCAGGGTCTACGTCACCAAGGCGAGCCACCAGCTGCTGGCGGTCGAGGTGTCGCCGCTGGTCGGCGGCGCCGCCGACCCCACCCGGACCGAGCGGGTGCTGCTGCTCGACCTGCACGAACGCGACGGCCTGCTGGTGCCGCGCGAACTCAAGCACCTGCTGCGAGACGGTGCGGGGCTGCGGCTGAAGTCGCGCGCCGTGCTGCACCAGCTGGAGCTGCGGCCGGCGCTGCTCGCCGCCGACTTCGACCGCAAGTCCTGACCGCGCCGCCAGCCCGACGGTATCAGCAGCGGCGGCGGAAGTAGCGCTCGAGCTCCGCGGTCGAGAACGTCAGCACCGTCGGACGCCCGTGTGGGCAGTTGTGCGGGTGCTCCAAACCGGCCGCCGCAGCCAGCAGCGCCTGGATCTCGCGGTCCTCGAGCCGATCGCCGCTCATGATCGCCGACCGGCACGCCATCGAATGGAACCGCTCGGCGATGTGGTCGCGCAGGGGGGTCGCGTCGTCGGCGGCATCGTCGACCAGCATCGCCCGCAACAACTTGTGCGGGTCGACCTTCGCGAGCACCGCCGGCACGCCTTGCACGGCGACCGAGCGCGGGCCGAACGAGTCGACCAGCAGCCCCTCGGCGGCCAGCTGCTCACGCACCGATTCGAGCCACGCCTGCTCCCGCGGTTGCACCTCGACGACGACCGGCACCAGCAGCCGCTGCACCTGCACCGCGCGCGCCGCGTGCTGGGCGCGCAACTGCTCGTAGACGACGCGCTCGTGCAGTGCGTGCTGGTCGACGACCAGCAGGCCGTCCGGGCTCTCGAGCAGCAGATACAGGTCCATCACCTGCAGGTAGCGGCCCGAAGCGCGGCGGAACGGGTTCGGGCGCGCATCCGGCCGTTCGCGCACGGCGTCGGCAAGGGCGCGGCGCTCGGGCAGCGCCAGTGGCGCCTGTTCGCGTCGGACCGGCTCGGCCGCGACGAACGGCAGCGACGGCTCCTTCGGCGCGGCCGCCGCGAGCCGCGGCGACGGCGGTTCGAGCGCGGGCACCGCATCGCCGAACAGGCCCGGCGGCAGCGCCGGGAACCCCGAGCGGGCGCGCGGCAGTTCGGGGGCGGCAACCACCCCACCGTCGCTGGCGCCCAGACCGACCCGCCCCTGCAGTGCCGCGCGCACGGTCTCGTGCAGGCAACCGGCGATCTTGCGCGGCTCGACGAACCGCACCTCGGCCTTGCGCGGGTGCACGTTCACGTCGACCTGATCGGGCGGCAGCGACACCTGCAGCGCATAGATCGGGAACCGTCCGCCCATCAGGTACTCACGGAACGCCTGCCGCACCGAGTGCAGCGCGCTGCTCTCACGCGCCAGCCGACCGTTGACGAACATCAGCTCGAGCTTGCCGTCGCGCCGCGCCAGATCGGGCTCGCCGATCACGCCGTCGACCGACAGCCCGTCGAACGTGCGCGCCACCGGCAGCAGCCCGCGCGCGAGTTCCTCGCCGAAGCAGCGCGCGAACCGCTGCGCCAGCGTCTCGCCGCGCGGCAACCGCAGCAGTTCGCGTTCGTCGGCGACGAACGTGAAGTCGACGTCGAGGCGCGCCAGCGACAGTTCGGCGATCAGCTCCTGGATGCGCGCGCGCTCGGCGTGGGCCGCTTTCAGGAAGCGGCGCCGCGCCGGCACGTTGAAGAACAGGTCGCGCACCTCGAGCCGGGTGCCTTCGGGGCAGCCGGTCGGCATCGGCGCGGTCTCGATGCCACCGTCGCAGCGGATCTCCCACCCCTCGCGGGCGCCGCGCCGGCGGCTCTGGATGCGCGCGCGCGACACCGCGCCGATCGAGGCCAGTGCCTCGCCGCGGAAGCCGAGGCTGCCGATGTGGTCGAGATCGGCGACATCGGCCAGTTTGCTGGTGGCGTGGCTGGCGAACGCCAGCGGCAGGTCCTCGGGCAGGAAGCCGTCGCCGTCGTCGCCGATCAGGATCGACTCGGCGCCGCCCTGCTTGATCTCGACCCGGATCCGCTGCGCGCCGGCGTCGAGCGAGTTCTCGACCAGCTCCTTGACCACCGACGACGGTCGTTCGACGACCTCACCGGCGGCGATCTGGTTGACGACGGCGGGTGGCAGCTTCTTGATCACAGTTCGAGGTCCTCGGCGGTCGGGATCGGCGCTCCATCGAACCACTGGGACAAGAACCGCTCCAGCAGCGCATCGGGGTCCTCGCCGGAGCTGCGGCTCGCGCGCTGGCAGCTGTGCAACGCCAACAGACCGCGCCGCAGCCGCCGCTGGTCGTATCGCTGCACCTGCTCGACGAACCGTTCGGCGAACTGGCGCACCCCGACCCGCGCCGGCAGATCGCGCGGCGAGCAGCCGGCGTCCAACACCTGCCGCCCCTCGAACGCGGTCGCCAGCTGTTGGAACAGCCAGCTGGTCGTGAACGGCAGCAGCCCACCAGGATCCATCGCCTTGCCGTCCTTGCTGCGCACGCCGCGGTCGAACATGGCGCGCACCGAGCGGTAGGCCGCGCGGCGATCGCCACCGAGCACCGCATCGGCGAGCTCGAACGGTGTCGACTCGAAACTCGTCGTCAGCTGCCCGCGCAGGTCGGCCGGCGTCAGCGGCTTGCGCCCCGGCTCCGCCCCGAGGCGATCGCGCAATCGCCCGACCTCGGCCAGCAGTTCAGCCGGTTGCTTGCCGACCTGCATGACGAGCAGCCAGGCCGCGTCCGGCGCCAACGGCACCTGCAGGCGCTGGGCGCGACCGAGCAGCCACTTGCACAGCTCGCCCTCCATCGGGCTGCGCGACCGGTCGTAGGGCAGGTCGTAGAGCTCGCGGAACTCGAACAGCGCGCCGGCATCGGCGAGCGATTTCAGCAGCGTCTGAGCGACCTTCTTGCGTTTGTCGAGCTTGCTGGCCTCGAGCACCAGCGCGCAGCCCTTGCCGAACTTCGGCAGCAGCGCCGACACCGTCGCGCAGTGCTTCTTCCACCATCCGCTGCCGCGGCGCACGGCGACCGTCGCGGTGCGGGCGAACAAGCCGCCACCGCGCAGGTCCTGCAGCTCCGGACACGCGGCAAGACCGAGGGCACCGTCGGTCGCGGCGTCGCCGGCCTCGCCGTCGTCGTCGCCGTCCTCGTCACCACCCCCGCCGCCGCCGCGTTCGTCGCCGGCATCGACGACGCGCAGTTCGGCGTCCTTCGGCACCACGGCGAGCACCTTGTCCATCGCCTCGGCGCGGAAGAAGTCGTTGCCCCCGGTCAGCACCAGCAGCGGCGGCAGGCCACCGCCCGGCGCCTTGCCGAGCAGCTTGCCGAGCCGCGTCAGTTCGTCTTCGGGGTTGGGGACGGCCATCGCATCAACGTCGCGGCGCGAGCCAGTAGAGGTCGGCGCAGCCGGCGGCGAACATCAGGATCGCCAGCGTGCCGTTGGCGGTGAAGAACGCCGTGTGGATGTGACGCAGGTCACCCGGCCGCAGCAGGCGATGTTGCCAGAACAGCAGCGCGCCGGCCACCACGATGCCCAGGTCGTAGGCCCGGCCGAGCGGCACCATCCCACCGAACGCGGCGAAGCCGACCAGCGCCAGCGCGTGCAGACCGCGAGCGACCCACATCGCGCGCGCGGCCCCCAGCCGCACCGGCAGCGAATGCAGACCGTGGGCCCGATCGAACGCTTCGTCCTGGCACGCGTACAGCACGTCGAAGCCGGCGACCCAGGTCGCCACACCGGCGCCGAGCACGGCCGGGGTCCACAGACGCGGGCCGAAGGCGCCGTCGGCCGCCAGCCACGCCGCCACCGGCGACAGGCCGAGGGCGACCCCGAGCCACAGATGGCACAGCGCGGAGAACCGCTTCACATGGCTGTAGCCGAGCAGCCACAGCAGCGTCGGCACGCCCAGGTACAGGCACACGGGAGCCAGCCGCCAGCACGCGAACAGGAACAGCGCCGCGGACGCGAGCACCAGCAGCCACGCCGTGCGCAGCGAGATCGCGCCGCGCGGCAACTCGCGGACCGCGGTGCGCGGGTTCGCGGCGTCGATGACCCGATCGGCGATCCGGTTGTAGGCCATCGCCGCGGTGCGCGCGGCGACGACCGCGAGCACGACCCACAGCAGCGTGCCGAGTTCCGGACGGCCGTCGGTGGCCGCCAACAGCGACAACAACGCGAACGGCAGCGCGAACACCGAGTGCGACAACCGCACCAGGGACGCCAGCGAACGCACCGTGCCGAGCGCCGTCGGTGCGACGTTCATCCGACCTCACCCTCGTCCCACGGCGAGGTCGGCTTCGGCGCCGGCGTGTCCCAACGGCGCGTCAATGCATGCGGCACCTGCAGCCGATCGAGGATCTTGCCGACCACGAAGTCGACCAGTTCCTGCACCGTCTGCGGGCGGTGGTAGAACCCCGGCATCGCCGGCAACACGATCGCCCCGAGCCGCGCCAGCCGCAGCATGTTCTCCAGATGCAGCTCGGACAGCGGCGTCTCGCGCGGCACCACCAGCAGCGGCCGGCCTTCCTTCAGCGCCACGTCGGCGCTGCGTTCGACGAGGTTGCTGGAGAAGCCGTGCGCGACGCGCGCCAGTGTGCCCATGCTGCACGGGCACAGGATGGTGGCGCGGATGCCAGCACTGCCCGAAGCCGGCGCGGCCTCGACCGCATCGAGCGGATGCACCTTGAGCCGCGGCCGCAGTTCGGCGGCGAACAGACCCGCGAGATCGGGCGCCTGCAGGTCGACGGCGAGACCGGCCTCGTGCACCATGACCCGCAGCGCGGCGCCGGTAGCGCACAGGTGGACCTCGTGCCCCGACCGGAGCAACACCTCGACGAGGCGCAGGCCGTAGGCGATGCCACTGCCGCCCGAGAAGCCGACGGCGAAACGCTGCAGGGCGGCACCGCTGTTCATGTCAGACACTGTCCTGGGACAGGTAGAAGTAGACGTTGTAGATCGAGTGCGTGTAGACGCAGACGCCGTAACCGCGCGTCCACATCAGCAGCCCGAGCAGCACGCCGGCCATGGTGCGGAACACGAAGCGGTTGCGATCGAACGGTTCGCCACAGACGTGGTGGAACCACGAGAACACCAGCGCGCTGACCAGCACCGCGAAGGCACCGGCGACCCAGGACGGCAGCGACCAGGAGCGCACCGCACGCACGCCGACCCACACCAGCACCGACATCAGCCCGAGCCGGAACACGAGTTCCTCGAAGATGCCGGCCCCGAGCGATCCGACCAGGTTGCCGGCCAACGGCGAGCCGGCGGCCAGCACGCGCACCGCGGACGAGGTCAGCGCCTCGGCGATCGGCCCGAGCATCAGCGCGTAGACGGTGCCCTCGAGCGCGATGACCGCCGCCACGCGCAGCCAGGGCACGTCTCGGCGCACCAGCGACCGCGCCGCCGCGAGCAACAACAGGCAGAAGCCGATGCTCAACACCAGGTGCGCGCGACTGCCGAGCCGGTGCAGCTCGTGCAGCAGCAGCACTTCGGCGCCGTTCCGCTCCGCCGGCGCCAGGTGCAGGCGCGCCGCCTCGTAGAGCAGCCACAGCGGCAACACCGCGAACAGGCCGACCGCCGGATCGCGCGACCAGTGCTGGTAGCCACCTGGCTCCACAAAGGCGACCGCCGCGGCGGCCGGCGCGGGGTCAGCGCTGGACTTCGCCACGGTAGATCGCGGCGATGCCGCCGGTCAGCAGGCGTTGACGCGGATTCGCGAGACCCGCGGCGCGCATCAGCTCGAGGAAGGCCTCCCGTTCCGGGAACGCCATCACCGAATCGTGCAGGTAGCGATAGGCGTCGTTCCTGGCCCCGCAGATCCAGCTGCCGAGCTTGGGCAGGATGCGCTTGAAGTAGAACCGATAAGCGTGTCCGAGCACCGGCACCCTCGGCTTGGTGAACTCGAGCACGACGACGCGACCGCCCGGTTTCACGACGCGCGCCATCTCGCGCAGGGCGACCACCGGATCGGCGACGTTGCGGATGCCGAACGCGACGGTCGCGAAGTCGAACCGGGCATCGGCGAACGGCAACGCCATCGCATCGGCGGCCAGGAACACCGGCCCGGCGGGCCGGCCAGCGCGGACCTGCTGCACGCCCTTCGCGTGGGCGCGGCTCAGCATCGGCGCACAGAAGTCGGCGCCGACCATCGTCGCCCCCGCCCGCTGCAGCGCGAACGAGAGATCGCCGGTGCCAGCGCACACATCGAGGCCATGCTCCCCCGGCCGTACCGCGACCAGCTGCACCGTCTTGCGTCGCCACCAGACGTCGATGCCGAACGACAAGGCCCGGTTGGCGCGGTCGTAGCCGGGCGCCACTTCGGCGAACATGCGCTGGATCGTGGTGCCGTCGGGCATCAGGTCGTCATTCTGCGCCGCGGCCGACGCAACCTCAACCGCTGGAATGCCGACCGGGAACGAAGTCGGCCGTGGCCCCGGATCGGGACCACGGCCGATGGACGGATGCGAGCGCCGAACGCACGGCGCCAAGCTGCTTCAGCAGCTCACTGGCGCCAGTAGTTCGAGACCACGCGCACGCCGGGGACCGGGATGGTCGCGATGCGGGTGCCGGTCAGGATCTCGAACACGTCGACGTTGCCGACGTCCGACAACGCGACGAACAGCAACCGCGGTTGGCATGCACGGACCACACCGCCACCGGTGGCCTTCATCACCTGCTTGCCCGAGTGGGTGTAGGGCGTCGACGAGGCCTGCGGGGCATTCTGGCTGAGCTGACCGGTCAGGCCACCGAAGTTGATCAGGTCGTCGAACGCGAGATCGATGATCGAGTTGCCGCTCATCAAGTCACGCACCGGCGTGGTGGCGGTCAGGCCACCGAGGCGCTGGGTCACCGTCCACTCCTTCTGCCGGAAGGTCGGCGGCAGGATGAACCCACCGGCGATCGGATTCAGCTGCAGCTGGCCGACCGGGGAGCTGGTCAGGGCCAGGCGCGACACCTGGCCGAGCCCGTTGTCGTCGGTGTGGCCGATGAACACGGCGCCCAGCGACGTCGACATGTCGTAGGCCATCGCCCGAGCCCGTGGGAACGACACGTTGGTGACCGAGCCGATGATGTCGTTGAAGCCGATGCCGTTGACCCCGTCGGGCCCCGACTCGTAGACCGCGACCGTGCCGTTCGAGTTCAACACGTAGGCGTTGTAGACGCCCGACAGGTTGCCGCTGACGTTGTAGCGCTCGGTGCAGATGACATCGATCGGCGCATTCAAGAAGCCGCCGAGCGTGCGGCGGACCGTGAAGTCCAGCGCGTTGATGATGGTGAGGAAGTTGGCGTCGGTGGACAACACCAGCACGTCCTCACCGTCCGGCTGCCACGAGATGCCGGTCGGGCCGGCCTCGACGCGGGTCTCGGCGACCACCGTGTGGAAGTTGGCGCTGGTCGGGTCGATGTCGATGAAACTGACCGACGAGCTGGCGAAGTTGGTCACCGCCAGACGGGTCATGTTCGGCGCCATCGCCATGCTGACCGGATCGGACAGCTGGATCGTGTCGAGCACCGTGAAGCGGTTGCTGTTGACGACCAGGACCTGACGGTTGTCGCGATCCAGCACGTAGAGGAAGTGACCGATCTGCTGCCGCGAAGTGAACGGGCAGAACGGCGGCGGCGGCGGCGGCGAGCCCGGGGGCGGCTGCGGACCGACGAACACGCCCATGAAGTTGGTGCCGTAGATGCCGATCTCGTTGGACAACTGCGCGAACGGATTGCCGCGGACCAGCAGGTTCAGACCGACCGAGACGCAGGTCGCCGGCGGACCACCGGTGACCAGCGCGCCGGGCGGGCCGACCGACGACTTGACCGCCGGCTCCTCGCCGAAGATGCCCTGGTTGGGGTTCGGCGGCGGGAACACCAGCTTCGGCGGATTCGGCACCGGCGGCTGCGTGATCGTGTTGCCGCCCATCGCCAGCCCGAGCAACTCGTTGATCTGGTTGGCGCGGGTCGCGTTGCGGTTGATGTTCTCGTTGTTGAAGATCAGGTCGAGCGGCGCGCCGATGTGGATGTCGGTCACGTCGCTGAGGATCGGATCCCGCAACAGACGGGTGTTGCCGTTGGTGTCCTGGGTCAGCGTCAGCGTGCCGGCGCCACCGGCGTTCAGGTTGCTGTTGCCCTCCGCCATCGGCGGCACGACGCCGCCGATGCCGATGTTCGGGTTGCGCGGCCACCGCGTGTTGGTGAGGTCGCCGGTGCCCTGGCCGAAGCCGTTCAGGTCGATGACCGACACGCCGGGCTCGGCGCCGCCGATACCGACATAGATCGCCTCGGGCGCCACCGGTGCGTTGACGATGCCCGGACCATCGGCCGTGGTGAAGCGGGTGATCACCTGCTGGCCGATCAGATCGCCGCCCAGACTGTTGATGGTCGTGGTCTGCACCGCGACCTCGACCAGCGACTGACCCGGCAGGTTGTAGGCCGGCTTGATGATGTAGTTCATCAGGTCGCCGTAGCTGACCGGATCGGCGTAGTAGATGACCGGGAAGGTCACCGCCGCCGCGGTTACGGACAGCGACACACCACCGGACGGCGGCGTGAACTGGTTCGGGTCGAAGAATGCGCCGACCTCACCCGGTTGCACTGGCTTGTTGAATCGGATCAGGATCGAACCGGTCGGATCGATGCCGGTCTGGTTGTTGCCCGGATCGATGCGCGGCGTCCCGAGGTAACCGAGCACCTGCGGCGGATTCGGATCGCTGCCGACCGTCGTCGCCACGCCGACCTCTTGTTCGAGCAGATCATTCTCCGAATCGCGCACCGCGTTGGTGATGACGAGGCGCAGCAAGCGATCGTTCGGGAACGTCTCGAACGACGTCAGATCGTTGTTGGTGTCCGCCACGAACACGAACGACTTGCGGGTGACCAGGTCGGCCGCCCCGGCGTAGTTCGGGAAGCCATTGGCCCGCGGATCGAGCACCCGGATCCCGGTGCCGTCCGCTTCGACCGCGCGCACCAGCCGCAGCTCCCCACCCTCGTTGTAGTAGGTGAAGCCGTTGACGAACCCGCGACCCTGGATCGCGATCTGCTGCTCGGTCGCCGGGTTGTAGGCGAGCAGCGACACCGACCCGCCCAGCCCCGAGCTGGCCTGGTCGGCGAGCTGGTTGCTCAGGATCGAGTTGACGTCGAGCTTGTGGCTGAAGGCGAAGTGCAGGAAGTGATTGCCTGGGTTGCCGTCCGGCAACACTGCCGTCACCGGCAACGTCGCGACCGGCAACACACCGTTGCTGCCGGTGACATACTCGCGCAAGGTCTCTTCGCTCTCGATGTTCACCACCGTCGAGGTCGGATTGCCGAACGAGTCGGTGGTGCGGATGCGGTAGGGATAGACGCTGCCCGAACCGGTGCTGATGCTGACGACCTTGAAGTCGCCCCGATTGTCGGGGTCCCCCTTCACACCGCCGGTACAGCCGAAGGACACGAGCCCGACGACCGCGAACAGCGGCAGGGAGATGGCCTGGCCTGCGAGGGAGAGCAGGGCCGACCGATGCATTGGGTTGGCTTTCATGAGGATGCGAGTCCGCCCTCTGGCTGGGGCGGGGCAATAGGGTCTACTCCGGGACGAGTCGGACCGGGACGCCGCAGCAACTTACTTCGCCTCGGGTTCCATGCAAGCGAAGTTATCCGGCCAGCGCCCGGGACGACGCCCGGTGTCGGAGTGCGATAACGCAAAGGCAGTGCCCGGACGAATCGACCACCAACCGGCGGCTCGCGGCCTCGACCGCGCCGCAGCGGCGACTCGCCGGGTCCACTCAAGTCGTTCCGGGACCTTGGCTTCGGAACAAACCAGCCAACCGTCCGCAAGCCTGTGCGAGTCCGCTCGTCGTGCGCGAACGCACATCAAAAGGCTCGCCACCCTCGCGCCTTGGGCAGACAGCCTTTGCTGGCTGGCGTCCGCAGCCGGCACAATGGCGACCGCCGCATGCCCGACCCGCTCGACGACTATCGCCGCAAGCGCAACTTCGCGGCGACGCCGGAACCCGCCCCCGGACTGCCGTTGCGCCGCACCGACGACCTGTTCGTGGTGCATCGGCACGAAGCCCGGTCGCTGCACTACGACCTGCGGCTCGAGCACGACGGCGTGTTGAAGTCGTGGGCCGTGCCACGCGGCTTCTCGTACGACCCTGCCGACAAGCGCCTGGCGGTCCGCACCGAGGACCACCCGCTGGAATACGAGCACTTCCACGGCCGCATCCCGAAGGGCCAGTACGGCGCCGGCACGATGCAGATCTGGGACCGGGGCCGCTACCGGCTGCTGCGCACGGACCGCTGGGCGGACGCCATGCAGCAGGGCGAACTGAAGCTGCTGCTGTTCGGGCGGCACCTGCGTGGCGAGTGGCACCTGGTGCGCACCCAGCAGGCGAAGAACAGCTGGCTCTTGTTCAAGTCGCGCGACCGCTACGCCGGCATCGCCCGCGATCGTGCCCTGGGCATCAACCTCGATGCAGCACGGGACCAGCCGGTCCCCCTCGACGTGCAGCCGATGCGTTGGCAGGCGGAGGCCGCGCCGGTCTCGATGCGCGATCCCGACTGGCTGTTCGAGATGGAGTTCCTCGGCCTGCGTACGCTGGCGCACCGGACCGAGGCCGGGTCCCGGCTGCTCGGCGTCGACGCCACGCCGCCGTCGATCGCCGCCGGACTGACGGCGCTGCGCTGCGAGCAGGCGCTGGTCGACGGCGTGCTGGTGGCACTCGACGCCCGCGGCCATCCGTCGCCCACCCTGCTGCAACAGGCGTTGCAACAGCGCGCGGAACCGCCGCTCGCCTACTACGCCTTCGATCTGCTGCAGTGGGAGGACTACGACCTGCGCCCGCTGTCGCTGCTCGAACGCAAGGCGGCCCTGCGCACCCTGGTGCCGGACGGTCAGCCGGTGCTGTTCGTCGATCATGTGGCCGGGGCGGGCGAAGCGCTGCTCGCGGCGATCGCCGGCGCCGGTCTGCCGGCCGCGATCGGCAAACGCGCCAGCAGCCGCTACGTGAGTGGTGCGAGCGCCGACTGGCGTCGCATCCCGGTCGCCGCCACGACGACACCCGCGGCCACGCACCACGGCGCCGCACCGCCGCCGGAACGCGAGCCGCGCTGGAAGCCCAGCAACCTCGGCAAGGTCTACTGGCCGGCCGAGGGCTACACGAAGGGCGATCTGCTCGCCTACTACCACGCGGTGGCCGAGGCCCTGCTGCCCCATCTCCGCGATCGGCCGGTGCACCTCAACCGCTTCCCCGACGGCATCGACGGCAAGTCGTTCTACCAACGCGAGGTCAAGGACGGCGCGCCGGACTGGCTGCGCACGGTGCCGATCCCCCACGACGGCAGCACGGTGCCACACCACGTGATCGACGACCTCGACGCGCTGCTGCACGTGGTCAACCTCGGCAGCATCGACCTGCACCCGTGGTTGTCGCGCACCGCGTCGCTCGATCAGCCCGATTGGGCGGTGCTCGACCTCGACCCGAAGCAGGCGCCGTTCGCGCACGTGATCCGCATCGCGCGCAGCGCCGGCCGGCTGCTGCGCGGCATCGGCCTGCGACCGCTGCTGAAGACCTCCGGCAAGAGCGGCATGCACATCTTCGTGCCGCTGCGCAGCGGCTACGGCTACGACCACGCGCGCATGTTCCTCGAAGCGGTGTCGCGCGTGCTGCTGCGCGAGGTCGGCGACGTGGCGACGATCGAACGCTCGCCGGAGAAGCGGGACGGCAAGGTCTACCTCGACTTCCTGCAGAACCGACGCAGCCAGACCATCGTGCCGCCGTACGCGGTGCGTCCGGTCGGTGGCGCCAGCGTCTCGGCGCCGCTGCTGTGGGACGAACTCGAGGCCGCCGACCTGTCGCCGCGGCAGTTCACGATCCGCACCATGCCCGCGCGCCTGCAGCGGCACGGCGACCTGTTCCGCAACGCGCTCGACGACCGCCAGGACCTGCAGCCGGCGATCCTCTTGCTGGAGGAACTGCTGCGCGGTCGCTGAACCGGGTCGCCGCGCTGGCGAGCCAGGTCAACCGCCGTGATTCAGCAGCCGCTTGCGCACCTGATCCGCCCAGCGGCTGTTCGGGTCGTAGGTCAGGTAGGCGCGCCAGTGTCGCCGCGCCCCCTCGATGTCGCCGGTGACCGCCAGCGCCTCGGCGAGGTTGTAGTGGGCATCGGCGTAGTGCGGCACGAGGCGCAGTGCCTGGTGCAGCGCATCGATCGCGGCGCGGCGTTCGCCGAGGGCGCCCCGGGCGATGCCCAGGTTGTTCCACGCCTCGGCGAAGTCCGGGGCCAGCTGGATCGCGGCCTCGAACTGCCGGCACGCCGCGGTGCGCTGCCGCTGCGTGAAGTAGCAGTTGCCGAGATTGAAGTGCACGTCCGCGGTTGCCGCCGGCAGCGCGTGTTCGTAGGCCCGGATCGCGTCGTCGAAGCGACCGGCGGCCTCCGCATCGACGCCGGCGGCGAACCAGTCCTGCGGTGAACGCAGCTGCGGCAGGCGATCACCGGCGCCGTGCCCGTTGGCGAAGTCGAACCACAGCTGGCCGTTCGGCTCGACCAGGCGGCCGTCCGGCGTGCGCACGACGAGGCGGCGCTGGCCGATGCTCGCCTGCAGCCCGGTCAGCGCCGCTTCGTGGTCGGGGACCACGGTGCGCGCGAGTCGCAGCGCGCGCTGGATCCGCGCCGGGGCCCAGCCCTCGCGCCACAGCTCGGCCAGCACCCGCGCCTGGCCGACCGCGCGGAAGCCGAAGCGAGCGCCTGCGCCCGCGGACGGCAGCAGCAGCTGGCGCTCGACGAAGCCGCGCAGCGTGCGCAGGGGCAGGCCGCAGAACTCGGCGAGCTCGGCGAGGTCGAAGTTGCGTTCGGGATCGTCCCTCACGAGTCACTCCCGTCGTGCAGAGCCACGAACACCGGCGCCCGCAGCGCGCCGCTCGGCATGCGCTCGAGGAACTGCACGGTGCAGTACAGACCGGGCTCGACCCAGACCCCGGGCATGCCGGCATCGAGCAACGGCCGCGCCACCCGGCGCGTGAACAGCCGCGCCCGCAGGTCGCGGCGCTCGGCCTCGCCGATGCCCGAGCCGACCTTGCCGACGCAACGCAGTTCACCACCGAAGTCGCTGGCCACGATCAGCGACCGGAAGTCGTCGTCGCCGGCGGGTTCGAAGCCGAGGATCAGGCAGTGCACGCTCTGCAGCGCCTTGATCTTCTGCCAGGCGGCCGAACGTTCGCCCGGTCGGTACGGGGCGTCGAGCTCCTTGGCGACGACCCCTTCGAGCGCGCGTTGCTGCACCGCCGCGAACAGCGCCAGCCCCGCCCCTTCGACCCCCTCGGCGGCGAACACCCGCCGCGGATCGAGCCCGGCGACGCAGGCGTGCAGACGCTGGCGCCGTTCGCGCAACGGTCGCGCCAGCAGCGACTCGCCGCGCTCCCAGAGCAGGTCGAAGACCACGTAGACCACCGGCTTCAGGCGCGCCGCGTCGGCGGCCCGCGCCGCGGAACCGTTCTCGCGGCCGACGACAGCGGCGAAGTCGGGGCGCCCGTCGGGCTGCAACACCACCAGCTCCCCGTCCAGCACGGTGCCGGACGGCAGCCGGGCCAGCAGGGCGAGTTCCGGATAGCGGCTGGCCAGACCGGCGCGGCGACGGCCCTGCAGGCGCCACTGCCCCGCCTCGACGAACGCCAGCGCGCGCACGCCGTCCCACTTCACCTCGAACAGGTGCGCCGGCGAGTCGAACGGCCGCGCGCTGCGGCACAGCATCGGCTCGATCCGCGCCGGCAACACGTTCGGCACAGTGCCCACGGTGCCGCTCACCCCTCGACCTTGCGCGATCCCTTCTTGCGGCCGGTGCTCGGCGCCAGCTTGGCCTCGCTGTCCGCGACGGCCGCCGGTGCAGCCGCGGCGGCATCACCACCACCCGCCAGTCGCGCCTGCGCCTCGGCGACGCTCTTCTTCAGCGCATCCATCAGATTGAGGATCTTCGGCTCCTCGTGGTCCGGGGCCTGCACCACGTCCTTGCCGTCGACCTTCAACGCGATCAGGCGCTTGAGCTTGGTGACGTACTGGTCCTGATAGCTGTCGAAGTCGAAGGTCGCCAGCTTCGAGGCGGTGATCAACGTGTTGGTCAGCGCGATCTCCTCCGGCTTGAACGCGATGTCCTCGACCTCGCTCTCGAAGTCGGCGGGCTTGCGCACGCGCTGCGGGTAGAGCAGCCCGGTCATCACCAGCAGTTTGCCCTGCGGCCGCAGCAACACGAGCTGCTCGCGCCCGGTCATCACCACCTGCGCGATCGCACAGACGCCGTTCTGCCGCATGCCGTCGCGCAACAAGGCGTAGGGCCGCGAACCGGCGATGCCGTCCGGCAGCAGGTAGTGGGCCTTGCCCGCGAAGTAGGTGCCGTCGATCGCGTCGTGCGGGATGAAGCCGTCGATGCTGACCGCGCGGTCGGTCTTGGTGCGCAGCTTGTCGAGTTCGTCGGGGTCGACGACGACGTACTGGTCCTTCTGGTGCTCGTAGCCGCTGACGATGCTCTCGCTCTTCAGCTCGCCGTGCTCGGGGCACACCTTCACGTACTTGACGCGACTGTTGCAGTCCTTGTGCAGCTGGTTCAGGTGCACCTCGCCGGAAGTCTCGTTGGCGGTGAAGGCCTTCACCGGCACCGAGATCAGGCTGAGTTTCAGGAACCCTTTCCAGGACGTGCGGGACGGTGCGGCCATTGGATCGAGCCTCGACGGCGGAGACGCGGGAGGATACCAGCATCCCCATCGGTCCGCGCCATCGGGTTGTTCCCCCGCACCGGCAGGTCAGAGATCGAGGAAGCGCCGTGCCAACGCCGGCCCGGCGCAGCTGTCCTCGTGTTTGAAGAACACGAACGCATCGCCGCGGGCCCGGACCTGTTCGCGCCAGCCGAGCAACTCGGCGTCGCTGTACGCGGCGCGCCGCAAGCGCAGGTAGGTCCAGTCCGCGGTGTCGTGCAGCTCGGGCCGCGGTGCATCGTCCTTGTCGCTGGCGACGATCGCGACGTTGCCGGAGCGCAGCACGGCCAGCGCATCGTGCTCGTACCAGCTCGCGTCCGCGAACTCGAACGCCACCCGGATGCCGCGCGGCTGCAAGGCCAGGAAGTCGCGCAGGATCGCGGTGTCCTTCTTCACCCACTTCGGCACCTGATAGAACACGCAACCGAGCTGTGGCCCCAGCGGCTCCAGCGCGGCGAACATCACGCCGAGCAGCTCGCCACAGTCGACCAGCTTCTGCGTCCAGGTCAGACGCTGGCTCGCCTTGACCACGAACCGGAACGTGTCGGGCACCGCCGCGCGCCACTTCGCCGTCATCTTTGCGTTCGGCAGCCGGTAGAAGGTGTTGTTGAGCTCGACCGCCGGCAGCTGCTCGGCGTAGTAGGCGAGCATCGCGTCCTTCTTCAGGCCCGCGGGATAGAAGGCCGGTCGCCACTCGTCGTAGCTGAAGCCACTGGTGCCGACGTGGAGACTGCCTTTGGCGCGACCTGTCACCCTGCCGACGATAGCGCTCGGCGACCGGCAGCGGACCGCCGGTCGCCCGTTCCGCATCTCAAGCCCAGAGCACCAGCCCGCGCACCTTGGCGTCGTGACGCACGTGGCCGGCCACCCGCACCCGCATGCCGTGCGTGTAGTGACCGGCGAGTTCGACGCGATAGCCGCCGTCGAAGGTGTGCACGGTGCCGGCCTTGCTGCCGCGGTGCTGCAGCGGCACGACGATCGTCTCGCTCGCCGGCGCCTCGCCGCGCGTCACCACCAGTTCGACCAGCACGTCGCCGGGGGCGAGCGCACCGAGGTCGAGTTCGAGGTGCACGTCGAGGTGCTGACCGACCTTGAAGTCCTGCATCTCCACCGTGGTCGCGGCGGTGATCTTCAGCTTCTCGAAGCCGGAACGGATGCGCAGGAACTCCTTGGCTCGTTCGCGCGCGGGCGACTTCTTCTCCGCCTGCTGCAGGAAGTAGTTGGCCGCCAGCGGGCGGTAGGCCTGGGTCACGTAGTCCTGCACCATGCGGTCGGTGTTGAACAACGTCGGCACCGTCTCGAGGCAGTGCTTCATCATGTCGACCCACGCGGTCGGCACGCCGCCGCCGTCGCGCGAGAAGTAGGTCGGCACCAGCTCTTCCTCGAGCAGCCGGTAGAGCGCGGTCGCGTCGGCCTGGTTCTGCAGCTCGGTGATGCCGTAGACCTGGCTGCCGCCGATCGTCCAGCCGTTGCCGCCGTCGGCGGCCTCCGGCCACCAGCCGTCGGCGATCGACAGGTTGAGCACGCCGTTGGCGGCCGCCTTCATGCCCGAGGTGCCACTGGCCTCCTCCATCCGGGTCGGGGTGTTGACCCAGACATCGACACCCTGCACCAGCGCCCGCGCCACCGCCATGTCGTAGTCCTCGACGAAGAGGACCTTGCCGAGGAAGTCCGGCGAGCGCGCGATCTGCACGATCGACTTCAGGATGTCCTGGCCCATCTTGTCGCGCGGGTGGGCCTTGCCGGACACGACGATCCGCACCGGCCGATCGGCGAGGTTGAGGATCCGCTTCAGCCGCTCCGGATCGCTGAACAGCAGGTGCGCGCGCTTGTACGGCGCGAACCGCCGTGCGAACCCGAGGTAGAGGGCCTTGTCGTCGAGCCCGGCCAGCATCGCACTCAGCAGCACCGGGCTGTCGCCGCGGGCGTGGAACGCCTTGGTCAGCGCCGCCCGCACCGTGTCGAGCATCAGCCCCTTGTTGGCCTGCCGCACCCGCCACAGGTCGCGCGGCGCGATCCGGGCCGCGTTGCCGAAGTCGGCGGGGCGCACGGTGTCGTCGTCGCCGCGCAGCAGCCGCACGATGCCGGACTGCGTCCAGGTGGCCAGGTGCACGCCGTTGGTGATCGAACCGACCGGCACCTCGCTCTCGAGCAGGCCCGGCCAGAACGCGTGCAGCAGCTTCTGCGAGGCGAGCCCGTGCAGGCGGCTGACGCCGTTGACGAACCCGGCGAAGTTCATCGCCAGGTAGGTCATGTTGAACTCGCTGGTGCCGCCGCTGGCCTGACCGAGGGCGAAGAAGCGGTCCCACGGCAACCCGACCCATTCCTCGGCATCGCCGAAGTAGCGCCGCACCAGGTCCTCGGCGAACCGATCGTGACCGGCCGGCACCGGCGTGTGGGTCGTGAACAGCGTCGTCTGCGCGACGTATTCGCGCGCGGCCTCGAACGGCAGGCCCTCGCCGCGCACCAGCCGGCTGGTGCGTTCCAGCGTCAGGAACGCCGCGTGCCCCTCGTTCATGTGGAAGACCGACGGGCGGATGTTCATCGCCCGCAACAGCCGCACACCGCCGCGGCCGAGCACGATCTCCTGCTGGATGCGGGTCTCGACGTCGCCGCCGTAGAGGTTGCGCGTGATGTCGCGGTCCTCGGGGCGGTTCTGCGGCAGGTTCGCATCGAGCAGGAACAGCTGGATGCGGCCGACCATCGCCTTCCACGCGCGCAGGTGCAGTTCGCGGCCCGGCAGCGGCAGCGAGACCTCGAGCGGTCGGCCGTCGGCGGTGCGCACGATCTCGATCGCCAGCTTCTGCGGACGGTTCTCGAGGTCGGCGGCGACCTGCTGGCCGTCCATCGACAGCTGCTGGCTCATGTAGCCGAACCGGTAGAACAGACCGACGCCGACCAGCGGCACGTTGAGGTCGCTGGCCGCCTTCAGATGGTCGCCGGCGAGGATGCCGAGGCCACCGCTGTAGATCGGCAGCGAGTGATGCACGCCGAACTCGGCCGAAAAGTAGGCGATCGGGTGCGCCGGCGAGATCGCCGCCGCACCGGGACCATCGCGCAGCGGCATCGACTGGCTCTGTGTCGCCATGTAGGCGTCGAAGCGTTTGCACGCGGCCTGCAGCCGGCGCAGGTAGTCCGGGTCGCGCGCCTTCTTGTCGAGCGCCTCGAGGCCGACGCTCTGCAGGAAGGCGACCGGGTTCTCGCCGTTGCGGCCGAAGCCCGGCGCGAGTTCCTCGAACAGCGAGCGCACGCCGCCGTTCCACACCCACCAGAAGTTGCGGGCCAGGCGCTCGAGACCGCGCAGCGCCTGCGGCAGCGTCGTCGAGGCCTCGAACGGCGTCAGGCGCGGGGTGGTGCCGGAGCCCGGCGACGGCAGCGCGCGCCGCGGCAACCGGAACTGCACGACGCCGGTCGTGCTGCGCAGCTGCACCGCCGCGATCGCCTTCTGGTAGGCCTGCTGGTAGTTCGCGAACAGGTCCTTCCACGCGGTGCGGCCGGCCGCGGCGCGACAGCGCTGGCGCATCTTCTCGACGTCGACCTTCTGGTCGAGGAAGCCCTCGATCGCGTCGACGGTCGCGGTGGTGACGTCCTTGTAGGGCACCCGTTCGCGCGCCAGCACGGTGATGCCGTCCTGCGGGCCGAGCCCGGCGCTCTTCGCCCACCGGCCGAACCCGGCGAGGTCGGTGGTGATGGTCGGCACGCCGACCGCCAGCGCCTCCTGCGGCGTGTAGCCCCACGGTTCGTAGTAGCTCGGGTAGGCACCGAGGTCCATCGCCGCCAGCACCGCCTCGTACTCGCGGCCGAACAAGCCGTCGTCGGGTCGCAGGTAGATCGGGACCTGCACCACCTTGATGCGGCTGCCGAGGCGGTTGTCGAGCCCGACCCGCTTGCAGTGCACGTGCACCGGATCGCGCTCTTCGTCGAACAGGTTGTGCGTGCACAGGCCGATCGGACCGCTGCCGTTGCCGTTGGCGAGCCGCTCCATCAGTTCGCCGCGCACGCCGGAGTTGCCCGCCGGCACCAGCAGGAACGCGACCACGCGCCGGCCCTTGCTGCCCTGCATCTGCGCCAGGGCGTCGAGCAGCAGCTCGATGCCCTTGTTGTGGAACTCGTAGCGGCCGGCGAGCGCGAAGAACGACGCGTCGGCGACGTCCTCGCCGAGCATCGCCTTGGCGACCCGGGCCAGTTCGGCGCGCGTCTTGCCACGATCGCCGGCGGCGAGTTCGTCGACGACGGCGAGGTCGATGCCGTTGGGCAACAGCGGTTCGACCTTGCGCACGTGCAGCAGTTCGGCCTCCGCGGCGGTGATCGAGCTCACGGTCGTGAACACGTCGGCCTTGCGCGCGCAGACCCCTTCCAGCGAGTGCTTGGCCTGCACGCCGTGCGCGCGCGCCAGCTCGTCGACCGACTTGCCGCCGAGGCCCTTGTCGGCCGCGGTCGGGTCCGGCGTGATGCCGAGCGACGCCAGCGCGCGCCCGAGCATCGTCGCGTGGGTGGTGAACACCGTGCCGATGCTCGGGATGCGTTCCTGCAGGTAGAGCAGCGACGCGCCGGTCATCCACTCGTGCGCCTGCACCACCGCGCGGCGATGGAACGGGGCGAGGAACTCCTCCCACCAGCGCTCGATGACCATGCCGGCCGCGATCGAGAACAGCACCGGCTCGACGTAGTCCCAGTCGCCGGCGATCGAGTCGACGCGGTGCCGCTCCCACAGCCCGGCCAGGATCGCGTTCTTCTGCTCGTAGAGCCCCGAGAAGCCGACCAGGATGCAACGCGGCCGCCCGGGGATGCGCCAGCGGCCGATGCGGACCGGCACCCCGATGCTGCGGCAACTCTGGATGAACTCCTCGAAGCCGGGCTCCTCGTCGAACGGCGGCTGCACACCGGTGCCGCCCAGCAGCTGCGGGCCGATCGTGATGTAGTCATCGCCGTAGTGCTCGACCGCGGTGACGGCCTTGCTCGTCAGCACCGTGTGGATGCCGCCGACCTTGTTGCACACTTCCCAGCTGATCTCGAACAGTTGATGCGAGCGATCCGGCATGTTCACTGCTTCTTCTTGGTCGCCTTCTGCACCTCTTTGCGCAGATGGTCCAGCGCCGTCATCAGCGTGACGAAGGCGGCGTGGGGCGAGTCGTAGGGGCTGAAATAATCGTGCACCTCGGCGTCGCTGTGGTGCTTGGTGGCGACGTAGTACACGTGGTCCGAGGTGGTGAAGTCGCGCCAGGCCGCCACCAGGTCGGGGCGGCGGTCGGCGAGCGCCAGCACTTCCTGGCGCAGCGCGTGGATGGCGGTATGGGCCGCGGTCTGCATCGGGTTGCCGAGCCAGGCCGACAGGTTGCGTTCGACGTCGGCCCACGACACCGGGGTCGGGATGTCGAGATCCGAGGCGGCCTCGCGTTCGGCGGCGACCTGCGCGGGCGTGCGGAAGCGGAAACTCGGGTCCTGCAGCACCTGCTCGGGCAGGTGGCGCATGAACTCGAGAATGCCGGTCTGCTCGCCCTGATGTTCGCCGAAGGTCTCGTAGTCCATGAACAGTCCGATGAACTGCGCGGGCGGCGGCACGTCGTGCAACCAGCCGGCGTAGGTATCGGCAAACAGCGGGTACGAAGGCCACTTCCGGTTCGAGAATCGGAACGCGATGTCGTCCGACAGCGAGTAGCTGCGCAGCAGCAGCTTCAGCGTCTTGCAGCCCTTGGGCCGGTACGGCACCTGCGGGCTGCGCCAGCCGAGCAGCCGGTCGGCGCCCTCGCCGAGCATGCACTCGAAGCCGAGCTCCTCGACCTTCTTGCAGATCGTGTTGTCGAGGATCAGCTCGGTGTTGCGGAACGAGGTCGGCGCGCCGAACAGGTCGGTGATCGTGGTGCGCTGCAGCTCGACCTGGTCGGCGAATTCGTCGAGATCCACGACACCGGCGAGGCTGTGCTGGCTGGTCTCGCACAGGAACTCGACATTGCCGGTCTCGGCCAGGGCCACGAAGCTGTCGAGCGCCTCGGGCACCCAGTCGCGCAGCTGCCGGATCACCGTGCCCGACAGCGAGAACGAGCAGCGGAACTGGCCGTCGGTGCGCTCGATCGCCGCCAGCAGCAGCTTGTTCATCGGCAGGTAGCAGCGCTCGGCGACCCGCTCGGCGACCAGCCGGTTGAGGCCGGTGTCGAACAGATCGAGCTTCTTGATCTTGTCGGCCGGCTTCCACTTGCGCAGCCGGTACGGCTGGTGCACCTGGAAATAGAAGACGACGTCGATCACCGGCCGGCCTCGGAGCACAGCCGGTGCGCACGCAGCAGTTCGCCGGTGTTCCAGGCCTGCGCGAACGTGCCGCCGGGCCGCTGCGGCGGGTCGCCGTCGAACACCTCGCTGATGTGATCGATGCCGGCGCGATCGAGTTCCGGCGCCATGCCGGCGAGCCAGGCCCGCAGCTCGGCCTGCACCGCGGCCCGCTGCTTCTTCGCCGCGCCCGCCAGCGCCGCCTCGACGTAGAAACCGGCGAGCCACGGCCACACGGTGCCCTGGTGGTAGGCGGCGTCGCGCTGTTCGGTGTGGCCCTCGTAACGACCGCGGTAGGCCGGATCGCCGGGCGCCAGCGTGCGCAGTCCACGCGGCGTCACCAGCTCGCGGGCCGCCACCGCCACCACCGCCGCCCGCTGTGCCACCGTCCACGGCGCCCGCGGCAGCGCCGCCGCGACCAGCATGTTGGGGCGCACCGAACGATCGGCCCGACCGTCGTGCACCCGATCGGCGAGGTGACCGCCCTTGCCGCCGTCCGGCAACCAGAACGCGCGCACGAACGCGCTGCCGCAGCGATCGCGGTGCGGTTGCCACGTGGCGGCGTCGTGCTCGGCGAGGAACGCCAGCAGCGCATACCACAGCGCCTGGATCTCGACCGGCAGACCGGCGCGCGGCGTCACCGGACCCTGCGCGGTGCGCGCATCCATCCAGGTCGCGTTGAGGTCGCTGCGACCGGCCTGCAGCAGACCGTCGCCATCGACGGCAAGCCCGAGTTCGGTGCCGCGCTGGTAGGCCGCGGCGATGCCGGCCAGTGCCGGCACCAGGGTGCTGCGCACCAGTTCGCGGTCGCCGCCGGCATCGGCGTAGCGCTGCACGGCGAGCGCGAACCACAGCGCCGCATCGCAGCTGCCGTAGTGGCTGTCGGCGACGGCGCGACCGTAGATGTTCGGCAGCAGGCCGCCGCGCAGGAACGGCAGCGCGCCGCGCAGCACCTCGGCGCACAGCTCGGGCCGCCCGCGCGCCAGCGTCAGGCCGGGCAGCGCGAGGAACACGTCGCGCCCCCATTCACCGAACCACGGGAAGCCGGCCAGCACCCCGAGACGACCACCATCGGCGCGATACAGGAAGTCGTCGGCACCTTGCGCCAGTCGCTCGAGCCAGGGCTCGGCGGCCGCACCGACCGCGGCCGCGGCCCGTTCGGCGGCGACCGCCACGTCGGCGAACGCGATGGCGGGGCCGTCCACCGGCTCGCCGAGCGCGAAGGCGACCACCGCGTCACAGCCGGGCCCGAGATCGAGTTCGAGCCCGCCCGGACTCCAGCGGTCGCCGACATGGTCGTAGCCACGATCGCGGTCGATGGCATACACGAAGCCGCGGTACCAGGCCGGTTCGCCGCGGAACGCCGCCACCCCGTCGGCGGTCAGCCACAGGGTCGGCAGCGAGTCGTTGGGCCGCACGCCCCAGCTGGCGCCGCGCGCCTGCACGGTGCCGACGAAGCGCTCGTCGGCGGGCGGCAGGTGATCGGCATCGCACCAGCCGAGCAGCGGCCGCACCAGCGCGCGCACGGCCACCGCCCCGGGGTTGCGCCAGCGCACCAACAGGCACGCCGGCCGGTCGGGGCCGGCGCGCCGCAGCGCGACGGTGCGCTCGAGTTGCCGTTCGCCACTGGTGAACGTCCAGCTCGGCAGCGGGCGATGCACGAAGGTGATCGCCGCCGCCGGCGCCGAGGGCCCCGCGAGGTCGCGCCAGTGTGCGTGCATCAGGTGCGTGACCGGACCGCGCTCGAGCTGCTGCGCGTCGAGCAGGCGTTCGTCGAACCCGGCGACCACCATGCGCCGCCGCGCGCTGCCGGCCGGCCGCACGATCCACAGCCCGTGGTAGCGCCTGCGCACCAGATCATCGACGCTGCCGCAGGCGTAGCCGCCCGCGCCGTCGGTGAGCAACCACTCCGCGGTTCCGGGGAAGGTGGCCTCGACGGGGAGCTTGGCTGTGGCGGGCATCGTTTCGACGACTCGGAACCGCTCCGAGGCCACCGAGCCTACGTCGACAACCTGCGGTATCAACGATCCTTCGCCACAGGATTCGGCATCAGCCACTGTCCCCGACCGGCCGCTCGCTGCATCCTGTGCACCTCGTCCAGAGACCCCGCAGCACAGGCACCATGGTCAACCTCGACCTCCGGAACACCCTCGTCTTCATCCTCGCCGGCGGTGAAGGCAGCCGCCTGAAACCGCTGACGTTGCACCGGGCCAAGCCCGCGGTGCCGTTCGGTGGTTGCTATCGCATCATCGACTTCACGCTCAGCAACTGCATCCACTCGGGCCTGCGTCGCATCCACCTGCTGACGCAGTACCAGGCGCGCTCGCTCGAGGAGCACATCCGCTTCGGCTGGAACTTCCTGCCGCGGCGGCTCGAGCAGTGGATCACGTGCAGCCCGCCGCACCACGTGTCGGTCGGCAAGTGGTACCGCGGCACCGCCGACGCGATCTTCCACAACCTCGACTCGATCGAGGACTGGCAGCCGCCGAACACGGTGGTGTTGTCCGGCGACCACATCTACCAGATGGACTATCGCGACATGCTGCGCGAGCACGTCGAGAAGGGTGCCGCGCTGACCATCGGCGCGGTGAAGATCCGCGCCGAGGAGGCGTCGAGCTTCGGCATCCTGCAGGTCGCGAACGACGGCCGCATCACCGGCTTCGTCGAGAAGCCGAAGGCGAACGCGCCGCAGATCCCCGGCGAGCCGGGCTTCTGCTACGCGTCGATGGGCATCTACGTGTTCGAGACCAAGGAGCTGGTGAAGCGCCTGCGCGAGGACAACGCGATGCCGGAGGGCCAGGGCGGCGACTTCGGCCACCACGTGATCCCGCGCATGCTGGGTCAGGTGCCGATCTACGCGCACGCGTTCCGCGGCCTGCCCGGCGACGAAGCGCCGTACTGGCGCGACGTCGGCACCATCGAGGCCTACTTCGACGCCAACATGGATCTCTGCAGCGTCAAGCCGCAGCTGAACCTGTACCGCAAGGACTGGCCGACCTACACGCTGTGGCACAACGACCCGCCGGCGAAGACGGTGTTCTCCGAGGTCGGCGACGGCCGCCGCGCCGAGGTGCAGGACTCGCTGCTGTGCCCGGGCGTGGTCGTGTCGGGCGGCAAGGTGCGGCGCTCGCTGCTCAGCAACCTCGTCTACGTCGACGAACACAGCGAGCTCGACGAGTGCATCGTGCTGCGCGGCGCCAAGGTCGGCAAACGCTGCAAGCTCAAGCGCGTCATCGTCGACAAGTGGAACGAGGTGCCCGACGGCACCGTGATCGGCTTCGACCCCGCGGCCGATCGCAAGCGCTTCACGGTGTCGTCGAGCGGCATCGTCGTGGTCGCGCGCGGGCATCAGTGGAAGTGACGCGGCGCGGGCCGGAGCAGTGACGACGCGCTCCGAGGGTCGGCCAAGTCGGCCCCAGGCGACTTGCTATCGACCGAAAGCAATGGCATGATGCCCCTGGCATCGGCGGTCCCCATGCAATGACCGCCGGCGCTCCCTTACCCGTCTCGTTCCCAGGAGCAATCATGACCGTGCTCGTGCATGGCCGCGTACTCGCGGCCGCGTTGGCGTTCGCACTCGTGTCCCCGCTCACCCCGTTGGCGGCCCAGGAACACAGGTCGCCACAGTCGCTGCCGGCCCCGTTGGCCGACGAGAGGATCGATCCACTGCTGCTCGTCGATGCCGAGCAGCTGGCCAGCAACGGCTTCATCCGCGAACTGGATCGCGTTCGCACCAACTTCCGCGTCGTCATCGAGATCGTGCGCCGCCCCGGCGACACGACGTTCGAGACCAGCATCGCCCGCGATCCGCTGCCCGAGGTGCAGGCGGCGACCGTCAACCGCCAGGCCACGTTCCTCGAGACGCTGGGCGGC
Source organism: Planctomycetota bacterium (assembly GCA_025459175.1). Classification (GTDB taxonomy): domain Bacteria; phylum Planctomycetota; class UBA1135; order UBA1135; family UBA2386; genus UBA2386. The sequence continues at coordinate 2,711 of JALORC010000076.1, read as the reverse complement.
GCGCTCACGCCGAAGGAACTCGCCGGCGTCAACGTCCTGTTCCCGCTCGAGCTGCAGTACATGGTCGCGGCCGAGATCGCCGATCTGGCGACGCTGCGCGCGGTCGCGCAACTGGTCGACGTCAAGTACGTCTGGAAGGACAACCTGAACCAGCTGCTGACGATCGAAGGGCGCAACGTCACCGGCTCGGCCGCGCAGGCCGCCGCCGGCTTCACCGGCGCCGGGGTCGGCGTCGCCGTCATCGACAGCAACTTCGACCTGCTGCACCCCGAGCTCGGTGGCTCGACGACGCTGCCGAACAGCATCGTCAAGGGCGGCTACAACTACAGCACGCCGGGCGCAGCCATCCACAGCCGCGTGTTCAACGACTGCTACCACGGCACCGGCTGCGCCTCGATCGTGCGCCGCTACGCGCCGGGCTGCCACCTGTACACGCTGGTGGTGTTCCCGAACGCCTTCGACAGCGTGATCGCCAACGCGATCAACTGGTGCGTCACCAACAAGAACGGGGTCGGCGGCGGCGCGCCGATCCGGGTGATCTCGATGTCGCTCGGCGGCGGCCGGTACTACTCGGCGCTGACCTCGGGCACGATGCACACCGCGTGCGGCAACGCGGTCAGCAACGGCATCCTGTGCTTCGCCGCCTCGGGCAACGACGGCTGGCCCGACTCGATGGGTTCACCCGCCGCGTCGACCAACTGCATCTCGGTCGGTGCCACCTGGGACGCCAACAACGCCCCCTATTCGCCGTTCCCGCCGGCCAACTGCTCCGACACCAGCCGCACGGTCGACGAGCGCACCTGCTACAGCGACACCGCGTCGTTCCTGTCGATCTACTGCCCCAGCGAGCAGGTGATCTGCGCGCAGTGCGGCGGCGGCACGTTCGCGCTCGGCGGCACCTCGTCGGCGACGCCGGCCGCGGCGGGCCTCACCGCGCAGTTCCTGCAGGCGCGGCCAACCTATGTCGGCAATCGCGCCGGCCTGACCAGCCTCTACCAGTCGACCGGCGCCACCGTGATCGGCGACACCACCAAGCGCCGCGTCAACCTGACCGCGGCGATCGCCGCGTCCGGCGGCGGCGGTGGTGGCCCGGCGCAGCTGGCGAACGGCACCACCTACAACTACTCCGTCGCGACCGGAGCGGCGGCCGACTACCAGGTCGTGATCCCGGCCAACGCCACCAACTTCACGGTGACGATCACCGGCAGCGGCGACGCGGACCTCTACGTGAAGCGGGCCGCGATCGTGTGGCCGGCGGATCAGGGCGCGCGCAACGAAGCGGAGTTCAAGGCGCAGTACATCGGCGGCAGCGCCGAGAGCGTGACCTTCCCGGCCCCGGCGGCGGCGACCTGGAACGTCAAGGTGTTCGGCTATGCGGCGGCCTCGGGCACGATCCGCGCCAGCTGGACGGTCGGCAGCGGCGGCACCTGGCGCAACGTCAGCTGGGTGCAGCAGACGCCGCACAACTACGCCAACAACCAGACCTACACGGCGACCTACACCAATCCGAGTGCCACGCAGGTCGGCGTGCACTTCAACCGCATCGCGACCGAGTCGGGCTACGACTTCCTGCGCATCAAGAACGCGGCCGGCACGGTGCTGTGGACGGTGTCGGGCAACGTGATCACGAACGGCACGGGCTCGGCGTTCGGCCGCACCGACGGCTGGTGCTACATCCCCGGCAACTCGATCACCATCGAGCTCACCACCGATTCGTCGGTGGTCGCCTACGGCTACCTGACCGATCTGGCCTCGGCCTTCTACTAGACAACGGGCGATCGGCGCCCTGGACCCACCCAAGTTGGAGCCGACGCCCGCAGCGGGCGCGGCTCAACGGCGTTGACGCAGCGGCGCGAAGTTGATGCCGGGGCGCGAAGTTGACGGTCCGGCGCGAGGGTCAGCGGCGTAGGACGGGCGGCAGCGCGCGAGCGAGCCACTGAGCCAGCGTCGCATGGCCGGCGGCGCTGTAGTGGGCGCCGTCGGAGAGGAACTGGGTGGCCGGGTCGGCGGTCGCCTGCAGGATCGGCGTGGCGTCGAAGGCCGGGATGCCGAGTTCCTTCGCCAGTTCGAGGCAGCGCCGCTGGTAGGCGCCGCGCTCGAAGCGGGCCGGATCGAAGCCGAGTTCGCGCAGCTTGGCGTCCCAGCGCGCCGGCATCACCTGCCAGCTGGTCGGCAGCAGCAGCAACACCAGCGGCCGACCGTCGGCCGCCAGCTGCATCGCCTGCAGCGAGCCCTTCAGGTTGGCGAGCAGCCGCGGCACCACCGGCGGCGCGCCGTCCGGCCAGCTGGTGACGGGGTCGGCGACGTCGAGGAAGAGGCCGGCGAACGTGCGATCGGTAGGCAGCCCTTGCAGGCGCAGGGCCTCGTCCGGATCCGGCGGCACCAGCGCCAGCAGCGACGAAGCGGGGTGATTGGTGAACAACCAGGACTCGAACCACAGCGCGGCGCGCGAACGATAGGCGAGGCGCCCGCGCCACGAAGTCGCCACCAGACGCGCCCACGTGCCCTGCAGCATCAGCCCCGCGAACACGGTGCGCTCGGGCTGCAGATCGTCCATCGCGTCGTTGCCGAGACACGCGCAGACCAGGAACGCGTCCGCGGCGAACCGGCGATCCAACCGCCGCAGGTGCTGTGCCGCGTGCTTGCTGCCGTAGCCGGGCACGCCACCGTTGCCGACCGTGACCGGTGCATCCGCAGCGGTCAGCCCCGCC
>JALORC010000247.1 GCA_025459175.1 Planctomycetota bacterium | reverse complement strand
GACCACCGCGAAGCCCTTGCCGTGCTCGCCGGCCCGCGCCGCCTCGACCGCCGCGTTCAGCGCCAGCAGGTCGGTCTTGCGCGCGATCTCCTCGATGATCGTGATCTTGCCGGCGATGTCGCGCATCGCGACCACCGTCTGCGCCACGGCTTCCCCGGAGGACTTCGCGTCGCTCGCCGCCTTCGCGGCCAGCTTCTCGGTCTGCCGCGCGTTGTCGGCGTTCTGCTGGATCGACGCCGTCATCTCCTCCATCGACGACGTGGTCTCCTGCGCCGACGCCGCCTGCTCGCTGGCGCCCTGCGCCAACTGCTGCGCGGTCGCGTTCATCTCCTCGCTGCCCGAGGCGACGTTGCCGGAGGCCTGCATCACCTCGCCGACGATCGAACGCAAGTTCTCCAGCATCTTGGTCAATGCGCTGCCGACCTCGTCCTCCTGCGAACGAACGGCGACCGCCACCGACAGGTCGCCACCGGCGATCGCACGGGCGACCTTCGCGGTGTCACGCAGCCCGCGGATCATCTCGTTCAAGGCCTTGCCGAGCACGTCGTCGGGCGACAGCAGCGTCACGTCGCGCGACAGGTCGCCCTTCGCCAGCACCGAGGCCACCTCGACGGTGCCCCGCAGCCCCTTGACCATGCCGTTCAACGACTCGGCCATGCGGCCGATCTCGTCGGTGCTCTCGACCGGCATCACCACGGTGACATCTCCCTGCGCCAGACGGCCGATCGCCGTCGTCGCCGCGGCCAACGGCCGGGTGATGCCACGGGTGATGCGGAAGGCGATGCCGAGGCCGATCGCGATTGCCAGGGCGGACCCGACCGACAGGCTCGTCAACCCGGACCCGATCGCGACGTCGACCTGGGAACTCGCCTGGTCGGCGAAACGCCCGTTGATGGCACGCAGCTCGTCGATCGTGCCCATCCAGCTCTTGAAGGACGGCATCACCGCCTCGTCGTTCAACAGACGCGCCTGCTCCGACTTCAACTCACGGCTCAGCGCCAGCATCTCGGTGCGTTTGGTCACGTAGACACCGAAGAACCGTCGCAACTCGTCGAACGCCTTGCGGGACTCCGCGTCGGCGATCAGCTTCTCGAACACACCCTGCAACGCGATCTGCCTCGTGGCGCAGTCGGAGAGTTCGGTGTCGATCTGCGACTTCACCGATGGCTCGGGACTCAGCACGTGATTGAGGGCGCGGGTGTAGCCGATCGCGGCGCGGGAACTCATCTCGTTGAGCGCGGCGACGCCGGGCAGACTCTTCTCGTTGACGATCGCGACCGACCCCTCGATCGCGATCATCTGGCGATAGGCAACGGCGACGATCAGGCCGAGGATGACGAGGATGGCGGCGAACCCTGCGCCGATGCGTTGGCCGATGTTCCAGTTCTTCATGACGGTGGTGACGTTGGTGGTGGAAAGCTGCGTGGTGCAGGGGCGGCGGCTCAGGCGCCGCCAGCCAGATGGCGGTAGACGGCGAGGCCGCACGGCTCGAACGGGGCGTCGAGCCCGGTCAATGACTCCGAGTGGCCGACGAACAGGAAGCCACCGGGGCGCAGATGGCGGGCGAGGCGCCCCACCACCGCCTCCTGGGTCGGCTTGTCGAAGTAGATCAGCACGTTGCGGCAGAAGATGACGTCGAACGTGTCGCGGACGCGGTACTCGCGGTCCATGAAGTTCAGGCTGCCGAAGCTGACCTTGCGCCGCAGCTCCGGGCAGATCCGCACCCGCGCCAGCGAACGATCGCGAGCGCGCAGCAGGTAGCGCGCCCGCAGTGCCGCCGGCACCGGCTCGATGCGATCGACGTCGTAGACGGCCCGTTCGGCGTGCTCCAGCATGCGACTGCTGATGTCGGTGCCGAGCACGGCGTAGTCGAAGCCGGGCATCCGGCTCGCGTGCTCGGCCAGCACCATCGCCAGCGTGTATGCCTCCTCACCACTCGAGCACGGGGCGCTCCACACCTTGCAGCGCCAGCTGCCCGGGCGGCCGTCGAGGCCGCGCGGCGCCAGTTCCGGCAGCACCTTCTGCACCAGGATGTCGAAGTGCTGCGGTTCGCGGAAGAAGTCGGTCTTGTTGGTGGTGACCGCGTCGATGAAGTGCTGCAGCTCGGCGGTCCCGCCGTCGCGTTCGAACAAGAACGTGCGGTAGGCCTCCAGCGAGGCCAGACCGAGATCGCGCAGCCGCCGCTGCAAGCGACCTTGCAGCATCGGCAGCTTCGAGGCATTCATCTTGATGCCGAGGGTCGCGGTCACGAACTCGCTGAACTGCGTCAGACCCGCAGCGCTCAGCTCGAGCGATGGCGCCACGTTGAGATCGCGTCCGTTCATGTTCAGGTTCCTCTCGGTCGACATCGGCGAACCGACGGCGGCTCGCGGTCAGTAGCGCTCGAAGTCGCGATCCTCGGTGTCGTCGCCGCCCCCCACCGCCAACGCGATCTCCTTGCCGCCTCGCGGGGCGGCGTCCGCACTGTGCAAGGGCAGGCGGGGACCCGACGGCTTCGCCGGGCCGTCAGCGGCCTGCCGACGGGCTTCGCCACGCGCCGCTTTGCGGCCGCGTCCACCGCCGGCAGCTGACCCGACCTTGAAGAAGCCGATCGACGCCTGCAGCTGTTCGGCCTGGCTCGACAGTTCCTCCGACGTCGACGCCATCTCCTCCGACGCCGAGCTGTTCTGCTGGATCACCTGGTCCAGCTGCTGGATCGCCTTGTTCACCTGCGCCGCACCGGTGCTCTGCTCGGCGCTCGCCGCCGCGATCTCCTGCACCAGCTCCGCCGTCTTGCGGATGTCCGG
>JALORC010000246.1 GCA_025459175.1 Planctomycetota bacterium | reverse complement strand
GTTCGGCCCGTTCGGCCCCGCCCCGTTCCGCACCACCGTGCCGGCCTCGGAGGTCGGTCATGACCAGGGTCCGTGGTGAGAGCGTCTCGCCCGGCGTCGCCGTCGGGCAGGTGCACCTGCGCGGCTTCGATGCCCAGGCCGCCGGGCGTCGGATCGCCGCCGACGAGGTCGAGGCCGAGCTGAACCGGCTGCGCGAGGCGCTGCAGAAGAGCCGCACGCAGATCGAGGAGATCAAGCAGAAGCAGGCCAGCGGTCTCGGCGAAGCCGAGCTGCGCATCTTCGACTCGCACCTCGCCTACCTAGCCGACGCGATGTTCGTCACCGAGATCGAGGCGCAGGTGATCAAGGAGCGGTTGCCGGTCGGCGACGCGGTGCAGCTGGTGTTCGCCAAGTACGACCGCATCTTCCAGCTGGTCGAGAGCGATCTGCTGCGCCGCCGTGCGAGCGACCTGCGCGACGTGGCGACCCGCCTGCAGCGCAACCTCGAGGCCGAGACGGTGCGTGGGGCACCGGCGCCGACCGGTCCGTACATCCTGGCCGCCCGCAAGCTGACCACTGCCGACATGTTCGGCCTCGACAACGAGAAGGTCGAGGCGATCGTCGCCGAGGAAGGCGGCATGAGCTCGCACGCGGCGATCCTCGCCCGCAGCATGGGCATTCCGACCGTGACCGGCATCCGCGACCTGCCGCGGCTGCTGCGCAGCGGCGATCTGGTGATCCTGGACGCCACCGCCGGCGAACTGGTGACGGCCCCCGACGACAGTGCGCTGGCCGAGGCGACGGCCGCGGTGCAGCGCTGGAAGGCCAGCAAGGCGCAGGCGCCCGAGCCGGTCGCCGCCGATCAGCACCAGACCCGCGATGGAACCCCGGTGCGGCTGCTCGGCTCGTGCGGCAGCGCCGGCGAGGCCGAGCTGGTCGGCACGTTCGGCATGGAAGGCATCGGCCTGTTCCGCACCGAGCTGCAGTTCCTGGCCGGCAAGGAACGGCCGAGCGAGGACACGCTGGTCGCCGCCTATCGCCAGGTGGTCGCGGGGCAACGCGGGCGGCCGCTGTCGTTCCGCCTGCTCGACGTGACGGCGGCCACCCGCGAGGGCACGAGCTCGCACCAGGAACGCAATCCGGCGATGGGTTCGCGCGGGGTGCGCGGGCTGCTGGCCGATCGCGACCTGCTGCGGATGCAGCTGCGGGCGATCCTGCGCGCCGGTGCGGGCGCGACCGCGCTCTCGCTGCTGGTGCCGTTCGTGACCGGCATCGCCGACCTGCAGCGCGTCAAGGCCGCCGTGCTCGAGGAGCGGGTGGCGTTGACCAAGGCCAAGGTCCCGTGTGTCGCCGACCTGCCGATCGCGCCGGTGATCGAGGTGCCGGCGGCGGCGATGCAGCTGGCGGCGCTGCTGGTCGAGAGCGATTTCGCGGTGATCGCGATCGACGACCTGCAGGCGCACCTGCTGGCGGCCGACCGCGACAACGCGGCGGTGCGCGAGTACCACGAGATGGTGCACCCGGCGGTGTTCGAGCTGTTGGCGCGCATGGCCAAGGACGGCGAACGGCGCGGCAAGCCGCTGGTGCTGTTCGGCGAGAGCGCGGCCGATCCGGTGCGTATGCCGTTCTATCTCGGCGTCGGCTATCGCAGCTTCTCGATCGCGCCGGTGCGGTTGCGCGGGGTGCTGAAGGTGCTGGCGCGCTACTCGGTCGAGGAGTGCCGCAAGCTCGCGGCGCGCATCCTGGAGGCGCCGCGCGCGCTGGACGTGCAGAAGGTGCTGGTCAACGTCGAGACGGGCTGACGATCGTCACTCCGCCCCGACCGGCTTCGGCACCGCCCGCCGCACCAGCGAGCTGTGCACGGCGCCGCTCGGCTTCAGCACGCTGCGATACAGCACCAGCTCGGTCGGCGTGAACGGCTTCTGCTTCAGCTGGTCGCCGAGTTTGCGCAGTTCGTCGACCAGCGCCAGCGCCCCGAAGTCGCTGCGGATGCGACCGAGCGTGATGTGCGGCGTGAAGCCGCGCTTCTCGCGTTCGATGCCGAGCGGCCGCGCCAGCGTGTCGATGCCGCGGTGCAGTTCGGTGACGGCATCGGTGTCGCCGCCCAGCCCGGCCCACAGCACCCGCGGCAGACCGCGCGGCGGGAAGTGACCGAGCTGCTGCAGGCGCAGCGACAGCGGCGGCAGCGGCGCCTCCTCGACGATGCGCACCAGTTCGCCGGCGGCGTCGTCGTCGAGTTCGCCGCCGAACAGCAGCGTCAGGTGGAGCTGGTCGGCATCGACCCACTTCACGTCATACTTGCCGCGCAGCGGCCGGGTGATCTCGGCGAGGTGGATGCGGACCGGGGCGGGCAGATCGAGGGCGACGAAGCAGCGCACCGCGGGATCCTACGGCGAGGGCCCCGCCGGCACACGACCGGTGTGGCGCTTGCCGAGAGACGGTCTCGGTCCGTGGCTGACGCACCCGCAAGCCGCCTTGCCCGCACCGACACGGGACTGTCGCAGCCGCCGTGCCCGACCTCGAACTCTGGCTCGGGGGCTCGAGTGCCCGGAGGTCGCCGGATCCGGTGACGATCACGCTCCGGCCCTTGCGCCGCGCCCGGTAGTGCCATATCATTGCGGAATCAACATGGCGACCGGGTCGAACGCGCAGCGGAGCAAGAAGGCCAAGGGTGCAGGCGCCGGACTGCTGCCGTTCCGCGCACCCCACGGTGGCCGCCGCGCCGGTGCCGGCCGCAAGCCGAACGGCGATCGCGCCGGAGTGCCGCACGACACCCGCCAGGCACTCGCCGCCCGCTTCCCGGTGCACGTG
>JALORC010000075.1 GCA_025459175.1 Planctomycetota bacterium | reverse complement strand
CACGGTGCGCAACGCGTCGCTGCACAACTGGGCGCTGCTGCAGGAACGCGACGTGCGCGCCGGCGACACGGTCGAGATCCAGCGCGCCGGCGACGTGATCCCCGAAGTGGTGCGCGTGTTGACGGATCAGCGCCCGGCCTCTGCCGTGCCGCCGGCCCCGCCGGCGCAGTGCCCGGCCTGCCAGGGACCGCTGCAGGCCGATGGCAAGTTCGTCTACTGCGGCAACCTCGACTGTCCGGCGCAGCTGGTCGGTCGCATCGTGCACATGGCCGGCCGCCGCGCGTTCGACATCGAGGGGCTCGGCCCGAAGCAGGTCGAGCAACTGGTGCAGGCGCGGCTGGTGACGTCGCTTCAGGACGTGTTCACACTCGATCAGAAGCTCGCGCAGCTGCTCGAGCTCGAGCGCTGGGGCGAGCGCAGCACCACCAACCTGCTGGCCCGGATCGCCGCGTGCCGCACCCCGGCGCTGGCGCGCTTCCTGCACGGCATCGGCATCCGCCACGTCGGCGAGACCACGGCCAAGGACCTGGCGACGCACTTCGGTTCGCTCGAACGGCTCGCCACCGCCAACACCGAGGCGCTGATGGCGGTCGACGGCGTCGGCGAGGAGGTCGCCGCGGCGGTGGTCGAGTTCTTCGCGTCGGCGGAGAACCAGGCCACGCTGCAGGCGCTGGCGGCGGCCGGGGTCGTGCCGCAGCACGCCGAACCGCAGGGGGCCGGCCCGCTGTCGGGCCGGGTGTTCGTGTTCACCGGCGGGCTGAGTTCGATGTCGCGCGACGACGCGAAGGCCAAGGTCGAGGCGCTCGGCGCGCGCACCGCCGGCAGCATCGGCAAGAAGGTCACCGACGTCGTCGCCGGGGAGGACGCCGGCAGCAAACTCGACAAGGCGCGCACGCTCGGCATCCCGATCCACGACGAAGCGGCGTTCACCGCGCTGCTGGCGGCGCTGTGAACCGGCCGCTCGGCCATGCGCTGCGGGTGGTGGCGCTTGGCCTGCTGCTCGGCATCCTGCTCTATCTCGGGTACCTCGCGCTGGGCATGTTGCCGTGAGCGGCCTCGACGAGCTGGCGCGGCTCGGCGAAGCCGCGTGCTACCCGCACGCGCCGGCCGCGGTCCAGGTGCTGCAGACGCACCTGTCGATCGTGTGTCTGGCCGGCGACCTGGTCTACAAGCTGAAGAAGGCGATCGCGCTGCCGTTCGTCGACTTCACGACCTTGGCCGCGCGACGGCAGGCGTGCCGCGACGAAGTGCGGCTCAACCGACGGCTGTGCTCCGACACCTATCTCGGCACCGCGGCCCTGCGACGCACCGCGAACGGCGGCGTGCGCTTCGCGGCGCTCGGTGACGACGACGGCGCCGCGGACCTCGACACCGCCGTGGTGATGCGCCGGCTGCCGCAGGAACGCATGCTCGACGAGCTGCTGGCGCACGGTGCCGTGACCGCGGCGGAGATCGAGGCGCTGGCGCGGCAGGTGGCCGCGTTCCACGCCGGCAGCGAGCCGGTGCCGATGGCGACCGCGATGGCGACGGCGCCGGCGCTGGTCGAGTTCGCGGCGGCGAACTTCCGCGAACTGCAGGCGATGCCGAAGCCGCTGCTGCCACCGCCGCTGCTCGCGGCGGCGGCGGCGGCCTCGGCGCCGGCGTTCGCGGCGCTGCTGCCGCGGCTGCTGGCGCGCGCCGCCAGCGGGCACGTCAAGGACGGCCACGGCGACCTGCACGCGCGCAACGTGTGCATGACGGAGCCGCCGACGATCTACGACTGCATCGAGTTCGAGCCGCGGTTCCGCATCGGCGACGTCGCGACCGAGATCGCGTTCCTGGTCATGGACCTGCGCTATCGCGGCGCGCCGGCGCTGGCGACCGCGTTCGTGCGCGCCTACACGAGCGCGCGTGGCGATGCCGAATTGCCGTCGCTGCTGCCGACGTTGGCGAGCTATCGGGCGATGGTGCGCGGCAAGGTGGCGGCGTTCGCGGCGGCCGAGTCCGAGCAGTCGTCCGGCGACCGGGAACGCTCGGCGCGCTCCGCCGTGCGACACCTCGAACTCGCCGCGGCGCTGCTGCTCGAAGCCGGTGCGCCGCTGTGGATCGTGGTCTGTGGGCCGCCGGCCTGCGGCAAGTCGACGTTGGTACAGGCCCTGGCCGCGGTCGCGTCGTGGCCGGCGATCGGCACCGACCCGGTGCGCAGGGAACTCGCGGGGCTCGCTCCGACCGAGCGGGGCCGGCCCGAGCACTACACCGCCGAGTTCTCGCAGCGGACCTACCGCGAAGTGCTGGCGCGCGCGATCGCCGCGACGAACCGCGGCGAGCCGGTCGTGCTGCTCGACGGCAACTTCCCGACAATCGCCCACCGCCGAGAGCTGCTCGCCCCCGCCGCCGCGGCTGGTTGCCGACTCGTGCTCGTGCATGTCACCGTCGACGCCGAGACCGCGCGCACCCGCGCCCGGCAGCGCGCAGCCGACCCGCGCCGCACCAGCGACGCCGACGAGGCGGTGACCGGCGCCTTGCACGCGCGGTTCGAAGCACCCGGTGACGAGATCCCGTGGCGGGTCGACGTCGACGGCGGGAATCCGACGGCGACTCTGGTGCACCTCGTGCTGCAGTCGCTGCTGTCATTGCCGATGCCATCGGTACCGGGCCATTGACGGACCCGGCGTGCCATTTGCATGCTGTGGGCATGCGTCCGTTCGACCTGACCGGCACCTGGCAAGGTCACTATCAGCAAAGTGGAGGCCGCCACGGCATCACGATGCGGGTGGTGCAGCGCGGTCAGTCGTTCGTCGGCAACATGCAGGACAGCTCGACGATCCTGGCCGGGCGCGCCAAGGTGCAGACCGAGAACGGCGCGCCGACCGAGGTCGACATGCTGTCGACGCTGCCGTCCGACTCGACCGTCGAGGGCGAGGTCGAAGGCCACCGGGTCGTGTTCGTGAAGAGCTATCGCGGCAAGGCGACCACCAACGTCTGGGTCCCCGACCGCGGCCCGCTGCAGTTCGAGTTCCCCGGGCACCAGGTGCACTACGTCGGCACCCTCGACGACGACGGCAAGGTGCTGCGCGGTCACTGGTCGATCCCCGAGCCCGGCGGCGACAAGGTGCAGCGCGATCACTTCGTGCTGCGCCGGACCCAGGCCTGATCGCCTGCGACCCGAGCTCGGGCAGGGTGCGACCGAATCGGATCAATCGGGCAGCTTCCGGAAGCGCTCGATCGCGGCCCGTTCGAGCGCTTCCCGATGGTCCGGGTGCGCGATCGAGATCAGCGCCTTGGCGCGCTGCCGCAGGTTCTTGCCGCGCAGATCGACGGCACCGAACTCGGTGACCACCCAGTGCACGTGGGCGCGCGTCGTCACCACGCCGGCACCCGGCTTCAGCATCGGCGTGATGCGCGAGATGCCCCTGCCGGTCTGCGACGGCAGGGCCAGGATCGGTTTGCCACCCGGCGACAACGACGCGCCGCGCAGGAAGTCCATCTGCCCGCCGACGCCCGACCACATCTTCGTGCCGATCGAATCGGCGCAGACTTGTCCGGTCAGGTCGATCTCGATGGCGCTGTTGATCGCGACCACCTTCGGGTTGCGTCGGATCACGCCCGGGTCGTTGACGTAGCTGATGTCCAGCATCGCCACCTGCGGGTTGTCGTCGAGGAAGTCGTAGAGCCTGCGGGTGCCCATCGCGAAGCCGGCGACCAGCTTGCCCGGGTGCACCTTCTTCTGGCGCCCGGTGATGACGCCGCGTTCGACCAGACGCAGCACGCCGTCCGAGAACATCTCGGTGTGCACGCCGAGGTCCCGGTGGCCGTCGAGCGCTGCCAGCACCGCATCGGGGATCGTGCCGATGCCCATCTGCAGCGTCGCGCCGTCCTCGACCAGCGCCGCGGTGTGGCGACCGATCGCCCGTTCCTCGGCACCGGCCTCGCCATGACCGTGCTCGGGCAACGGCGTGTCGACCTCGACCGCGGCCGCGAACCGGCTGCGGTGCACCAGCCCGTCGCCGTGCGTGCGCGGCATGCGTGGGTTGACCTGGGCGATCACCAGCGGGGCCGAATCGACCGCCGCACGCGCGATGTCGACCGAGGTGCCGAGGGAGCAGTAACCGTGGCGGTCGGGCGGCGACACGTGCACCAATGCCACGTCGAGCGGCAGCACCCGCTGCCGGAACAATGCCGGCATCTCACTGAGGAAGGCCGGCACGTAGTCGGCATCGCCGCGCGCGACCGCGTCGCGGATGTTGGCGCCGAGGAACAGCGCGTTGGTGTGGAAGCTGTCGGCGAGACCCGGCGCCGCACACGGGGCATCCCCCTCGGTGTGCAGGTGCACCAGTTCGACGCCGCGCAGTTCGGCGGCCCGCGCCGCCAACGCCTGCAACAGCACCGTCGGGGTGGCGGCCCCACCGTGCACGAACACACGATTGCCCGAGACGATCCTGGCGACAGCGGCAGCAGCAGTGGTCCACATGAAGGGCGGCCATGCGACCGTCTGCGGCCACGGCGTCAAGTAACCGTACGGACCATGGCGTCGCCGGGCCGCGTCAGCGACCGAGCACCCGCGCCAGCTCTGCCTGCAGCACACCGAGGCGCACCGGCTTGCTGAGGTAGCCGTCCATGCCGGCGTCGAGGCAGCGCTGGCGGTCCTCGGGCAGCGCGTTCGCGGTCAGGGCGAGAATCGGCACCTTGGCGCGCGCGCCGGAGCCCTGCCGGACCTGCCGCGTCGCCTCGTAGCCGTCCATGACCGGCATACTGCAGTCCATCAGCACGACCGCGAAGTCCTCCTCGGCGAGGCGCTTCACCGCCTGCACGCCGTCGGCGACCTGTTCGGCCTCGCATCCCAGTCGCTCGAGCATGCGGTGCATCAGCAGGCGATTGGCATCGTGGTCGTCGACGATCAGCACTCGCTTGCCGGCGAACACCGGTTGCGGACTCGGCGCCGTCTCTACCGGCTTCGCCGCGGGTGCCGCCGTCAGCTTGCACGTGAACGTGAACACCGAGCCGCGGCCCGGTTCGCTGGTAGCCGTGATCTCGCCGCCCATCAGCTGCACCAGTCGTCTGCAGATGGCGAGCCCGAGCCCGGTGCCGCCGAAGCGACGCGTGGTACTGGCATCCTCCTGCACGAAGGCCTGGAACAGCCGCGGCATCGCCTCGGCGGCGATGCCGACCCCGGTGTCGCGGATCGTGAACCGCACCAGGTCGGGTGGACCCGCCGGCGCCACGCCGACCACCACTTCGCCGGCGGCGGTGAACTTGATCGCGTTGTTGACCAGATTGTTGAGCACCTGCCGCAGGCGCCCCTCGTCGCCGCGCACTGCCGCCGGCAGCGCGGGGTCGAGTTCGCAGCGAACGCGTAGACGGCCATCGGCCATGGCACTCAGCTGCAGGTCGAGCACCTCCCGCACGCAGTCGGGGAGCACGAACGGCAACGACTCCAGTTGCATCATGCCCGCCTCGATGCGGGAGTAGTCGAGGATGTCGTTGACGATGGTCAGCAGCGAAGCACCGGAACGCCGCAGCAGCTGCACGAGTTCGGCCTGTTGGTCGGTGAGCCCGGTGCTCAGCAACAGGTCGGCGCTGCCTATCATGCCGTGCAGCGGCGTGCGCAGTTCGTGCGTCATCACCGCGAGGAAGCGACTCTTCGCCTCGGTGGCATCCTCGGCTCGCACCTTGGCGCTGCGCAACTCGCCGACCAGCCGCTGCAGGTCGGCATTGGTGCGCAGCATCGCCCGCTTGCTCTGCTCGGTGATCTTCTCCGAGGTCTCGGCGACGCGCTGGGTCTGGACCAACTGACGCTTGACGATGGCGAGCTCGCGGCGGAGCTGCGCCAGTTCGCTGATGTCGTCGCTGGTCCGCCCGTCGCTCATTGGCCGAGGATCACCGTGACGCAGGTCTCGTTGTGGAACTCGCTCGGATGGTTCGGGCGCACAGGCGCGATCTCGCCGAAGCAGTAGCCACCGGCGAACGCCGGCACGATGCCGGCACCGGCGAATGCCGAGCGCAAATGCTCGATCTCGGTCTCGGCCTTGGTGCCGAGCACCCACTTGCGGGCGGCGCAGCTGAACACGAACGCGATCTGCGGATCGCGACCTGGGTAGGCAGCGATCGCGTTCGATGCCGAGGTCCACGAGCCGGCCAGGATGCCGTCTTGCACCACCTCGGTCAGCCGGATCACCGCCCCCTGCAGCACCTCGCCGGCCACCCGCAGGCTGCCGTTCGTGCGGTCGGCGTCGAGCACCGCGCGCAGGTGGTAGTCGCCGTCCGCCCCGTTCGGGAACACCGCCAGCGGGTACTCGCCGAGGCTGTCAGAAGGTGGGATCGCCCCCCAGTAGTCCTGGAAGATCTGCAGCGCCGGACGCCCGTCGATCTCGTGCACCCAGTTGTCGGTGGCCCGGGTGACGATCTTCGGCTCGCCGATCGGGAACCAGCCGGTGCCCACGCCGCAGCCGACCAGCAGATCGCCCTCGAGGAACATCACCGGCAGCGAGTCGGTCAGCACCTCGCGACCGCAGAACTCGACCATCCGCGAGTACGCACGATGGTCGCCGGTGAGACCGCCGACCACCGGGCACTCGATGCCGACTCCCAGCTGCAGCAGCCGCACCACCGCCGTCGCGTTGCTGGTCGGCGCGAACACCGTCCAGCACAGCTTCGGCTTCGACCCGACGCTGGCCAGCGCCTCCGCCACCGCGCGCGCCGGATCCTGGCTCAGCGAACGGCCGAGTCCGACCCGCGCCCGCAGCCCCTCGCCGGTCAGCAATGTCAGCAGCACCGAGTCGTGGGCGAACCCCGACCCGGAGATGGCGCCGTCGGTGGTGCCACCGACCAACGGCAGGTCGGGCCAATGCGCGTGCAGCGCGGCCAGTAATTGCCGATGGTCATACTCGGTGCTGGCGAACAGGAAGGCAGCCACCGGCTCCTCTCCCCGCAGCTGCTCCGTGCTCTTGGCGATCAGCTCCGCCGCCGCCGCCACCGCCTCTAGTTCCTGGGAATGCGACGTATATGCGCGCATTGGGCGTGCATCGGGTCGGGCCGCAGCGGAGGTGAATGCGCCGTTCGAAGCAGCGATCGCAACGCCCCGGTACGCATCGCCTCAGTCGATCGCCAGCAGACCGCGCACGAGCGCGATCAGGGCGATTGCCGCCCAGATCGCCTCGAGCCAGAACGCTTGCCAGGTGCGCTTGCGCCAGCAGACCCAGGCCACGCCGAGGGCGCCGGTCAGGTTCAGGGCCTGGTACAAGCGATCTCCCGTACGGAGTATCCCGAAGGTCGACAGTGCGTAGGCGCCGAGGATCGCCGCGGTGCCGTACCAACCGGCGAGCTCGGCGGGCAACGAGAACGGCAGCGGGGACGGGGACGGGGATGGTTGGTTCATGTCAGGCTGCTCGGCGCGCGGTGGTTCGCGACGTAGAGACAGGTCAGATCGACCGCGAACATGCGGTCGCGCAGCTCCTTGCAGCGCGATGCCATGCGCAGACCACCGGCATCGTGCGGCAACGCCGCGAACGCGTGACTGCTCGCCACCAGCACCGCCTTGGTGCGGGCGCGCGACAGCGCGACGTTGAGGCGGTTCAGCGACAGGTGGAACGCGCCGCGCCCCTTCGATTCGGCGGGATCCCCGGCGGTCAGCGACACGACGACCACCTCGCGTTCCTGGCCCTGGATGCGTTCGACGGTGTCGACGACCAGGTCGTCGAGATCGGCGAGCGCCTTGTGCTGGATCGCCGTGCGCAGCAACCGCACCTGGGCCCGGAACGGCGCGATCACCGCGATGTCGCGCGGCGCCACGCCGTGGTGGCGAACCAGGTCCTCGACCAGATCGGCGACCGCGTTGGCCTCCTCCGGCGAACGCGCACCCGGTTGCCGATGATCGATGCGCAGCCAGACCACACCGGGCTCCGGCGCCAGCACTTCATCGAGCCTGCCGCCGGGTCGGAACGGCATGCGCCGACCGGCCACCTCGGCGGCGGGCCGCAACCGACCGTCGTAGA
Source organism: Planctomycetota bacterium (assembly GCA_025459175.1). GTDB lineage: Bacteria > Planctomycetota > UBA1135 > UBA1135 > UBA2386 > UBA2386. The sequence goes on along the minus strand of JALORC010000075.1, from coordinate 26,495 downwards.
AGGTGTCGCTGACGACGCGGCAAACGTCGTCGTTGAGGCGATAGGTCGTGTCCAACAGGTGCGAGCCGTAGCGCGTGTGCAGGTGCTCGAAGATCGACATCGAGGCCTCGCGATCGGCCTGCGCGGTCGCCACCACCGGCGGCAGCTGCCGGTGGTCGCCGAAGAACAGCCAGCGCTGCGCGCGCAGCATGCCCGGCAGCGCGTGCGGGATCGGCAGCTGCCCGGCCTCGTCGAACACCGTGTAGTGGAAGCGCTCGCGGTCGTGCAGCTTCGCCAGCTGGTAGCAGGTGCCGGCGACCACCGCACCCTTCTCCGGCAGCTTCACGCGCCGCGCGTCGACGATCAGCACACCGGCCGCACGCAGTTCGTCGTGGTCGTCGCTCGACGACGACGCCAGCTTGTAGACCGGGATCTGCGGCGCCTGGCGCCGGATCGCCAGCAGCGCGTTGCCGACCGCCCGATGCGTGAACGCACACAGCGCGACACGACACGTGCGCGCACACAGCGCTGCCACCACCGCCGCCAGCAACCGCGTCTTGCCGGTGCCCGGCGGCCCCTGCACGAGGGCGAGGCTCTCGGTCGCGATCGCCGCCGCACCGGCCGCCACCTGCGCCTCGTTGAGCCCCATCGCCGACAGCGCCGCGCGCGCGCGCTCGAGCCGGCCGGCATCGGCGCCGAGCGTGTGCTCGCCGTGCAGCACCTTGGCCAGCATCGGGAACGCGAACGCCGCCAGCACCGCGTCGCGCAACCGCCCCTGCAGCCCGAGCGGGCGTCGGTCGAGCACGTAGACGCGGCCCGGCTCGAGCTCGAACTCGGTGTTGCGCGCATACGGATCCGGCTCGCACACCAGTTCGCCGCGCTGCGCATCGTAGCCACCGCAGGCGAGCGGCACGGTGCGTTCGAGATCGACGCCGTCGCCGGCCAGCAGCGGATCGCCGGGGCGGAACTTGCTGCCGTTGTCGGCGACCGCGAACCGGAAGCTGCCGTCGTCCTCGCCGAGGAAGCGCGCGCCCTGGATGCACTCGCCCTCGAGCACCCGCAGCTCGATCGGCTGCGCGCGCAGTTCGCGATGGTTGCGCTGTTCGTCGCGCTCCTCGCGGGACAGCAGGCGGAGCAGGCGTTGTTCGAGCGACAGCTGCAAGGTGGGACGGCGGCGGGGCAAGGATCATGACCGCGCCGGGGCAACGTTCCAGCGGGCACTGCCTGTCCATGTTGCGGCGGATCGCCACCGCCCTGAACAGGCCGGTCGTGATCCGCCTGGTGGCAAGACCAGCTACCTCAGAGCTCCATCACTCTCGCCGCAGCTCGTCGATGACGTCTGCGATCGGGCGCCCCAATCCCGCCGGAGATTGCTGCGAGGCTCTCGACAGCGCCGCGTCACGAGCCGCGCGCTCTGGTTCCCGGAGATCGTCGCCTTCGTCGTCCAGCACCAGATCGAGAATCGTGCCCTCTGGCAATGAGGTTGGCTCATCCATGACCAACCGACCCTGAACCACGCGTGCGCGTACACCGGACACGGCCAGGAGCATATCTTCGGGTGGCGGGCCGGCGGGTGCGCGCGCGGCTGGTGGAGTTGGCGGACGGCGGATCGGGTATTCGCTGAAGAAGCGTTGGCGCGACGGGACGACGGCGGTGGTGATGACGAAGCAGGTGCTGATGGAGCGGCTGTGCGCGCTGGTGCCGAAGCCTCGGAAGCACCTGGTGACGTATCACGGGGTGCTGGCGCCAGCGTCCGGTCTGCGCTCGCGGGTGGTGCCGCGTCGCGTGGAGGAAGAAGGTGAAGCCGTCGGCTGCCAGCACGGGCACGCTCATCTCGCTGCGAATCCACGCACGCGATCGAACGCCCATGCGGACTCTGCGCCGACGTGCCGTGTCGCCAGATGCCTCACGTGCCGCGTTGGTTGTGAAATGCGTAGCTGGTCGTGAGCTCAAGTGGGGGCACATCGTAGGCACCGTTACGGCGGACTCTCACGAGATGATCCCGATTCAATGCCTCGAGGGCGGCAAGCACGAACATCATGGTCCAGCAGTTGTCGAGCACGGCAGCGAGGCGCTGAATGTCCTCGACAGCGATCCTTCGGTAGCCCAGCGAGGAGAGCTGGCTATCGATGCCTTCGATCACGGCCCTACTCGTGGGGCGCTGTTCGTCGCCCATGAAGTTGGGACGCAGGAATTGCAGCAGGGGTTCGGTGACCAGCACTCCCAGATTTTCCGCCCGACCCATGCCGGCCGCTGCTTTGATGCCTCGCGCGCCGAGCCGCCACAGGCGATTCTTCACCTGGGCGATGGCCCGTTCGAGCCCGGGCTGGAGGAAGGGTATATCCGCTTCGCGCCCGCACTCGAGAGGCTGATCGGTGAAGCTGTAGAGGATCTTGTCGTTGGCGTTGGCCGTGCTCGGGTCCGACAAATTCATCCCAAACCGGTAGTTCGATCGCTCGTGCCTGATGAAGTCGAGCGGCTGGCAGTAAGGGTTCGTGGCGATGAATGTCAGGGTTTCGAAAGCGCACCAGGCGCTCGAGTGGTACTGGTAGATCTCGAGGCACACGGACATAAAGGTTCTCGCTGATGCCACTATGGCTGGCACCGAAGCAAGATCCGCACACTTTTCGGCTTGTGCCGCGGGGTCCTGCGTGACGCAGAGATAGTCGATCCAGAAGTACTCTATGCCCGTTTGAAGATAGACATCGAGAGCCATGAGCAGCAGCACCCGATAGAACTTACCGTCTTCGGTGTCGGGCATGCCGAGATCGACCCAGGAATGAGATACGAAGCAATAGTCTGGCGCAGCCGCAAGCTTCAACGGGTCGCTCCCCGGCGCTCGTGTGCGAGGCTGCGTGGGATCGGAAGGAATCGCACTTTCCAACGAAAACAACCGGGTCGGGATCGAGAGCGACAGCTTCTCGTGAGCGAGCAGGTCGCTGAGGTGCACCAGCCTCACCACCGGAATTCGCAGGTCGAGCTCGTCGCCCGGATCGAGATAGCCGCTCTCATCGGGCGGCAATGCCTCTCGATCTGCCGTCATCGCGCACAGCGCGGCTCGGTCTGCCGCCTCGACCGCATACGGTTTCTGCTCGGCCACCACTTGAAGCGCGAGGATGAGATAATCGCAAAGACTGTCGACGCATCGAAGACGACAGAGAAAAGCGAGTGAGGAAGTCTCGTCGGCAAAGCGCAGCCTTCCCCCGCCGAGATGGATCTGCGCCACTGTTCGAATTGCCGCGAGTACACCGTCATCGATGCGGGCCGAATAGAGGTCCGCGAGCCAATAACGTCCGTCGACTTCGGGCACGGCAGGTTGCCCCGTGAGTCGGGGCAACTGCCCAGCGAATGTCCCGTACAGCCGTCGCTTTGCCGGTTGAGTGGTCATGATGGGCTGGGTGGAGATTTTGATTCATGCAGAATCTTGGGAACGGCCGCGGAGTCGATCTTACGTCTATAAACGGTACGCACAGACAAACTTGCACGTGGCAACACGCCACACTCCACGACCTCGAACATTGGACTCGCAGCCGGCCTCGCCCGCAAGTTCGAGCAGGAACGTGGGGAGGTGGCCGCGAAGATCGGCCGCGAGGCGATGACCCCTGCCTGCTTCGGCGGGTTTGTGAGCGGGCTGTGTGGGCTGCTGGCGGCGATCGGCCGTGAGGCGTTCAAGCAGGTGTTGCTGTCGAAGGACCAAGTGCTGCAGCCGGCAGTCGTGGTCGCTGGCGAAAGGCTACGGTATCGGGGGATGGCGGAGTGCGAGTGGTTGACGCCATTCGGCAAGGTGACGGTGTTGCTGCGCACCTATCGGGGCGATGGTCCGGGGAAAGGCAGTGCCGTGCCGCTGGATGACGCGTGCGGCATGCGGGACCGATTCATGACACCGGACGTCGAGGAGATGGCGGCGGTCGGCGCGGCGATGCTGACGACGGCGGAGGTCGAAACTGATCCTGGGCACGTCGCTGCCGGAATAGCCTTCGGCAACTGCGATCCAGAACGCAGTCCGGAAGCGCGGTGAGGAAATCGCCATGCAGCCATCGAGAAGGCAATCGACGAACAGGCGCCCTTGTCCTCGAAGGGCGACTTCCTGGCCTTCAGCTTCGATGGGGTGAAAGCGCCCATGCGTGAAGACACCGATGTTGCTTGGCACGAAGCCGGCGTGGCCACGATCTCGGGGCCGGGAGTGGCACCCACGGACTGCACGATCGACCTCGTGCCGAGGCAACGTGTTCGTCGGTGGACGTGGGGGCTTCGACCCGGACATCCTCGGTTGTTACGCGGTGATGGGCACCGGGTGGCCCGGGGCTGCTGCTGCGCCGGTCGCAGGCGCAGAGCCAAGGCGCGACGTTTCGTGGCGGCGACGGCCCGCGCCGTGTTTGCATTACCCAGCCATGCGTAACGTTCGGGCCGCCCATTTGCCTCGATGCTGCGTTCAGCCTGCAGGAGGTTCCTATCCTTTGCTCACCTGACATCCCGATGACTGCGCTCGTGCTGAACAACGCTCCATCGCGCGGGTGCTCGGGGCGAGGGGGCTGTCTCCGGCGGGAGCTCCGGAACTGGCGGCGAGCCGTGCGCCGCCGGGTCGCGACGATGGCCAGGCCGAGTGAAGTGACCCGCCGAGGGATGGGTCAGCTGGTGCGGCGACCACTCGTGGGTCGCGGCGGGGTAGCGGATTGCCTCGTGACCGCGAATCGGCGGTGGAGGGGGTAAATGGGCGGCAGGTAGCGGCTGGACTGGGCGGAGATCGGGCAGCAAGCTGGCGCGGGAAGGTTCCGGGTGGTCGGGGACTGCAGCTTCTTGTTCCTACCCCCGCCAAGAAACGCCGGCAGCGCGATCACCGGCCGGCAGCGCCGCTGCAGTAGCGTCGGGCCAATGGCCGCTTCGGCGCGGCGCGCCGGAACCGCGCAGGGCCGGGGCCGCCGGGGCCGGTCCGCCGGTTGACGGCCTGCCCCGGCCCACCGATGGTGCTGCGGCCCCGCCCAACTGCCGCCCATGCGCCCGATCACCTCGTTGCTCGCAGTCCTCTCGCTCTCCGCAGTCGCCCTGCTCACCGCCCAGGACTGGCCCAACTCCGGCGGCAATCCGCAGCGCAACGGGCTGTCGACCGCCTACGGCCCGCTGAGCGCCCAGATCGCGTGGTCCGGCGGTCCGAACTCGATCATCGCCTGGCAACCGATCGTCGCCGGTCAGCGCGTGTTCGTGGTCCGCCAGACCGGCTTCGCGCCGAGCGGCGTGCCCAACGAGGCGCCGGTGTTCGCATTCGACCTGACCACCGGCCAGCAGCTGTGGCGCCGCGACGTGCCGTTCGCGACCGGGCAGTGGACCACGTGGCTGCTCGGCCACAGCCAGAACCAGGTCTACGCGGCGCGCTCCGGCAACGGCGCCACTTCGTCGGGGGTCGTGCACGCGTTCGACGCCGCCACCGGCAACCCGGTGTGGACCTCGCAGGCGGTCATCACCGCCGGCGCCTACGACGGCGTGGTGTTCGCCGCCAACGGCGACCTGATCGTCGGTTCGTTCCAGCAGATCTGGCGCATCCGAGCCAGCGACGGCAGCACGGCTTGGACCGCCAACCGCCAGGCCTCGGTCAGCGGCAACTGCGGCGTCGCCCGCAACGGCGACGCGATCTACGCGATCGACTCGGTGCCCGGTGGCCAGGTGATCAAGCGCTTCTCGGCGACCACCGGATTGCTGCAGTACCAGGGCCCGCTGATGCCGGGGTTCCTGAGCCAGCACACGCCGATGGTCGGCCCGGATGGCACCGTCTACTGCAACCGCGCGCAGACCAACCCGAGCGTCGACTTCTTCTACGCGTTCACCGACACCGGCACGGCACTGCAGCAGCGCTGGGCGGTGCCGTCGCTGCCGGGTGCGGGTGCCGAGTACGGCTGCGGCCCGGACGGCAGCGTCTACATGGTGCAGCCCGGCGAGATCCTGACCCGCCTCGATCCGCTGACCGGCGCGGTGCGCAACACCTATGCGGTGCCGCTCGGCTACACGACGACGCGGTTCGCAATCGACGCCGACGGGCGCGTGTTCGCGTCGAACGGCGGCTTCCCGACCGGGCGCCTGTTCGCGCTCGAGGCCGACCTGACGCTGCGCTGGTCGGTGCCGGTGCCGAACATCAACATCGGCGGCCCGTGCCTCGGCAACGACGGCACGCTGGTGGTCGCCGGCATCGGCAGCGACCTGCGCGCCTATCGCACGCCGAGCCCGTGGACCGACCTCGGCGGCGGCATCGCCGGCAGCAACGGCGTGCCGGGGCTGGTCGGCACCGGCTCGGTGACCGCGGGCAACACGGTGCGTTTCACCGCGAGCAACGGGCTGGCGAACGGCATCGGGCTGTTCGTGCTCGGCTTCTCGGCGATCAACGTGCCGCTGTTCGGCGGCACGCTGGTGCCGAGCCTCGATGCGACGCTGGTCGCCCCGCTCGACGGCAACGGGGCCTGGTCCCTCGGCTTCCCGTGGCCCGCGGGCTACACGCCGGGCACCGGCTTCTGGTGGCAGCTGGCGGTGATCGACCCGGGCTCGGCGTTCGGCATCGCGGCGAGTCCCGGCCTGCGCTGCCTCGCGCAGCAGTGACCGCGCGGCGTCAACGCGGCGGTGATCCTGCCAGCCCGCGCGCCGCCAGCAACACGAGAACGGGCCCGAGCGGCAGGTGATATCGGTTGCCGCCGACGATGGCGACGAACGGGAACGCCAGCACCGCGAGCACCGCGACCAGCAGCAGATCGACGCGATCGAGCGCGCGCCGCCGCCGCCACAGCGACCAGAGCGCGGCGGCGCCGACCAGGTAGAAGGCGGCGGACGTGATCGCCTTCAGCGGCGTCACCAGACCACCGAGCCCGCGCGCGAGCAGACCCGGCTCGCTCCAGCTGACGGCGATCGTGTCCGAGCGCAGCGTCATCACACAACGGCGGGCGCAGCGCAGCAGATACTGAACCGGCTGCTCGCGGATGAAGGCGATCGCGCGCGCGCCGAGTTCCTTCTCCCGATCGGGCACCGACAGTGCGGCGACATCGGCCGGCAGTTCGTGGTAGCCACCGTCCGAGCCAGGGTGATTGCCCATCCACAGGTTGGACATGCCGTTCATCGACACCAGCTGGAAGGTGCCGAAGTGGTGCTGCGTGCGAAAACCCCACGGCAACAACACCACGAGCGCCACCACCGCCGCCGCGAGCGTCGGCAGCAGCGTGCGCCAGAAGCCGATGCCGATCAGCAGCAGCCACAGCGGCACCACCGTCAGCAGCAACAGCGACGGCGCACGCACATAGGCGCCGAGGCCGAGCAGCAGTCCGGTCACCAGCACCGCGCGCCATCGCGCACCCGGCCCCGGTCCGAACCGCACCAGTACCGCGAGCGCGCCGAGCACGATCGGGATGTAGAGGTTCTCGAGCGCGTGCACGGTCGTCATCACGATCGCGGTCGGGTGCAGCGCCAGCAGCAGCGCGGCGACCGCGGCCACCGCCGGCCCGGCCAGCGCCAGCGCGAGCCGGTGCAGCGCGAACACCGTGGCGAGGCCGAACAGCAGGTTGGCGCCGTGACCGATGCGCGGCGCGTCACCGAACAGCCAGTAGAACGGCGCCAGCGCAGCCGAGTAGCCGACCGGCCACCAGCCGTGGGGCTGTCCGCTCGTCTCGACGAAGCCTTCGCCGCGCGCGAGCGCGATCGCGGCCTGGTGATAGATGTGCTGGTCCGACACCGGCTGGTTCGGGCAGAGCCACAGCCACAGCAGGCGCAGCAACCCGGCGAGCAGCAGGATGCGCGGCAGGCCGAGGCCCGCCATGCGGGACACGAGTCGCTGCCATCCCGTTGACCCGTTCGCGGGCACGCCGGTGTCGATGCCGTTCTGCATCGAGCCATGACAACCGGCTGTGGAAGCCAGGGCAAGCGCGAGTCAGCGGTCCGCCCGGCGATACCACTTTCGACACGCTACCTGCAGTGGAACCGCTGCGAGTCCTCGGCAACCAGAAGGACGGCTGCCTGGGCGGCCTCCTTGCTGCAGTAGCCACGGGTCCTGAACCACTCGACCACTGCAACGCCTACCTCACTGGCCAGGAACATCTTGCGGTCCCGCAGGGATCTCGTAACCGGCAGCAAATTCTGCGGCACGACGACCATGCCGCCCTCGGCCCCCAGGAACACCGCGGCTCCAACTTCCTCCTGGACGGAGAGATCGAACACCACTGCGTCCGACTCGACACCATCGACATGCTTACGCCTCCGAGCGCCCTCGAGGGTGCGCATGGCCGGGTGATGGCGGAACGACTCCGCTTCGTGCACCGCAACCTTGCCGAGCATTTCGTTGATCGCGACGATCTCGGGCGAGATTCGATCCATGAACGCTGCTAGCTCTGCCCGGACATCGGGTTGGATGTAGATGTCGTCCGGATTCAAGCCGCGGTGTCGAAACAATGGTTCTGGACGCAATGGTCCGGACAGCGAGCAGAGGAACAAGGTCAACCCCGAGTCAAGCCGCGGCAAGAGCAGCCACTCAGGATCCTGGTGGGAGCAATCAACCCATAGATGTGCCGATTCGACACAAGGCGAGGCACCGAGCTCCTTGGCAGCCACAGCCACTGTCTCCACGGCTTCATCAGCAAGCTCGGGAACCCTGAGCTCGAAGCCGTCGGGGGCAGGGTTAGCCTCCCCCACGACAGCCGCCGCCGCAGACCTGGAACCTGTTCCTCGGGAGTAGAAGAAGCAGAAACAAGTACCCGCCATCAGCAAGCACAGAGCAATCCCTATTGGCCGCCTCATTGTGATCTCTTCACAAGGCGCCGATGCAGTCGGTGCATGCAAGCGCCACGGAGACGGTGACAGGAGGAGCCGCGCCACAGGCCACGCCACAAGGATTGGGGCACAGCTCGAAGGTAGCAGCGTTCCCTTGACTGCTACAGCCGGAACCAACTGGCGGCGTGCCGGGTGTCTGATTGCTGGCCATGGTCCACGGCGACAACCACCTCAGCCCGTTGAAGACACCGGCGACGCAATTGCCGCCGCCGGCCACCCTACCGCTTCCCCCTGGCGGAACCTCGATAAAGACGTTCAGGTCCGCCCAGCAGGTTCCGTTGGGAAGACAGACGTTGTCGCCTGCTGACCAGAGACATCTTGCCACCGACTGGCTGATGGTGGCAAATGCTACTTTTGGCACCATCGCTGGGGGAACGATGGTCAACTGCGGCTTGCAGGCCGTGCAAGGAGGCACAGGCAACGGACCCTGGGCACCAGGTCGGTACTCCGCCTTGCCACACAGGTCCCCGAGCCAACCAGCAATCATTGCCAGGAACAGAGCTTTCGTGAGCATCCCTTCACCTCATGGATTGCACCGCGAAAATGCGGCACCGAATCAGCCGAGAGTAGAGAGAGAGAGAGAGAGAAGTCGAAACCAGAAAATCTTGAATTCAGGGAGACCCGTCCTTCTTCAGCGGTCGGCTCGGCGATACCGGCGATGCCACCAGCCGAGCGCGGCGAGCCCGAGCCCGATCGCCCACCAGAACGTCACCAGCCGCACCAGCAGCGCGATCGCGGCCGCCGCGGCGGTGCCGATCTGCGAGCCCGACAGCACCACCAAGAGCCCCGTCATGCTGGCCTCGGTGGCACCGAGGCCACCGGGGATCAACAACAGCGTGCCGCCGAGCAGCGGCACGGCGTAGGCGACGCAGCTCGCCAGCAGGTCGATGCTGCCCGGCGCGATGACCTCGGCGCAGTGCCACAGGCACACGCAGTGTGTGAACCAGGCCAAGGTCGACAGCAGCGTCGCCTGCAGCATGATGCCGAACCCACTCAGCCGATGCAGCGAGTCATGGGCCGCGAGCAGTCGATCGGCGACCTTGTGCAGCACCGGCAGGCGACCGGCGAAGCGCACCAGCAGCAACCCGACCGGCCGCACCGAGCAGATCACCGACAGCAACAAGACCAGCACGCCGCCACCGATCGCCATCGGCACCCCGGCGTCGAACGCGAGGCAACCGATCGCCGCCAGCGCCACCAGACCACCGAGATCGGTGACCCGTTCGGCGACCACGATCGGCGCCGTGGTCGCCACCGCGATGTCGCGCGAGTTCTTCAACAGCAGCGACTTCAGGATCTCGCCCATCTTGGCCGGCGTCACCGTCATCGCGAACCCGGCGGTGAACACCACCACGCTCTCGGTCCACGGCACCACGAGCCCGAGCCGCCGCAGGTAGAGCTCCCAGCGCAGCCAGCGGATCGCGTAGTTGAGGGTCGCATACAGCAGTGCCAGCAGCACCGCCGAGGCACTCACGCCCTGCAGACTGCGCACGATCGCCGGGAAGTCGGCCAGCAGCAGCCAGGCGGCGTAGACCACCACCGCGAACAGCGCGACGAACAGCGTGCGGCGCACCAGCGCCGGCGTGAACAGGCGGGAGCTCGGCGCGGGTGCGGGAGGGAGCGAACTGGTCATGCAGCGCCGGTCGGCGCGGGGCAAGTTACCCGCGCGCCCTCGGCGGCACATACATGGCATCGCTGCGGACTGGAGCGGTGGCCCTGCCCTCGTAGCATCCACGCGTGCCCGCTGTCGTACTGTTTGCACTGAGCCTCGCCGCCCAACTGCTGTTCCGCGTCGCCGGGCCCGACGGCGGCGCCGGCTGGCACATCGGCTTCCAGGGCGACGCGCCGGTCTGGCAGGACCTCGCGCACAAGCTCGCCGGCGGCATCGACGACGTCGAGCTGCGGCTGCCGTGGCGACCGCCGGGCATGCAGTGGCTGGTGGCGATGATGTGGAACGGCGACCCGGCCGGCGCCTGGTTGCCGCGGCTGGTGATGAACCTGTGCGCGGCCGCGACCGCACCGCTGCTGTGGCTGTGGCTGCGCGACAAGGTCGCCCGGCGCACCGCGCTGCTCGCCGCCGGCCTGTGCGCGTTCGCGAGCAACGTGCTGCTGCTCGGCAGCGGCGTGCATGCGGAGACGGTCTACCTGCCGGCGGTGCTCGCCATGTTGCTGGTGCAGGACCGACTGCTCGGGGTGCGGGGCCTCTGGTGGTCGCTGATGTGGGGTGCGGGCCACGGCGCGCTGTGCCTGCTGCGGGCCGAACACGTGCTGTCGTGGCTGGTGTTCGCCGCGGTCGCTCGCCTCGGCGGCGCCGCGTGGCGCCACCTGCTGTTCGGCGCGGTCGCGAGTGCCACCGTGCTGGTGCCGTGGCAGCTGCACGCGAACGCGCTGGTCGACACGTTCAACCAGGGCTCCCCCGCGCTGCCGCCGAGCCCGCTGCCGTGGGACCAGGATGCCGTGACGCGGTTGCGCTCGCTGCCGGCGTTCCAGCAAGGACCGGTGCTGCAGTTCGTCGGCGACACGATGCGCACCCGCGGCGCCGGCAAGGTCGGCGCCGCCGATCTCGACGTCGTGCGCGAGGCCTACGGCTGCTGGCCCGAACCGCTGCCGCATGCGTTCGTCGCGCTCTACGGCGGCCTGAACTTCTTCCTCGCCAACTCGCCCGAGGCGGCCGGCGGCTTCTCACGGGCGGCGCTCGATCGCCCGCCACCACTGTCGGGCGGCGACAAACGCTACCCACGCGGGCTGCGGCAAGTGCTGCCGCGCGGCGGGCAGCTGGCGTTTGCCTATCCGCCGCACCTCGATGCGGTCGTGCACGGCACCGCGCTCGGCTTCGCCGAGCTGACCGCCGATCCACGGGCCGCCGCCGGGCGCATCGCGACCAAGCTGTGGCACGCGGCACAGGGCGCGACGTTTGGCCTCGGTGGCCACGCGCTGCCGATCGGGTTGTCGGGCGAACGGCGTCAGGTCGATCTGGTCACCGCACATGGGCCGTGGGCCGCGAGCTGGCGGGTGCTGATGCTGGCCGCGGCAGCCGTTGGCTTGTGGCCACTGCGCAAGGTGCGGCGGCTGTGGCCGCTGTTCGCGTTCGCCGCCACCAAGCTCGTCGTGGTCGCGGGCTGGTTCGGTTACGCGCGCCAGGGCGCGCTGTGCCTGCCGCTGATCGCGCTGGGCATCGCGGCAGCGATCGAGCGACTGCCGGGTGCGGCGCGGTTGCGCGCGCGGCACGGTTGGCTCGCAGCGCTGGCGCTGCTGGTGCTGGAAGGTGTGCGCGCGAGCACGGTCACCGCAACCGTCGACGAGCGCGAGGTGAAGAACGGCGAGCCGTTCGGCGGCAGCGACTTCAGTGGGCGGCGGATCAAGTTCCGCTGACCGAGCCGAGACTGCGATCAGTCGGCGAACAACTGCTCTGGGGCCGCGACATCGAGACAACGATCGGTCCAGCGATCGAGTTCGGCCGCCGAACCGTTGGTCACGCGCTCGATGACTGCCGCCGGCAGCGGGCCGAAGCGCCGCTCCAGCAGCCGCAACAAGGCCCGCGCTTGGCCCTCGTTGCGACCCTCCTGGCGTCCCTCGGTACGCCCTTGGATGCGCCCCTGGAGCTGGCCTTCCGCGCGCCCTTCGATGCGGCCCAGCTCGCGACTTTCCTGACGAATGCGTTGTCCGGTGGTCATCGGCAATCCCTCGCTGTGTTGCAGATTCCTGGCGAACGACATCTGTACTTGCTCCTCGAGCAGCTCGGTGGTGTCGACAAGATACCAGCCGAGCCAGTCCAGCAGGTCGATCGCCGCCGGCGGTCCGGGAGCCGCTTCGATCGCGCGCAGCAGATCGCCCCAACGATCGATGCGGAGGAGCAGTTCGGCCGGGGTGCAGCCGCGCGTGTGCTGCAGGAACAAGAACGTCAGCACCAGCGCCGGTGGCAGCCCCGATCGGCGCAGTGCCGCCTCGCCGGCGAGCCGCAGGTCGTGCACCAGCGGTCGCAGGCGCGGCTGGAACGGGCTGAACAGGCGCCGCAACCCGCGCGGCAGCGCCGCGGGCGGCGCCGGCGGCTGGCCACCGTGGTGCAGCACGAGCGCCAACACGAACGGTGCCTCGACCGGCTGCTGCCGATGCTGCAGATCGTGCACGTAGACGACGTAGCGCAGCAGCTGCGGCTGCAATCGACGATCGCGGTGACCCTTGTGCTCGATGACGAAAACCACCCACACCGCCTGGTTGCGCAGCCGTGCCGTGAACACCAGGTCGGCGTGGTGCGAACGCAACCGCAGCCCGGTCAGGCGCCCGTTCGCGGGTGCAAACGTGGTCCAGTCGATCATCGAGCGGAGCCGCGCGGGCAGGACATGGCGGACCCAGGCGGCGGCCAGCGCCGGGTACCGCAGCACGGATTGGACCAGCGTGTCGTGAGGTGTCTGCATCGGAGTTCCTGCATCTGGTGGAACTCCGAGGCCGCGTACCGACCAGTGCGGTCGAAAATCCTGCTCAGCCCGACTTGCTCGACGGCACCGACTTCGCCGGCACATGGCGGGCGAGCCCGATGCACAGCCCCAACGTGACGAACACGACCCCACCGGCGAGCCAGAACGGCGCCGGCCGGCTGACTCGATCCCACGCGTAGCCGTAGGCGAGCGGCGCCAGCAGCCGCGACACACCGCCGAACGTCTGCTGCAGGCCCATGTAGAGCCCTCGATCCGCGGCTGGCACGACCCGCGACAACATCGAGGTCAGGCACGGGAACGTCAGCGCCATGCCGAGTGGCAGCAGTGCCACCACCAGCGCCAGCGAGCCGATGCCGCTGGCCAGCGGCAATCCGGCGAGGCCGATCGACAGCAGCAGCAGGCCGATCGGCAGCAAGCGCGGTTCGCCGAGTCGATCGACGGCGCGGCCGAGCAGCAGCACCCGCGCGAACACCGACAGCGAGCCGATGTACATGAACAGGTAGCCGATCGAGGTCTCGGTGGCACCGAAGCGCTCGCCGAGCAGCAGCACCATGGTCGGATTGACGCCCTGCGCCGCGCCGATCGCGATCGCGTAGATCAACAACAGCCGCGACGCCGGCAACCCCGGTCGCGCCAGCACGCCACCGATCGCCGCCAGCGGCCGCACCCGCACCGCGGCCGGCGCACCGGCGACCGGCGGCGCCTTCGACTCGGGCAGGTAGCGGAACGCGAAGAACACATTCAGCAGGCACAGCAGCGCGGCGAACAGGCCCGGCGCACTGCGACCGAGCTGCAGGGCACCATCGCCGGGCCACAGATCCTGCTGGCCGAGCCACGCGGCACCCGAACCGAGCACCGGACCGAGGGCGACGCCGAGGTTGGTCGCGGCCGACAGCCAGCCGAGCGCGCGCGCCCGTTCGCTCGGATCGACCGCATCGGCGACGTAGGCCTGGATCACACCGACGGTGCCACCGCCGGCCCCCTGCACGACCCGCGACAGCACCAGCAGCCACAGCGAGTCGGCGAAGCCGAACACCAGGAACGCGATCGCCGACGCGGACAGCGCGATCAGCAGCACCGGCCGGCGCCCCTTGCGATCGGACAACCGCCCCCACCACGGCGCGCTGATCAGCTGCGCGATCGTGAACGCGCTGATGACGAGCGCCGTCAGCTGCCCTTCGCCGAGCGCCATTCCGAACACGCTGGCGCCGCCGCGGCCGAGCGACTGCACGTAGAACGGCAGGATCGGCACCACCATGAACAGCCCGACCATGTCGAGGAACGCGGCCGCCATCAGCACCAGCAGGCGCTTCGGCACGTTGCGCAGCTCGCGCCAAAGCACCAGCACCAGCGCGATGCCCATGCCGCCGAGCACGCCGAGCACCAGCGGGTCGTCGAAGGCGAGCGTGGTGGCGGCGGCGAGCATCGGGGGTGGCAGTAGACCGCCGCCAACGGCGCGCGCCTACGGCCGCGGCAAGTAGTCGAAGCAGTCACCGGCGGCGACCATCACGCCGCCACAGCTCAGCTGGTGACTTCGAACGGATTGCCCCACGGATCGACCAGCCGCAGCGCGCGACTGCCGTCGGCGCGCCGTTCGGTGCCGCCGAGCCGCGCGACATCGGCGGCCCGCACGCACAGCCCCGGTGGCTCGAGCTCGCCGAGCACCAGCTGCACCTCGAAATTGGCGAACGCGACCACCGCCCGATCAGCCTGCTGGCTCACCACCCGGCAGCGGAACACCTCGGTGTACCACTTGACCGCCGCCGCGAGATCGCCGACCCGCAGCACCGCGAACCGCACCGAGGCCGGCTCGTCGACGGTCGCGGCCAGCGACGTGCCGTGGCACGCGAAATCCGGGTTGCTGACCAGCTCGCGCAGCCAGCGCTCGAGCTGCGCTGCCATGGTCGGATCGGTCGCGCGCAGGCCCGCCAGCAGTTGCTCGCGCTGGTCCGCCGGCAGGTCGAGCGCGTATTCGAAGTAGTCGTCGATGCCGTCCATGGCTGCGCGTTCGCCGCGCCGGGTCGCCGGGACGCAACGAGGACCAGCGGCGTTCAGCCGGTCGGTGCCGCGGCCGGATCCTGGGCCGCATCCGCGACCGCACCGGCGTCGGCGACCGGCGTCGGCGCCGCATCGAGCACGGCGACCTTCAACGCCGCCAGATCCTGCAGATCCGCGTGCAGCTTGGCACGCAGGCGCTCGGCCCCGTCCGGCGCCGCCGCCCAGGCCGCCGCCGAGCCCGGATGGCCGGCCCGCAATGGATCGCGGCCGAGGCAGCAGCGCACCAGATCGGCGAGCCCGAACACCGCCCGCGGATACACCGCGGCGCTGCGCAGCCGCTTGGCGAGATCGACGAAGCGGGCCTCGATCGCCGGATCGGCGTCGCGCGCGAAGGCGTGCTCTTCGTGCCAGCGCGGCAGCGCCTCGCCGAAGTGCAGCAGCGGCGTCGCGCGCGGCAGTGCTTGCACCAGTCGCTTCAGCGCGTCCCACTCGTCGCCGGCCGCGGCCGGCAGTTCGCAGGTGAACGCACCGTCCTCACGCGCCGGATACAGCACCCCGATCGCCAGCACGCGGTCGGCGAACGGATCGCTCAGCAGGTGCACGATCGCGGCGGAGTCGAAGCGTTCGGCGCGCGGCCGTTCCTCGACCAACGGCTTGCCGAGCAGATGCGCCATCGCCCCGCGCCGCAGCCGCCGCAGCAGCACCGCGTCGAGGTTGCCACGCGCGCGGGCCCCATCGGGATGGAACGTCGCCAGTTCGGTCACGTTCGCACAGCCAGCACCTTCGAGGATCGCACGTGCGCCGTGGCTCATGCCGTGCACGAGCGACAGATCGCCGCGGCGCGCCAGCTCGGGCAGGCAACGCTGGTCGTGATAGCAGCCCTGGCAACCGGCCTGCAGGAACGGCCGCGACGCACCGAGATCGGCCCGCAGGGCGCGCAAGGCCGCCACCACTTCGTTGCCGGCGGCGAGATAGTCGGCGACCAGGAACCGTTCGTGCCGGCCGTCCTTCAGGATCAACGCACCGTGCTCGGGCATGCGGCCCTGCAGCTCGGCCAGCAGCTGCGAGTAGAACACCACCTGCAGGATCTGGTCGCCGCGCGCGCGCCCCGAGGTCTTCACGTCGAGCACCTCGTAGTGGTGATCGCCGAGCCGACTCGCACCGGGCACCTTGCGCAGCAGATCGGGCAACCCGAGCCGGTCGTCGGCCATCAACACGGCCTGGTGCACCCACTCGACGCCGTCCTGCAGCAGCGTGCGGGTCGCCGCGGCGCCAGCCTCGAAATCGCGTTCGGGGTAGCTCGGCTGCACGACCCCGAGCTGCTGTACGTAGGCGGTCTCGAAGTCGCGACCGCGCTTCGCGGCGAACTCCTCCCACTCGGTCGACGGCCGACGCTCGGCGCGCGACAGGTGCAGGTCGAGCGCGGCGAGGTGCGGGCACTTCACGTACGAATAGACGTGCGTGCCGGTGATGCGCCTCATTCCGGCACGATACGCACGAGGCAGTCGAGGTAGGCAGCGCCGAGTCCGAGATCCGTCGGCCGCGCCGCGATCAGCGCGTTGGCGCTCTGGCCGCGGTCGAAGTGGCCGCCCTTCGGCACGATCGCGGTGTCGCGGCGCTGCGCCGGATCCAGCCGCAGCTCGACCTGCAGTGACCCGTGCGCGCTGACCAGCCGCGCGCGCTGCCCGTCGCGAGCGTTCGGCACCACCTCGGGATGCACGGTGCACGGCAGCAGCGCGCCGAGGCCCTTGCCCGACCACTGCGAGGCCTGGCTCTTCTCGGTCGAGTTCGAGAACAGCCACAGCGGCGCACTCGCACCCGGCCGGGCCGGCGGCAGCTCGAGCTGCGGCTCGGGCGGCGCCTCGGCGAGCAGCTGCACCCGGCCGGTGCCCGTGAACACCTGCCCCTGCCGGAACAGCAGCGGATCGGCGACCGGGCTGCGCACGGCGCCGGACTTGCGCAGCGAGTCGAGGCTCGCACCCTGGCCGGCGACGTCGGCGAGCGCGTTCCGCTTGCACTGGTCGATCGAGTCCTGCGGATAGTCGGCGAGACCGACGCGCCGCGCGAGCTCCTGGAAGATCGCCACCTCGTGCTTCACCCCGGGCGGCATCTGGACCACCGGCCGCGACTCGCCGATCCAGTGATGGCCGTAGGCGCCGAGCAGGTCGCTGTCCTCGAGCAGCGTCGGCACCGGCAGCACCACGTGGGCGCGGCGCGCGGTGTCGGTCAGGAAGCAGTCGGCGACGACCACGAACTCGGTCGCCTCGATCGCCCGAGCCGTGGTCGCCGAGTCCGGCAGCATCGCCACCGGGTTGCCGGCGGTGACCCACAGCACGCGCACCTTCGGGGCCGTGGCCGCCAGCAGGTCGTGGCCGAGCAGCGGTTCGCGGATCACCCGCGGCGGCTTCACCACCGGCCCGAACGCCCGGAAGGCCTTGCGGCGGCGGAAGTAGAACGACACGCCGCCGCCGGACCGGAACAGGTTGCCGGAGATCGCCGCCAGCGCATCGAGCGCGCGCACGATGGCGCCGCCGCGCTGCCGCCGCTGCATGCCCCAGCCGACCAGGATCGCGGTCGGGCCGTCGGCGAAGCGGTCGGCGAGCTGCCGCACCGCCTCGGTCGCAACGCCGGCCAAGGCCGCCCACTCGCCTACCGAACGCGCCTCGGCAAGGGCACGGAACGCCGGCAGATCGTCGCAGAAGCTCGCCGCCTGCGGGTCGATGCGACCGCTGTCGAACAGTTCGCGGGCGATGCCGAGCGCCAGTTCGTAGTCGCGGCCGGGTGCCGGCTGCAGCGCGACCTCGGCCAGCGACGCCGACTTGTGGTGCACCGGATCGATCAGGACCAACCGCGCGCCGCGGGCCTGGGCGTCCTTCAGCACCGGCACCAAGTGCACGTTGCTGACCGCCGGGTTCTTGCCCCAGAGCACGATGTGGCGGCTGTGCAGCAGGTCGAACAGGTCGTTGCTGTCGCTGGTGCCGAGGTCGTGCAGCTGCGCCGCCTCGCCGGCCCCCGAGCAGATGTCGCCGACCTTGCCGGTGCACGGCCCGAACTGGTCGAAGAACAGGTCTGCGAGGTGCTTCAGGATCCCCAGCGAGCCGCCGGACCGGTAGTGGAAGATCGCCGCAGGCCCTGATTCGGAGCGCACTTGCAGCAACTTCTCGGCGATCAGGCCGAGCGCCTGGTCCCAGGTCGCCGGCTCCAGCCGACCGTGCCGCCGGATCAGCGGCTGACCGATGCGCCCGGCCGCCACCAGTTCGGGGAAGCGGCTGGTGCGGAAGCACAGGAAGCCGCGGGTCACCGGGTGATCGGGGTCGCCGCGCAGCTGGGTCACGACGCCGTCGCTGACGGTCGCGAGCATGCCACAGGCGTCGGGGCAATCGCGATTGCAGGTCGTTCGCAGCGTCTGTTCAGCCATCTGGGGACCCCCCGATCGAGTCGGTGCGGTGGGCGGGTTGGCATCCTAGCCAACAGCTGTCGATCGGCCTGCAGGCGAAGAAAAGTTGGCGCCAAGGCAGAAAAACCCCGAGTCCGGCGCCACCCCGAACCGGGGTCGGCAGGCCCCGAAACTCCGCCAACCCCAAACCGCCCGAGACCCTCGAATCCAGGGGGCAATCTGCACTTTCTCCACATTCGACCCCGCATGTCCCCTGGTGCGATCGCTACAGCCCCGCCTGGGGTCGGCACTAACAAACGTTCGGTGTCATGGGGAGATCGTGTGGAAAACTCTTTTGACGCGTCGCGGGCCAGCTGCCTACTCTGGCTGACTCAGGCGGTTCCAAGTGCGACGACCAACCCACGAAAACTGTCGTCGCACCCCGGTGCCGTCCAACGGCATCCCTTCTGGGAGGAGTTCAAAAACATCCATGCGCAAGTCGATCCCTTACGGCCTGCTGGCCTTCGCTGTCTCGACGTCCCTGTTGGTCGCCCAAGAAGGTTGGAGCGCCAAGGCTGGTTCCGGTCTGACGTACAACGGCGGTGACAGCTTCGGCGTCAACTGGCTGAACTTCGTGCAGGTCGGCTGGTCGTTCGCCAACAACGAGAACGCCGCGGACACGAACAGCTTCGATGTCGGCACCGCCCGCACGCAGCTGCGCGGCCACGCCTTCAGCAAGAACATCATCTACCGGTTGCAGCTCGACCTCGCCGACAGCGGCGGCGCGATCGGCGAAGATGAATTCGGCGATCCGATCATCAACGGCGACAGCATCCTGAAGGATGCCTACGCGCAGTACAACTTCAGCACCAGCGACGACGGCCGCGTCGGCGTCCGCCTCGGCCAGGGCAAGACGATGTTCGGCCTCGAGTCGACGGGCTGGGTGCACGGCCTGTGGTTCGTCGATCGCTCGATCGCCTCGCAGGCCTTCGCCGACGCCCGCTCCCGCGGCGCCTGGGTGGTCGGCTCGGTGATGGAGAAGGACAAGCCGATCCGCTTCGCGGTCGGCGCGATGAACACCGACGCCTCGCCGGTCGCGGCAGCGGCGTTCGGCGGTGAGGAAGCCAGCAACCCGGACAACGAGCTCAGCTACGTGGCCGCGGTCAACTGGGACATCCTGGGCGACTTCTTCGGCGGCGAGCAGACGGCCGAGTACTGGCGCCAGGGTGACTTCCGCAGCGGCGACACCGAGCTGAAGGGCACGATCGGCGCCGGTGTGGCACTCGGCAACAGCCAGTTGCCGGCTGGAGCCCAGCCCGACCTCGAGAGCACGACGTTCAACGTCAACACCGCCTGGACGGTGAACAACATCAACCTGCTGGGTGAGTTCTACACCCGCACCGACGAAATCGACGGCGCCGGTAGCGCCGGCGAGACCGAGCCGATGGGCTGGGCGGTCAGCGGTGGCTACCTGCTGCCGAAGAGCGGCGACAGCGCGATGCAGTGGGGCCTCGGCCTCCGGGTCGCCATGGTCGAATCCGACAGCAGCCCATTCGTGGCCGGCGTCGACGCGGACGTCACCGAGATCAGCGGTGTGGTGAACGCGTTCTACCACGGTCACGCCTGCAAGACGCAGCTGCAGTACACGTGGCAGGACATCGACCCGGCCACGGGCGGCTCGAGCCAGAACAACCACATCCTGTCGCTGCTGTTCCAGCTGACGTTCTGATCGCGCGGCGCTCCCTCGAGCGCCCGATCGAACACGCGGGAGGCGGGGCAACCCGCCTCCTTGCATGTACGGAACGCATCCCCATCGCCGGGTCGGGGATTGACGACGCCCACTTTGCTTCGCAAAGTGGTTGGCATGACCGACCCGATGCCCGACACCCCGTCGCCCGCGCCGGAGCCACCGCCGCCGGCCGAACCGTTCGCGGCCGGCGAACTGCACGCGCTGCTGCGCCACCCGGGGCACGCCTTCGAGCTGCTGCTGGCCGAACGCGAACGGCTGGCGGCGACCGTCGCCGGGGTCGCCCCACCGTGGACCCTTTGCCTCGTGCTGCTGCTCGCGACGGCGCTGGCCGCGGTTCCGTACGGCCTCGCCCAGGGCGGCTCCGCGTGGTGGAAGATCGCGGCGCTGTTCGGCGGCTCGACGCTGCTCTGCTGGCCGTCGCTGCAGGTGTTCGGTGCCTACCTCGGCATCCGCCGCGGCCCCGCCAACAGTCTGGCTCTGGCCCTGGTCATCGCCGCAGTGGCCTCGCTGTTCACACTCGGTCTCGCCCCGATCTGCTGGTTCCTACAGCTGACGATGCAGAACGGCGACCTGATCGACGCGGGCACCGCCTCGCGCGGGATGCTGGCGCTGGCCGCGTTGGCCGGGTTGCTGCAGCTCGGGCTGTGCACATCCACCAACGGCGATCTGCGCGCGCTCCGTTCCCGCGGCTTGCTGTTGTTGTGGTCGGCGCTGCTGCTGTTCGTCACGGTGCGGATGGCGCGGGCGATCGAGCTGTTCGCGTGATGCGCACGGCCTGGGTCGGGCGGGTCAGCCACCTCGCGCTGCCGCTGCTGGCCGCTGCCGCCTACGGCTTCGCGATCGGCGCCGGCAAGAACCTGACCTACGCCTGGCGCAGCGCGGTGAAGTTCCCGCTGCTGCTGCTCGGCACCGCGCTGCTGTGCGGGCTCTCGACCACCGTCGCGGCCCGCTTCGTCGGCGCGCCGCTGCCGTTCGCCGCCGTGCAGCGCACCAGTTCGGCACTGCTGCGATCGCTCGCGGTGCTGCTCGGCAGCACCAGCCCGCCGGTGCTGCTGCTCGCCAGGACGTCCCCGCTGCCCGGGCCGCGCGACCTCGGCGGCTATCCGTTGTTCGTCGGCCTCAACATGGTGCTGGTCGCGATCGCCGGGCTGCTCGCCGTGCAACGGCAGCATCAGCTGCTCGTGCGGGACCACGCCCTGTCGCGACAGCAGGCGCTGGTGCTGGTCGGGCTGTGGCTGCTGCTCTACCTGCTGGTCGGCGGGCAGCTGGCGTTCTGGCTGCGGCCGTTCTTCGGCATCGCCTCGCTGACCGGTGCGCCGCCGTTCGCACTGGGCAGTGAGCCGACCGTCACCGGCGCGACGAACTTCTATGAGGTGGTCTGGCAGTTCGTGATCGGTCAGGATCCTGGGGACTACATGCGCGCGCGGTGAAGTGCGGCGAGACGGTTCCGTGCCATTTCACCCGGTGCGCGCTTACAGCCTGTCGCGACAGCGACCGGCAACCTCGCACCCTCGGCTTCTCCGCAAGATGCGACCGCCACCTCCGATGCGGCTCTCGGACGCACGGTGCAAGTCGCGGATCCTGCCGGCGCCTTGCAGCCCGGATCCATGCCTTGCTGTCGACCAGATCGTGTTCTTGCCAGCGATCGGATGCTGTCACGGCCCTCCTCAATCACCCTCGAACCTACCACGAGGTGCATTTTTCCATCTCCGATTGTGCACCCGCTCTCCCTCGGACCTCTTGCTCTGTTGTGCACACCGCCGACGCTCATGAGGCCTCGAGGCCTCCGTCGTGCGGCAATGCACTCAATGCCTGGTCAGACCGACACATCTATCGAATCGCTTGTCCTCCGCAAGCAGCCGATGGCCGCACTCCTGCAACCGAACGCAGCATGAACATGGATAGCCGGTGCTGGCTGGGGCCGAACAGGGCAGGACGGCTCGCGACTCGAGCGACCGCTCACGACCCGAAGGGACCGCACAAAGCGAATCTCATGCGACGCCGACACCCTGTGTCGCTATCGGCCTGCACGCGGCACGGAAAGCGGCCTCACCGGGTCCTCCCGGAACGGAAAGTTGCGGTTCGCCACCCGAGTCCGCGGGCTCGGATCGTCAGAGTTTCCACGTCGAGTTAGGGCAAGTATGCGAAGCGACATGTCGAAGGTCATCGTGGAGCGGGCACGAGTCGGCGCTTGCCGATTGGAGAATCGCCCGCCGTTGCGCGACGAGGGTGAGTCGCCGCCTGTCGTGATCGGTGTGCGTCGCGACGCGCGGCTCCGAGGCGGTCAAAAAGAACTCAACGAGAACCTGCGGCCGCTGCAGCGCTACCTGCATGCTCAGGTCGGTCGGCCGTGGGACGATGTCTGGTCGGAAATCTGCTCGCACGTGAAGCTGACCAGCGCTGTCCAGAAGCACGTCCGCGACCATATCCCCGACTTCGTTGCGATCACGACCTGGACGGACGGCGGCCAGGTCTGGGTGGCGTCCGCGCTCGGCCCCAAGCTTCTGAGCCATTCCTGGCATCGGCTGTTCGTCGATCCCGCGACGGGGTTGCTGGCGGAGAATCCGTCGCCTCGGAGGCTCCGTCGGTGTCCCCTGGCGGTCGATGGCGAGGAACGATGGCAGCGGATGCGCGTGATCTCGGCAACGCGCCAGCTCCACCTCCTCGCGGACGGTGCCTGGTGGGATGTCACGCTGGCCCCGATCCCGAGGATCACCGTGCGAGAGATGCAGGCCGCGAACTCTTGGCGGGCCAGGGTCAAAGTGGTCGACGTGGTCCACCGCGCCGGGCTGAGCACGAGGTCGCCTCGTGAGCTGTACGGGCTCGACAACGTCTACGCGATCGACAAGCGCCAGCTCTCCAAGCGCGACATGCGCCGTTTGGGATTGCGCTGACGAACGCAGGGTTCCGTCCGTGGACCTTGCCCCGCCCCCTGGACGCGAGAGGGGTGAGTGAGCGCGGAAAGAAGTAGCCGGTGCCGATCACCGGCCAAACGCTGCGTGCCGTGGTGGGCCTCGGGCATCAGCCGGAGCCGCTGGCCGAGTTCCTCGGCCAGTTCGGGTGCGTTCGCCGAGCCTCGTCGACGGCCGCTTGCCGCTGGTTGCACGGCATGGCGAGGTAATCGTCGAGGAAGTGTTCCGCCAGGTCTGCCGAGGTGCCGCTCAAGCACGCAATCTGCCGCGCACGCTGGGCTTGTGCAGCGGGTGACGTCGGGCCCGGCTCCCAGTCACTGGCCGCCACCGTGCATCGCGGCTATGTGGCGGCCCTCGATGCGCTGCCGCGGCGAAGCGCCGCAGCTTTCATGGCCTTCGAACACTGGATCCGAGCCGGAGCACTTAACCAAGGAGCTGTTCGAAGCCGGTGGTCGCGGCGCCATGTCCGATCCAGCGGCCGATTGGAGCCCGCCAAGGAGCTGGCAGAGATTATGTGGCAAATTCTCGGATTCTACATGTGCAACGAGTCCGATCCGGCCTCTTGGTGGGACATGCTGCCGAAACTCGCTCGGAGACAACCCTCCCATGAACAATCCTAGCCTCGCCGTCGTCGCAACCGCCCTGTGTTGCCTGCAGCTCGCAGCTCAGGATGCGGCCCTTCCAGCGAAACGGCTGCGGGAGCTGGTCGAGCGAGCGGAGTCGCTGCTGAAGGCTGGCGACCGGGGTGGTGTCCGCACAGCGACCGAGCAAGCTCGGGCGGTTGTGGAGTCCATGACGGCAGCCGAGCAGGATGAGGCTGACGCGGAGAAGTTGGTCTGGCGGTTGGCCTCGGTCGCCTATGCAGCTGGGGATGTTCAGACGGCAGACGAAGCCTTCTTGGTGTGCGTTCGCGTTAGGGGGAAGCGACTCCCCGACGACCACCCAGACCTGCAGAAGGCGCGCGGAAACCTAGCCGCTACCAAGCATGACCTGGGCGACCTAGCTGGCGCGCGGGAGCTACGAGACAAGGTGCTTTCGGTCCGGTTGAAGACCCTTCCCGACGACCACCCCGACCTGCAGGAGGCGCGAGGCAACTTGGCCGCCACCAAGCATGACCTGGGCGACCTAGCTGGAGCGCGGGAGCTACGAGACAAGGTGCTTTCGGTCCGGTTGAAGACCCTTCCCGACGACCACCCCGACCTTCAGGTGGCGCGAGGCAACCTAGCTGCCACCAAGCTTGCCCAGGGAGACCTGGCTGGCGCGCGTGAGCTACGAGAGAAGGTGCTTTCGGTCCTGCTGAAGAGCCTTCCCGAGGACCACCCCGACCTTCAGGTGGCACAAGGCAACCTAGCCGCCACCAAGCTTGCCCAGGGAGACCTGGCTGGCGCGCGTGAGCTGCAAGAGAAGGTGCTTTCGGCGCTGTTGAAGACCCTTCCCGACGACCACCCCGACCTGCAGCGGGCGCGCGGAAACCTAGCCGCTACCAAGTATCGCCAAGGAGACCTAGCTGGCGCGCGTGAGCTGCAAGAGAAGGTGCTCTCGGTTTTATTAAAGATCCTT
Source organism: Planctomycetota bacterium (assembly GCA_025459175.1). Classification (GTDB taxonomy): domain Bacteria; phylum Planctomycetota; class UBA1135; order UBA1135; family UBA2386; genus UBA2386. The sequence continues at coordinate 1,691 of JALORC010000075.1, read as the reverse complement.
CCCAACGACCACCCCGACCTGCAGCGGGCGCGCGGAAACCTAGCCGCTACCAAGCATCGCCAAGGCGACCTAGCTGGCTCGCGTGAGCTGCAAGAGAAGGTGCTCTCGATTTTATCGAGGATCCTTCCCAACGACCACACTGATCTCCGGGTGGCGCGCAGAAGCCTAGCAGTCATAAAGTTTGCCCAAGGCGACCTAGCTGGTGCTGGTGAGTTGCGAGAGAAGGTGCTCTCGGTCCTGTTGAAGACCCTTCCCGACGATCACCCTGACCTGCAGGTGGCGCGCGAAACTCTAGCCGCTACCAAGCAACGCCAAGGCGACCTAGCTGGCGCGGGTGAGTTGCGAGAGAAGGTGCTCTCGGTCCTGTTAGAGACCCTTCCCGACGATCACCCTGACCTGCAGGTGGCGCGCGGAAACCTAGCCGCTACCAAGCATCGCCAAGGCGACCTAGCTGGCGCGCGTGAGCTGCAAGAGAAGGTGCTCTCGGTCCTGTTAGAGACCCTTCCCGACGATCACCCTGACCTGCAGGTGGCGCGCGGAAACCTAGCCGCTACCAAAGGTGCCCAGGGCGACCTAGCTGGCGCGCGTGAGCTGCAAGAGAAGGTGCTCTCGGTCCTGTTGAAGACCCTTCCCGACAACCACCACGACCTTCAGGTGGCGCGCGGAAACCTATCCGGTACCAAGCTTGCCCAGGGCGACCTAGCCGGCGCGCATGAGCTGGCAGAGAAGGAGTTCTCGGTCTTGGTGAAGACCCTCCCCGAAGACCACCCCACAGTGCAGAGGGCGCGTCTAATCCTAGCCGCAACCAAGTATGTCCAAGGCGACCTATCGGGCGCGCGTGAGCTGCAAGAGAAGGTGCTCGCGGTCCTGTTGAAGAACCTTCCCAGCGACCACCCTGATCTCCGCGTGGCTCGCAGCAACCTAGCTGCCACCAAGCTTGCCGAGGGCGACCTAGCTGGCGCTCTCGAACTCCAACTTCAAGCATGCCGGGGAGCGATGGCACGCTTGACGAAGACCATCGCGGCGCCACGCGAACTCAGCGCAATCGCAAGCGCCGAACGCAGAGTGATCTCGGGCCTACTCAGCCTGCCCTTGCGCGAGGTAACGGCACAAGCAAAGGTGAGTACGACCGCCTTTCTGACGTCTCAGGCAATGTGTGCAGCAGAGCTACGAGCGCACCGGCACCTTGCCAGAGCGCGCCAGTGCGATCCCAAGCGCGCGGCGGAGCTGGAGTCGCTGTTGCGCCAATCCGCGTCAGCTGTGCAAGCGGCAGCGAATCGACATGGCAACCCCAAGCCTGCCGATGTCCCCGGTGGGGCCCCGGGCGCGAGCCTGTCGGAATCCGTGTTTCAGCGCGACACATACGCGAAACAGCTGCGGGAGCTGGCTGGTCAGCCCGAGTGGGTTCCCGCGAATGTCGACGCCCTTGCAGCCAAGCTCCCACCGGGCACAGCGGGCGTAGCGATCGTCACCTACACGCATTGGACTCCAGACCCGGCACAGCCCGGCAAGTTCACATCGGAAGACCGGTTGGTAGGCTTCGTGCTCGCACCAGATGGGACACTGAAGCAGCAGGCTCTTGGCCTGCGGGAAACTCTCGATGAGCACGTGCAAGCCATCCGCGGCGAATCGGGGGCCCCTGCGGAGGCGCTGCGGAAACTTGGAACCCAGGTCTTTGATCCCCTGGTTGC
>JALORC010000010.1 GCA_025459175.1 Planctomycetota bacterium | reverse complement strand
CGCGGGTCCGACGCGGCGTTCATCCGGATGCGGTCGCCGAGCAGCGCGCCGCCGGTCTTCTTACGGGTCGGGTCGACGCACAGCACGGCGATCCGGAGCTGCGGGAAGTCGAGCAGGAAGCGGCGCAGCAGTTCGTCGATCAGCGAGCTCTTGCCCGCCCCGCCGGTGCCGGTGATGCCGAGCACCGGTGGCGGCGACGGCAGCGCCGCGAGCCGTTCGCGCAGAAGGGCGCGGTGCCGTTCGGGGAAGCTCTCGACCAGCGTGATCGCCTTGGCCAGGGCCCGCGGTTCGCTCGCCTGCAGCGCCGGCAGTGCTTCTTCCTGGTGCACCGTCGCGAAGTCGCAGCGCTGCAGCATGTCGTCGATCATGCCCTGCAGGCCCATCGAGCGGCCGTCGTCCGGCGAGTAGATGCGGCCGATGCCGTAGGCGTGCAGCGCCGCGATCTCCTCGGGCAGGATCACGCCGCCGCCGCCGCCGAAGATGCGGATGTGGCCGGCGCCCCGTTCCCGCAGCATGTCGAACATGTAGCGGAAGAACTCGTTGTGGCCGCCCTGATACGAGGTGACGGCGATGCCCTGCGCGTCTTCGTGGATCGCCGCGTCGACGATCTCCTGCACCGAGCGGTTGTGGCCGAGGTGCACGACCTCGGCGCCGGAGCCCTGGGCGATCCGGCGGAAGATGTGGATCGACGCGTCGTGGCCGTCGAACAGGCTCGTCGCGGTGACGAGGCGGATCTTGTTGCGGGCCTGGAACGGCTGGGACACGTTGCTCGGCGACGCTTGGACGGTCGAGGTCACGATGCGATGCGGGGTAGCGGTCGAACCGGGGAATGTATCGACCACACGAGCCGCCGCCGAGGGTTATCCCCGGCCACCGCGGCCCTGGTCCGTCACCGCGCCGTCACCTCGGACGGCGAGCGACGCGGGTCACTCGGTCGCCGCGCTCTCGGCCGACATCTGCGAGTAGTGCTGCGCGACGATCTTCCAGTCGTCGCTCATCCGGCACAGCGAGAAGGTGCAGCGACCGTTCTGGTCGTGATTGCGTCCTTCCGGATCGACCTGGGTCAGGCGCCAGCCACCGACCACGGTCGCGAACTGGTCCTCGAAGATCTGGAAGTCGAGGTCCTTCAGCTCGAGCTTGACCGAGTCCAGGTAGCGGAACTCCTGGTCGAGCACTTCTTCGAACGCGCCCCAGCCGCGGTCGCGGCGCCCGGAGGCGTCGAGGTTGTGGAACCGTTTGTCGGTCCAGAAGTGCGAGCGGAAGGTCTTCAGGTCGCGGCTGTTGAACGCTTGCCGCATGCTGCGGAAGAAGTCGTCCAGTTCCTTCAGGCTTTCGACGCTCATGAGCTGCTAAGTCCTTGTGGCGAGCCAGTGGAAGGCGCACGGCAGGCGGCCGACCTGGTGGACGGGCCTGGCCGCGACGGGATTCCAGCTCAGCGCGCGAGGTTTCGGTCCGAGAGGTGTCGGTAGAGGGGCTCTTTGGCCTTCTCGTAGACGACTTTGCCGTTGACCACGGCCGTCGTCACAAGGGTGCTATAGTGCAACGGATCGCCATCGAGAATCAAGACGTCGGCGTCCTTACCTGGCTCCAGCGAGCCGATCCGGTGGTCGACGCCCAGTAGCTTGGCTGCGTCCAAGGTCAGTGTCCGCAAGGCTTTGCGGTTGTCCAGGCCGCCGCGCACGGCGAACGCCGCATCGATGTGCGGGGTGTTCAGGTCCTGGCCCATGATGCCGCCGGTGCCGACACCGGCGCCGCCGAACATGCCCACCGGGCAGGTGACCGCGACCGGCACTCCGGCCTTGGCCAGGATCGCGCTGCTGGCGAGGTTGCTGCCGGTGCGGTCCGGATCGGCGGGGTCGCTCGGCACCCGGTCGCGCGGGCTCAGCATCACCATCGAGCCGGTGGCGGCGATCTCGTCCGCCAGCAGCCAGGCGCTGGTCGGCTTCTGCAGCACCGCGCCGCGGCCGAGCAGGCGGGCCAGCTCCAGGCCCTGGCGGATCGCGTCGACGTCGTTGTTCCGCGCGCCACCGCCGCGCCGACCGCCGCCGAACGGATTGAAGCCCGAGCCGCCGAGGCCGAGCCACAGCTGCGCCTTGCCCTTCAGCACCGCGATGATCTTGTCGGCGCCCGGCGGCATCGCCGGCTCCTTGGCGTTCTGGTCGGCGGCCTTCTTGGCCGGGAACTCCTCGAGCGCCTGCAGGTACTCCTTCGCCTTCTTGACCGTCTCCTCGAACTTGTCGCGATCGGCGAGGCTCAGCTGGGCGTTCATGCCGACCACGCTGTCCTCCTGCAGCACCATGCCCTTGACGTCGCCGTAGGCGAGCTTGATCACCGCGTTGCCGCCGGTCGGCAGCGGCCCCGAGCCGACGTTGCCGACCAGGAACGCGGTGACGCCCGACGCGAGGCCCTGCTTGATCTCGGGGTCGAACGGGTTCACCGAGTCGGCGTAGGGGGCGCCGCGGCCGGCCCCCATGCCGTAGCCCTGCACGGCGACGAAGCCCGGGCAGACGGTCCGGCCCTTGGCGTCGATGACCGTGGTGCCCTCGGGCAACACCAGGTTGTGACCGACCGCCTCGATCTTGTCGTTGCCGACCAGCACGGTGGCGCCGCTGAGCCGCTGGCCGGTGCCGAGGTAGACGTCGCCACCGACGATCGCGAGCCAGGTCTTCGGCTTCTGCTCGGCGACCGGCTCGGCCTTCGCTTCGGGGGCCGGCGTTGGCGGCGCCTGATCGGGGCGTTGGCCGCGGCGGCCGCGGCCTTGGGCGGGCAGTTCGAACGCGGCCAGCAACACCAGGGCGGTCGCGAGCAGGGCGTGGGGGCGCATCATGGGCATTCTCGGGAACGGCAGTCGGTGGGGTGGTTGAAGGGCGCGGCTCACGGCTGCTTGACTTCGCGGCCGGCGAGCCAGACCGCGGACAGCTGGCCGGTCGGCGCCAGCGGATCGCCGTCGAACACCAGCAGGTCGGCGTCCTTGCCGACTTCGAGCGAGCCCTTCTGCTTGTCGACGCCGAGCATCTTCGCCGGCGCCAGCGTGATGGCGCGTAGCGCGACGTCGGCCGGCAGGCCGCAGCGGACCTGCTCCATCAACCGGTAGAACAGGGCGCGCAGCGCGAACGGCGTGTCGCCGACCGCGAAGCCGATCTCGACCCCGGCTTCGTGCAGCACCCGCGCCGGGTGGATCAGATAGCGCGAGCGCGGCAGCGTGGTCAGTTCGAGCGGCAGCAGCACCGCACACTGCATCGCCTTCACCTGGTCGAGCACGACGTCGAGCGTGCCGGACATCGGGTCGTGGCGCGGCAGCACCAGCGTGCGCGGGAACTTCACGTCGTCGGCGACCGCGGTCTGCCAGTGCAGCAGGTCGGCGGCCGAGTCGATCTGCACCAGCGCGCGCCGCTTGCCCTCGAGCAGGTCGGCGATCACTTCGAGGTTGGGATCCTTCGGCGCCTCCGGCTTCTTGGCCGGGGCCGGCGCCGCGGCCGGAGCCTCCTTCTTGTCCTCCGCCTTCGGCGGCTCGGGCTTGGGTTCCGGCTTCGGTTCGGGTTTCGGCTCGGGTTTCGGCTCCGGCTTGGGTTCCGGCTTCGGCGGTTGCTCGCCCTTCGGCGGCTCCTTCGCTTCGGGCGGTTTGCCGTCGGCGGTGGGCTTGCCGTCGGCCGGCTTCGCTTCGGCGGGCGGCGCCGCCGGCTCCGGTGGCTTCTTGCGTTCGGCGACGACCTTCTGCGCCTTCTCGAACTGCTCCTTCAGCAGCTTCTTGGTGGCGCCATCGCGCACCATGCCGATCTGCACGAACGCGTCGTCGTCGGCGGTCAGCTGCTCGAGCGTCTTGCCGTCCGGCCGCAGCAGCGCGCCGAGGCCCGGGAAGCCACCGCCGGCGGGATTCAGCGCCAGCGTGGTGATGCCGAGCTGCAGCAGTTCGCCGAACACGGCCTGCTTGCCGTAGAGACCGTCGACGATCTTGGTCGCGGCGCGGTTCTGGGCGTTGCCGCCGCCGCCGCCGCCCGGCATCGGCATGGGGCCGCCGCGGCGCCGACCACCGCCGGCGAACTCCTCGGTGCGCGGCTGCTGCGGCTGCATACCGGCCCGCGACCAGGCGCTGACCAGGCCGGGCAGCAGCGTCTTGCCGCTGGCGTCGATGACGCGGGCGCCGGGCGGCACCGTGACGTTGGCACCGACCGCCTCGATCTTGCCGTTCTTGATCACCAGCGTGCCGCGTTCGATCGCGGCGCCCGCGACGGTGACGATGCGCGCGTTGGTGAACGCGACCGGTCGCGTGTCCTGCGCCGCCAGCGCCGCCGCGGTGCCGAGGGCCAGCAGGGTGGGCAGACAGTTCCTAGCCATTCTCATCGCACGTCTCCGCTTCGGTGGACCAAGGTGCCTTCGATCCAGACCTCGAGCGGCGCGTGGCGCGGGTCGAGTGGATCGCCGGCGGTGACCTGGAAGTCGGCGTCCTTGCCGACCTCGAGGGAGCCCACCCGATCGGCGAGACCGATCTGGCGGGCGGGTTGGATCGTCAGTGCCTGCAGCGCCGCCGTGTACGGCAGCCCCAGGCGCACCGCCATCGCCGCCTGCAGCTGCAGCTCCTCGGCGGCGACCACGGGGGCATCGGTGTTGATCGACAGGTCGCGGCAGCCGGCGTTCCAGTACGCCTCGCACATGCCCTGCATGCGGCCGTAGCGATCGAACTCGAACATGCGCGGGCCGAGGTTCAGCGGCGTCTGGCGCTTCGCCAGCGCGGCGGCGGCGAGCCAGCCGTCGAAGCAGCCGTGCGACAGCACCATGCGCACCGGGAACACGTCCTGGAACATGCGCGAGGTGGCGACGCAGTCGCGGGCCCCCGCGGTGTGGATCAGCACCGGCACGGTGAGGTCGAACACCTGGCGCAGCTGTTCGAGCTCCGGCTCGAACGCGGGCTTGCTGCCGCCGCGTTCGCGGTGCTCGCGCCAGGCGGCGGCGTAGTCGCGGGCGCGGGCCAGCTGCCGGGTCAGCAGTTCGTTGCTGCCCATGCGCGAGGCGCCCATGTCGCCGCTGCCGCGTTCGGGGTTGAAGCCTTGCGCGACCTTCATCGCCCCGAGTTCGCGCACGACCATGCGCTCGAACGGGCCGTCCGGGAACATCTTCAGCAGCGTGCCGAAGCCGCTGATGTTGGTGCCCGACCCGGGGATGAACAGCGTCGTGGTGACGCCACCGGCGACCGTGCGCCGGATCGCCTCTTCGCTCGGCTTGACGACGTCGAACGTGCGCAGCTCGGCGTTGAGCGGCAGCACCATGTCGTTGATGTCGCCGCCGCCGCCGCTGACGTGGTGGTGCAGGTCGACGAAGCCCGGGGCGAGCCAGTGTGCGCCGTGGTCGATCGTCTTCGCCGCGGCCGGGATCGCGATGGTGGCGCGTGGGCCGAGCGCGGTGATGCGGCCGCCGGCGACCAGCAGCACGCCGTCGTCGATCGGTGTACCGACCGCGGTCACGATGCGCGCCGCCACGTGGGCAGTCACCTGGGCCCCGAGCGGGGCCAGGACGACGGCGGCGGCGATCAGCGGCAGGGCGCGCATCGGTTCAGCTCACCACACAGGGCGCGACGGATCGCGGCGGTAGCAGATGTGGCCGGAGATCACCATGCGCTCGACATACGAACGTGGGTCGACCGGGTCGCCGCTCCAGATGCCGATATCGGCATCCTTGCCGACCTCGAGCGAACCGACCCGGTGGTCGATGCCGGCGAAGCGGGCGTTGTTGATCGTCAGCGCGCGCAGCGCGACCTCGTGCGGCAGCCCGAGGCGCACGCCGATCGCGGCCTGCACGGTCAGTTGCTCCTGCGGCACCACCGGTGAGTCGGTGTTGACGCCGATGCCGTCGCGGCCGACGCCCGGCACGCGCGGGTGGAACGGGTAGTAGTCGCCGCCGTCGTGCCAGGTCTGCATCAGGCCGAGGAACTGCGACGTCGCGCGGTCGAAGTGGTAGTTGCGCGGTCCGGCCGCGATCGCCATGCCGCTCTCGTAGGCGTTGCCGCTGAGCCGGTAGGCGTCGAACTCACCGTGCACGACGACGGTCCACAGCCCCATCTCGAGCCGCAGCACCTGCAGCGTCTGCAGCACGACCTGGTAGATCTGCGTGTGCACCGACACCGGGTACTCCTGGCGGAACAGGCCGCGCAGCAGTTCGAGCGTCGGGTCGAGTTCGGGCTTGCTGGCCTTGCCCTGCTGCCACAGCTCGTGCTGCTCCCAGTAGCGCTTGCCGTCGAGCAGGGTCATGCGAATGTTCTCGCTCATGCCCATCATGTCGGTGCCGAGGTCGCCGCTGCCGCGCTCGGGATTGCCGGCCTGCGCGATCTTCAGGCTGCCCGGGAAGCGCACCAGCGCCTCGTCGGCGTTGCGGCCCCAGGTCTTCGTCAGCGTGCCGAAGCCGCCCATGTTGGAGCCCGAACCGGGGATGTAGAGCGCGGTGCTGATGCCGCCGGCCCGCGCGGTGCGCATCTGATCGTGCTCCATGCCGATCAGGTCGAGCGTGCGGAACTCGGGGTTGGTCGCGTGCACCGTGTCGTTGAGGTCGAAGCTCTCGCTGGCGATGTGGCAGTGCATCTCCACGAAGCCGGGCAGGATGATCGCATCCCCGCAGTCGATGCGTTCGTAGTCGGCCGGGATCACGACGTCCTTGGCGCGACCGACCGCCTCGATCAGGCCGTTGCGCGTCACCACGACCCCGTCGTCGATCGGCGCCGCGGTGATCGGCAGCACGCGCGCGGCGCGGAACGCATAGCCGGGGCTCGGCAGGCCGCGTGGACCCCACTTTGCGACCTGGTAGTCGGCCTCCTTGGCCGGGCGGCGCGGGCGCCAGACCTCGAACGGCTTGTGCGCCGGTGCGGCTGCCGGCGCCGGCGTCTTCTCGGTCGGGGTCACGGGCGCCGCCGGGACCAGCGGCGCCGGCTGCTGGGCGAGAGCGGCCGTGGCCGTGGCGGCGAACAGCAGTGCGGAGCGGAACGACGTCATTGCTTGCCCTCGCGGCGGTCGACGACGACTCGCCCGTTGCAGACCACCAACAGCACCCGGCTCTGCGGTTCGAACGGATCGCCGGAGAACACCACCAGGTCGCCGTCGCGGCCCTTCTGCAGCGAACCGATGCGGTCGCCGAGCTGGAACGCGGCCGCCGCCGCCCCGGTCAGGCCGCGCAGCGCGTCGGCCGGGTTGAAGCCGTAGCGCACCGCGTAGGCGGCGTGCAGCGGCAGATTGCGGGCGCCGAGGCACTCGCCGCTGCCGAACAGCACCGGCAGGTCCTGGTCGGCGAGCATCGCCGCGGCGTTGCGCAGCTGGCCCTTGTCCTCGGTGACGCCGTCCGGACCGACCATCACCGTCGGCTTCTTGCCGCCGGTCAGCTCCGGCGCATCGAGCAGGTCCTCGGCGCCTTGCAGCACGTACGGAATGCCCTCCTTGCCGAGCAGCTCGACGACGTCGCGGATCGCGGCGCCGCGGTTGGTGCGCACCACCAGGGCGCCGCGCTTCTCGAGCGCGGCGCGCAGCGGTTCGAGCCCTTCGTCGACCTTCGGCGCCTTCGGCTTGCCCGCTTCGTCGGCCGGTTCGCGGCTCGCCTTCTTCGCGCTCGCGCCGCCGCCACTGCCCTTCTGGGTGCGGGTGCCGGTGACATCCTGATCGCCGATGCGCGGCAGCGTGATCTTGCCGGTCAGCTGGTCGCCGTTCAGCGTCGCCTCCAGCGTCGTCGAACCACCGCCGCCGCCACCGGCGCCGCGGAACTCCAGCTTCAGCGTACCGTTCTCGAACGAGCCGCTGCTGATCGGCTGTGGCGGCGCCTCGCGACCGCCGAACGAGATCTTGACCTGGCCGCTGACCTTGGTGCCCTCGAGCTTCAGCTCGAGCGCGACCTTCAGCGTCAGCTGGCCCTGGATCGAGATCTCCGCTTCCCAGGTGCCGCTGACCGGGTCCTCGACCGGCGCCGCGTCGGGGCTCGGCGGTGGTGGGGGCGGGGCGGCGGCGACCAGCTTGCCCTGCTGCCACTCGGCGAGTTCCTTCTCGTACTTGCGCCACGACTCGACGTACTGCTTGCCGCGACCGATCTGGTCGGCGAGCGGCTTGATCGCATCGGGGCCGATCGCCTCGTGCACGTAACGCTGGCCGGCGATCGCGCGCACGATCATGCCCGCGTGATCGGCGGCACCGGTCTTCAGCGCGGCGATGCGGCCCGACACCAGGCCACCGTCCTTGCCGGCGACCAGCACCGTGGTGATGCCCTCGGCGAGCGCCGGCTGGAACATCGGGTCGTCGAAGGCGACGGCCTCGTGCAGCCGCTGGTCCGGGGCACCGTTCGGCACCGGCGCGCCGTCGCCGGCGAGGCCGAGGTGCGAGAACGCGTCGATCAGGCCCGGCGTCATCACGCCGTTCGGCAGGTCGATGACCTCGGCGCCGTACGGGATCGCGAGGTCCTCGCCGACACCCTTGATGCGGCCGTCCTGCACCAGCACGACGCCGTTGCGGTAGACGCGGCCCTGGCCGTCGTGCACGACGCCGGCGCGGATCGCCAGCGCCTTGCCGGTGGTCTGCCGCGCGTAGACGCGGCGGCCGTCGATCCAGGTCTGCTCGACCATCGTGCCGATTGCCAGCGGTTCACCGCTGAGCACGATGAAGTCGGCGTCCTTGCCCGGCTGCAGGCTGCCGACGCGGCCGTCGACGCCGAGGATCGCGGCGGCATCCTGGCCGATCGCGCGCAGCGCGGTGCTGCTCGGCAGCCCGTGTCGCACGGCGACCGCGACCGCCATCAGGTAGTCGCGCAGCGGCATGCCGGGGGCCGGCGCGAGGCCGATCTTCATGCCGGCAGCGGCAGCCTTCGCGGCGGCCTCGGGGCGCGGCTGCGGCGTCTTGTCGAGGCGGTCCTCGCCGCCCTGGCCCTGGCGACCCGGCCGCACCGGCATCCGGAACGTCGCGGCGACCTTCTGCTCGGCCGCCTGCTTGGCGACCGCGGCGATCTCCTGCGGATCCTCGAGCACCATGCGCACGCCGAGTTCCTGCTGCAGCTGCAGCGCGCGGCGGATGTCGTTGGCGAGGAACGCACCGGCGCGCAGCGGCAGCTTGCCGCCGACCACGGCCGCCAGCGGCCGTTCGTCGTAGCGGTGCTCGGCCGGGCCTTCGCCGCCCGGCGCGAGGTTCTTGTCGGTGGCGGCGGCGAACGCCGCCCGCAATTCGGCGAGTACGCTGATGCGGCCGGTCGGCGTCTGGATGCGCGCGGCCTCGAGCGGGTCCTCGTCGGTCGGGTGCGGGCTCGGCTCGAACACGCGCGGCGCGTTCAGCGCGGCTTCGCCGAAGTGCACGCGCAGGCTCTGGCTGTCGCTGAGCACGCGTTCGACGAGGTCCTGGCCGGCGAGCTTGACCACCGCACCCTGACCGGAGACGAGCCGCAGGCGGCCCGGCGACAGATACGCGGTGGTGACCCCGCCCTGCAGCGCGGTGATCCAGTTGCGTTCGAAGTCGAACGAGTCGAGCGCCAGCGCGTCGGGGGTCAGCTGGTAGTCGGAGTCGGCGGCGGCGGCGAGATCACTGTCGACCGCGACGATGCCGGGCATCACGACCTTGCCGCGCGCGTCGACGACCGGCAGGCCGGCCGGCGCGCTGTCGCCGCCGATCCGCGACACCTTGCCGTTCTCGATCACCAGCCACGCGTCGCGCAGCACGGTGGTGCCGTCGCCGGTCAGCAGCGTGCCGCAGCGCATCGCGAACGACGACGACGGCGGGGCCGCGGGATCCTGCGCCGCAGCGGCAGCGGCGAGCGCCGCCGCCAGCAGCAGCCGCATCGGGGCGAGGGCTCGCATCAGCGGACCTCGCGGCCGCCGCCGCCGTTCTGGGTGCCCGTCTTGCCGTCGCCGGTCTTCGGCTCACCGGCCTTCGGCTCGGTCTTGGCGGGTTCGGCCTTGGCCGGCTCGGTGACCTTGGGTTCGACCTTGCCCTCGGCGTCGTCGGGCCCGGCCCCCTTCTTCTGCTTGTCCTTCTCCTCGCCGAACAGGTACTGCAGCCGCGGATCCTTGCTGCGCTCGTAGACCACCGCGCCCTCGAGCAGCACGGTCTCGACCCAGCTGGTCGCCTGCAGCGGATCGCCGGTCAGGATCTGCAGGTTGCCGAGCTTGCCCTCGGCCAACGAGCCGAGCTGGTCGTCGAGCCCGAGCAGCTTGGCCGGCACCGTCGTCAGCGCCTCGAGCGCCTGCTGGCGCGGGATGCCGTTGCGCACGCAGGTGCCGAGCTGCCACCACGGTTGCGCGGTCGGGCCGTTGGCGCCGAGCGTCAGCGCGAACGGGATGCCGGCGTCGGCGACCAGCTTGGCGCTGCACAGCTTCTTCTCCTGCTGCGTCTCCTCGTCGGTCTCGAAGTACTCGAGGTTCTCGTCGAGCACGACCGGCTTGCCGAGCTTCTTCAGCAGGCCGATGGCCTCGTCGATGTTGTTGCCGAGCACGCAGACCAGATCGAGTTCCTGCTGCAGCCGCAGCGCCTCGTCGACCTCGGCGAAGCTCGGCACGTAGAGCCAGCCCTTGGTCTTCTTCTGCACCAGGTCGACCGCCGGCTTCTTGGTGCGGTCGATCTCCTCGGTCCACTTCTTGTCCGCCGGGATCGCGCCGGCCGCCTGTTCCTTGTCGAATTCGGCCTTGCGGCGGTCGAAGTCGGCGAGGTACTCGCGCACGTCGCCGAGCGCGCGGCGCAGCTTGCGGATCTGCTGCAGGCGGCCGCCGCCCGGCGCGAACAGCGACATCTTGATGCCGGTGTTGGCGCTCACCGCCATGTCCTCGACGGTGCGGCCGACCGGGCGCACGACCATGCCGTGGCCACCGAGCAGCGTCTGGTTGCCGGCCAGCACGTGGATCGTGCCGACCCCGGTGCGCAGCGCGTCCTCGAAGTAGAGCGCGGCCGGGTCGATCGCGTCGGCGACCGACAACCACGGCACGTTCTGCATGTTCTCGTTGAAGCCGCGCTGGCCGCCCTGCGAGTGGGCGACGACCCAGGTCGGCATGACGACCTTGCCGCTGGCGTCGATGACCTTCGCCGCCCACGGGATCTCGACCTCACCCTGCTTGCAGAGCTTGGTGATGCGGCCGTTCTCGATCAGCACCAGCCCGTTCTCGATGACCGGGCCGCTGATGGTGATGATCTTGCCCGCCTTGACGGCGGTGACGTCCTGGCCGGTGAGCGGCGCACCCGATGCGAGGGCGGCGGCGAGCCAGCAGGCCAAGGACACGAGTTGCGACTTCTGGTTCATCGGGGTGCGAGCACGGGAATGCCGTCGATGTGGACCGACGTGGCCTGCGCGGCCGGGTCGAGGGGATCAGTGGACCAGACCACGAAGTCGGCGTCCTTGCCGGGGGCGAGGCTGCCGGTGCGGTCGGCGATGCCGAGCAGTTTGGCGGGTTCGATGGTGATGGCGTCGAGCGCCTGCGCCGGCGACAGACCGTTGCGCACCGCGAACATCGCTTCGCGCACGAGATCGAGCGCGGCGAGGTTGCTGCCGGTGGTGATCACGAACGGGATGCCGCGCGCGGCCAGCAGCGCCACGGTGGCGCTGCGTGGATCGGCGCCGTCCTGGGCGGCGCTGCCGGCCACCGCGACAGCACTCGGCGCGCCGAGCAGCACGGTGGTCTTGGCCGCCGCGATCTCGTCGATCACCAGGTGCGCGTCCTGGGCGTCGTCGAGCACGGTCTGGTAGCCGAACTCGGCGGCGATGCGCAGGGCGGTGCGCAGATCCTGTTCGCTGCGCGCGGTGGTGACCGCGGTCAGCTGGCCCTTCAGCACGCGTTCGAGCACGGCGCGGCCCGGGTCGGCGCTCGGCGGCGTGCCCTGGGTCTGCATCGCCTGCTTGGCGGCGAAGAACGACTTGCGCGCCTCCCACACCACGCCCATGCGGGTGGTCGGGCGGCGGTAGTAGATCGAGTCGACGCTGCCGCCGCGGATCGCGCGGTTGCCCATCGACGGTTCGGTGCCCATCACGATGCGCAGGCTGGCGTCCTGCTTCAGCACCATCGCCTGCGGGTCGCTGCCGGCGGTCTTCAGCACACAACCGAGTCCGCCGATCACGTTCCTGGTGCCGGGCATCACGTGCACGGTGGTGACGCCGGCGTTGCGCGCGCGCTCGAACACCTTGTCCTGCGGGTCGAGGCTGTCGAGCACGCGCAGGTGCGGCGTCACTTCGCCGCTCTGTTCATTGAAGTCGGCGCCGCTACTGGTGCCGCGGAACGACGCGTCGATGAGCCCCGGCGTGATCGTCTGGCCCTGGCAGTCGACGCGCGTGCTGCCGTCGGGGATCGCGGTCTCGGCGCCGCCGAGGGCCAGGATCTTGCCGCCGGCGATCACCAGCACGCCGTTCTCGATCGGGGCCCGGCCGCCGGGCAGGATGCGGGCGTTGGTGTAGACGGTGGCGGTGGCTTGCGCGGCGAGATTGCTCGCGAGCAGCAGCAGCGCGGCCGCGGTGGTGGCGAGGCGGATCATCAGCGGGCTCCTGCAGTGGTGGTCGCGGCGGCCTGGTTCGCGGCGGCTGGGGTCGAGGCCGCCTGGCTCGGCGCCGCGCCGTGCACGCGCGCGCCGTCGATCCAGGTGGCGAGATGGGTGCTGTCGAGGTCGAGCGGGTCGCCCGAGAACACCACGAAGTCGGCGGCCGTGCCCTGGCGCAGCGCCCCGATGTTCGCTTGCTGGTCGAGCAGCGCGGCGGCGTTGCGGGTCAGCGCCTGCAGCGCGTTCTTGCGGTCGAGGCCGTGGCGCACCGCGAGCACCGCCGACAGCCGCATCGTCTCGGCGCGACCGCCGAAGCAGAACGGCACGCCGGCCTCGGCGAGCCGCACCGGCAGCCGCAGCTGCTCGAGCCGCTGGCTGGGCTGCAGCGAGCCGAGCACGACCGCGGCCTTCTGCGCGATCAGCCGCGGCAGCACCTTGCCGGCGTCGGCGGCGCCGACCAGCACCGGCTCGAAGCGGAACTCCTTGGCCAGGTCGAGTGCCGCCATCAGTTCGGTGTAGGTGTCGGCGTGTACGACGATGCGGCGACCGCCCTGCAGCGCCTGCCGCAGCACCGCGGCGTCAGGGCCGCCCTGCACGCCGCTCTGCGCCGCGGTCAAGGTCGTGCGCAGCAGCTCCATCGCGCCCATCAGCGAGGTCGGCTGGCGTTCGGGGTTGCGCGCCGCTGTGGTCAGCGACAGCGTCAGCTGCAGGTCGGGAGCGACCAGCGTGCCGCCGTCCTTGCCGGGCTTGACCAGTGCGCCGATGCCGCCGGCGACGTTGCGCGGCGACGGCGACAGGAACATCGACGTGATGCCGAACTTCGGCAGCGCCAGCAGCTGTTCCTGCCACGGATCGAACGCTTCGCTGGCGCGCAGGTCCGGCGTGAACGCCAGCGCACCCTCGGCGAGGTCGCGGTCGCGGCCGAGGGTGGTCGGCGGCAATACGAAGCCCGGCACGATGGTCGCATCGCCGTAGTCGACGACGGTGGCGCCGGCGCGCGCTTCGGCCGGGATGTCGTCGCCGACCCACGCGACCTTGCCCTTCTGCACCAGGAAGCTGCCGGGGGACAGCACCGTGTCGGCGGCCAGCACCACGGTGCGCGCGCGCACCAGCAGATCCTGCGCCGGACTCAGAGCGGCCAACGCCAGCAGGGCGGCGGCGGCGGTGGCGTGGTGCAGGGTCGACTTCGCGAACGGACGGTTCATCACTTCACCTCGAATTCGGCGCGGCCCTTCTGCAGCACCAGCAGCACGCGGCTGTCGGTCGCGAACAACGGTCGGTCGGTCACCAGCACGTCGGCATACTTGCCGGCCTGCAGCGACCCGGTGTCGGCGGCGACGCCGAGGATCTCGGCCGGCGTCAACGTGATCGCGCGCAGCGCCGCGTCGCGATCGAGGCCGCGGCCGACCGCGGCAGCGGCGAGCAGCGGCAGCAGGCCCGCCTGCTTGCCGCTGCCGGTCGCGATCGCGAACGGCACGCCGGCCTGCTGCAGCGCTGCGGGCAGCGCGGTCGGGTCGAAGTGGTCGTACGGCGGTTCGAACGGCACCGGCAGCAGTTCGGTCAGCACCACGGACGCACCTTGCTCGGCGAGCTGGGCGACCAGCGGTGCGGCGCCGTAGGCCTGCTCGAGCACCAGCACCGGGATCTTGCGCTCGCGTTGCAGCTGCAGCGCGGCGCGCAGTTCGTCGGGGCGGTGCGCTTCGACGCGCAGCGGCAGTTCGCCGTCGAGCACGCGCAGCAACGCCTCGCGCTGCGGATCGCGGTCGGGTGCCTTCGGGTAGGTCGGGCGCTTGGGCGCTTCGTCCTTCTTGTCGCCGGCCGCGGCGCCACCCGCTGGGGCGCCACCCTGGGGCGGGCCACCCTGCGGCGGGCCGGCGGGGCGCTCACCCTGCTTCGGGGGTTCGGCCGGCTTCGGCGGCTCGACCGGCTTCGGCGGATCCTGCGCCAGCGCGTCGAACAAGGTCGCCAGCGCCGCTTCGAGCTCGTGGTCGGGTTGCTTCGGCGGCTCTTCCTTCGGCGGCTGCTCGCGCGGCGGTCCACCGCGGTTGCCGCGGCCGGGTCGACCTTCGCGCGGCGGTCCACCGGCGTCGGCGCCGGCCGGGGGCGTGGCCGGCTTCGCGTCGCCGGCGGGCGCCTTGTCGCCAGCGGGCTTGTCGTCCTTCTTCTCGGCGTCCTTCTTCTTCTGGTGGAACGCGAGGTAGTCGGCGAACTCCTTGTCGTACTTCTTGACCGCGTCTTCGTGGTCGATGCGCGCCTTGCGGAACTCCTCGAGGCCTTCGAACAGGCCGTCGACCTGCTTCATCTGCTGCTGCCGCTGCAGCGCGTGCGACGGGCCGGGGCCCTGCGTCATGCGCAGCTGCAGCGCGGCGCGTTCGCGCCCGCTCCACGGTTCGAAGCCGCTGGCCAGCGGCCGCACGATGGCGCCCTGGCCGCGCACCAGCGCCGGCGAACGCACGCTGACGTAGGCGGTGGTGATGCCGGCCTGGATCAGTTCGTCGCTGCGGTCGTGCTGCACACGCAGGTCGTCGACGAAGCCGCTGCCGCCGTCGCTGTCGCCGGCGTCGCGCAGCGAGGCGTCGGTGAAGGCGTCGGTCTGGGCGTCGATCAGGCCCGGGTAGATGTGGCCGGTCGGGAAGCTGCGCACCGTGGCGCCTTGCGGGAGCTCGACCTCGCCCTGCTTGCCGACCGCGAGGATGCGGTCGCCGCGGATCACGACGACGCCGTTCTGGATCGCGGGGCCGGCGACGGGGTGCACGGTGCCGGCTTCGAGCACGAGCGGCGGGCGGCGCGGGCCGCGGCGGCGCGGGGCTTCGCCCTCGGCGGCGGGCGGGGTGGTGGGCGCGGTCGCGGCGGGTGGTTCGGCTGCTGGTTGGGCTGGGGCCTGGGTCGGCGGGGCGACTGGGGGCGCCGGCGGAGTCGGGTCCTGGGCGGCGGCGGCCGCTGCGCCGAGGCACAGGCTGAGTACGAACAGGGAGGCGCCTTGGAAGGGCAGCGAGCTGGGGGTCCGCATGTGGCTCTCGAAGTGCCGGCGCGAGGGGTCGCGGGGAGGGGCACTTCTACGGAACCGGTGGTCGGTCGGGCCAAGACTTTTTGGCGATCGCGACGTACCGGAGGTGTCTGGTGGGGGTGGTTGCGGTTGGGCGGGGTGGGGTGGCGGGTGGGCAGATCCGTGGCTGGAGTGCCATCGCGGCGGGAGTGCGTGCCGCGGAGCCTGCGTGCGCAGTGGCGATGGCGAACGCGTGCGGCGCGAGCCGGAGGTAACGGTGCTGTACTGCGCGGTGCAGGCGGCGTGGGGTTCGTTCGTGTGCTCTGTGGAAGCGAGGGAACGGTCGGTGCCGCGGTTCTGCCTGCGGTAGGTCGAGGCGTTCTTGCGATGCGGGGTGCTGGCGCACGGCTTCGCTCGCGTGCAATGCGGGAGGTGAGCGATGGCGATGTGCAGCAGCTGGTGCGGCGGATCCGGAATCGGAGCTGGCGGATGGGCGGATCGGGTACTCGCTGAAGAAGCGCTGGCGTGACGGCACGCAAGCGGTGGTGATGACGAAGGAGGTGCTGATGAGCGGCTGTGCGCGCTGGTGCCAAGGCCGAGGAAGCACCTGGTGACGTATCACGGGGTGCTGGCACCAGCGTCGGGATTGCGCTCGCGGGTGGTGCCGCGTCGCGAGGAAGAGGAAGGCGAAGGCGGCGGCTGCCAGCACGTGGCAGGTGGTGTCCCCGCGGGGCAGGTCGCTGCGGCCGAGGTGGCCGAGAGCGTCGCCGCCGCCGCGTTCCAAAGGCAGTAGGCAGAGCGGCGGGTGCGCGCGCTGCTGCGGGTTCCGCATGGTGGTGGCGGGCGACGTGGTGGTCGTCGGCGGAATTCTTCGGCGGTGTTGCTGCAGCGGGCGCGCGGCTTCGAGGCCTTGGTTTGCCCGTAGTGTTCGGGAGTGCGTCGTGTGCTGGCGGCGATCCACGATCCGGCGTCGATCGTGCGGGTGTTGGGGGCGATGGGGCTGTCTGCGGCGGTGCTGGAGCAGGCGGGTTGCCGGGCGCCGCCGGCGGTGGACGAGTTCGGCAGTGCCTCCGAGTGTGTCGCGGAGTGATGTTGGGGCCGCAGATTGAACTTCCTATGCGTTCGGTCAGGGTCGGGTCGTGACGGCGAACGCGCGGGGATCGGGTCGGCATCCCGGATCATGTAGCAACCGGCGCCAAACGTTGGCATGTGGGGCGCACGCAACAGCTACGTCAAACCCGCTCTCGATACCAACGACTACGAAAGCAACATCGAGATCAGCGACGATCAGCTCGCCAAGGACCGACTTGCCCCACACCCATGCCATGGCGACTGGAGGCCAGGCCGCGACACCGTGAACACGGCTTGCGACGGATCACTGCTGTTTACTCCGTAACCAAGGCGTTCACCATCATGGTCTAGAGCTTGAATGTCAGCATCCCAATACTCGTCCAAGTACGCAGGCTTTCCCGACCTCATCATGCGCACGGCGACCCTCACGGCTTCCGCCTTGCTGAAGTGCAAATCCGTATCCTGTCCTGGCCTCCAATGCACGGCACCGGACACCGAATTGTCGGAGAAAACCACCATCATCTTCAGTGGTTTCTTCGGCACCGACACATGGCACTCCACGGAGCCAGTGCTGATCCGCGCGTACCCACTCGATTGGCTGTCGGCATACGACCAAAACACATGTTCGATCGACAGATTCGGTGGCTGCATACCAGCCTGCACTGCCACCTTGATTCTGGCCATATCATAGCAATCAATGGGGGCATCGACCGGACCGGTCGCGGGAACGATAAACTCTGTCTCAACCCCGATTTCGGGAATGGCCACTCTGTATGTCGCCGGAAACAAATCCATCAATGCCTATCGATGCTGCAGCCCTCCCGAGAAGCCAAGCTGCGCAATACTCTTTGATGCAACTTCGATCCACCGCCTTGGTTTTGGATCGCCACACTATAGGGTATACTCGCTACCGTCAGATCCATGTTTACGCTGTCCATCTTCGTCAAGTCTCCATCGCACAGCAAATGCAACGTTGCTTGACGAGGTAGAGACCCGCATAGATCTTCAGCATTGATTACGATCGATGACTCCGGATGCACAGTGACTTCTCCACAGCAGACGCCGTTTTCTGTCGCCACATGCAAAATGTATTGTCCTGGCTTGAGCTCTTCGACGTCGACGGTTCGGTCCCGCCGTGGGTCGCTGTCTACAAGATGCACGATGCGCCCATCATCCGAGCTCCACACAGAAACGGAGTGCCCGGCCCGCAACCGAACTCGTATTGAACCGCAGCGCCAGAAGGACACGAACGCATCTCCCTCTTCGGCTCGATGCGCAAGGCGTCGGGGCGTGAAGCCTGCGACGCTTGCAATGTAGTGCTTGGCTTGACCCGGCAGCTCGCGCGGCATCCACACGGTCCCATCGCTACCGACATGGTTGTCGGAACCATCTTGGCACGACACCAGTCCACTCAAGCGGGTTCCTGTAGATCCATCTATCGCATGAAGCAACCATCCTTCAGAAGCCCTGACCACCACGGTGACACTTGCGTTGTCGACTGACAGGTTCGGCGGGTCACACGATACAACATCGAAGGCTCCAGATTTCGATGTCACGCCCTCGATCGCATGAGTGAGGGCCGGCAAGGCACCCACCCATGACCTCGCCAGGTCAAGGCTTTGATGTGTGAGGTGACCATCACCTAGCCTCCGGACAATCACACCTGCGTCGGGACCGTCGTTCACTGGGAGCCCCACGACGACAATCCTTGCCGAGAAGTCTGGCGGGCCGCCATGAGTGGAGGTGGCCGTCATCCTCGATGCGGCCACCGCAGGCCCCTCAGCTGCTGCCGGCTCTCCAATGTGTGGCGCCACCTTGACGTCGACGTTCGTGGTCGTGGCCAAAGACGGCGCTGATGCGAAGCCACCGTGCGCCAGTGCAAGAAACACCACTCCAATGGAAGCGCCTAATAAAAGATAGACTGCGCTCTTGGGAAATCGCATGTTCTTATGGTGTTAGGTAGCGCTGCTGCCGAGCGCAGCAGCGCCTTGTTCTATGCTCAGATCTGCTCCTCAGCACTTCTTGCAGTTGACGACGTAGGCGCCTTGATGCGACGCGGCGCAAACCCACCTTCTGCTGTCTTGCGTCGAGCCAACTTGCTGGCAGTGAACGGTCACCGTTCCGTCTGTTGCTTTGGCCGACCTGGGGCACTGGGCACCACCAGGGCAAATGGCACACTCCACCTTGGAGAGAATCGCTAGCGCATCGTTGACTTGCTGGCGCGCTTCCGCTTCCGCCCTGGCCTTGTCGCGGGAGTCGCCGATCTTCAAAGTCACAGCCGCCCCCGAGTTGTGGGCCGAATCGGTATAACACTCCTGCGCCGCAAATACCAAGAACAACGCAGGGGATCGCCGCGAATAGCATCTTCATGAGTTGGCTCCAAGTTGTTGAGCTCTAGCGGGAGACAGGCGAAGGTGCTTACCTCCCACAGAACACATGCTATACTTTCGCCACGAACGCGACGGGTCACCTCAAAAACGCAGGACTTCGGCCGCTACCGCACCCGATGGGTAAACCACTCCCGCTCACGCGGTCGCTGTTCGAGGTTGGGTTTCCGGTTTCCGGCGAGAGAAAGGCGCGCCTGAGTGTCAGAGGTCGTCGCCGCACGCTACGTGCCATCTATCGAACCGGCGAAGATCGGGTGCAGTAAGATCACGCTGCTGTCCCAGGCCACCCGGAACCCACCCCCGCCAGCCTGCCCGCTGCGCATCCCGCCGTCCAGCCGGTCGCGCAGCGGTTCCGAGCCCGCCGCGGTTCCGGAACTAGCCATCCTGGCGCGCCGAAAGGCCCAGAAGGATCAGTGGCCCTGGCGAAACGTAGTTGGTGCCGATGCCCTTGCCGACACGGGCTTGGGCTTCGCCGCGCACCTCGATGCGAATCGGCCTCGATGGCGGTCGCCTCGAGGAGGCCATCCGCATTGCATCCTGCCAGTTCAGCGGGACGCGCAAGCTGGATGCAGATTTGCTGCAAAGCTCTGTCCGAGACGGAGATCGAGCAAGATCGCAGGCTGCGAACTTGCTTGGTGGCGGCGCGCTGGCTGCAAACGACAAGGGCAGGGGGCGGCGCTGCAAGGCTATCGCACGCATTCCTGAGGACTCGTTCCGGGGGTATCTGAGCGCCAAGTCGGAGAAGAAGGAGATTCCAAGGAGGCCGGGGCCTTGCGTTGGGTTTCGGCAGCGGGTCACAGCCCACGGCGCGTGGATGCGCCGGCTGGATTACGTCGCCGATGGCCGATCAGGAGTTTGGGGTTGAAGGATACGATGGTTTGTGGTTCCATGGAAATCTGCTGTGCGATGGTATTGCACAGAGTCACGAAGGGACGCTGGGTATGTCACCCGGCTCCAAGGAAACTCCAACAACCAAGGAGAGCAAGATGCGCACTGGAAGAATGATTTTGGCGCTTGCTGTAAGCGCTTTGGCCCTCGCTGCAGTTCCTTCCCCGGAGACCCGCTTGTTCGAAGACGCGGACGGTGTCCTGACGATGTCCTTGGGGGGCGAGGATTCTTGTGCCACTTGGAAGTTCCTCGGGTGTGCCGGGGGCGATCCCAACGAGTACGGTCCTTGGCCTTTGCGCTGCGTTGCCACGAAGTGCTGGGTCCCCCGGGCCGACGGCGATAACAGGTTCAACACATTTGGCGGGATCAAGTACTGCACGTCGACCGGTAGCGCCGTCGTCGGCTGCGGCAGTGTGATGCGGGTCCCGTTCCCGTGCGACTACGTGCCGCCTGTTGACGGAGGCTGACCGAGGGGGGAAGCCGCGAGGCCCTTCCCGGCCTCGTTCCCGTCGACTACGGCGTGTTCGCCGGGTTTGCCGAAGTCGTTCACGCCTATCGTTGCTCTCCAGTCGAAGAAACTACTGACCGATGCAACGGCCCTACTGCAGCGTCTCGCGTGCGGCGATGGCAGGTTTGTGCCTGTTCTCCCTCGCCGCGGTGGCCGCTGGCCAGGATGAAGGCCCTGGTGTGCCCGCGATCTGGCGCAACACCGAATCGGCTGCGGCCAACGCCTTGTTCCTCCAGCTGCGCGGATGCGGCCACGACATCCTGTACGGCGACGTCGTGCGGGCGGTCGCGGAACAAGGGTACCCGGTGACCCTGGCGAGGCTGGAGAACGCGGCCACGGCGCTCGGTGCGGCGAGTCATACCGGTTTCGGTTCGATGGATGCTCTGACAAAAACCCAGCTTCCAGTCATCGTGCACCTCGAAGATGCCGTCGGCGACGACGGCCGCGCCGGCGGCTATGCTATCGTTGTCAGGATGGACCCTAATAGTGTGACGCTCTTCGATGCGGCCACGGTGCTGAGGCAGAGCATCGGCAGGCAGGCGTTTCAGCGGCTTTGGTCCGGACACGTTCTCATTGCCTCGCCGCCGTCACGCCTGACCGTTGCGTGGCTTGTGCACTGGGGCTCGCTCGGTGGGGCGATCGTGTTGTTGCTGTTGCGTTGGCGCCTCGGAGGTCGGACATGACAGATCGGCTTTCGACCTTGCGACTGTGGACGGTGGTTGCCGTCGGGTTGACGTTGCTGGGGCCGAGCCGGACCCTCCTCAGTCAGCAGGCATCGACGCATGCGGTCGCCGCCATCGCACCAGAGGATCTGCGCTCGGTTGTTCTTGACGGGTGGATCAGCAAGTGTCGCGCAATGCCCCACCTGTTCGTGGCCTCGCGTTTCCCGGGCCCGGATCCCGGTGAGCTCGTGCACTGCGACTGCGCCATCGATGCGCGCGGCGCGATCTGCCTGGACAGCGGCCATTCGTCCGCGGGAGTGCCGTGGCGGGCATTCTACGGCCGGACACAGACGTGGATGGATGCGCAGCGGGTCCACGTCAATTGGGTCGCCAAGCGAATGATCGAGTCCATCGACAACCCAGGCCTCCCCAACTTCGAACGCCTCGCGGTCCTGTTCTGGTTTCGCGGCAGTGGAGTCTGGACTCTTCCCGACAACGAGCCGAACCTCGAGCCTCCCGCGTTCTTCGGTAGCAGTGTCAGCATCCGGCACGTGCTTCGCGACGCGCGGTACAAGGTGGCCCCGATGCGTTCGGACGACCCCATCGACGCGGCCCGAGTCTCGGTATCGCGACAAGGCATCGACGAGATCGTGCTCGGGGCACCACCGGACTTCCCGCTGCTTCGGCGGACGTGGTACCAAGCAGAGAGGCCGGCCATGATTCTGTCGGTGCGCGAGTTGCGGGATGTCGCAGGGGTCGGCAAGCTGCCCGCGGTCTTCGATGTCACGCCGCTCATAGACGGCGATGGCAATGCTTACGGAGGTGCGCACCCGGCGGTCATCACGGTCGAGGTGGTCAACATCGATGTGCAAAAGGTTGCGCGTGACGTCCCGCTGCCCGAGCAAGGGCCAGGTTGGTTACGCCTCGATCGCAAGACCGGCACGTCGGAGCAGGTCGTGCCCGGTGGACACGACATGCTCGAAGAGTCAGCTGGGATGTTGCAGTCTGCTTTCGAGCGTCGTGTCGCTCGGGCGCAGGACCCAGCGTGGTGGCGTTTGGTGGCTTCTGTGTGCGCCCTGCTGGCCGCGTTCGTGCTGTTGCTCGATGGACATCGACGACGCGCGCGTCGGACAGGTGAGGTGCGCCCCGGGGGCTCGTCGGCGATGGTCGGAAGGCGCGCTTCGACAGATCTCTACGAGGAGAAGCTGGGATGATCCGACTGATGCTCGTCGCGGTGGCCATGGTGTGCGCCATCGTCTGGTTCGTCACCCATGGATCTGACCGTTCGGTCGCGCCTGCGGAGTGGGTGGCCGAGCATGGAGTCCAGGCGCAAGGTCCCGTCGCCGGGGAGAAGGCGCAAGGAGCAGAGCCCGATCGCGAAGATGCGAAGCCGCCGATTGCCGTGGGTGATCCGGTGGGTGCCGCCACCGGAGGTGAACCGGTCGACAAGACCGAGACGGCTAGCGCCGCGCCGGTGCCCCGGGTGGACATCGGCGCGGTCGATTTGGCCGTCCTGATCCAGGCCCTCAATGAAGAGGCCAGCACACTTCGGCGCGAATGCTATGAAGAGGCGCTCGCCGAGAACCTCGCGCTGGTAGCGAAACTGCCCGATGCCGAGCGCGCGGAGGCGGAGCGAAAAGCACACGAACTCGCCGACAGCGAGTTCTCGATGCGGACTCTGCGCAATCTCATTCTCAAGCAGCGCTACGTCTACAATCAGCCGCCCCCAGTCAAGGTCGAGGCTACCCCTGATACGGTTTGGATGGGGCAGACCGGGACCCTCCGCGTTGGCTCCGCTGTGGCCGACTACTTCGTCAGCACCGATGAGTATCCGGAATTGGGGAAGGCGATCGGCCAATGGCAGCGCGCCCGCGGCGCGTTCCGCAAGCTTGCCAAGCGCTGAGCGTCCCTTCTTCATGCCACTCTTCCTGCCGCTGGCGTTGGCGCTGGTTCTCCTGCTTCCTGCATGCGGGGAGCAGGTGCGCGGCTCGCATGCGGAGAGCGTCGCGACGATCCGTGAGCAGCCTCTGCGTGTGAAGCAGCAGCGGCTGCCGGTCGTCGACGTCGATGCGGAAGTCTGGGCGCGCATCGTCGCTACGTTCGGGCCGCGTGTGCGCAGGAATGGGGCCCTGTTCTCGACGCCTTCGATCTGCCTGCACTGCCTGCGGCTACACGGACTGAACGCGAGGTTTGCCGACGAGCTCATCGATCAATCCGAGGACGTCCTTGCCGCCCTGCTCCAATTCAAATGCGGCAAGCAGTTGTTCCATTCGCGTATTGCCGTGAAGACTCGTTTCGGGGCTCGGTTTCGGCCACCTTCGATGCTGCCGCAGGCCGCGACCGCAGCCGACGAGTCGCACATCGACCAAGTCCTCGCCGGCCTGCTCGAGTTGGGCTTGCCGCTGACGAGCCGGCTCGAACTCGACGATGCCCAGGTCGAACTGCGTGATGTCGTCGTCGATTCGATCGCGAACTTCTCGATCGAACAACCCGAACTCGAATGGACGGCGATCTCGCTGATCCTTTCGCTGCCGCCAGTGCGCTCCTGGCAGAACAAGTACCGGGAGTCGTTCTCGTTCGACCAGTTGGCCGAGAAGCTGCTGAGTCGGAGTCCTGAGTTTGGGGCGTGTGCGGGCATCCATGCCCTCAACGCATTGGTTCTCTTGTCGAGTGTCGACACACAGGTGGCGGTGCTCGATCCGGACGTGGCTGCGAGGGTTCGTCGTGGCGTCGCCGACCGCCTGACACGCATCATCGCCAATCAGCGCGAAGATGGCGCCTGGGGTCTCAACTGGTATTCCGGCCTCGCCGAAGAACGAGTCACCGCCGATACGCTGGCCCTTGTTACTGGCCACCTCGGGGAATGTCTTTTGATGGTTCCCGAGGACATGCGCGTGCCGACGGATACCTTGCGGCGCGCCGGCGAGTGGCTCTATCGGTATCTTCGCGACCATCTGACACCCGACTCCCTGGCGCAAGCCTACTGTCCGATGACGCACGCTGCGGTCACGGTGCGACAGCTCCGTCGATGAAGCTCGCGGCTGGGCTAGCCGTGCGCCGCCGGGTCGCGACGATGGCCAGGCCGAGTGACCCGGCCGAGTGACCCGCCGAGGGATGGGTGAGCCGGTGCGGTGACCACTCGTGGGTCGCGGCGGGGTAGCGGATTGCCTCGTGACCGCGGAACCGGCGGTGGAGGGGGCGAAATGGGCAGCCGGGACCGGCTGGACGGGGTGGAGATCGGGCGGCAAGCTGGCGCGAGTGGGTTCCGGGTGGTCCGGGACTCCTACCCCCGGGCGGCATCGGAACACCGGAGCCGAAGTTCGAGCGCATGCGCACCCCCGGGCCACAGGTCGGGGTCGGGAGGGGTGTCGGGGCCGGGACCCGGAGAGGGCCCGGGCCAGGACTCGGCCTCGCCGGATCGCATGCGCCCGCCCCGAAGACGGCCGGTCCGCGCGTCGCGACCGCGTCTGCGGCCGCCCGGAGGCGCTCCTACAGCAGCTTGATCCTGTCCAGCACCTTGTCCACCAGGCCGAGGAACTTGCTGATGGCCTTGATCACGTCCCTGATCTTGTCCGCCTCGGCGATCGCCTCGTCGAGGTCGGTGCTGGCGTCCATCACGCTCTGCAGTTGGGTATCGATGGCGGCCGTGGTCTGCTTGAACAGCAGGCTGCCGCTCATCATCACCCGGAAGTTGACCTCCTGCATCTCACGCACGATGGCGTCGGCATCGTCCAGCGAGGCGGTGACCGACAGCCGGTCCGAGAGCGCCTTGTGCCGGGCGATGAGGGCGTCGTGCAGCGCTTTGGTCCCGGCGTTCAGGCGGCTCTGTTGGGTCACGACGGCGTTCATTGCGCACCTTCCTTGGCGCCCGTGGCGCGGTCCTTGTCGATGGACTCGCGCTGGGCGCGCCAGAGCGCGTACTCGCGTTGCACCAGGTCGAGTATCGCCCCCGCGCCGCCCGGACGGCCGGCGGCCAGCGCTGAGTGCGCGCTCGCCAGCAGGCCGAGGGAGCGCCGCAGCGCCGCGAGCGAACGGTCCTGCGCGTCGCGCTTGTCGAGAATGGCGACGTAATCCTCCACCACCGCGCGCCTGGCGTCCGCCCCCTGGTCACGGCGGAAGTCGAGCGAGCGTTCGTCGCGCAGCTGGTTCCACGAGGTTCGCACGGTGCCGCGGATCGCGTCCTCTTCGTGCGCGCCCAGAGCGGTCTGCATCGTCGCGAACACCGCCTGCATGCCGGGGTCGGCGCGGCGGATGGCGGCCATCGCGTCCTTCTCGGTCTTCATCTGCAACAGCAGCCCGCCGAGCGTGGCGAAGCCGGCGGCCACGCCGCCGGGGAGCTGTTCGTTCCGGATCTGACCGATGGCATCGCCCAGGCCCACCAGCTCCTGTTGCACCTCGGTGCGGCGCTGTGGATCGAGCAGTTTCTCCAGCGAAGCGGCGTAGGCGTCGATCACTCCGAACGCGCGGTTCCACTTGGCCACGTCCTCGTCGGCCAGCGCGGTGAAGAACAGGCTCTCGCTGAGGGCGTTCTGCTGCACGGCGCGATCGATCTGGCGCTCGCGCAGGAAGGCGTTGATGTCGGTGAAGGCCTGCGCGGTCTGCTGATTGGCGGTGGCCGCGGCGGCGCGGAACGGCGGGATGTCCTCGCGCACCGGGGTGCTGCCGCAGGCGGCGAGCAGGGTGAGAGTGCAGGTCAGGACTGACGCACGCGGCCATCGGCGCGGCGGGCCCTGCGGCGGACGGGGTGCGGCAGCGGTGCGACCCGGCCGCGGTGACATGATCGAAGGCATGTGCGATCTCCTTGTCGGTGGTGGCTCTGCAGGTGGGAGACTACACGTCGCAGCGGCGTGCGGCGGCGCCAGCGTGCGCAGCGCGGGCGAGAGCGCCTTGCGCGCGGCCCACAGGCGCTCGCGGGCGGCTTCGTCGGCGGCGGGCTCCACGCCCAGGCAGCCGGGGCCCCGGGCCGCGGCCTGCAGCGCGGCGACCGCGGCGGGCAGGGTGTCGGCGTCGCCGTCGGCTTCGAGCATAAGCAGCGCGCCCGCGTCCTCGGGCAGGTCGCTGCCGCCGGCCTGCGCGCGCATGTGGCCGCGCGCGAGCGCGAGCGCGTCGCCGTCCATGAATTCCAGCATCGAGGGCGTGACCGGCTGCGCCATCAGCCGCGCCACCGCGGCGGCGCTGTCGACGTCGTGGTACAGCGCGCGCAGGGCGCGGCGCTGCGCCGGCAGAGGGGCGAGGCGCAGGGTGGCCTCGACGATGAGCGCCAGCGTGCCCTCGCTGCCGACCAGCAGCCACTGCAGGTCGTAGCCGGTGGCGCCATTGGTGGTGGCGGTGCCGCAGCGGATCAGCTCGCCGGTGCCGGTCAATGCGACCAGCGCCAGCACGTTGTCGCGGCTGGCGCCGTAGTTCACCGCGCGAGGGCCGCTGGCGTTGCAGGCCAGATTGCCGCCGATGCTGGAATAGTCGGCGCTGGTGGGGTCGGGCGGCCAGAACAGGCCGTGCGGCTCCAGCGCGCAGCGCAGCTCGCCGTTGAGCACGCCCGGCTTCACCACCGCGAAGCGGTCGCCCGGGCGGATGTCAAAGCGGGGAAGTGGATCGACGCGGACGCTGCGGCGGACAGTGGCGATGGCGTCGGCGACGAGTTGCTGCCCGGTCTCGCGGCCGCGGCGGTAGAGGGCCGCGCCGCACTCGGCGAGCGCGCTGGTCAGTGCGATGGTCGGATCGGCCGTGATGGTCGCTGGGAGCCGCAGGTGAAGGGGCCGCTGTGCGCGGCGCTGGACGGGTTCTCGCTGCACGCCGGCGCGTGGGTGTCAGCGCGGGATCGCGAGAAGCTGGAGAAGCTGTGCCAGTACGCAGCCCGGCCGGCGGTTCCGGAGTCGCGGCTGGTGGAGTTGGCAGATGGGCGGGTCGGGTATTCGCTGAAGAAGCGCTGGCGCGACGGGACGACTGCGGTGGTGATGACGAAGCAGGTGCTGATGGAGCGCCTGTGTGCGCTGGTTCCGACGCCTCGGAAGCACCTGGTGACGTATCACGGGGTGCTGGAGCTGGCGTCGGGGCTGCGCTCGCGGGTGGTGCCGCGTCGTGTGGAGGAAGCAGGGGAATCCGTCGGCTGCCAGCACGGGGCTGGCGATGGCCCCGCGGGGCAGGAGGCGACTGCGGCTGCGGTCGCCAAGGGGGAGCCGAGAACGTCGCCGCCGCCGCGTTCCATAGGCAGCAGGCCGAGCGGCGGGTTCGCGCGCGGCTGCGGGTTCCGCATGGTGGCGGCAGTCGACGATCTGGCCGTCGGCGGGGTCTGCCCCAAGTGTTCGGGAATCCGGCGGGTGCTGGCGGCGATCAGCGATCCGGAATCCATCGCGCGGGTGTTGGAGGCGATGGGGCTGTCTGCGGCGGTTTCGGAGCAGGCGGCGTGTCGGGCGCCGTCGGCGGTGGAGGAGTTCGGCAGTGACTCCGAGTGTGTCGCGGAGTGATGGTGGGGCCGTTGCCGTGACCGAGGTCTGGTCGTGGCGGAAGGAGCGGTGTGTCCGTCGGGCGCACAGCCGGCGGGAACGGGCCCCAAACGGGCTTGCGCGCAGCACTGGACGGGTCGCGCGCAGTGGGCAGCATGGCGGGAGCGGGTTCCGGGTGGTCCGGGACCGCAGCTTGAACTTCCTATGAGCCCTACTCCCGTTTCAGGTCGAGGGTCGTCCCGGCGCCGGGGCCATCGTTGTAGGTCATCTCGAAGTTGCGTCCGTCCGCCCTCAGTACGCCGCCAGTCGAGTTCTCCCCGCCGCCGAGGCTCCGCCAGGAGTAGTTGCCGGTGCTGGTCTTGACGGCGAGGAAGTGCGCATTGGGGTTGCTAAGTACCTCCGGGCCCTGACCGCGGTCAATGGTCGTGATTCCCATGAAGTAGCTGAAGGTCGTGGACACCTCGACCTGGGTCCAACGGATGCGATACACGGCGCCCTCGATGGGTGGCTCACCGTTCAATTCGACTTCGAACGAGCCAACGAGCGGATCGGCAGGCCTGGGAGGCGTCTGGCCGAGGACCGGCTGGACGAACGATGAGATGCCCAACAGGAGGAGCAGGAGGTTCTGGAGGATGTGCATTTTGCTGAGTTTCGTGGCGCGTAGGAAGTTCAAGCTGCAGTCCCGGACCACCCAGGCCTGCTTACCCCCGAGGATAACGCCGCCTCAGCCCCTCCGGCAAGCCCTTGCGAGGGGCTGGCTGTTCGTGGTGGTTGGCGATTTGTCCCAAGGGCGTCAAACGGCGAACCCGCGCCAAGAACTGTCAGAAAAATGACGGCCGACGTCGCGGGTCAGCGTGACAGGATGACGGGCGTGAGTTCCGGATGGTCCGGGGCCGCAGCCTGACCCACTGCTTCCGCTACCGGATGGACGAACGCCATGCACCGCCGCCGCTACGCCGTGTTCTTCGCCTTCTTTGCTGCAATGCTGGCCGCGCCCGCGTTGCGCGCCCAGCTCTCCCACACGGCAACTGCTCTGAACACGATGAGCTGTGTCGCCGGGTCCAACGGTGACTCGATCCCGGCTGGTGACAGCTTGAGCCCGAGCAACAGCATGAGTGCCTTTTTCTCGGGCTCCTTCCAGTTGTTCAGTTCGAGCGGGACCTACCAGACGTCGACCCTGGCCTCCGGGCTGCAGTTCTCCTTGGCAGAGACAAGTTCGAACCAGAGCTCGTTCTCGGGGGGCGGTTCGGCCGCGACCGGTCCCAACCAGAGCCTCTGGGTGATTCAGGCGCCACAGCCGGTCGCCGGGACGCTGAGGGTGGTCGGTAGCTCCTCGAGCTTCACGGTGTTCAACACCAGAGTGGCGCAGGTCGACATCGGCAACGACGGGACCATCGATTGGAGCCTGGCGTCCGGCACTCCACTGCAGGTGCCGTTGACCGTCGCGGGATCGCTGACCATCCGGGTTGTCACCCAGACGGCCGCCGCGCTCGGCCAGGTCAGCATCAACGTCGGCTTGTCGTTCGCGGTCCAGGCCACCAAGGCGACCTACGGCACCGGCTGCGGCTCACCGCTGACACTCGACAGCAACTTGCCGGTGATCGGCACGAACTGGAACTTCACGACGACCCAGGTCGATGCAGTGTCGCCGGTCGCGTTCACCTTCTTCGGCGATCGTGGCCCCGCAGTACCGCTCTCTGCGCTCGGTTTCGATGCGCCCGGTTGCTTCCTGCACCTGGCGTCAGCGCTATCCGCCTTGTCGGGTCCCAATCTGGGCGGCTCGACCGTGGTCACGGTCGCGATCCCGCTGCAACCCACACTCATCGGCTTGCCGCTGTCCGGGCAGTCGCTCTGCCTGTCGCTCGCCAATCCTTCGCTGTTGGTGAGCAGCAACGGTGTCGAGGGAATCGTGGGCAGCTGAGCGAGGGCTCCGCCTCGACACCCCAGGCGGTGTTCTTCCGGCGGCGATGCCGCTGTAGCCACGGTCCACGGCCGGCTGCAGCGCCGGCTCCCGGCAACCGATCCCTGCTCCGATGCGCATCGCCCCCCTGCTCCTGGTCGCCGCCGCGCTCGCCGCGGCCTCCCCCGCCCCGTGCCAAGACCAGCCGGCGCCGCCGATGCGGCACGACCTGCTGCGGTTCCCGGTACCCGACGGCTGGTCGGGCAGGACCGTCGGCAACGAGGTCGTGCTGACGCCCGGTGTGGCCGGCGCGCGCCTCGTCATCGAGCACTCGGTGCCGTTGACCGGCTCGATCGAGGACCACCTCGATGCACGACTCGCCGAGCACACCGGCAGGCCCGGCTACGAACGGCAGGGCGAACGCGCGGAGCCGACGGTGACGGGCACGCGCGCCACGTATGTCGGCGAGCTGTTCCTGCTGCAGGGCGAAGCCGGCAGCGACCTGCGTCCGGGGATCTATCTGAGCCTGCTCGCCGGCGGCGGCCGGGTCACGGCGCTGCGGTTCGAGTTCGACCACCAGCAGCTCTACGAGCGCTACGTGCCCGCCGTCGGCGCCCTGCTGGGCAACGCGGTGCCGACCACGCTCGAACGGCTCGAGCGCGGTCGCCCGCCGCTGACGCGCTACATGGTCGATGAAGCGGTGGCGTTCCTCGAGTGGCTGCTGCAGAGTCCGTTCACCGACGCGCAGGCGGCCACCGTCGAGTCCGAGCTGCGCACCGCGTGGCGGACCCGCGACCGCGAGGAGATCGACGGCACGGTCGAACTGCTGCAGGCGCGGCAGGAACTCGCCGCGCTGCAGCCCGAGGCCCGGGAATTGGCGCGTGTGCAGGTGCTCGAGCAGGCGCTCGAGGCCTGGCGGCAGGAGCAGGCCGAGAGTCGCGGCGCGGCGATGATGCTCGCGATCCACGCCGAGGTCGACCGCGTACTCGTCGCCGGAGATCCGCCGCTCAAGCGCCAGGCCGTCGAGGCGTTCGCCGAGTTCCTGCACTTCGCCGGCCAGCAGGTCGCGGGCGCCTCGGCGCCGTTGGCCCCGGAACTGCGCGAACAGCTGATCACCGGCGTCGCCGGGCAGTGGCCGCGCTTGCCGCGCGACCAGCGCGACTTCGTCGCCAGCATGCCGCTCGGCTGGGCTGCGCTGCGGCTGCGTTGGCCCGAACTCTCGACCGGCGAACGCGAGGCGATGGTCGCCGACTGGCGCGCCATGCCGCAGATCGTCGAACTCGGCCGGGCGATCGCCGCGCAATCGGCCGTCGACGAAGCCGAGCGGCGCGCGGCGGCGGAACGGCAGCGCAACTCGATGTCGGAGGTGCTGAAGCTGCGGGCAGAGACCAGCCGGATCCACGCCTCGATGCGGCAGATCAACATCAGCTTCCCGACGCCGTATCGGTGGTGACCGACGTCGGCGCGACAGTCGTGCGACGGTGGCGCCACCGTCTTGCGGCCAGTTCCGGGCTCGGCGATCGTCCTCGGCGATGAGCTCCGCGCCCGTCGATTCCGTGTCTGCCCGCGCCGCCTGGTGGCTCGCCGGCTTGCTCGCGATGGCCTCGATCTGGGGCCACTGGCAGGTGGTCGGCACGCATGACCCCAACGCGGCCAACCAGCTGCACGAGGTCTCCACCTGGTCGGTCGCCGGGCGCTGGCCGTATCTGGTGGCGGCACCCGACGGGTTGCACCTGCAGGCCACCGGTCTGGTGATCGGCCTGCTGTCGAGTTCGGTGGTGCTGTGGATCGTCTGGCGGCGCAGCTTTCGCCGCCGCGCCGGCAGCTGACGTCGGCGCCTTCGGTGATGCGCGCGGTGCAGCGGCGCCTCGGTTGCACCCGCAGTTCGTGGCGTGGTGCGACGCCATCGTTCGCGCGGGGTGTCGGGCGCCGCCGGCGGTGGAGGAATTCGGCAGTGACTCCGAGTGTGTCGCGGAGTGATGGTGGGGCCGGTGCCGTGACCGAGGTCTGGTCGTGGCGGAGGAGCGGTGTGTCCGTCGGGCGCACAGCCGGCGGGAACGGGCACCAAACGGGCTTGCGCGGGCGGACGATGAGTTCGACGGGCTTGTCGGTAGGGTGCTCGTTGCCAACTACCCGCGCTTTCCCGTCCCAGTCGCACTCCCCACCGAGTTGTCGTCTTGGTCGCCGTCGTGATCCGGCTTGTCGCCCTGCCGCCAGCCGAAGATGCACGGCTCATAGCGGAAGTGAAAGTAGGCGCGTCCGAGCACCGGCGTCGGCTTGACCCAGATGATCTGCTGGTGGTCCAGGATGCCCAGTTCGCGCCAGATCCGCTGGATGTCGCCGTACCGCTTGTGGGCGTGCCAGCAGTACAGAGCACCCTTCGGCCCGAGCACCTCAAGCACGTGCGTGAACACGGCCTCGAAGAACCCGTCCGCGTTCTTGATGTCGATCCCGCAGATGCGGTCGGTCCATTCCATGCCGCTGTCGTTCGGCCGCTCACCCGTGTAGTCGACGAGGTAGGGCGGGTCGGTGGTGAGTAGGGCGGCCTTCTCGCCGTCCATCACGCGGAGGACGTCATTCAGGTTGGTGTTGTCGCCGCAGAGCAGTCGGTGCTCACCGAGGTGCCACAGGTCGCCGAACTTGGCCAC
The DNA here is from genome assembly GCA_025459175.1 of Planctomycetota bacterium. Classification (GTDB taxonomy): domain Bacteria; phylum Planctomycetota; class UBA1135; order UBA1135; family UBA2386; genus UBA2386. Next base: position 57,460 of record JALORC010000010.1, on the reverse strand, counting down.
GGCGAACGCCGGCGGGTCGTCGGCGCCTTCATCGTCCAGGTCCCTGTCGACCTGCTCCTGGTCGCGGAGCTGCTGCACCAGCGCGTCGATGTCGTCAGTGTCGTAGCCCACGCCGTCGAGCGAGTCCTCGGCGCGCAGCTGCTCCAGGAGCTTCGCCAGGGCGGGCTCGTCGAACTCTGAGAAGGTGTGCGTGCGGTTGTCGGCGACGGCGTCGAGGTCGGAGCCGTCGAGCCACCACACGGGCACCTCGGTCATGCCGAGCTCCTGGGCGGCCTTCAGCCGGGTGTTGCCGGCGATCACCTCGCCGGTTCGGCGCGCGACGATCGGCTGTTGCCACCCGAAGCGGCGAAGGTTAGCAGCGACGCGGGGGACGGCCGCGTCGTTGTTGCGGGGGTCGGTGGGCGAGCAGAAGAGCCGGGCGATCGAGACGGTCTCGACCGGCGGGGACGTGTTCGTGGGCAAGTCAGCACCTCGGGACGTTGGGAGCCGCTTGGAGGTGGTGCTTGGACGGGTGGCTCGACGTGGCGGAGACTATCGCATCCGGGGCTCGCCGTCACGATTTCCGCACTCTTACATGGTTGTTTGCCTGACCGATTTCCGGCGGAGGAGTCGGTCTACAACCAGAACAGGCTCAGAGTGTAACCTATATGTATCGCAGCTAAGGATCCCGCGAAGCGGTTGTTTGAGCATGCAGCAACCGGGTCAACTCATGCATCAAGAGCCACAGGCGTCACCCGCGGTATCGGAACAGGCCAAGAAGCTGGTCGATCGCGCCGTCCAGCGGCAGCCGCTCGCGCAGCATGGTGGCGCTTCTGGGTCGGAGGCGGAGTTGGGCGGCCTGCTGGTTCCGGGACAGATGGCTGCCGGGGGCCAAGGCGCCGGGCCTGCCGGCCTGGTGATCCCGTCCGCTGCCGACCTTCAGATGGCTTTGGAGCGATCCACGACCATCGAGCAGCTGGCAGACTTTGACCGGATGATGGCCGTGCTGGAGGAGGCGAGTGCGAGGTTCGGGTTCCTGATCGAAGAGGCCATCCGCATCGCCTCCTTCCAGCTCAGCGGGAAGCGCAGGCTCGGGCACGCTTTGCTGCAAAGCTCTATCCACGGCGGAGATCGATCAAGATCGCACACTGCGAACTTGCTCGGCAGCGGGACGCAGGCTGCGATCGACAAGGATCGGAGGCGGCGCTACAAGGCCCTCGCTCGCATACCTGAGGACGTGTTCACGGGGTATCTGCGCGCCAAGTCCGAGAAGAAGGAGATCCCCAAGGAGGCAGGAGCACTGCGTTGGGTTTCCGCAGCAGCTACGGCACGTCGGTCACCTCGGCCCAGGTCGCGCCGAGTTGAGAGTGCCACGCCGTTGCCTGCCAACCTGGTGGCTGAGTGCGTTCGCATCCTAGGAAACGTCGACGTGCTAGTCGGCAAGGTGAAGTGCCCTGCCTCAGTTCAGGTCGACGGGTTGAAAGACCTAGTCAAGAAGGCGCGTGGCAGGGTTCTCGTCGTCGATGCGACGAGCCCAGAAGAGGCTGTTCGTTGCTTGGCAAGACTCGTTCGCGCGGGCCGAATCGAGGAAGCGTTGGTCGTTCTGCCGCGCGACATTGACCATGCCTGGCTAGCGGCGATGAGTGAAGACCCCTGGTCGTGTTGCATTCCTCGCGATGCGGCCAGCCCCATCGTTGGTCACATCGGGGGACGCACGCGAGGATTCGCCTTGGTCTTCTCGCAGTGCGGCGTTGTGCTGGATGTCGAGAGTAGTTTGGCAATTAGGGCCGACGAGGCAAGCTGATGCCGACTCCATGGCAGCGATCTGGGGGATCTCGGCGGGTGAGATGGTCGCCGTTCGTGTTCAGCCGGGTTAGGGGGCTGTGCCGTGGCGAGGAACGAGGTGTTTCGCGTGGATCCGAGGAGTCAGGAACACGGGCAGAAAGTGCGCCGGCCGAGTTGTCTGGACGAGACGCCGCTTCTTGCCCAACGGAACCAGGTCCGCTGCCGTGTCCGGGCCGGCGCTTGACGACTGGGGGTAATTTTGCTATAAGTTACTTTCTTCAACACGAAGGAGTTACTTGTGCTCTTCAAAATCGCGATCTTAGTTGGCTCGCTTTCTGTGATTGCCCAAAACCGTCTCGCTCCCTCCGAGCTGGCGATCGATTCGATGAGTCGCGCCATTCCTGTCGCTGCTCCTCAGGCATTCGATTGCCCGAAAAAGGAGGCGGTGCACGTCGGCGGGGGCTTCTCCACGTCCGGGACCAGTAGGCAGTGTGGTAATGGCGATTCCTGTGGCCAAGTCACGACATACAACCCGCCGACATCATCGTCGTGCAGGGACTCGACGGAGATGTTGTGCTGCGTCTTGCAAGAGCAGAGGGCCTACACGATCACCTACTCGTGTGTTGACACCAACAGAGATGGTGTGACGGAGTGCATCGCTGGGGCGAAGAGCTACATTGGCGCAAAAAAGAAGGTGTATGTGACGGTGGATTGCTGGCCCAACGGATGTGGCGTGCCGGAGGAATACTAGTCCCTGACGCGTTCTCGGCCCGTACCGCCGCCCGAGTATCGTCGGCGGTACGTGCCGGTTATCGTGTCGTGGTAGCGGACCTCGCATGCTCGCATGTGTTCGATGTCAGGTGGCTCGTTTGTCCGATCCTTGAGGCTGACTCGCATGGCATCTCGAAGACTTCCCTGGATTCTCGCCGGTACTCTTGCCGTGGGTCTCGCCGCATTCCTCTACTCCCCGGATAGCGCGCCCCCTCGTGTAGCAGGCGAAGGCGGATCTTCCCCAGCCGTTCGATCGGCGAAGGCCAACCCCGAGACTGCGGTCCGAACCTCTGTGTCGACAGCTTCGCCGCCACAGCGTCCAGAAATCCTGACCAAATCGGTCGCCGAACTTCTGTTTGGCCCGAACGGAGGCATGCAGGGCTATCTTGGACTGGCGGGCATCCGTTCTTCCGGAGTGGCCTCCCACGACGATTGTTCGCTGGCCATTCTCGAAAGCCTTGCTGTTGACAATAGCGATGGTCACCACCAACTGAAAAACAGCACCCTGGTGTTGCAATGTTTCACTGAGAACGAATCACCAAGCGATCTGTGTATTGCCTCTGCTGGCGTCTACAAGAACATGCCGCCGGCGACGCCGGTCCACGCCAAGGTGCAAGAGGGCATGGCCCTGTGGCCGCGAAGCGCTGAGCAACAGCGAGCGTGGGAGGCCCGGATCGCGGAGTTCGTTGCCATGGACCGGGCTCGTCGGGTTTCCGAGATCGAGCGGCTCCTCCAAACTGGAACCTATGCTGATTATCAGTTGGTCGTGCAGCTGATGACCCCGATCGCCAAGGCGGACAGCCTGGCGATCGGGGACTTGGCGAGTGTATTCTTGCTCAAGAGCATGGAGTCGCCATTCGTCACCGTGGGCAGTTTGTTAGGCATCGCGGCCCTCACTCTGGATGGGGACGAGGGAGATGCGACTGCCGCCACGAACATCGGCGCGGCCGCGCGGATGATCCTCCAAGACGGGGCTTCGTTAGAGCGCGACAAGCAGGCGTCGCTTCGCACGGCTGCGATCGCTGCCCTCGAAGGGGTCGATATGCCGGCGGGGTCGGCGGTGGGTTGTGCAGTGGCTGTGGGCGGCTGCGGCGAATCCCCCGGCGCGGGGGAGGCCCTCGTTCGTCTTGTCAAACGATCGAAGAGTGCCCTGGTTGAGTCCACTGCTCTGGTTAACCTTGGCTATTGCCTCGACCCCCAGAGGTTCACCGAGTACCTGCCGCGAGGCATGCCGACATCCGATCCCATGGAAGTAACGCGAACATCGGACTACTTGTGCGGCTTGATGACATCCCTCCGGCGTCATCCCGAACAGTCTTACGTCGCAGCGCCATATCTCGAGACTGCCCTCCGAGTATGGAGCAACTCACGAGATGAAGACCTGCTGCGTCGTGACGTGCTGGAGCAGCTCCAATACGTGCGGGTTCCCGAGTTGTCCTCGCTGCTGAGCGAACTGTCCAAGGACGCCAACAAGTCGATTGCCAAGGCCGCTTCCACGGCGCTGGCCTCGTGGAAACAGCGATAGACCGATCATACTCACCTGAAGGTGCACGTGCATGGCTTCCAAGTCAATCCCGTACTCGAAGCGAGTGACTCACGTCGCAATCACAGCTCTCGCTCTGAGTGTGTCGTTCTTGGCATGCGATCGGCAAGCGCGGCCGACATCGCCGCCGCGAGGAACGATTCTGGCGTTGCCATCCCTGAACGGCAATATCGAACCCTGCGGCTGCGGTGGCAACGTTGCCGGAGGGATCGATGGCGTCGTCGCACTGGTCCAGCGAGAGCGGGCGAATAGCGACGGGCGCGAAGCTTTTGTTCTCGTCGACGGCGGGAACGCGGTGGAGGGTGGGCCCCTGGCCTCCTTGACTACGCGGGTTCTGGTCGAGGCTTGGAAGGCAATGAGGGTTGACTGTGTCTGTCTCGGTCCCGCCGAGGCAAGGCAAGCGACCACGCTTCTCGCCGAGGGGTTGCCGCTTGTTTCCGGCAGCGTTGAAGGCGAGAGCATGAGAGCTCGGTCTGTGTCGAACGGACTGTGGATCACGTCATTCATCGTGGAGGAGGTGCCTGCGCCCGGGAAGTCGTGTGATGCGAGCGCCGTCCTGCGTTTCGCCACCGAAGCGGTTGATGCAGGGGGCCTACCTGTGATGTTCGTCCACAGTGATCCCGGGGGACGAACCAAGCTCTTGAGGCAACTGCTGGCGACCGATTATCGCTACGTGATGGTGGAGCCAAACTGTCACAACTCTGTGGAGCTTGGTGTGGCCCGATATGGAATGGGATATGTTTTTCGACCTCGAGGCGAAGGGAATCAGGTCCTGCGCCTCAGCATCGACATGAGCAAGCAAGAGGGGTGGTGCTCTGCTCGCTTTGAGGACGTTCACAAGACCGATGAAGTGCCCCTGGCAGACACACTTCGTCAGCTCGTCGCGACTTGCGAGGTCGGGGTGTCAGACGAAGAGAGCCGGAGATTCGTAGGCAGCGAGACGTGCAAGAAGTGTCACGAAGCGTCCTATAAGTCGTGGGTGGAGACGAAGCACGCGGTTGCGTTTGAGGCGCTTCAGAAGGTCGGAAAGCACGAGCGAGCAGACTGTGTCGTGTGCCATGTGACTGGAGATGTCTCGCTCGATCAGGATGGTGTAGTGCGCTTACCCGACCTGACTCGGAGGGATCTTCACAACGTGGGGTGCGAGTCGTGTCACGGTCCGGGAAGGGAGCACGTCGACCAGGGTGTGCGCATCGGCACCAGGCCCGTCGAGGACTGCCGTCGCTGCCACGTGGATCGGTTCAGCAAGGGGTTCGATCCCGCCAAGAAGCTGGCCGAGGCGTCGTGCCAGAAGAAGCGTGGCTAGTCCGGACTTCTCAACGTAAGCGCCCGGTAGGCCGTGCGGTACAATAGATGTAATTGTCCGACAGCTGCGTGAGCAGTCTGTGGCCTCCGAGCGCGGGATCGCGAATGCTGGCGGTCTGAGGTCCAGCGGAGCAGGACGTGGCTGCGGCATCGGTCGCCGAGGTGGTCAAGAACGTCGCCGCCGCCGGTATCCCTGGGCGGAGTTGCTGCCGCGGGCGATTGGTATCGAGGTGTTGGTCTGCCCGAAGTGCTCGGGAATCCGCCGGCTGCTGGCCGCGATCCATGATCCGGCGTCCATCGCGCGGGTGCTGGGGGCGATGTGGCTGTCGTCAGTGGTGCTGGAGCTGGCGGGGTGCCGGGCGCCGCCGGCGGGAGGCGGGGTCGCCGACGTCGACGAGGTTGTCGCGGAGTGATGGTGATCGCGGTGCCGTGACCTCGGGGAGGTCGCAGCGGGGAGAGTTGTGCCCGCATGGCTCGAAACTGGCGGGAACGGGCTCCAAACGGGCTGTTGCGACCTGATGGACGGGGGAATGCGCAGGGGGCTGGATGGCCGGGGTGGGTTCCGGGTGGCCCGGAACCGCAGCATGAACCGCCCATGCGACGAACGGCGCGCGGTCCAGCTGGCTGTCGGGCAGCGGGCGCGGTCCGCAGGCGAGTCTCACGGCACACGAGCCCGCGGCGCTGGCAGGCGGCGCAGTGTTGATTCGGGCCGGCCGCCGCTGATGGTGGCTGACATGGTCCTCCTCCGGATGCCGACGGGTTTCCGCGTTCGTGCGGCTGCGCTGGCGCTGCACCTTTGCTGCTGGTCGACCGCGGCCGCGGCGCTGCTGGCCCAACAACCGCCCGCGCCCGCGCCAGCCGCTGCCCCGGCGAACGACGAGCCCGGCGCGACGGCACCGTTCGGTGTGGCCGCTGGCTCGATCGGCGCCGAAGGCGGCGCCTTGCGCACCGACGACGGTTCGCTCGAGGTCGAGTGGGCGCCGGATCCCGAACGCCAGCCGTCGCCGGCGGAGCTGCTGAGCCGGCCAGGCGACGCAGGTGGGGCCGACGCCGGGGTGCTCGATGCGGTCGTCGTCGGCCCCAGTGGCCCGGTGGTGATCCGCTGGTATCCGGTGCGCGTGGTGCGGCCGGCGCCGCCGGCGGGGGAGCCGCCAGCGCGCAGCGACACGCCGCCGCCCGAGCCGGTGGTCACCATCGAGGACGGCAACGGGGAATGGCGCGACGTGACGCCGCAGCCGGCCCCGGGCGGCGGCAAGCAGGTGCAGGTCGGCGAACGCGGCCGGCCGACCCGCGTGCAGCTCAGCCAGGGCGCGTTGTTCCGGCTGCTGGTCGGCCGCACCTCGATCTCGCTCGACCAGACGATGAACGTCTTCCTCGAGGCCAACGAGCCGCCGCCATGGACGCCGCTGCGGCCGACCCGAGCACCGAGCCCGGCGCCGGCGCAGCCCGCCGGTCCTGGCGCCGTCGCCGGCAGCGACCCGACGCCGTCGGCGCCGAGCCCGCCGGCGCTCAGCCTGAGTCCGCGTGGTCAGCAGCGCGAGGCGGCGAGGCTCGCCGACCTCATCGGCAAGCGCGCCGTTCGGGACGCTGTCCGGCAGACGCGGCGCGGCAGCGCCCGCATCGTGCAGTGGACCGTCGACGGCATTCCCGGCGGCAACGCCACGGTCGGCACGATCCGCGGGCCGACCGGGGCGGCGCTTTCGACCAAGGCGACCTACCAGGCACCCAAGCGCATGCCCGCCGAACGGGTGCATCGGCTCGGCGCGGTGGTGCAGGAGGGCGCGCGGCAGGTGCTCTACGAGTTGCCGATCCGACTGCTCGACGCCGGCGAGGTCACGGTCGACCTGAAGTGCTATCTGTCGGTCTACATCGACCGCACCGAACGCAGCAAGGCGCCGGCCACGCAGATCGTCGAGACCCGAACCCAGTCGGCGCTGTGGTTCGCCAAGGTCGACGGCAGCTTCGTCGGCCGCCTCACCGAGAGCCGCGAGGGCGACCGTTCCGTGCTGCAGGTTCGCGACACGCGCTTGCCCGACCTGATGCGCGCGACCTTCAAGGCCGACCAGCAGACGAAGTGGGACGAGAGCGGGCCCGGTGAATACGGCACCCGCGGTGCCGACACCGACGGCAGCGCGCGCGGGAGCGACCTGATCGACGCGACCGGCTTCGACCTGCGCTTCGACGTCGCGGCGAAGCAGTGGACCGGGGCGCTGCCGTTCGTGGATTGGATCGGGCCGATGCGCGACAACGCGAGCTACCGCCGGCAGGAGGTCTATCGGCCGCGCATCGGCCTCGAGCGCGTGCCGACGACGGAGCGCTGGGATGTGGAGCAGGTCGGCGGCCTGCTCGCGCAGCTGCCCGACCGCAGCACGACGGCGACGGTCGGGCCCGACGAATGGACGGGCACGATGACCAAGGAATGGGATGCCGACGGGGTCACCGCCCGCTTCGTCGCGACCTGGACGGTGCGCAAGTGAACGCTCGCGCGCACCGTGCCGTCGTCGCGGCTGGCGTCGCCGCGTTCGTCGCGTTCGTCGCCAGCGTGTCGCCGGCCCAGCAGCCCTACCTGCAGATCGAACTGCTCGGTGGCGGCGGCCGCGCCACGGCCACCGAGGCGCAGGTCGGCCATCGGCTCGGCGCCATGGTCCGTTTCGGCGTGCGCGGGGACGCCGTGCCCGCCGATGGCATGGCCTTCGGTTCGCCCGAACAGTCGTTCCACCGTCACCTGCAGGTCGAACTGCTCGCCGCCGACGGCAAGGTGCTGCCGGCGCACTGGAGCTGGAACGCGCCCTACGGGCTGCAGCAGGTCGTCGCTGGCCGGCCCTTGATGTTGCCGCAGCACCTCGACGAGTACGCGCTCGGCGATCTGCGCCTGGCACCGGGTCGCTACGGCCTGCGGGCGCGCTATCGCTGCGACGACGGGCCCGGTTGGCGCGGCGAACTGCTGTCGCCGGTCGCGTGGTTCTCGCTGCTCGGCCACCCGCGCCCCGACGCGGTGCTGTTGGCGCCGGCCGGTGGCCAACTGACCCCCGGGGCGCCGCTGCTGGTCGGCGTGCAGTTCGTGGCCACCGACGACTTCACCGCCGAGGACAGTTGGCAAGCGCCCGGCTTCGATCGCGAGCGGTTGCCCGACGAAGTGCGCATCGCGGTGCGCGGCCCGGACGGTGCGCCGGCGAAGTGGCCGATCGTGCCGTTCCAGGCCAGCGTGCCCGCGCAGACGTTCCTGCGCGCGGGTGGGCGGATTGGCACCTGGTGGCTGCGGCTGCCCGGCGACGCGACGGCGAAGCTCGCCCCGGGGCGCCACGAACTGGTGCTGCACGTCGACCAGCCGGAAGGTGCGTTCGCCAGCGGCCCGCTCGCGATCCAGGTCCTGGACGCAACGGCGGCGGCGGCGCCCGACGCGCGGCTGGCCGCGCTGTGCAGCCGGCTCGCCGAGGTGCGGCTGCTGCGGCAGCACGCGCAGCGGGTGCAGTCCTTCCTGTCTTGGCAGGTCAAGCTGTTCGATGCGTGTGCCGCGTCGCTGCGGGGGATCGCGGCGGAGCAGGCGGCGCTGGCCGCGGTGGCGCCCGGGCCGCGGGTCGAACTGGTGCGCGCCGAGTGGTTGCTGCTGCGCGACGAGCGGCAAGCGGCGCTGGCGGTGCTGGACGCGCTGCCGCCACCTGGCGACGACAGTCGCCTCGGCGAAGCGATCGCGGTGCTGCGCACCCGGGCCACGGCCGCCACGACCGCGACCGACGACTACTTCGCCAAGCCTTGGCAGCAGGCGCTGCAGCGCTGCGAGGCCGCGGCCAAACCGCCGCCGCCGCAGCCAGCGCCGATCGACACCGCGGCGGCCGTGCAGTGGGCGTCGGCGGCGCGCGCCAGTTCGTCGTACCGCGACCGCGGCGACTACAGCGCCGAGCGGGCCACTGGTGCCCCGGACGTCCCGAAGTACGGCGATCACGTGCGCGCGTGGTGCCCGAAGACCGCCGACGGCGGCGCCGAGTGGCTCGAACTCGACTTCGACCCGCCGGCGCCCGCGCGTGGCGTGCGGGTGGTGCAGAACCTGAATCCAGGCAAGCTGGTCGGCATCGACCTCACGCTGGCGGACGGCACGGTGCGCAGCGTCTGGACCGGGCCGGATGCGACGGCGTGGCCGGCCAACCAGACGGGGGTGTTCGAGACCACGTTCACGGTGCCGGAGTCGGCGGTCGTGCGCGTGCGGTTGCGCCTCGACACGAAGGGCGGCGGCGGTTGGGTCGAGATCGACGCGGTCGGGCTGCTGCTGGCGCCCTGAGGTCGGTGACGCGGTGGGGCGAGGCGAGCCCGCGGAGCTTCAGGCCTGCGTCTCGGCGAGCAGGAACCGCGCCAGCGCTCGCACCGGTCCAGTGCGCTTGGCTGTGCCTGCCGCGATACGGTTCTGTACGACCAGCAGCTGCTCGGCGGCCGGGAAGCGTGCGCCGGCGGTGGCCAGCGCGGTGGTCTCCCGCTCCAACACCTTGCCTTCGCGATCCAGCTCGTAGGCGACCTGCACGAGCCGGGTGACCTGTGTGCCTCGCCGGACCACCAGGTCGATCTCGCTACCGTTGCGCCAATAGCCGATCCCGTCGTGCTGCTGCCGCTGCAGCGCGCCGTACACGACGGTCTCCGCCAGGGCCCCGTGGTCCGGCGTGGTCGTGAAGCAGACGGCGTTGCGGAGACCGGTGTCGATCGCGAACACCTTCTGCGGATTGCGCACGCGCTCGGCGACCTTCGTGCTGCAGATCGGCAGCAGTTCGACCAGCATCGCTTCCTGCAGGTGGCTGCAATGGCGGCGCGCTTGCTCGACGGAGATGCCGAGCAGGTTGGCGAGGCGTTGGAACGACACGAGGCAGCCGGTCTGGGTGAGCAGGTGCACGGCGAGCGCCCGCAGGCTGTGCAGGTCGCGGACCTCGTGCCGCAGCGCCACGTCGCGGTAGATCAGGTCGTCGAAGTACTGCTTGAGCAGCAGTTCCTTGCGCCGTTCGTCCTTGGCCAGCACGACCTCGGGGAAGCCGCCGAAACGGACGTACTCGACGAGGGCGCGCTGCACCGCTGGCGGCACGAGGCCGAACCTGCTCTTCGGTGGTGCGGTGCCGCGGAAGCGCAAGAACTCGCCGAAGGCGAGCGGGTGGACGTGGAACGTCACGTGGCGCCCGGTCAGCGCGGTGCCGAGTTCGCGCGACAGCAGCTTCGCGGAGGAGCCGGTGACGAAGATCTTCACGTCCTCGCTCTCGTTGCGCGCGCGCACCCAGCGTTCCCAACCCGGCACCACCTGGATCTCGTCGAAGAAAAGGAAGGCTCGGCGCTGGTCGACCACCTCGTCGCGGAATGCCGTGTAGATGCGGTCCAGCAGTTCGGTGCCGAGTTCCGGTGCGAAGGCCGGATCCTCGAAGTTCACGTGCAGCATCTGCTCGGCCGCCACGCCCTGTGCCGACAAGGCGTCCATCAGCTGGTACAGCACCGTGCTCTTGCCGGCGCGGCGCGGTCCGACCAGGCCGATCACGTCCTTGGTGTCGAGGAACGGGACCAGGCGGGCCACGACGTCGCGGTCGTGGCCGCTGGCCAGCGTCGCGGTGCCCCAACGGTTCCAGCGGGCGAGCAGGTCGATCATGGAAACGTGGAGGGTATACCAGACACGATCAGGGAATCGTGATCGGTATACCGGACACGTTGCCTTCTGCCCGATGCTGGAGGAAGGCCCACCGCTTCGCCGGCAGCGGTTCCGGAACTCGATTGCGACGGTGACCAAGAAGGGCGCAAGGCGGCGGACAGCGCTCGATTCCGTCGAGCGAGACAGCGCCCCCATTCCCCCATGGGGCCGGGCGCATTCCATGGCGACGCCAACCGGTGGCTACGGGTGCATGACGATGCGCATGCCGTTGGCCGTGGCGAAGCCGTTCGGTCCGTTGGGATCGAGCGCGAACCACTGGAACCAGAACACGCCGGGCGGAATCGAAGACGGCGGCACGTGGAACACCCAGTTGGCGTAGCTGCCGCCGTTGGCCGCCGGCAACGACAGCGTCAGCGGCAGGATCTGCGGCCCGATCGGGCTGACGTTCAACCAATGCCCCAGCACGGGAATCGGCTGTTCCTGGCCGACGGGGTTCACCAGCACGCCGCAGATGAGCCAGGGTGCGATCCGATCCATGCCGATGCCGAACACATCGTTGCCGAAGTAGGCGGGCCCGACCGAAGTGGCGCGCGGCGCCATCGGGTAGGTGCCGCCGGTGCCGATGCCGACCCGGCGGGGCAGCAGCGGCCCCTCGAGCCACAGCGTCGGTCGATCGAACGGTGCCTGTTCGTTGGCGACGCGCGGGTCGGTCAATGCCGACAGCAGCGCCAGCAGCGGCGGATGGTCGGCGGCCGTCATCTGCGCCGCCGTCGCCGGAATCAGCGGGTCGAGGTTGTCGGTGAAGTCGCCGCCGCGCTGGTAGAAGTCCAGCACCTCGGTCAGCGAGCTCGCGCCGCCGTTGTGGAAGAACCGGGTGCGCAGCGCGACGTTGCGCAGGCCGGTGACGCGGAACTTGCCGCGGTCCGCGCTGTTGCCGGTGACCTCCTGTCGCCCCAGGTCCTCCGCCACCGGACGCACGCCGATGTTGCGGAAGTCCGCGAGCACCGGCCCCGTCGTCAGCACCGAAGGGTCCAGGTCGGTGTGGCAACTGGCGCACAGCACTTGGAAGCGCTGCAGACCCTGTTGCTCGAGCGGCGTCAGTTGCAACTGGCCGGCCAGGTAACGATCGAAACGGGACTGATCGCTGACCAGCGTGCGCTCGTAGGCGGCGATCGCGAAGATGATGCGCTGCGGGGTGATGCCGGGGCTGCCGAACACGTCGGCGAACAGCTGCGGGTAGCTGCGGTCGTTGATGAACGCCGCCAGCTTGTCGGGCACTTCGTGTGCAAGGCCCAGCGGTGTCATCGTCGCCAGACTGCCGGCGACATCGTTCCAGGTGCGGCCGTCGTAGCCCATCTCGACGGCGCTCGTCGGTGGCTCCGTGATCTGGCTCTCGAGCGCGCCACCGGTCGGCAGCACGATCGCGCCGGTGACGGGATCACGGAACGTGCCCGTGGCCCGGCCGTCCGCGAACAGCGTCGTCGCGTAGGCGGCATTGATCATCGATCCTGCGCGTCGGCGGGTGACCTGCGTCTCCATTCCGAAGGTCGCCGTGGGGATAGGCGCGAAGGTCGCGTCGTGATGGACGACGCCGGGCGAGCCGTGCACGTCGTCCGCGCTGCCGAAGACACCGTCGAGCCCCGGATGGAGGCTGGTGGCGGCGCGCGGGTCGGTGCCGCCATTGCCGGGCAGGTGGCAGCTGCCGCAGGCGATCGAACGCGACGAGCTGAGCTGCTCTTCCCAGAACAGGATCTTGCCGAGCAGGACCTTGTCCGGGGCCATCGGGTTGCCGGGCGGAACCGGCGGTGGCGGCAGGATCGACTGCGCGACGCAGGCGGACGAGAGCAAGCACACGACGATGAGGGGCAGCGGCATGATGTTCTCCTCGAGCGGTCGCGGTGGTCCAGCAGACCTGGACGTCGTGGCGCCAACGGACAGCCGGCGTGGGGCCATCCACGCGAAAGCGTAGCTGCTGGTCCCCGGGCGAGGTGCCAAGAACTGCTGCGCGTCGGGCCGGCGCCCTGGCTCGGCGGTGCGAGCACATGCGCAGTTGCCGTCGGGCGAGGTCGTGACCGGCAGTGAGCGGCGACGAAGGGGTGCTGGCCGCCGAACATGAGCTGCGCGTGGGCGAGCCGCGTCAGGCCGCCCGCGCCGGTCGGGCCGAGCTACCTCAGGTAGCGATGCTCACTGCCTCAGCTCGCCGGCGAACGGCCTACGGTTCGGGCAAATGGCGAGGCGAACACGACTCGATGTTGCTCCCAATGCAACCCCGCCGCCATTGCCGCGACGTGCGGCGAACCCGCTCGAGGTCCGCCTGCGGCGGTAGGTCAGAACGTGCCGATCGTCGCGACGAGGCCATTCGTGCCAGTGACTTGCACGAAGTTGAGTTGGGCGTCGACCTCCAACGGCAACAGCTGCTGGTGCAGCACCAGCCCGGCGAGCGACGGCGTGTTGGGCAGAACGATCTGCGCATCGACCGTGCCGGCATTCGCAATCATGATGTCGACCACGTCCGGCGCAGCCCACAGCGTACAGCCCGCCGGCGACGGCGACAGCAACGCAGCGAGCGGTATGGCCGTGCCGCCAAAGCCATTGACCACCGCCACGAACGCGAAGGCCGGCAAACCGGAGCCGCGCGTGCGGTAGACGGCGCCCGTCCACGGCTGCGTCAGGGCGGCGTAGGTGTTCGCGCCACCAGAACTGGCGCAGGGGGCACCCGAGGTGACGACGCTGGCGACGCAGGGCGTGGCGTAGCGTGCGAGGTAGGCGGAGGCCTGGCCACCGGCGATCCAGAAGTAGCCGCCTGCAGCGAGTTGGCCGTTCGGTAGCACGGCAAGGGCTCGCGTGACAGCCGGCGGACTGTCACTGGCATTGCTGATCATCCCGCTCCCCAGCGCCGACCACGTGCTGCCATTCCAGCGCGCGATGCGGTTCGCAGCGACGCCGCCGGCAGTCGTGAACTGCCCACCCGCGACGAAGTCGCCATTCGGCAGTACGGCAAGGCTACGCGGGATGTTGCCCAGCCCGCTCCCCAGCGCCGACCACGCGCTGCCATTCCAGCGTGCGATGCGGTTCGCGGCGACGCCGCCGGCAGTCGTGAACTGCCCACCCGCGACGAAGTCGCCATTCGGCAGCACCGCGAGGGCCGTGACGGAGCTGTTCACCCCACTCCCCAGCGCTGACCACGTGCTGCCATCCCAGCCCGCGATGCGGTTTGCGGCGACGCCGCCGGCGGTCGTGAACTGCCCACCTGCGATGAAGTCGCCATTCGACAGCACCGCGAGGGCCGTGACGGAGCCGTTCATCCCGCTCCCCAGCGCCGTCCACGAGCTGCCATCCCAGAGCGCTATGAAGTTCGTGGCGACGCCGCCGGCAGTCGTGAATGCCCCCCCAGCCACCAGGTCGCCGTTCGACAGCACCGCGAGGGCGCGAACAGAGCCGTCCATGCCACTCCCCAGCGCTGACCACGTGCTGCCATCCCAGCGCGCGATGCGGTTCGCGGCGATCCCACCTGCGGCCGTGAAATCACCACCCGCGACGAGGTCGCCGTTCGACAGCACCGCGAGGGCACGAACTGAGCCGTCCATGCCACTCCCCAGCGCTGACCACGTGCTGCCATCCGAGCGCGCGATCCGGTTCGCGGCGATCCCACCTGTGACCGTGAAATCACCACCCGCGACGAGGTCGCCGTTCGGCAATACGGTGAGAGCAGCGACAGCATCGTTCATTCCGTTTGCCAGCGCCGACCACACGCTGCCATTCCATTGCGCGATGAGGTTCGCGGCGACGCCGCCTGCGGTCGTGAACTGCCCACCAACGAAGAGGTCGCCGTTCGGCAGCACAGCGAGGGCTTGGGCCCGTGCATTCAGCCCGATCCCGAGCGCGGCCCACGAGCTGCCGTTCCAGCGCGCAATGAAGTTCGCGGCAACGCCGTCGACAAGCGTGAAATCTCCAGCCGCTACGAGGTCGCCGTTCGGCATCACGGCAAAGCGACGGACCACGTCGCTCATCCCGCTGCCGAGAGCCGACCACGTGCTGCCATCCCAGCGCGCGATGGTGTTCGCAGCTACGCCACCGGCGGTCGTGAAAACCCCACCCGCAACCAGGTCGCCGTTGGGCATCACGGTGAGGGCAGTAACGCCGCCGTTCATCCCGCTACCAAGTGGGGACCAGGTACTGCCGTTCCAGCGCGCGATGTAGTTCGCCGCGACGCCGCCGGCACTCGTGAACTCCCCACCGGCAACGAGGTCGCCGTTCGGTAGCACGACAAGGGCGTTGATCCAGTTGTTCATGCCGCTCCCCAGCCCCGACCACGTGATGCCATCCCAACGCGCGATGTAGTTCACAGCGACGCCGCCGGCAGTCGTCAGGAATCCACCCGCCACCAGGTCACCGTTCGGCAGCACGGCGAGGGCTTGGGCCTGGAAGTTCAGTCCGCTCCCCAGCGCCGACCAGGCGGTGCCGTTCCAGCGCGCGATGCGGTTCGCGGCGACGCCGCCGGCGCTGAAGAAGAGCCCTCCCGCGACGAGATCGCCGTTCGGCATCGCGGCGAGGGTTGTGACCGGGCTGCCCATCCCGCTCCCCAGCGCCGACCAGGTGCCGGTCGCGGGCTCGTACGCGGCGATGCGATTGGCGACGACGTTGCCGGCGACATTGAAGTGGCCGCCGCACACCACGCGCGGCGTCAGCGGACCAGCACCGTCCGGATCCCACTTGATGGCGGCACTGATCTGTGTATCGGTGACCCCGGGCACTCCATCCCCCGGCAACCATTGCGGCACGCATTGGGCGACCGCGATCCGCGGCATGCACCAGCCGGACAACAGCGTCAGGAGGCAGAACAGGAACGGCGACACGCAAGGCATGTTGGACATCGCAGAGCCCCGATGAAGGTCAGGCAGTCGTCCCGGACCAGGCGCGCCAGCTTGCCGCCCGATCTCCGGCCCGTCCAGCCGGTCCCGCGGGCTCATTGCGCCCCCTCCACCGTTCGCGACCACCAAACAGCCCGCTCCCCGACGGGATAGGTGTCCGTGGTCAGCGTGACCCGCGATTGCTGGGCCAGACCGGCCGCTGCGAACCACAGCGGCAGCAGGTCGATTCTGGGAACGTGGCCGGGATACCAGACACGATCAGGGAATCGTGATCGGTGTAGCGGACACGTTGCCTTGGGCCCAGACGCCGCAGGCGCGTCGCTGTCGCCCGTCGCCTACAGGATGCGCTCGTGGATCGCCGGCGAGAACATCGCCGCGGTGTTCAGCATCACGCCCTGCCCATGGAGGTCGAAACCGAGCAACCCCGGCTGCAACGGAATGGCGAATGCCGACGTCGCCGTGCCGTTCGGGGCCGGGAACACCAGGGCTGGCAACAGCACGGCCGTGGTCATGTCGATCTGCAGCGAGCCCGCGATGCCCGGGACCCGCAGTGGCGTCGGGCGGCGGGCCAGCGTCAGGATCGGAATGCACAGCGTGTTGCCGGTCGCGATGCCGGGGTCGTGCGCATATCGCACCTGCATCTGGCCGCCGGGCGTCGGTGCCGTCAACGAACTGGCCGAGCGTTGGTGGTTCGAGCGATGCTGCAGCGACAGCCCGAGCACGCCGACCGGATCGATGTCGCCGTCGCCGTCGAGGTCCCCGGCACCGGCCGCCGAGAACTCGGTCCAGCCGACCCGGGCCTGGCCGGAGTCCACCAGCAGGCCATTGCCGGCGTTGAGCCACAGTTGGGGTGGGCCACCGAGCTGCAACAGGTCCTGGTCGCCGTCGGCGTCCCAGTCGGCGAACAGCGGCTGCATCAGCGCGGAACCGAAGACCCCTTGGATCACCTGCCCGGCCTGGTAGCTGCCCCCGACGTTGACGAACACCTGGCCGCTGCCGTAGGTCCCGGCGAACAGCTCCGGGTCGCCGTCGCCGTCGAGGTCCACCAGTTCGACGTCGCTGCTGTAGGTCAGGTAGCTCGGCACGTTCGCGGCGCACGCGTCGGTGACGGTGAAGCTGCCGTTGCCGTCGTTGGTCAGCAGGGCCATGCACTGCGTCGAGTTCTGCTTGACCAAGAGGTCGAGGTCCGCGTCCGCGTCGAAGTCCCAGACCCCGACCCGGGAGTTGGGGGCGTAGGCAGGATGGACGGTGACGGGCGGTGCAAACACCCCGGCGCCGAGGCTGCGCCGCAGCTGCAGACCCGCACCCGTGCCGAGCAGCAGGTCGGCGCGCTGGTCGCCATCGAAGTCGCCGATGCCGGCCACGTTGACGTAGCCGGGATTCGGTTGCAACACCGTGGTGAACGTGAAGCCCGGGTCGTGGCGCAAGACCAGCATGCCACCGCTGGTCTCGTTGTTGGTGACCACGAGGTCCTGGTCCCCGTCGCCGTCGAGGTCCGCGGCGCGCACCTTCGGCCGCAGGAACGGCAGCGCGATCGACACGGTCGACCACTCGCCGACGCCGCGGTTGCGACGCACGATCACCTGGTAGTTGTCCTGTTGCACGACATCGACCCGGTCGTCGCCGTCGAGATCGGCGACCTGCTCGGTGAAGCCGCGCCCCGCCACCGGCGAGTAGGCCGCCCGCAGCCAGACCGGGTCGAACACGAGATTGCCTGGCTGGCCGAGCGCGACCCCCACGCCCTGGCCGTTCCCGGTGAAGAGCAGATCGGCGATGCCGTCCTGGTTGGCATCGCCGGTGGCCACGGTGCCGGTGCCGGTGAGCCCGGTGCTGGTGAAGCTGGAGGCGCCGCCGTTGTGCAGCACGCGCAGTTCGCCGTCGACCACCACGGCCACGTCGAGATCCAGATCGCCGTCCAGGTCGGCCAGCACGGGGCGCTGGCTGGTGGCGACGCCGGCGCCCGTGAGCGCCTGCGTGGTGAACCCGGCGCCGGTGTTGGCCAAGGCCCAGAGGCTGCCGTCGGCGCGCTGCGCGAGCCCGTCCTGGTCGCCGTCGCCATCGAGGTCGCCTGCCACCACGTAGCGGGCGGCCACCGCCGCCACCGGGCCGCCGGCGAATGTGCCGCCCTGGTTGGTCCAGGCCAGGACGTTGCCGCTCCCATCGACGACCAGCAGGTCTGGATCCTGATCGCCATCCAGATCCGCGAACTGTGGGGCCGTCACCGGGGTCGCCGGCAGTCCGTTGGTCGCTTGGTGGAAGCCGAACTGGCCGTCGTGCTGCAGCAGCACCGCCGGCAGTGCCTGGCCATTGGTGGTGCGTCCCGCGACGACCACGTCCCGGTCGCCGTCGCCATCGACGTCCGCCACGCTGAGCATTGGCTCGCCGAGGCCTGGCAGCGAGACCGAGCCCTGGACCAGGAACCCACCGCTGCCGTCGTTGCGATAGGTGGTGAACCGGGTCGTCCACGAGCCGAGCTCGAGACTGACCAGCAATGCCGCGTCGAGGTCCCCGTCGGCATCCAGATCCACCAGCGAGATGTCGACGCGTGGTAGGAAGCCGTTGGCGCCTTGGCTCGCGCCCAGGAAGGTCTGCGTGAAGGTGCCGCCTTGTTGGCGCAACAGCAGCAGGTCGGTGCGTGGTGGCCACGGCGTCGTGCGCGACAGCATGACGTCGAGGCTGCCGTTGCCGTCGACATCGCCGCCGGCGAGCGTCACGGCGCTGCCCGGCAGCAAGACCGTCGGGCCGCGGTGTGCATCCCAGTCGAACTGACGGGTCTGGCCGGGAAGGGCGAGGGCGAGGCCGACGACGGCCATGGGTGCGAGCTGGCGCATGGGGGAGCTCATGATGGCGAACGACCGCAAGGAGCATACCGACGCGCCTCGCCCTCACGGCGCGGCGTCGGCGTCGACGGCGTGCCCGGGCGTCACGGTATGCCGACGGCGGAGCGTCGAAGGACCGTCGGCCGCCGCCGCCCCGAGCCGTCCATGGTGCATACCGAGGGCGGGTTGCGTCGGCGCATCAGTGCATATAGCAGTAGCCCCAGAACCAGAAGCGCGGCCATTGGTGACCACGCGGTTCGCGGCAGTCGTCCTCGGCACCCTGCGCACCAAACCCGAATGCAAACCTCCCTTCGTCGCCTCGCGGCAGCTGCTGCTCGTTCCCTGTTCGTGCCCCTCATCGCTGCGGTCGGCTCGGCCGCGGCCCAGTGCACGCCGCAGTGGTCGGCATTGGGAGGTGGCGCTGGCAGCATCGTCTTTGACGTGGCCTTCCTGCCCAATGGGGACCTCGTCGCGGGTGGGGTGTTCACGACCGCCGGTGGCATCGCCGCGAGCAACATCGCGCGCTGGAATGGCAGCGCCTGGTCGACATTTGGCAGCGGGATGACGGTGGGCTTCGCTTCCAGCGACGTCCAGGCTCTGGCCGTGCTGCCGAACGGCGACCTGGTCGCGGGGGGCCTCTTCACGATGGCCGGCGGCACCGTTGCGACCTTCATCGCCCGCTGGAACGGCAGCGCCTGGTCTGCATTGGGCAGTGGGACTACCGGCGAAGTCGGCGCCCTGGCCGTGCTGCCGAACGGCGACCTCGTCGCGGCTGGGAATTTCACGACCGCCGGCGGCAGCGCCGCGAGCAACATCGCGCGCTGGAACGGCAGCACCTGGTCGGCGCTGGGCGGCGGGACCGGCGGCGTGCTCCGCACCCTGGCCGTGCTGCCGAACGGCGACCTGATTGCCGGTGGGCGTTTCGGTAGCGCAGGGACGAGTTTCGCCTCCAACATCGCCCGGTGGGACGGAGCTTCTTGGTCGGCTTTGGGGAGCGGCTTGGGGGCGACCGTTGGCTCCGGGCAGGCCTTGTCTTTGGTCGTGCTACCGAACGGTGACCTCGTCGTGGGTGGGATCTTCACGGTCGCCGGCGGCGTTGCCGCGAACAACATCGCGCTCTGGAATGGCAGCGCCTGGTCGGCGCTGGGCAGCGGGATCAACGGCACGGTCGTCGCCCTGGCCGTGCTGCCGAACGGCGACCTCATCGCGGGTGGGCAGTTCACGACCGCCGGTGGCGTCGCCGCGAACAACATCGCGCGCTGGAATGGCAGCGCCTGGTCGGCGCTGGGCAGCGGGACGAGCGGGCTGAGCGGCAGAGTCTACGCCCTCGCCTTGGGGCCGAGCGGCGACCTCGTCGCGGGTGGGAACTTCACGACCGCCGGCGGTCAGCCGGCCGCGAGGGTTGCCCGCTACGCGACGCCCTGCCCGGCCTTGGTGGCCGCCGCCGGCGCCGCGTGCGCGAGCTCCGGTGGCGCCAACGCCTACAGCGCGCTCTCGCTGCCGTGGACCGGCTCGACCTACCGCACCCGCGGCACGGGCCTGCCTTCGTTCGCGTTCGTGGCCGTGGTCAACGGCTTCAGCGCGACGTCGATCCCGCTGGCTGCCGTGCTGCCGCCGTCGCCTGGAGGCTGCACGCTGCTGGCTTCGCCGGACGTCGTGGACGCCGTCCTGACGACGACCGGCACCGTCGACGCGCAGCTCGTGCTGCCGAACACGCCATCGCTCGCCGGTGTCGTGCTGCATCAGCAGCTGGTTGCGCTCGAGGTCGACGCCAACCTCAACTTCTTGCAGAACACCAGCAGCAACGCGTTGGTGGCGACGATCGGCGTCTTCTGAGGTGTTACCGACCTCGGTGGTGCAGACGCCCCATGGCCCGCTCGGCCGCTGATCCGTGGTTGCCGGCGGCGTGATGCCCGACCGCTCAGGGCCGCAGGGTCGCCAGTGCCTGCCGCACCGCCGGCAGCCGCGCCGTGAACACCGCATCGCGCGCCACGAACTCGGCGACCTGCAGGTAGTCCTTGCGCAACAGGCGCGGCCGCACCCAGATCGCGATGAATAGCCCAACCTTCTCACCACCGGCGTTGGCGGCGAACTGCAGCCAGCGGCCGGATGCGCCGTCGCGGTCCTTCAGTTCGCCACGGTCGACGAGTTCGTAGCCGCGTTGCTGCACACAGTCGTTGCTCAGCGTGTCGGCCCAGAAGTCGACGCTGCCCTCGGTGGAGTCGTGGCAGTTGCGGACTCGCAGCCGTGCATCGTCGGCGGTGACGCCGCGGTAGCCGTCGCCACCGGCGCCGAGTTCGACGAAGTCCTGCGGCAACTGCATCGGTGCGCACGCTGCGAACGTCGCCAGCACGGCGAGCACGAACCACGACGAAGCGCGCATCAGAAGTCCTCCCGCAGCATCTGCTCGGCGCCGACGCCGTTGATCCAGGCGAACCGGCTGCGTTGCCGCGACCGTTTCGGCGGCGGCGGGGTCGAGGTCGCCTGCAGCGTGACGCGCAGGGTCGCCATCGCCACCTGGTCGCGCAGGAACTTGATGCGGCCCTCCATGCGTTCGATCTCCTCGGTGAGCCGGCGCAGTTCGGTCTCGACGCGCAGGATGTCCTCGATCTTCTCCGCCTTCTGCAGGATCTCGAGCAGCCGGTCGCGCGACTTCCTGGCGTTGTCGAGCCGGATGCCGAGGTCCATGAACTCCTCGGTGACGTCATCGGCCGAGCGCGCTTCGGCGAGCACGCGACCGAGCGCCTTCGCCGCGGCGAACGCTTCTTCGAACTTCGCCACCGGCAGCCGCAGCACCAGGCTCCCGCCGCTCTGCTGCTGCAGGAAGCCGCCCCAGGCCTGCACCTTGGCCTGGAACTCCCGCGCGACGTCGTCGGGGCGGGCCACTTCGACCTTCACCTCGCCCTTCTGGATCAGCAGCCGCTGGGCAGCCGGCGGTGCAGTGGGTTCTGGCGCCGAGGGCTGCGGGGGTGGCTCGCTGCCGGTCCAGGCGGCGGCCCCGGCGCTCGTGAAGGAGTTCTCGGTACTCGCTCGCACGTCGCCATCGCCACCGTCCTGGAAGAACGCGCCGGCGAGCGAATAGTCGGCAGGGTCGTTGTCGGCCAGGCCATCGGTCACATCGTCGAGCGCCGATCGTTCGGCGCGGGTGCCCATCGGCGCCATGCACGCCGGCAGCATCAGGAACAGCAGCCACACCAACCATCCGGGTTTCGGCATCGTCATCTCCAGGCGCCGTCGAGTCGGCGCAGTCGTTGCAATAGCCGATTCCCGGTGCGTCTGGAACGGGGCCTTCGTCCGACACGGGGCGGGCAAAGGACGCGGGCGAAGTCGGAGGTTGCCGGCATGCAGCAGGAGGCGCCGTCGATTGCGAGGGCTCGCCATGGTGCGTCGCGGGGCAGCGCCGATCGCACGTAAGGGAACCGCAACGCAACGCACGGCTGTTGCACGATCCCGAACGCATGCACGGTGGGAAGCAGACGGGATCAGCGACCGGAGTTCGGGCCAAGTGCCAGCACGGCGAGACCTTCAGGCCACTCGCTGGCGCTGCCTCCTCTGCCTTTGGCGCTCGCCGCGTCGATCGCGCTACCTTGTGTCCCTGCCGCACGGATTCGCGGATCGGCGCCGAGCTCGATCAAGAGCTGCAACATGGGGAGTCTGATGGTCGCCCGTGCGGTCGCGGTCTCGCGGGTCCCCGCCGCGGCCGCATACCACAACGGCGTGCGGCCCGTGCTGTCCGTGGCGTTCAGTTCGGCGCCGGCCGCCAACTGCAGCGGGGTCGTCTGCCGGTAGTCCCGGGCGCTGACATCCGCGCCGTGCTGCAGCAGCCAGTCGACTACCGCGAGAGCGCCGCGCTCGGCGGCCTCGTGCAGCACCGTTCGATCCTGTGGCAGCCGCGCATCGACTGGAGTGCCGGCCAGGATCGCGGCCCGGATGGCAGCCCAGTTGCCTGTCATCACGAGAGCGAACAAATCGTTGCCAGGCGGCTTCGGCTTCTGTGGCATCGATGCATGCCAGCGGTGCTGGCCGGGCTTTGCAACGCCGTGGTCCGAGATGTCGGTTTGCCCAAAGTGCTCGGGAGTCCGTCGCGTGCAGGCGGCGACCCACGATCCGCTATCGATTGCGCGGGTGCTGGGGGGATGGGGCTGACGCCGTTCAGTCCGCGAACATCGCGTCGAGGCTCGTGGCGTCGAGCAGGCGATCGGTCCAGCGATCGAGGTCGGCAGTGGATGCGTTCTGCAGCTTCGACAGGATCTCCTCGGTCAGTGGTCCGAAGCGCTTGACGAGCAGGCGCTGCAGGGTCTGCGCCTGGCCGCGAGAGATGCCTTTGGTGATGCCTCTTGCCTCACCTTCGAGTCGCAGGCGTTGTCCGGTGCTCATGATGGACGTGCTCGGTCGGTTGAGTTGTTCGGAGAATGCCATCTGCAGGTCCTCTTGGGTCACTTCCGTGGCGTCCAGAAGATACCAGCCGACGGCGTCGACGGCGTCGTCGCCCAGCGGCGGGTCGGTCGAAGCCTCGATGGCCCGCAGCAGATCGCCCCAGCGTTCGATGGCAGCCAGGACCTCGGCCGGTGGTCGTCCGGGTATGTGCGTCAGCAGCAGCATGGTCAGCTGGACCAGCGGCGTCAGCGCGGTCTGTCGCAGCGCTTGCTCGCTGCGTCCGTTCAGGTTGTCGACGAGCAGTTCGAGCTGCGGTTGCAGCCGGGCCAGTTCGCCGCGGACGTCGGCAGGAAGGTCCTCTGCGATCGAATTCTGGGAAGGCACCTCACCGCCGTGCTGCAGCACGACCGGGATCACCAGCGGCAACGGCTCGCCGCGCCGTTCCGCAGTGCGCCGCAGGTGTACGACGTAGCGCAGCACCTGCGCGTGCAGCGAGGTGTCCGGCCAGGACTTCTGTTCGACAACCAGCAGGAGCCTCCGCGGGACGGGCCGCAGCCCGACGCCGAACACGAGATCAGGGACGTGCACCCGCAGCCCGGTGCCGGTGGTTCGGTTGCTTGCCGGTGAGAGTGTGCCCCAGTCGATCGCGCCGGCGATGGCCGGCGGCAGGATCGAACGGAGCCACGGTCCGGCATGCTGTGGGTGCTGGAACGTGAAGTGGAACAGACGATCGTGCGGGTTCGTGTGCGGTTGCATCCCCTCGTGCAACGGCAACCCGCGCAAAGGCCGGAATCCGTGTCGCGATGCGAACGCGTTACGTCGACTGCTGACGGATCGTGGCAGGTTTGCACCGCGGCGCTGCGTGGTTCGATCGCCTGAGGCCGGCAGGCTCCTCGCCCCGCGGCCCCGCGCGTCGCCGGACCGCTCCTTGCGTCGTGCGCCAGCGGCCCTCGGTGGCCGGCCTGGCTCAGGGGCAGATCACGAGGTCGACGCCGTTGCTGAGGCTCAGCGGTGCGAACGGCAGGCCCCGCAGCACGGGGGTATCGGCGCGCCGCTAGCGACCGCCGTCCGCCACCCGCGCCCCGGCCGGCACCCGGCGCTGCAGGAAGTCGGCCAGCGAGCGGTAGAGGTGCGCGCGCGTGCCCGCGCGTTCGCGGATCGCGTGCGTGCGATTCGGGTAGGCCAGGTACTCGAACAGCTTGCCGTGTGCGACCAGCTCGTCGAACAGCCGCTCGCTGTTCTGGAAGTGCACGTTGTCGTCGCCGGTGCCGTGCACCAGCAGCAGCTGGCCCTTCAAGTTCTTGGCGAACGTGATCGGCGAGCACTGCCGGTAGACCTCGGGCACCTGGCGCGGATCGCCGCAGTAGCGTTCCTGATAGATCGTGTCGTAGAGCGTGATGTCGGTGACCGGCGCCACCGACATGCCGGCGGCGAACAGGTCCGGGTAGCGGAACAACATGTTCAGCGTCATCGCGCCGCCGCCCGACCAGCCCCAGATCGCCTGCCGCGCGGGGTCCATCCACGCGTGCTGCCGGCGGAGTGCGGTGACCGCGGCGTTCCAGTCGGCGGAGCTGGTGACCCCGATCTTCTGGTAGAGCGCCTTGCGCCAGTCGCGGCCCTTGGGCGCCGGCGTGCCGCGCGCGTCGACCGACATCACGACGTAGCCGAGCTGCGTCAGCCAGCGGTGGAACAGATGGTGCGACAGGAACCAGGTGTCCTTGACCGTCTGCGACCATGGCTCGCCGTAGACGTGGAACACCACCGGCCACGACTTCGCCGCATCGAAGTCGGCCGGGTACATCGCCCAGCCGTCGAGCGTGACCCCGCCGCCGAGATCGACCTGGAAGAACTCGTTGATGCCCGTGGCCAACCGGCCGACCGCGGTGCGCAAGGGCTCGTTGTCGACCAGAACGCGCACGCGTTCGTGGGACGGCAGCCGGACCAGGTCGACGATCGGCGCGTGGTCGAACGCCGACCAGGTGTGGATCGCCAACGCGCCGTCCGGGGACAGCTGGTACTCGTGCCAGCCGGCCGTTGCCCCGGTCGCGGAATACGCGGCGTAGCGCTTCGGCATGCCTGCGGGCAGCAGCGCCTTCGCAGTACCGCTGCCGAGGTTCACCGCGAACAGCGCGCGCTGCGTCGCGGCACTCGGTGCCGCACTGACGTACAGCAGTTCCTTGGCCAGATCGACGTGCTCGACGGCGATCACGTCGAAGCCCCTGCTCAGCGCCATGCTGGTCAGCAACACCTGCTTGCCGCGCGTGTCCCACTCGATCGTGCCGCACTGCCGGAAGCGCTTGCCGTCGCCTTGATGGAATGCGGTGTCGCTGGTCCAGAAGAACTTCTCGCCGCCGTACAACCACGCGAAGTCGTTGCGCACGTCGACGTACGCCTCGTCCTGCTCCTCGTGCACGATGCGCACGGCCCCGGTCCTGACCTCGGCGCCGTAGACGACCAGGCGGTTCTGCTCGCGCGGCAGCCACTGCAGCATCAGTTCCTCGCCCTTCGGGTGCCATGCCATGCGCGGGATGTAGGTCTCGCGCGGATCACCCGGCGTCTGCATCCAGACCGGCTTGCCCTTGCCGTCGGCGGCGATCACCCCGACCTTGCACGACGAGTTGGTGGTGCCCGCCTTCGGGTACTGCACCGGCACCACCTGCGCATAGCGGTCGCTCAGGTTGTCGATCATCGCGAACTCGCCGACGCCGCTGCAGTCGAGCTGCCAGAACGCGATCGCCTTGCCGTCGGGGCTCCACCGGAAGCCGTCGCGGCAGTCGAACTCCTCCTCGTAGACCCAGTCGAAGGTACCGTTGATCGTCGTGCGCGAGCCGTCCTGGGTGAGGCGCGTCACCGCACCCGTGCCGACGTCCTCGACGTAGAGATCGTTCTGCGCGACGTAGGCGACGCGCGTGCCGTCCGGCGACCACTTGGCGAACATCAACGTCGACACCGGCAGCTTGCCGCCCAGGCGCCGCGGCTCGCTGTTGCCGTCCCTGGCGACGACGTGGTACTCGCCGCGCGTGTTCTCCCGCCAGACGCGCTCGCTCTGCGTGAACACCAGCAGCCGCGTGCCGTCCGGAGCGAAGTCGTAGTCCTCGATCGTCAGCGCTTTGCCGGCCGCGGCGACCCACAGCATCGCGGCCGAGACCAGCACCGAACGGTTGCCCGACGCCGCCTGGTAGCGGACCAGTTCGAACACTTCGCTGCCCGGCTTCGGCTCGAGCGTCGCGTAGTGGGCGCCGTCCAGCCAGCGCGCCGGGCCGAAGCGCTGCGGCACGAACTCGGCGGAGGTGATGCGGTCGGCGTCGAGCCGCGCCGGATCGGGCGCTTGCTGCGCCGACAACCACGGCAGTAACAGGAACGCGACGCCAGCGCGGAAGGCCTTCACCGCCGCATGCTACACCGGTTGCCAGCGGTTCTCGGGTCGCGCGCGGATCTGGCGGCGATGGGGCCGTTACGCACGGGCTCGACGATGGCGCACGGATGGCGCACCATGGCAGGCGAGTCCTGGGTGGTCCGGGACCGGACTGGGATTGCCGAGAGCCTGTGCCGCCGCCAACTGACGCTGCACACAGCGGTTTGTCACGCATCACCTATCCGCTGCATTGCCGCCGCCGGCCATCTCGTCGCCGTTCGCGCCAGCGCGAACGATCGGGGCGGCGACGGCGGCATGCGCCAGCACGAGAACACCCCATGGAACAGCCCCGCCTCTCCCGCCTGGTTACAGCCCTCGTTCTGCTGGTCGGCCCGCCACTGATGGCCCAGTGCGCGAACACGTGGCAGCCCACGGGCGGTGATGCGGGTGTGCTCACCGGCGCGATGGCGATGACCACCTGGGATCCGGATGGCGGTGGCCCGCAGCTGGAGTGCATCGTCGTCGGCGGGGGGTTCCGGGTGGCGGGCAATCAGATCGTCGACAACATCGCCTTGTGGCATCCGCAGACAGCGTCATGGCACGCGATCGGCGGTGGGTTGCCGAGCCTGGGCCTCGGCGGCAACCCGCCGGCCTCCACCGTGCTCGCACTGGCGGTGCTGCCGAATGGTGAGCTCATCGCGGCCGGCAGGCTCGGCTCCGTCGGCAACATCGCGCGCTGGAACGGAGTGAGCTGGTCCTCGCTGGCCGGCGGCATGGACGGCACCGTCAACGGCCTCACCGTGCTGGCCGACGGGACGCTGGTGGCCGTCGGCGACTTCTCGCATGCAGGCGGCGTTGCCTGCAGCCACATCGCGGCCTGGACCGGCACGGCGTGGAGCCCGGTCGGCGGCGGCCTGAGTGGAGGAGGAGGAGCGTATGCGTGCCTGACGCGCCAGAATGGCGATCTGATCGTGACCGGGGGCTTCACGGTGGCCGGCTCGATCGCGGCCAGCGGCATCGCCAGCTGGAATGGTACGTCGTGGTCGCCGCTCGGTGCCGGCCTCAGCTCGTTCCCCATCAGCTGGGACGTTGCCTATGCGATCGTGGAGTGGAACGGCGAGATCGTGATCGGCGGGAATTCCCTCACCGCCACGACGAGCGCGCCGGTGCTGCGGCGCTGGGACGGCACGGCCTGGACCTCGCTCGGCGCACCACTGACCGGGTGGAGTGTGTTCGGACTCACCGTCACGGCCAACGGTCAGCTCGCCGTGTGCGGGGACTTCACGCTGACCGGCACGCCCGCGGCCACCGGCTTCGCGACCTTCGATGGCACCAACTGGAGCTCCCTCGGCGGTGGCTTGACGGCGGCCGGCGTCGCCTGTCGCGAGCTGGCCGGAGTCGGCTTGGTCGTCGCAGGTCGCTTTCCGCAGATCGCCGGGCAGCAGGCCGGCGGCATGGCGAGATGGAACGGCAGCCAGTGGGTGCCGCTCGGTGCTCCCCACGCGAACTGGGACAGCCCTGCCCTGGCCTTTGCGCAGCTGCCCAACGGCGACCTGGTTGCCGGCGGCGACTTCACTTTCGCCGCCGGTTCGCCATGCCGCCGCATCGCCCGACGTACGGGCTCGACCTGGACCCCTCTGGGCTCCGGGATGAACGGCCCCGTCCGTTCGCTCGCCGTGTTGCCCAACGGGGACCTCGTCGCCGGCGGTACCTTCACCCAGGCGGGTGGCACAGCGGTCCAGAACGTCGCGCGCTGGGACGGCGTCGCCTGGCACGCCATGCACCTCGGCTTGCCCGGCGGAGTCAGTGCCCTGGCCGTGCGGCCCAGCGGGGAACTGCTCGCATCGTGTTGGTTCCCCAGCTTCGGCCCGTTTCAGGTCCGACGATGGACGGGCAGCAGCTGGGTGCAAGTGGGGCAATCGCTGAACAGCTGGGTGCACACGATCGCCGTGACCACGAACGGCGAGGTCTTCCTCGGTGGCAGTTTCTCCTCCCCGCCCGGAGTGGCCCGCCTGAGCAACGGCGTGTGGAGCCCGGTCGGCTCCGGCCTGCCAGGCAACGTCTACGGGCTCGCCGCGCTGCCTGATGGCAGGCTGGTCGCCGGCGGCAGTTTCAGCATCACCCCACTGCTGCGCCTGGCGATCTGGAACGGCGCGACCTGGAACCCGATGGGCAACAGCCCCAATGGCCCGGTCGATGCGGTCGCGACCCTGTCCGATGGCAGTGTCGTGGCCGGCGGTCGCTTCACCGCGCCCGGCCGCAACATCGCGCGCTGGAACGGAACCAGCTGGGGATCACTCGGAGCGGGCGTCGACGACACCGTGTTCGCGCTGGGCTTCGATCCGGAGGGCGGCGTCATCGCCGGGGGCGCCTTCCGGAGCGCAGGCTCGGTGCCATCGGTCAACGTCGCTCGCTTCCTCACCAACTGCCCGGCCATGACCTCGCTGCATGCAGGGGGCTGCGCGAGCTCGGCTGGACCTGGCCTGTGGTCGGTCGGCATGCATGCGTGGCTCGGCAGCAACTACATCGTCGACTGGTCGAACTTGCCCGCCAGCTCCCTGCTGCTCGACGTGCTCGGCTTCGCGAGCAACCCGCAGCCGCTCGTCGCAGTGCTGCCGCAAGGCCAGGCGGGGTGCCTGCTGGTGCCGACCCCGGACGTGTTGCAGCTGTTGCCGGTCGTGACCGGAGCGGCGCGTGCGCGCACGATGATCCCCAACACTTCCGCGCTGGTCGGCGCCAGCTTCTTCCATCAGGGCGTGCCGTTCGAAGTCGATGCCGCGATGAGCATCGTGGCCGTGACCGCGACGGACACGCTGCGGGCGACGATCGGCGCCTATTAGGCAAAAGCCGATCTCGCGGCGCTGCCGATAGGCGATCCGGACCCAGGCACATCGGTGCAAAGGATCGATCCATGTGGTGGAGAAAGCACGCATCCGTACCGGCTCAGGCGGTCGAGCCGATCGCGACCCGAACCGAGTCGAGTGACGATTCGTGGGCAGTCGCCATCGCCAGAGCCGTCGACGCGAGCATGGCCGTGATCCAGTTCGGCGTCGACGGGACGATCCGTGCCGCCAACGACGCGTTCCTGGCCGTGACGGGCTATCGACGCGACGAGGTGGTCGGCCGGCATCACCGCATGTTCGTCGATCCCGCCCATGCGGCGAGCGCCGAGTACCGGCTGTTCTGGAAGCGTCTGGCCGACGGCGAAGCGCAGACCGCCGAGTTCCAACGTCTCGGCAAGGGCGGCAAGCAGGTGTGGATCCAGGCGAGCTACGCGCCGATCCGGGCCAAGGACGGATCGGTGACCGGCGTCGTCAAGGTCGCGACCGACATCACCAGCCAGAAGCAGCGCGGCCTCTACAACGACGCGATCCTGCAGGCGGTCGATCGCACGCACGCGATGATCGAGTTCGAGCCGGACGGCAAGATCCTGACCGCGAATGCGGCGTTCCTGCAGGTGACTGGCTTCGCGCTCGGCGAGATCGTCGGTCGGCACCACCGGATCTTCATGCCGGAGGGCAAGGCCGCGTTGCCGGAGTACCAGCAGCTCTGGCGGGACCTGGCCGCCGGGCAGCCACGGCAGGGTGATTTCGAGCGACGGCGCAAGGACGGGTCGCCGCTGTTCATCCACGCCACCTACACGCCGATCCCCGACCAGCGCGGTCGCATCGTGCGGGTCGTCAAGTTCGCCACCGACATCACCGACGACGTGCTCGCGCGGCGCTCGACGGAGGTCGCGCAGTCGATCGCGCGTTCGATCACCGAGCTCGCCCAGGCCTCGGCCGAGATCAACCAGCGCGTGGCCGACACCGCGTCGCGCAGCACCAGCCTGGCCCAGCGTTCCGGCGAGGCCAAGCAGCTCGTCGCCGACCTCGACACGTCCAGCGACGAGATCAACCACATCATCGACTTCATCCGCGATCTCGCCGACCAGACCACACTGCTCGCGCTGAACGCGACGATCGAAGCGGCGCGCGCCGGTGACGCGGGCCGTGGCTTCCACGTCGTCGCGACCGAGGTCAAGCAGCTGGCGACGGCGACCAACGAGGCGCTGCGCAAGATCCGCAAGCAGATCGAGGGCATCCAGGGGCGCATCAGCACCGTCGCCGGCTCGATCGACGGTATCGCTCTGAACTCGACCCAGGTCGGCGAGAACAGCACCAGCGTCGCCGCCGCGGTCGGCCAGCAGACGACGATCCTGGCGGGGCTGCGCGACAACGCGAAGATCCTGCTGACTGCCCGCGAGGGTTCGATCGCCTGAGAGGCCGAGAGATAATCGGGATAAAGCCTCTCGGATGATCCTGGTGGCCGCCGGCGCGTCCCGTCGAGGCGTTGGGCCTGGTTCAGTCGGCTCCGATCGTCAGTCGCAGCGCATCCGTAGCCGTGACCGCCGAAAGGGCGCCGCCGGCACCCAGTTCGAACGGGATCATCTGGTGGAACAGGACCGCGCCGAGCAGGGCCGCGGTGGCTGGCACCGTGAGCGACGACTCCGACGTGCCGCTGCTGGCCAGCGACAGATCGATGCGATCCGGGGTCACGTGCAGCGAGCAGCCGGCGGGCGCGGACGGGAACAGCGAGGCGAGCGGCAATGCCGGCACGATCGGCGTCCATCCCCATACCGCGGCGACGAGCGCGGTTGCCGGCAGGCCCTGACCTCGCGTCCGCGCCGTCGCCTCGAGCAGCGGCGGTGCCAGCACCGTGAGCGTGTTGGCTCCACCCGAGCTCGGGCAGCCGGTGGCGAAGGACACCACGGTGGACGCGCACGGGCTGCGGCGGCCGAGGTTGCTGCCGCCGCCCGCGATCGGGAAACTGCCGCCGACCATGTAGTCGCCGTTGCTCAGCTCGAACAGCATCTGCAGCGTGGTCGGGGTCGGGCCGGCGAGCGCCAGTCCCGACTCGAGGGAGGTCCAGCCGGTGCCGTCCCAGCGCGACAGGAAGCCATCGGCGGCATTCCCGCAGGCGAGCAGCGTGCCGGTCGCGGTCGGCAACAGACCGGTGACGTTCCCCTGCAAACCGCCTCCCATCGCGTTCCAGCCGGTGCCGTCCCAGCGGGCTATGCGCAGAGCGGGAACGCCACCCGCCGTCTGGAAGGTGCCACCGGCCACCAGGTCGCCGTTCGCGAGCAGGGCCAGCGCCTGGACCCCGGCGTCGGTGCCGGCCCCGAGTGGCGACCAGGCGGAACCGTCCCAGCGTGCGATGTTGTTCGCCGCGACGCCGTCCATGCTGGCGAACTGGCCGCCCACGACGAGATTGCCGTTCGGCAGCACCAGCAGCTGGCCGCAGTAGCTGCCGCCGATGCCGAGCGTCGACCAGGTGACGCCGTTCCAGCGCATCACGCGTCCTTCGAGGGACGTCGGTGCCGGCGTGAGTCGCCACAGCGAGACCACCACGTCGCCGTTCGGCAGTTCGACGGCATCGGTGACGATCACGTTGTTGCCGAGCCCGAGCGGACTGCCGAATGCGGACCACGAAGTGCCGTTCCAGCGCGCCACCGCGTTCGCATTGACCCCGCCGGCGACCGCGAAGACCCCGGTCGCGAGGAGGTCGCCGTTGGCCAGCCGCAGCAGCCCGTAGGCGCCGGTGGAGAACCAGCCGTTCGCGAGTCCGCTGCCGAGCGGTGACCACGAGCTGCCGTTCCACCGCGCCACACAACTGGCCGCGGTGCCACCGATGCCGGTGAACGAACCGCCGATGATCCAGTCGCCGTTGGGGAGCTCGAGCATGGCGGCGACGAAGTTGTTCGTGCCGCCGCCGGGAACGGGCTGCCACACCGGAAGCGGGCACTGGGCGGATATCGTGAGCGCGAGCGCGAGTGCGGCGATCGGACCGCGGACGATCGAGGCGGCCAGTCGCCTCGAGCACCAGCATTCGGGCGCAGCTAGGTCGGTGCTCTGCGCCCCGGAATCCCCACGCAACGAAGAACTCGGCATGGGGCGCAGTCTACCCGCTGCCCGGCGGACGACGGGGCTGGCCGCGGCGCGCGATCCGGTCACTTCCCTTCTTGCTTCTGTGGCGTGACCGCCTTGCGCTGCACCCACTCGCCCTTCACCTCGACCATCTGGTCGGGCTTCGCCTTGTCGAGATTGCGCGCCCCGTTCTGCAGCGAGACCTCCTTGGCGGTGAGCTTCAGTTCCTTCGCCAGCAACTCGTAGAGCGCCTGGCGATCGCGGTTCTCCGCCTCCACGACCTCGGCGATGGTGCTCGACTTCTTGTCCGCCGGGTCGGCCTTCTCGGTGCCGTAGGCGTCCTTCACGAGCTTGACCTCGCCATTGCCGGTCTCGCCGACCTTGCCGTTGTCGCGGAGCTTCTCGAGCAGCGGGTAGCGCGCCTTCATCGTCTCCTTGAGTTCACTGCGAACGTCCCGCGGCGGCTTCGGATCCTGCGCCGCGACGGGGGCGGCGAACACCATGGTGGAGAGCAGCAAGGGCGCGAACGTCCGGAACCGGTGCGTGCGAGTCATGGTCACTCCTTGTCCTTCGGGGTCGTGGTGGATTCGGTCGCCGGCGCGGCGGGTGTCTCGAAGTCGAAGAAGTTGTCGAGTTCGCGCTGCACGCGCAGGTTGATGTCCATCGTGATGTGGATCGGTTGGATCGCGATCGGATCGGACTTGACGGTGTGGGTGATGCACGCGGCAACGAGGGCGAGAGGCGCGAGCTTCGCCGCCCGCGCGACGGCGGCCGGGAGTGACGGGTTCATTGGTTCTTGCCTGGAGTCTTGGTGGGAGCGCGCGGCCGGGGGATCCGGTCCATCATGCGCTGCCATCCGAATTCGAGTGCGACTGCGGTGTCGATTGCCTGGTCGAAACCGCGCACGTTGACGTCCATCTCGACCGGGCGAGTCATGCCCTTGCCGGCACCCTTGGCGTGCACCCGCAACATGACGCCCGAGCCGGTGCCTTCCGGTTCGACGCGGAAGTCGAGCGCGGTGTAGACGAACTCCGCGAGCGCCGCCACGAGATCGGCTTTGGTCTTCGCGGCAGGGTCGGCGGCGCCGGCCCGGTTGTCCACTTGCAGCAACTGCGCCGCGGTCGCCTTCTCGAGGAAGCGTACGACACCGCCCGGCGCCGCGACGAGCTGACCCGAACGGAGGTCGACCGCGCGGGACGGCTGCAGTTGCACGACCAGCGCCACGTTGCCGTCCAGGCGGCCCTCGCCGGTGACCTTGCCACCGCTCAGCAGCTCGAGCCACTCACGCATCGACAAGTCCTCGGCGGTGATCGTCGCTGCCAGTTGGTCCGTGCCCGGACTCCAGCGCAGGCCGCTGACCGCGATCGAGCCGATGCCGTCGCCCATCTGCTGGACGCCCGCCACCGCCACCGCCGTATCGCCGTGCAGTTCCAGTTCGGCGTGACCCGCGCGCCCCGCGAACGATCCGAACCGGATCGCCTGCCACGTCACTCGCTGCGACGTGGTCGTCACCGGCACCGGCAGCCCGACGAACTGCGCCTGCGCTGCGATTCCGTCGATGCGCGCACCGGTCGGTGACGTCAGCTGCAATCCCTCGACCCCGAGCGCGAGGGTCGCCTTGGTCAGGTCGGCCATCGGCACGACCGCCCGCACCGACACGTCGCCTGCACCAGCCCACTTGCCGCCTGCCACGACCACCGCGAACGGTCCGGGCTGCTTCTGCAACGCGATCGTGAGCTCCGGTGCGCCGGCCACGGCCTCGAGCTGGAAGCTGCCCGTCGCGTCGATCGGCTCGGCGCCGCCGCTGGTGAGGCGCAGGGTGCCGTTCGCGCGGTTGGCGTCCTGCCGCACCTCGGCCGTCGTGTGCACCGTCTGGTGACGCCACTCGGTATCCAGCTGCACGTTCCAACCCACAGCACCGAACGTCGACACGCCATCGATCGTGACCGCGTCAGGCCCGGCGTCGGTGGCCACCAGGATCCGGCCGCCGCGCACCGTGAGCTGACCGATCGGAACCGGTGGCAACGGTCTCGCCGCGGCATCCGGTGCGCCATCGCCCGCCGCGGGGGCGAACGGACTGCGGCGGTCGTCCGTCGCCATCGTCCACACCGGCTCGTCGAGCACGAGGGTCGCGATGCGGCCGCCGACCAGGTCACCGAGCGCGAACGTCGCCAGCGCGCGCCGGATCGTGATCGAACCGGCGTCCGTGGCCGAGGCCAGCCGCACGTCGCGGATCTCCAGCGAGTCGATCCCGACGTCGACGGCGCCGATCTCGACGGCGCCGACACCCATCTGCCGGAGTTGCGCGCGCAACACCGACCCGACGATGCGCGGCGCGAGCAGAACCACGACCGCGACGACCACCGTGGCCGTGACGAGCACGACCCATGGCCAGCGCCGGCGACGCGGCAACGCCGGTCGTGGTCCCTCGGCACTCGGCGTGCCTACCGTTCCGGCGTTGGGCGTGGACATGGGGGCGGCAGCAGCAGGAACGCGCCGGTCGACCCGGTCCATCGCCGGCGCCCGACCGCGCATCGAGGATGCACACCATAGTCGACCGGCGCGCTGGAACGAACCGATCGTCAGCGCGAGCGCGTTCGAGCTGCGCACTGCGGTCGACATACCCGTGCCGCTGCTGTCGATCGGGATCGCGCGGTGGAACAACGCGGTCCCTGCCAACGATGCTGGCGGCGGCATGGACAGCGACGACCGAGTGGTGCCGACGGCGTCGGCGACCAGCAGCAGCGAGAGGAGAGTGTGTTTGGCCAGGAACAGCGTCGCCCGAAACGACATCCGGCCCCTGGCGTGGCGCTCATTCCCGGCGAAACGGTCGAGGCGTCGGCTCGTCGAACTGGGCGCTGCGCGGCAACCCGGGTCACGCCGCCTTCAATAGACGCCGACCGTCGCAACCAGCGAATTGGTGCTCGACACCGCCACGATCGCGCTGCCAGGCGGGGCCTCGATGCCGACGATCTGGTGGTGGAGGACGATCCCGGCCAACGCGGCACTGTTCGGGATGGCCAGCGTGGATTCGGCAACCCCGGCCTGCGGCACACCCCACGTGATCCAGTCCGGAGTCGCCAGCAAGATGCAGCCCGCCAGGCCTTGCGGCAGCACGGTCGACAGCGGCTGGGAGAACGATGCCAAGCCGAACACGGCGGCGAACAAGCCGAACGCAGGCATGCCGGTTGCCCGCGCGCCGAACGTACCGCCCGCCCACGGCAGCGCCGTGGCCACCAGGGTGTTGGCGCCACCGGAACCCACGCAGCCGATCCCGCTCGGCACCGCGATCGCCGGGCATGTGGTCTCGACCAGGACGACCCTGGCGGCACCGAGTCCGTTGGCGACTGCGAAGTCGCCGCCGACCACCAGGCGGCCATCCGGTAACACGGTCAGCGCGTTCACGTCGGCTCCGAACGCCCCCCAGAACCCGGTACCCATCGGCTGCCATGCGCTGCCGTTCCAACGGGCCAGGTTGTTGCCGCCAGCGCCGAACGCGAAGTCGCCCCCGATCGCGAGGTCACCACCCGGCAACTCCGCGATGGCATGCACCTCCGTGACGCCGAACCCCGCGGTCGGGCCGAGGTCAGACCATGCCACCCCGTTCCACCGCGCGACCCGGTTGGCTGCCGCCCCGCCGGCGACGGTGAAGGTCCCGCCGGCGACCACCGTCCCGTTGCCGGTGCACGCCAACGCATGTACTTCGCCGTCGCCGATACCGCCGCCGAGTGCCGTCCATGCCGAACCGTTCCAGCGTGCCACTCGGTTCGCCGACCACGCACCTTGCGCAGTGAAAGCGCCGCCGATGCAGATCTCGCCGTTTCGCGCCACGGCGATTGCGAGCACCGCTCCGGGAATCGCGGCGCCGAGCTGCGTCCAGCTCGTGCCATCCCACCTTTGTACCGACACCGTGCCGGCGCTGTTCGTACCCGCGGCCAATACATCACCATTGGTGGTGCGGGCCAGGCATCTCACATTGCCGACCGGGCAACCGATCGAGGTCCAGGCGGCGCCGTTCCAGCGCAGGACGCCGGCGGGGACCAGCCCGCCGACCAGCAGGTTGCCGTTCGGCAGCTCCATCACCGCGGTCGGTGGGGCGTAGTAGCCCATCGGCAACCCGGGAATCGGGGTCCAAGCATTGCCCTGACGTCGCCAAACGAACTGGTTGGTGAGCGATGGTCCGACCACCACGAAGCCCCCGGCAGCCGTCGCCGCAATCGCTCGCACCGTGGTGTCGATCGCCGGCGCGATCGGCGACCATGAGGACCAGGTCGCACCGTTCCATCGCATCATGTTGGTGGCCCCGCCCTGCAGATTGCCGGTCACCAGCAGGTCGCCGTTCGGCAGACTCTGCAACCTGGTCGGCAAGCCCGTGAGACCGGTGCCGAGCGGCGCGGTGGCAATGCCGTTCCATCGCTGTACGGGCTCCAGAACGGTACCGGTGGCGGTCTGGAACGACCCGACCAGCGTCACTTCACCCGTCGGCTCCGCAAGCAACGAGTGGACGACCCCGACCGGCGGCGCAGGCAGCAGACTCCACGCCGACCCGTCCCAGCGCGCGCAGCAGTCCGTCCCCCCGGCGACGCCCAGGCTGAACTGGCCGCCGACGACAAGGTCGCCATTCGGTAGAACGTCGATACTCCGGATGTTGCAAGGCCGTGCGTTGAACCACGGCGGGTGGATCGCTCCCCAACCCTCGAACGTCGCACCGACTTGACTCCACGAGGTCCCGTTCCAGCGCACGACTTCGGCTTGGTTCGACCCTGCAGTTCCGGCCAGGAGATCGCCATTCGGCAGGATGCGCAGGCACTCCAATGGCCGCGGCGACGGGAAGCCACCCAGCCAGATCCAGCTGGTGCCGGTCCACTCGGCGACCGAGTAGCTCTGCCCGGCGGGACCGGCCAGGATGCCGCCGACCACGAGGTTCCCGTTCGGCCGCACAGCCAATGCGAACACATGCCCGAAGATCCCGTTGGCATCGACCGGCGCCCAGGTCGCGCCGTTCCATCGCGCAAGGCTTGCCACCGGGACGCCACCGACATTCATCGTGAAGGAACCGCCCGCCACGAGTTCGCCGGTCGGCAACACGGCGAGCGCTCGCACGAGCGGGCCATCGCCGATCAGAGGTGCGGTGATGCCGCTGCCGAGCGGGGACCAACTGCCGGAGGTCATGTCGTACTGCACGATGTTGGCCGCCGCCACTCCGCCACCCGACAAGAACTGGCCGCCGAGGACCAGGCGTTCGGTGGCGGGGCCAGGTCCGTCCGGATCCCAGCGGATCGTTGCGTGAACGCCGGCGTCGACGCCACTGCCCGATACGACACCTACCAGACCACCACACGAGACCCATGGATTCGTGCACTGTCCGCGCGCAGCGGACAGCAGCGACCACGACACCACGGCGACAACTGCGACTGCGTTGACCAAAACTCACCTCCGAGGGGGGGCGAAACACTCAGTGGCCCGGAACACCAGGAACCCTCTCCCGCCATGCTGCAGCCTGCGGACGAATCTGTCCATCGGGTGACACCAGTGCAGCCCTGGCGCCGCCGGTTGACGGCGAAGGTGGGTGCGCGCATGGTGAACCCGTGCTTCGGGATGCCTGGAGCGAACCTCGTCACCGACCCGGAAGCGCGACTGCGATTGGCCGAAGTGCTGGTCAAGGGCGCCGCCGTGCGCTGGCAGTTCTTCGATCTGCCGCGCACGGAACCGCTGTTCGCCCGTGTGTTGGAAACTCGTCGACGGCACCGCCGGTGATCCGGATCGCGTCGACCAGCTCGACCTGGAGACGCGCCTCGCGCTGGTCACTTGCGCCGGTTGTTCGGCGATCCGGCCGCGGCCATCGCCGCTTACCAGACGGCGCTCGAGCGCATCCGCCCGCACGGCGAATTCACCACGCGGCCCCGGCCTTCGGGCCGACGTTCGCTCGGATCGGCAAGCGCTGACCGCCGGGGGCGCAGACGAATCGGCACGATGCTGCGCCACGTACGGCGCCGCCTCCGGATGACTGGCACACCAGCCATGAATCCTCCCCTTCGCCTCCTGTCCCTCGCTGCCGTCACCGTTGCGGCGTCCCCGTCGATCACCGCCCAGGTCACCGCGACCAACACCACGATCGGTGCCGGCTGCAACGCCATCTATGCGTCGTTCTACGAGCTGTTCGCCAGCTCGGCGGCGTTCGACCTGAGCAACACCACGCTCACGATGATCCCGTCGGCCGGTGGCTACTTCGTGCTCGCCGGCACGACGACGTTCCTGGCGCCGAGTGCCAACGCGACCGTGCTGGCGCTCGGTGACGACACCGAGACCACGATCGCGCTGCCGGCGGCGTTCGGCTTCCCGGGTGGTTCGACCACCAGCCTGAACGTCGCGTCGAACGGCTACGTCTCGGTCGGCAGCAACGGCACGTTCCACTTGCCATCGGCCAGCTCGTTCCTGTCGGCGTCGAACACCGGCTGGTGGAACTGGCACGACTACAACCCGACGCTCGTCGGCGGTGGCCGCGTCAAGTTCGAGATGCGAGGCGCGATCGCCTGCATCACCTGGGACGGCGTCTGGGACTTCGGTGGGCTCAGCGCCTCGAGCGCGAACACCTTCCAGTTCCAGTTCGACACCGCCACCGGCATCGTGCACATCGTCTTCCAGACGATGAGCACCGGCGGCAACTCGCGCCTCGTCGGCTTCTCGCCGGCCGGTTCGAGCCTCGATCCGGGCACCAAGGACCTGTCGGCGTCGCTGCCGCCGTCGTTCCAGACTGGTGCCGTCGACAATGCGGGCCTGACGTTGACCGCGTCGTCGCGACCGATCCTCGGCGGCACCTGGACGCAAACGGTCGGCAACGTGCCGGCCAACGCGACGCTCGGCGTCGACGTGATCGGCCTGACCGATCCGGGCTTCAACGACCTGACGTTCCTCGGCCTGCCCGGCTGTGGCCTGCGTTCGTCGCTCGAGGTGGTCAGCCCGTGGGGCCCGATCGGTTCGACGCACACGTTCGTGATCGGACTGCCGGCGAACCCGGCGCTGCTGAACAACCACCTCTACACGACCGCCGCGGTGTTCGTGCCCGGGGTCAACGCGTTCGGCGCGATCAGCGCCAACGGCATCGACGGTCTGCTCGGCAACCAGTGACCGTTCGGTTGCGAGGGCGCCGCCGCCTCTCAGTAGCGATCGATGCGACAGCGCACCGCATTGCTCGCCGAGAGCGTGGCGAAATCCAGCGCTGCCAGGTGGAACGACTGCGCATGGAACTTCACGTGCTGCAGTGCCGGCGTCGCCGGGATGGCGATGCTGTTCTGGAACACCGGGCCGGTCGCGACCTCGATCCGATCGCCGCTCATCCACAGCTGGCAAGCGGGCGCGGCGCCCAGCACGGCCAGCGACAGCGGCAGCGGGACCCCGGCCCAGTACTGATCCGAGAAGCCGAGCTCGAACAGGCCGATGCCCCCCGCGGGGCAACGTGTCTCCAGCGTGAGCGTTCCGCCCATCACCGGACTGCCGGCGACCGGCGACAGCGTGGGCACGGCAGCTGCACCAGCCGCGCAACCGCTGCCGTACGAAGTCACCGATGCAAACTCGCCGAACACCCAGGTGTCGCTTGCGGCGACGGCGCCGGAGCTGCCCCAGAGTTCGCCGCCGACCATCACGACCTTACGATCCCGGGCGAACCAGGCGGCTCCCGCGGAGCGCCGTGGATAAGGCAGCGCCGTCAGCGGCAGTGCTTGCCAGTCCGTGGTGAATGCGAACGTATCGGTCGGTGGGATGTAGGGATTCGGGCCGAACCCGTGGCTCAGCAGGTAGCGCGATCGCTCGGCGTCGAACACCAGGTTGGCGCCGTGGCGGGGGGGTGGTTGCACGGTGGGCCAGACCTGCTCCCAGGCTTGCCCGGTCCACCGCCAGGTGTCGTTGTAACCGCCGCCGTAACCGCCGCCGCACATCAGGATCTCGCCATTGCCACCGGCCATCGCGTGATGGCTCCGTGGCGGCGGT
Organism: Planctomycetota bacterium; assembly: GCA_025459175.1. GTDB lineage: Bacteria > Planctomycetota > UBA1135 > UBA1135 > UBA2386 > UBA2386. The sequence goes on along the minus strand of JALORC010000010.1, from coordinate 17,152 downwards.
GACGGGGCCGTTGCAAGTTGCGTCCACGTCTGCCCGTCGAACGCCCAGGTATCGTTGCTCAACTGAGGCCGGAGCCCGCCGAACAGGATCAGCCGCGAGCCGTCCCACGCCATCGCGGCGTGCGATCGTCCCGGCGGCCCGGCGATGGCCAGCAGCTGCCATCGGGCCCCGTCGAAGGTCCAGGTCTCGTCGAGTGCGTTGCTTGCCACCGGGGATGCACCACCGAACAGCACCACCCTCTGCAGGCCGGGGTGATAGGCGACGGCCGCGCCGATTCGAGCGATCATGCCGGGCTGGGCTGGTAGCTCCGACCAGGTGTCGCCGTCCCAGACCAACGTGGTGTCCGCGACGTTGATGTAGGGTCGCAAACCGCCGAAGCCGACCACCAGACCGCGGCTCGGATCGGCGGCCAGCTGCATCTCCGTTCTGGCCGTGGACACGGCCCCCGACGATGGCCGCAAGCGCCAATCGCCCTGGCCGAGGGCGGTCGAGGTCGAAGCGGTCACCGACATCATCAGAACCAGGACGTAGTGTTTCATGGACCCTCCGGGCACGGGAGCCATACAACCGGCCGCGACCGACGTAACGAGCATACCGGAAGCGGTGGTCCCTCGGGCGGGGAAGCAGTCGCTGCTGCGCGAGCGGCCGCCGGCGCTCAGCGGATCAGGCCGAGCAGTTGCCGGCACATCTCCTCGGCCATCAGCTGCTGACCGGCCGAGGTCTGGTGCACCATGTCCCACCAGAGGAAGCCGCGATCGTGGGCATCGGCGAAGAATGCCGGCAGGTCGATGACCGGCGCGTTCCGTTCCTTCGCCACGAAGCGCATCACGAAGTGATTGTCCCCGAGGTGGGGTCTCGGGTCCTCGACCGAGTTGGGCTCGAGCACGAACACGATGTCCGATCCCACCTCCAGGGCCAGGTCGGCGAACGCGGCGAGGTTCCAGCCGAACTCGACGACCGCGAGGTCGTTGTGGCCGAGGTTGACGACCGTCAGGTGCGGACGGAACAGCTGGCGCCATTCGTCGCGGTACTTCGGCAGCAGCGTCGTGCTGGTGGCTCCCGACGTGGCGACGTTGATGCACTCGATCGCGCGCTCGGGAGCGGCGTCGTTCAGCCTCCTCTCGAGCAGCCGCGTCCAGACATCGGCCTCGGTGCTCGCGCCCGAACCCCAGGTCTGGGAACCACCGAGCAGCAGGATCCGATAGCGATCGCGGCCGAGCCGGTCCGGGTAGCGCTCTTCCCACGGACGTTCGGGTAGCTCGGGGCGAAGCATGGTGTTCTCGTACTGGGGCACCAGCAACACGTCCTTCGGGTAACGACCGGACAGCCAGGTCCAGTCGAGGATCCACAAGGCCCAGCCCAACAGGCCGACGGACGTCAACGCCGCGCAGGCGAACAGCAGCGCGCGTCGAGCGGGGCGGCGGCGCGCGCGGGCCAGACCGTACGCCACCAGCAACGAGGCCAGGGCTGCGCCGAGCGACGCGGCGAAGGCGGGCCACCACAGGTCCATGCGATCGAACGTCTCGATCCGCGTCGCCGGCGCTCCGTCGGCCAGCCGGTGGCGGATCACGACGTCGTCGACCAGCACCCGGTGCGCGCCGCCGCGGAAGCCGATCCGCCGAAGTGCCGCCGGCGCGATGTCGACCGTCGTGATGTTCGTGCCGTCGACGGACAGGCTGCATGTGGTCGCGCCGAAGCCGAGCTCGGCGGTGTGCCAGTCGCCGTCCAGTGCGATCGTGAGTGGCTCGGTGCGCTCGAACAGGGTCTTGGCCCCGGTCGCGACGAACATGCTCGGCTGCTGCGCCCGGCGACTGAGGCGGAATCCGGCGAGATGATCGAACCGATCCCCGCCGATGTCGAACAGCGCGCTCAGGTGGGCGTCCGCGGCGAGCTGAAACGAGAAGCGCACCGAGTCGACCGCCAGCGCCTCGCCGAGGAACACCTCCTGGTAGCCGAACCAGCTGCTCAGATCGAGGCGGTTCTGGTGCAGCATGACCCGCGTCAACCGCGCCATCGCGCCGCCGATCAGCCCCTTCCGGCAATCCGTCTTCGACGACCGCCAGCGTTCGATCTCGTGCAGTGTGTTCTGGCGGCCGAGCCATTGCAGGGTCCACGGCAGGGCGCTGGCGAGGAGCACCACGGTCACGAGCAAGGCGCTGCTGACGCGGCGCCGCAGATCGGTTGCAACCGCCATGATCGGACTCGTGGGTGACGTTGCGTGGACTCGGGTAGGCGCGGACCGGCTGCGGACCGGCGACGGGCCGGTCCTGGTCGAGGGTTCGGCACGGCAGGCGTGCGTAGAGCAGAGCATGCACGATCGCCGCGCGCCGCGCACACACTCGCAAGTGCCATCGTCGAGGTCACCCCATCTCCCCTGGAAGACATGATGTCGACCGCACATCCTGTTCGTGGCGCTTTGCTGTCGTTGCTGATGTGCGCGGGCCTGGTGGCCCAGGTCTTCGGTGTCGAACGCCCTCGCGCATCGGCCGGCAGTGAGCAGCTGGCGGCTCGGCAACTGGGTGCGGCTCGCCGTGCGGGTGTAGTTGCCGGCTCGAGTCCGAGCCGACACCACCGCGCAGCAGTCGCTACACTGCCCACCTCTCACGGAGGTCGGTTCATGCACAGCTCATGGTGCTCGTTGCTCTCGGTCCTCGTCGCGACTGCGACCGCACAGAACCAGTTCGTGGTACGAGCCCCACTGGGCCTCGCCAGCGTGCCGTTCGCCGCGTCCTCGGCCGCGGACCTCGACGGCGACGGGGATCTCGACCTGATCGGCTGGACCGGGTCGGCGGCGCCGTTCACGGTGCGTTACCTGCGCAACGACGGGTTCGACGTCTTCACCGATGTCACCGCGACGCACCTGCCGCCGTTGCCGACGGCCGCATTGCCCGCCCTGGTGCGCTCCGTGGCGTTCGATGCCGACCAGGACGGCGACCTCGACGTGATGATGAGCTCGTACTACACGTCGTTGCTGCTCCGCAACCTCGGCAACGGGACGTTCGCCAATGCAACGCCTGCACTCGGCAGCGCTGCCGGCGGCTACACGGACCTGATCGCCGCCGACTTGGACCACGACGGCGACACCGATGTGTTCGCGATCGGTGCCATTCTGGTGAACACCCCGAGGATCTACGTGAACAACGGGTCCGGGGTGTTCGCGCCGTTCCCACCGCAGTTCGGTCCGGCGGTGCGCGCGGCCGCGATCGCCGATCTCGACGGCGACGGCCGGGGCGATCTGGTGCTGGCGGATCTGACGCTGCGCGTGCTGAAACGCACCGCCACCGGTTACATCGACGTCAGCAGTGCGTGGGTGCCGGCGGCACTCGGCCAGAGCTCGTTCGAGGTCGAGGCCGGGGATCTGGACGGTGACGGCCGTCCGGATGTGGTCGCGACCTTTTTCCAGCCGCCGGTCACGATCGTGCTGCGCAACACGGGCACGACCCTCGCGCCGATCGCGACGCTGCCGCCGCCTCCCGCCGGCGTGCAGGCGCTCGAGCTGTTCGATTGCGACAGCGATGGGGATCGAGATCTGCTCCGCACCGGCATCGGCTACCTCGAGCTGTTCCGCAACGACGGCACCGGCGCGATGACGCCGATCCCGATGCCGGCGACGACCGCCCAGCAGCCGGTGCCCGAACCGGCGGATCTCGACGGCGACGGGGACATCGATGTGCTCGTCGGCACCTATCCGGGGCCGATCTCCTGGCTGTGGCGCAACCGCCACCACGACCTGGTCGCCTTGCCGCCGCAGCCGGGTGGGGTGAACACGATCGAGGTCGCCTGCGAGCCCGGCTACGCGAACGCGCCGCGAGTGTTCGTGCTCGCGGTCGCTCTGCTGCCGCTGGTGCAGCCGCTGGCGCTGCCGCCGTTCGGCCTGCTGGCCATCGATCTGGCGGGCCCGAATTTCCTGGTGTCCGGCCTCGTGCCGACCGCCACCGGCGTCGCGCCGACGACGTTCACGGTGCCGCCGTCCGCCGGGCTCGGTGGACTCACGCTCTACCTGCAGGCGCTGGTCGAGCACCCGCAAGGGCTGGCACTCACCAACGGTGTGCGCGTCGTGCTGCCCTGAGTGCGCGCCTCGCTGGCGCGCTCGGCGATGTCGACAGAGCCCTGGCGCAACGTTCGGCGACACCAGCGACACCGCGACCGGCTGGACGGGCTCGGGCGCAGGCGCGAGGATGCCGAGCGTGCTTCACGCGGTGCGCGCGTTCCGCAACCGTCGCGAGACCCGGCTGCCGCCCACGTCATCACCCCTTGGTTCCGAGAGGATCGCAGATGTATCACCCCTGGTCGTTGTGGTTCGTTCCTTTGTGCATCACGTCGGCAATGTCGGCGCAGGACCCGAAGCCGGAAGTGAAGGTCGCCGCTGCAGAAGCCAGAGCCGAGGCCAAAGCCGAGGCGAAGGCCGAGCCGAAGCCGGAGTTCCCGCCGTTCGCCGAGGTCAGCAAGGATTTCGAGCCGGTGCCCGCGCCCGACGGTGCCTTCTATCACTTGTGGCATCGCAAGAAGGACGGCCAGCTGTTGGCCGAACTGCCGGCCGAGTTCGAGAGCCATCGCCAGTTCTTCGCGCTGACGACGCCGGGTGGCGAGTCCTTCGGTGGACTGCAGTCCGGGGATCGCTACGTCTACTGGAAGCGATTCGACAAGCGTCTGGCGTTGATCGAGCCCAATCTCGGCACCCGTTCGTCGGGCGATCAGGAGTCCAAGGACTCGGTGCGCCGCCTGTTCACCGACCGAGTGTTGCTGGATCTCGAGATCCAGTGCATCGGTCCGAACAACCAGCCGGTCATCGATCTCGACGAACTGCTGCTCGGCCACCTGCCGACGTTCTATTCGACCTCGGGCGTCAAGCGACAGCTGGCTTCCGTGCTGAAGGCCAAGGTGTTCCCGAAGAACATCGAGGTGTCGTTCGAGGCGCCGGACGGCGACACCTTCAAGACGTTCCACTTCTCGATCAGCGAGATCCAGCCGGCCTCCGACTACAAGCCGCGCGCGGCCGACGATCGAGTCGGGTACTTCGTCACGTCGTTCCGCGACATGGGCAAGATGCGCGAGGACCAGGTCTGGCAACGCCGCATCAACCGCTGGCACCTCGAGAAGGCTGACGCGTCGCTGAAGCTGTCGCCACCGAAGAAGCCGATCGTCTTCTACCTGGAGCACACGGTACCGGTGCGCTACCGCCGCTTCGTCAAGGAGGGCGTGCTGGCGTGGAACAAGGCGTTCGAGCAGGTCGGCATCGTCGACGCGATCGAGGTCGTGCAGCAGGACAAGGCCACCGGCGCGCACCTCGACAAGGATCCCGAGGACGTGCGCTACAACTTCATCCGTTGGCTCAGCAACGACGTCGGCCTCGCGGTCGGGCCGTCGCGCGCGCACCCTGAGACCGGCCAGATCCTCGACGCCGACATCGTGCTGATGGATGGCTGGATCCGCCACTACTGGCACCAGGCCAACGAGGTGCTGCCGCAGGCCGCCATGGAGGGACTGACCGCCGAGACGCTGCGCTGGTTCGACCGGAACCCGGCGTTCGATCCGCGCGTCCGCCTGGCCCCGGCGCCGGCCCGCGACCGCCTGATGGCCGCCGCGCGCACCCGGGCGATGCTCGGCGACGTCGCGTACCAACACATCTGCGGCGATGCGTGCATGCTCGGGCGCGATGACGTCCAGGAAGTCGCGCGCCGCTTGCCGTCGGCAGCACGCCTGTGCCTCGCCAGTGCGGCGAAGGGCACCAACATGGCGTTCGCGCGGCTGGTGTTCGATGCGATGGGGGCCGGTGCTGCGGCAACCGATACCAAGGTCGAGGCGATCGACGGCATCCCGGAGTGGCTGGTCGGGCCGCTGCTCGCCGACCTGGTGGCGCACGAGGTCGGGCACACGCTCGGCCTGCGCCACAACTTCAAGGCTTCGAGCGCCTACACCGTCGAACAGACCAACAGCGCCGAGTGGAAGGGCAAGAAGCCGATCGCCGGTTCGGTGATGGACTACCTGCCGCTCAATCTCGTGCTCGACGACAAGGGTGTCCCGAAGGGCGACCTGTGCATGACGGGCATCGGCCCGTACGACATGTGGGCGATCGAGTACGGATACACGTTCGAGGACCCGACCAAGGTGCTGGCGCGTTGCACCGAACCGGAGCTCGCGTTCGGCACCGACGAGGACGCCGACGGCCCGGACCCGTCGATCCGGCGCGGGGACTTCGGTGGCGACCCGCTGGCCTACGCCAGGGCGCAGCTGGAGCTGGTCGGCAAGAGTCGCGCGCAGATCCTCGACAAGTTCGTCAAGCCCGGCCAATCGTGGGCGAAGGCGCGCAAGGGCTATGAGATCACGCTGGAGGCCCAGCTGCGCGCCGTGTCGATGATGGCGGATTGGCTCGGCGGGTCGTTCGTCAACCGCGACCACAAGGGCGACAAGACCGCGCAGGCTGCACGCAAGCCCATCACTCCGGTCCCGGTCGAACGGCAGCGGGCGGCGCTGAAGTTCGTGCTGGAGCAGTCGTTCCAGGACGCGGCATTCGGCCTCACGCCGGAACTGCTCGCGCACATGTCGGCCGAGCGCTGGGAGGAGGACGGCAGCGCGTACACGGAGCCGACCTACGCCGTGCACGACCAGATCGGCGGCGTGCACGCGACGGTACTGTCGCTGCTGTTGAACCCGACCACGCTGCGTCGCGTCTACGACACCGAGATCGCGGTCGATGGCAAGACCGACGTGCTGACGTTGGACGAGCTGCTCGCCACGGTGTCGGACGCGGTGTGGAGCGAACTCGGTCTCGGGGTCGCCGCCGGCCCCGCCCGCGCTCAGGTGCAGGACGCGACCTTCGCCAAGGGCAAGGTCTTCACACCGCGGTCGCCGGCGCTGTCGAGCCTGCGGCGCAATCTGCAGCGCGAGCACTTCGAACGCATGCTGGACCTGACCCTGTTGACCGGTTCGTCGGCCGCCGAGCGGGCGATCGCGCTGCTGTCGCGGGCCACGCTGGAGCGGTTGTCGACGGCGCTCGCCGCCGCCAATCTGGATGCCCTCGATGCCTACACGCGTTCCCACCTGACCGATGCGAGGGTGCGCATCCAGAAGGCGCTCGATGCCACCTACAGCTACGGCGGGGGCGGCCAGGGCGGCGACACCAACTACTACTTCTTCGGCAGTGGCCAGGCACCGCTCCGCGAGGCGCCGCGGTAGGGCCCTGGCCGATTGGGCGCGCGGTGCCTCGTGCGCGTCACCGGACCTGCACGTCGAACGTGTCCGTCAGGCGGAACGACTGCAGGCAGCTGCCGATGCCGAAGTCGAAACCCTGCACCGAGACCACCGCGCCGACGACCGACGCCGACGCCGGCACGACCAGCGTGAACGGGCTGGTCGCCAGCAGCTGCGGCCCCGCACCGAGCGTGCACGTGCAGCCGGACAACGGGATCGGCAGGCTCGGTGAGCCGCCGAGGAAACCGCCAAACGTGTTCCCGTCGAGCGCGAACGTCATCGTGCTGCCCGGCAGCGATTGTCCCGACGCCGTCGCGGTGAGCCCGCCACATCCCGTCGCGCGCAGCGTCGGCCGCGTCGGCACGAACGTGGTGACATCGAGACCGTTCGCCGTGGCCGACCGCACGATCGAGCCCGCCGCGAACAGGCTGCGCATCGGATCGCACGCGACGCCACCGCCACGCTCGTCGACGGCCGTGGTGCGCAGCGGGATGCGGCCTTCGACCAGTCGCAGGGAACCGCCGAGCGGCTGCATCAAGGCGGCATACGTGTCGAGCGTCGAGGCCCCGGCCAGCACCTCCTGGTAGGCGATGGCGAACACTCGCCCGTCGGTGGCGACCCGCGGCCACAACTGCTGCGCCGCGAGCAACGCCGGAATCGATGTCTCGAGCTGCGTCAGGTTCTGTTGGGAGGCCAGCGAGAGGCCGCCGATGCCGACGGTCACCATGCGGACCCACACGTCGGCCGAGGCAGCCACGATGTGGCCGGCGACGGCGTACGAGGTGCCACCGGAGGCATCGAAGATCGGCGGTGAGACCTCCGGGTGACGCACGTTGGCGGACGAGGCGTCCAGCCAGGCGTCCAAGGTCGATAGCAGCGTCGCGGCATTGACCACGAAGACGCGCACATCGGTGTCCGACGGACTGAACTGATCCGCCACGACCACCAACCAATGGTCGGACCCACGGCGCGACTGCGAGATCGACGGCGCATACTCACCGCCCACGCTCAACGTCTGCATCGGCCCGAGTGTGCCGTTGCCGCCCACCGCACGCCCGACGACGCCGCTGCCGGACGGGAACCGGTGCGTCCACGCCACCATGAAATGCTGCACGTTGCCGCCGGGCACGTCGTTGCCGCCGACATCGGGATCCGACGCCTCGATGGCCCCGGTGGCCGGTCCGGCGATCTCGAACCGCGGGCCGATCGTCGCCGTGCCGTTGCCGACCAGCAGCTGGCCAAACACGGTCGCCGGCGAACCGAACTCGTAGACGACCAACAGCCGGTCCTGACCCGCGTCGTACGCGATCGACGGATTCCGCGCGTTGATCACGGTGTCGTCGATGACGCAGGTCGACAGCACCGTGCCGACCGCATCGAACGCTACGGCCTGGATGTCGCGGTCGTTGGCCGAGAAGACCCAGTCGAACACGGCGAGGAACCGCTGTGCGGTCGGATTCCACACCAGGTCGGAGTTCTCGATCGGGAGCGTGGACACCGTGACGTTCGGCGTGAGCACGGGATCGACGACGAGCGGCAGCGTCGCCGCGGTGACGAAGGCCGCTGGCACCACCAGGCGATAGCCGCTGCCGTGCCAGCCGAGGTCGAGTTCGCACCGCGCGCCGCGGGCATCGATCGCGACCGCGCGGTCGAACCGGAAACCGGCGCGATCGTCGCCGAGCTGGAACGACCGACCATCGCGGTCCGGCCGCACCGCGAGCGTGGTGTCGACGGCGACGTCGATCGCCAGTTCCCCGCGCGTCGCCAGCGTGGTGAAGACGAACGATTGCTCGAGATCGTGGTCGGTCAGGTCGTAGCGTTCGGCGAACGCCGGGCCGCCCCGTTCGCAGCGCGCCTCGGCCAGCGCGAATTCGCCGCGCGGCAGTTCCAACGAGTTGCCGTCGATCGTCGCGCCGGCGGTGCGCAGGTGCAGCGACGCCGGCGCGCCGTCGCGTCCGGTGCGCGCCGTGACGGTGACGCCGTCGGCGCGGAACCGCGCCTTGTAGTCGTCGCCGCGCGCGAGCACCTCGCCGTCGCGCGATTCCGTCGCCAACGGCAGTTCTGCCGGCATCGGCATCCGGAACGAAGGGGCCTGGGGAATGGGATGCTGCGCCGCCAACGAAGCCAGCAGCAGCGGGACGACCATCGCGATCGGAGTGCTCATGCACCGAGATGGCGCGAGCCGCCGGCGATTTGCGCCTTCGTGAGGGTTTCGGTTTCTGGTGGCTTCCGCAGCCCGTGGAAGCTCGAGCAGAAGCGGTGATGGCGCGGCCCGGCGTCGACCGACCGGCAATTGCCTGCGAAGGCAGCAGTCCTTCATGGCTGGCGGCGCCGCGGTTCGCTACACGGGTCCGAACATCCGGCCGTCGCCGTCGTCACCGGCGGCCGCTGTCCTCATGCACAAGCTCCTCGAACAGCTGCAGCCGCTCCTCGCCCGTGAGGATGTCGAAGGCATCACGACCTTGCTGGAAGCGTGGCAGCCGCGCGACGACATCTGGGCACAGTGTGTCGAGGGGCGGATCTACGCGCCGTCCAGCAGCGAGGCCCAGCGGCAGCGGTTGCGTGCGCTGCGTGCCGCGCATCGAGCGGCGGCTGCGGCGTCGCCGGTGGCAGCTGTGTCAGCCGTACCTGCCATACCCGTGCAGCGGGTGGCCGCGGCAGCGGCGACGGCTGCGCGCGATCCCGCGGCGCTGGCGCTGCCGGAGCTCGAGGCGGCGCTGGCGGACGGGGCGGCCCGCATCGCCGCGCTTCCCGACCGGACCGCGACCGCGGCCATGGCGATGCTGGAGATCGTGCGGCGCGAGCAAGTGCACCAGCAGGCGTGGCGACAGCAGCAGTACGAGGTCGAACTGCGGGGCCGCCGTCTGCCGGTCGGGACGAGCTTTCCGGCGTTCCTCGCCAGCGTGGCCAGCAGCTTCGTGCGGCTAGGACCGGCTGCGGACGACTCGGAACTCACGGCGTTGCAAGCGCTGGCACCGGCGCCGCTCGGTGCGAGCCTGCTGGCTTTCTATCGCACCTTGGGGGGCGTGGCTGGCGATCTCGGGGACGGTGGCCTGGGCCTGCGGGTGCTGTCGCCGCGGCAACTGCTCGGTGCCCATGCGGATTCGCAGCGGGCGCAACGGCTGGCCGGGCTCTCGTTGCTGGACGTGGCGAGGTGGTGCTGGGGCAACGACCGGCCCGAACTGGACCCTGGTGTGCTGCCCGCCGCGGTGGAGCAGGCCGCGCGGGGGACGCCTTGCATCGGGTGGATCGCCGAAGGGTCCCTCGAGGCGAACGGTTACCTGGTGCAGCGGGCCGATGGGCTGTTCCAGGTGCATTGCTGGCATCAGGACGACGACTTCTGCGCGCCGGATCCCGCCGCGCCACATGCGGCGGAACTGTGGGCGCTGCTGCATGCCGTGATGCGGCGGTTGGAGCATGCGGCGCCGGGGGCGTCGGTCGAGAGTCTGTCGGAGCTGATCGAGGCGCTGGATTCCGGCGGGGCCTGAGCGGCCGAGCCTCGCCGCGCTGGTAACAGGATGCGGCGAACTGCCGCGTTCGCACGACGGCTGGAGGGCGGCCGCATCCGCCGCGCCACGGAAGCCGAAACTTGCGGGCGTTCCCTGCGCAGCCGTCCGCCCCCCGACGGCTGGCACCGTCACCACCACACCACCTTCCCGTCCCATGGCACCACTCCGTACGCTGCCCCTCCTTGCCGCAATGGCGGCATTCGGCCTCGCTGGCTGCTCCGACAATGACTCCAATGCCGGTCCGTCCGCGGCCACGCCGACCATCACCGGCTCGCTGCAAGGCCTCGGCCTGAACACGCTGGCCGCGGCGCTGCAGGCCGCCGGCCTCGACGACGACCTCGCCGGCACCGCCCAGCTGACGCTGTTCGCGCCGAGCGACGCCGCGTTCGCCGCGCTGCCGCCGGGCACCGTCGACAGCCTGCTGCAGCCGGCCAACCGCCAGCAGCTGATCGACATCCTGCGCTACCACGTGGTCGCCGGCGCCGTGCCGAGCACGACTGCGCGCACGTTGACCGGTGCGACCACCCTCGGTGGTGCGGCCATTGCGATCGACGCGATCGGCACCGATCTGTTCGTCAACGACGGCAAGGTCACGACGGCCGACGTCGCCGCGTCGAACGGCTTCGTGCACGTCGTCGACACGGTGCTGCTGCCGCCGCAGTCGGTGGTCGCGACGCTGCAGGCGCGCGGCTTCTCGACGTTGGTCGCCGCGGTGCAGGCCGCCGGTCTCGCGGCGACGCTGTCCGGGCCGGGACCGTTCACGGTGCTGGCGCCGACCGACGCCGCGTTCGCCGCTCTGCCGCCCGGCACGCTCGACTCGCTGCTGCTGCCGGCCAACCAGGCCGACCTGGCCCGCCTGCTGACCTACCACGTGCTGCCGTCGCGCACCAACGCGGGGGCCGCGCTGGCCGCCGAACTGCGGTCCTCGGTGCAGGGTGCGTCGGTGCTGTTCGCCGCCGTCAGCGGAGTGGCGCGGGTCAACGGCACGCGCCTCCGCAGCTTCAACATCCCGTGCACCAACGGCGTCGTGCACGTGCTCGATGCGGTGCTGTCGGTGCCGGCCACGATCGCCGCGACCGCGCAGCAGCTCGGCTTCTCGACGCTGGTCGCGGCGCTGAACGCGGCGGGTCTGACCGCGACCTTCGCCGACGCCGCGGCCGGTCCGTTCACCGTGCTGGCGCCGACCGACGCGGCCTTCGCGGCGCTGCCGGCCGGCCTGCTGCAGCAGCTGCTGCAACCGGTGAACCTGCCGGTGCTGACGCAGATCCTGCAGTTCCACGTGCTGCCGACGCCGCAGACCGCCCGCTCGATCACCGCGCGCGCCGGCCAGGGTCTGCCGACGCTGCTCGGTCCGGCCGTGCCCGTGACCACGGGCCAGAACGGCCTGCTGCTCGACGGCCAGGCGGTGCTGACCACCGACGTGCTGGCCGCGAACGGCCTCGTGCACGCGATCGGCGGCGTCCTGGTGCCGCCCGGTGTGCTGGCGCAGCTGCAGTGAGCCGGATCGAGCGCGTGCGGGAAACTGCTCTCGGGTGCCAGGGCCGTTGCCGCCGCGGTGGTCACCGCGGCGAGCGGTTCGCGGCGCCCGCGGATCGCGCGAAGCGGGTCCATTCCATGGTCCCGTCCGCCGCAAGCCTGGCTCGGTCCACGTAGATCACGCATCCCGGCAGCTCGCGCATCAACGTGGTGCAGTCCGTGAGCGACAGATTGGTGCGGCCGAGCACGAGGCGTCGCAGGTGGGGGAGTTGCGCGAGTGAGGCGACCGCCGCCTCGGGTGCTTGGAACTGCGCATCCCCGAGGTGCAGCTCGACCAGGCTGGGCAGACCGGCCAGCGCCTCGACGTCGGCCGCGCTCAGCTCTTCGCTGTGGATCTGCAGCCGTTGGAGGTGCAGCAACGAGAGGTCGCGGACCAAGGCGCTTGCCGGCCCTGACTGCACGACGACACTCAGGCGACGCAGCGCCGGCATCGCCACGAGTGGTGCCAGCAGCGGACTGCGGCCGTCGCTGTTCGGTGGTGGCAGGCTCGTCAGCACGAGTTGCAGTTCGTGGAGCTGCCACATGTGCAACACCGACTGCAGCAGGTCGAGCCCGCCAGGACCGCGGCGCCGCGTGTCGATCGCCGCGGCGAGGCGAAGGGTCTGGAGACGAGGCAGGTCCCGGAACGCACGACCAGCGAGCTTGGACACGTCGCCCCACAGCACCATGGTCCGCAGCGATGTGAGCCGTGTGAGTCGCTGCAGCCCTTCGTCGGTGAGTCCGCGACAACCGGCGATCAGTTCTTCGATCTGTCGACCGTTGGCCAACGCGTTCGCGACATGGTCATCGAACAAGGGACCCAGCTCGACGCGGCGCAGGCTCGTGAACCTCGGCAACGCCTGCGCCAGCTCGTAACTGTCGCCGCCGTCGCACCGCAGGGACCACAGATGGCTCGGCTGTCGGGCCAGCTCGGCCGCGTCGGTGAACTCCGCGCTCAACAACGACGCACGGCTCGCGTCGGACGGGAACAGGTCGCGCAGCAACGCGACATCGGGTGGTAGCGGCTCGACCTGCCGCGGCGCCTTGAGCGCTTCGTCACGGAGGAAGATCGTGCCCGGTCCCGGGTCGGACGGGGACGGCAATCGCGGTTGCTCTGCCTTGCGTGGCGCGTCCGTGACCTCGGGTCGCCAGACGGCCAGCCAGTCCAGATCGTGATCTCGCGTGGGCGCCTTGCCGACCTCGAGCACGGAGCCCAACGCTTCCCGCAGCAACGCGGTCGGATCCGGCGTCGGACCCGGTGCCGGCCGCGGGGCCGGTTGTGGGTCCTGGGCAGGGCTCGCGGCGGGCCGCGACAGGACCGCGACGCCGAACGCGACGCCGACGCCCATCAGTACCAGAGCTGCCACCAACCACTGGTCGCGATGGCGCCGCAACGGCGGCAGCCGGGCTGGTGCGACGGGGCCAGCGCACACTTCCTCCAGCAGAACGTCGACCAACCGCAGCTGGTCGTTGCCGAGCAGCGGTTCCGGTTGCTTCGCCTCAGTCATGATCCAACCTCCGTTGCATGCAGTCGGCCAACAGTGCGCGGGCGCGCGCCAGCAAGCTCTTGACGCCCTCTTCGCCGATGCCGATCGCCTGGGCGATGGTGTGCCGGGATGCCCCGTCCCGGTAGCGATGCACCAGTGCCGAACGGGTGCGCTCGGGCAGGTTCTCGAGGCAGACGGCCAGTGCGTCCCGCTGCGCATCACCGCCGTCGGGGCGAGCCTGCTCGTGCCACGCCGTCTCGAGCCGGTCGAGGTCGGCGATCTCGCGGCGGCGGCCGAGGCGACGCAGGTGCTGTGCGCGCAGGTTGCGCGCCGTGGTCAACAGCCACGGCAACGGCGCGCCGCCGGGGCCGAAGGCCCGCAGCGCCGCCAGCAGTGCTTCCTGCACGAGGTCGTCGACCACGTCCCGTTCGGCGCCGAGGAACCGCAGGTAGCGCCGCACGCGTGGGGCATGGTCGCGCCAGGCGTCGTCGATCGGCACTCGGTCCACGGCCGGCTGGCCAGCGTCGCGCATGTCGGGAAGATGCCGAAGGCGGCGCAAAGGGGGCAGGGAATCCGGGTGCGGCTCGGGTTGCCGCGATGCGCCCGGCACCGCCGGGCCGCGTCGCCCCTACAGCCACCGGATGCTGCGGGACCTGTTCGGTGTCGGTCCCCTGGACAAGGACCACCCGATCGCGACGTACGGCCCGAACTCGCCGATCCCGGCCTGCCAGAAGCTCGACAACTGAACTGCCGCGCCTGCTCGAGGTCGTTCACCAGCCGCGGCAGCGCGGCCACCAGGCGCTGACCGCATCGCCGTGCAGCACGTGGTAGCCCTCGTGCTGCGCAGCCGTGGCACAGGCGTGGATCGGCAGCACGCGCAGCAGCGTGCCGACCGGGAAACGGTTCAGGTCGAACGGCGCCCCGTCGGCGCGCGCGATCAGGCCGTGTTCCTGGTTGGTCTGCGCCACGACGAGGTCACCGAGCGGTCGGCCGGATGCGTCGCACACGAGCCCGTAGGCGCGATCGTGAACATGGCCGCTGGTGCCGCGGTCGCGCGACAGCGCCATCCAGCCGCCGTCGGTGACGAGCCAGTGCTTGTCGCGCTGGTGGCCGATCACGCTGACCAGCACCGACAGCGCGAGGTCGTCGAGGCTGCACACGCCGAGGCCCGCCATGACCAGGTCCATGAACACGTAGACGCCGACGCGCACTTCGGTGACGCCGCGCAGGTCGCGCGCGAACGTCGCGGTAGGCGTCGAACCGATGCTGACCACCGGGCAGCGATGTCCCGCCGCACGCAGCCGTTCCGCGGCGGCGACGACGGCGGCCCGTTCCTGTGCGGCCATCGCGGTGAGTTCGGCCGCGGTGCGGCAGTCGTACGAGCCACCCGCGTGGGTCAGCACGCCGCGCAGTTCGGCGCCGTCGCGCAACACTGCGGCGATCGCCAGCAGCTCGGCTGCTCCGGGCCGCACGCCGGCGCGGTGGTCGTCGCTGTCGATCTCGAGCAGCGTCGGGATCGCGGTGCGGCAGGCGGCGATCGCGCGCGCGGCGTCGACGTTGTCGACCAGCACGATCAGGTCGCAACCGCGCGCCCGCAGCGCCTGCACGGCGGGCAGCTTGTTCGGCGGCAGGCCGACCGCGTAGAGCACGTCGCGGAACCCGGCGGCGAAGCACGCTTCGGCCTCGGCCAGCGTCGACACCGTGATCGGCCCCGGCGCGCCGCCGCACATCGCCAGCGCGATCGGGATCGACTTGCCGGTCTTCACGTGCGGGCGCAGCGCCGGGCCGAGTCCGTGCACGTGGCCCGCCATGCGGGCGACATTGCGGCGCATGCGCGCTTCGTCGAGCAGCAGGCACGGCGTCGGCAGGGACGACAGCGGGGCGGCGTTCACGCGCGCGAGTGTGGCGCGCGGTCCGGCGGGAGGCCAGCGGCCGATGCATCCGGCCGGCGGCTTGGCGCTCGCGCCGATCGGTGGGAAGATCGCGCCAATGGGATGTACGCCGTTGCTCGTGCCGCTGCTGCTCGGCTCGCTCGCTGCCCAGCAGGTGTTGCATCAGGGCTTCGGCCCGGCCCAGAACGCGCTGACCGGCGAGTTCCTCGCCGCGGGAGGGGATCTCGACGGCGATCAGCGTCCCGACCTGGTGGTCGGTAACCCTGGCCTCGTGCCGGCCACGCTGAGCATCATCTCCGGGGCGAATGGGTCGGTGCGCACCCTGTTGCAGTCGGGTGGCCAGCAGCGGTTCGTCGGGGGCGACATGAACCTCGACGGCGCTGCCGACCTGCTGATCCGGTCCAGTGGGGCCTTGGTCGCGATCTCCGGCCTCACGCTGACGCCGCTCTGGCAGCTGTCGTCGCAGTTCATGGCCGTTGCCCCGATCGACGATCGCAACGGCGACGGCCGCAGCGATGTCCTGGTGATCCCCATGTTCGCGACCGAGGTGCTCGTGCTGAGCGGCCTCGACGGCAGCACGCTCAGCCAACTCCTGCTCAACAATCCGGCGGCGGCGACGATGCTGCCGCTCGGCGACGTCACCGGCGACGGCGTGCCGGAAGTGGCGTTCGGCGATGGCGGCGTCGTGCGCGTGGCCAGCTTGAGCTGGGGGTTGTGGAGCCTGTGGTTGCTCTATGAGCCGGGTCGGAACCTCGCGGCCGCCGATCTGACCGGCGATGGTCGCAACGAGCTGCTGGTCGGCGCCAACGACACGGTGAAGGTCCTGTCGGCGTCGACCGGGGCGCTGCTGCGCACGTTCTCAGGCGTCGACGGCGCGCGCTTCGCGGTGCTCGGCGACCTCAATGCCGATGGCGTGCCGGATCTCGCGCTGCGTCGTCAGGTGGTCCCGAACGGCACGGCGGGGGGCTGTGAGATCGTCTCCGGCGCCACGGGAGACGTGCTCGCGGTGTTCCCGGCGAGTCCGCAGCTGCGCTGCGAACAGCTGGTGGGGCTCGGCGACGCCGATGGCGACGGCTTCGGGGACTTCGCGATCGGTGACTCCGCGGCGAGCGTCGCCGGTCCGCTGCCCAACCCGACCGGCGGCTGGCAGATCGTGTCGGGCAAGATCCTCGCGTTCCGTGAGACGAAGGCGGCCAACTGCGCAGCGGGACCGATCCTGCCGACGATCGCCATGACGCTGCCGCGGCTCGGTCAGATCGCGACGGTCTCCGGTTCGGATGCGCCGGCGGGCGCGATCGGCCTCGTCGCGTTCGGTGCGCAGCCAGCCAACCCGATCCATCTCGGCGTGGCCGGTTGCGACGTGTGGTTCGATCCGGCCACCGGCTTCGTGCTGCAGGCGACGACCACCGCGACCTGGCAGTTCGGTCTGGCGCTGCCGCTGCAGCCGCAGCTGGCCGGGGTCACGTTCGCGCTGCAGGCGGTATACGTGCCGAGCGCGACTGCGCTCGGGATCGGCCTGACGAACGGGATCTGGGGCCGCGCCGGCTTCTGAACGGCG
>JALORC010000009.1 GCA_025459175.1 Planctomycetota bacterium | reverse complement strand
CGGTCTCGACCCGCACCCCACCGAGGATCAGCACCGTGCCGTCGGACCGGAGCACCGCCGCGTGACCGGTCCGGTGCGCGCTCGTCTGGCCGATCGGGGCACGCATGCCCGATCCGGGCTCGAACAGTTCCGCGTCCTTGTCGCTCGGCGAGCCGCCGAGCGCGACGCCGCCGAAGACCAGCAGCCGGCCGCCGGCCAACGGCGTCAGCGTGTGACCCGACCGGTTGCACGCCAGATTCGCTCGCACCGACCACGCGACCGCGGCCGGGTCCCATTGTTCGAGGCGGGTGGCCACCTCGAAGCTGGCGGAGTTGGTGTTGCCGCCGCAGGCGAACACCGTGCCGTCGGTCATGGCGGCCACGGCGACACCGCTCCGACCGGTCGACAGTTCGCCGGCCGGCGCGAAGCTCGCATCGGCGCCGCGGAACGTCTCGGTGTTGGTCCAGTTCAGCGCTCCTGGCGACGAGCCGGCGACCAAAAGCACGCGGCCATCCGGCAGCAGCGCCCCGCCGTGCCCCGTCCTGGCAATGGGGCTGGGCGGCGCCTCCAGCACCCGTTCTCGATACCGAACCGGAACGACCACGATCGCGGACGCGGTCCCACTCGCAGTGGTCACCGCGAGCGTGAAGGTCGTATCCGCGACGACCGGGCCGACCACGTAGGCACCGCCGCTGACCACCGGGCCGACGCCGGGATCGATACGCCCGCTGCCGGCCCCGAACACCGGCCGCAAGGTCACGGTTGCGCCCGGCGCGAACGCGTCGGGCTCCGCGCGCAACGAGGCCGACGGCACCCCGACGCCACCGCCACCGCCGCCTCCCCCACCACAGCCAGCGAACAGCGGCAGCAGCCACACGAAACACCGGCAGACATGCAGGACGATCGGGTTCACACTGCGAAGTAGTATTCGGCCCCGCTGCCGCGGCAAGGGGCGGCGCGCGGCCGCGGCGCCGAGGATCGATGCCGAGGCCGGCAAAGCGGTGGCGCCACGACCGTCGCCCCGCAACGATCCGCGTCGGCATGTCACGGCGCCCCATCCCGATTCCCGACCAGCCGCCAGCCGGCGACCGCTTCGACGCCGACTACTACCGCCGCTTCTACGGCGACCCGGCCTCCCGCGTCAGCGACCTCGCCGCGATCAAGAAGCTGGGCGCCTTCGTGGCCGCCTACCTGCGCTACCTCGGCGTGCCGGTCCGGCAGATCCTCGACGTCGGCTGCGGCCACGGCCACTGGCGCACCGCCGCGCGCACGCTGTGGCCGCGGGCCCGTCACCACGGTCTCGAATACAGCGCGCACTTGTGCGCACGCTTCGGGTGGATCCAAGGCTCGATCGTCGACTTCGACCCGACCCGGCAGTGCGGCCGCCCGAGCTTCGACCTCGTCGTCTGCCAGGGCGTGCTGCAGTATCTCGACGACGACGCGGCGGCCACGGCCATCGACAACCTCGGCCGCTGGTGCCACGGCGCGCTCTACCTCGAGGCGCTGACCGAACTCGACTGGCGGCAGAACTGCGACCGCACCCGCACCGACGGCAACGTGCACCTGCGCCCGGGCAGCTGGTACCGCGAACGGTTGCGCGAACGGTTCCAGTGCGCGGGTGGCAGCGTGTTCGTCAGCCGGTGCGCCGCGGTGACCTTGTTCGAACTCGAAGGAGAATGACGGAATGAGCGGCATGGACTTCTTCGGCCACCAGGATCGCGCTCGCGCCACCAGCAAGCGCCTCATCGTGCTGTTCGTGCTGGCGGTGTTCGGCATCATCGTCGCGCTCTACGTGATCACCCGCGCGACGCTGCTGGTCACCGACCACCGCGGCTCCGACCTGTTCGACCCGCCGCTGTTCGCGATCGTCGCCCTGGTCACGCTCGGCATCATCGGCGCCGCGATGCTGGTGAAGACCATGCAGCTGCGCAGCGGCGGCGGTGCGGTCGCGCAACAGCTCGGCGGCACCCCGATCGGCCCCGATCCGCGCGACCCGCAGGAACGCATGCTGCGCAACCTGGTCGAGGAGATGGCGATCGCGTCGGGCGTGCCGGTGCCCGAGATCTACGTGCTGCAGGGCGAAGCGGGCATCAACGCGTTCGCCGCCGGCTGGAGCCCCGCCGACGCCGCGATCGCGGTGACCCGCGGCTGCCTCGACACGCTCGATCGCGACGAACTGCAGGGCGTCATCGCGCACGAGTTCAGCCACGTGTTCCACGGCGACATGCGGCTCAACATCCGGCTGATGGGCGTGCTGTTCGGCCTCGTCTGCATCGCCACCATCGGCCGTGTGATCGTGCGCGCGAGCCCGCGCAGCAGCGGCAACAAGAAGGACGGCGCCGGCGCGATCATCCTGTTCGGCATCGGCCTGCTGGTGATCGGTTACCTCGGCGTGTTCTTCGCCCGCATCATCCAGGCGGCGCTGTCGCGCCAGCGCGAGTTCCTGGCCGACGCGAGCGCGGTGCAGTACACGCGCAATCCGCGCGGCATCGGCATGGCGCTGGCGAAGATCGGCGGACTGTCGTCGACGATCGCCGACCCGCACGTCGAGGAAGCGAGCCACATGCTGTTTGCCGACGGGCTCAAGCGCTTCGCCGGCGGCGTGCTGGCGACCCACCCACCGCTCGACCAGCGCATCGATCGCATCCTGCCGGGCTTCACGCAGCGGCTGGCGAACGCCGGTTCGATGGCCGCGGCCGTGGCGGCCACGCCGCTGCCGCCCGGGGCGGCCGGCATCGGTGGTGGTGCGGCCGGCACCGCGGTGGTCGGTGGCCCGACGCCTCGCAGCAAGGACAGCGGCGTGCGCAGCCGCGACCTGGTGCAGGCGATCGGCGACCCGCAGCCGCGCGACGTCGACGCAGCGCGCGCGCTGCTGTCGCAGCTGCCGATGGATCTCGCCGCCGCGGCCCACGACGCGAGCCGCGCCCCGGCGCTGGTGCTGGCGCTGTTGCTCGACCGCGAACCAGCGCGGCGCGAAGCCCAGCTGCGGCTGCTGCCGGGCGAGCCGGCGACGCTGGTGCCCGAGATCCGACTCGACTTCCAGGCGATCGCGCGCGTCGATCGCACGCTGCGCCTGCCGCTGTTCGAGCTGGCGATCCCGGCGCTGCGGCAGCTCGACGCCACCGGGCGCCGCGAGCTGCGCGAACGCGCGCGCACGCTGGCGATGGCCGACGGCGCGCTGTCGCCGTTCGAGTTCGCGCTGCTGCGCAGCCTCGAGCGCCACATCCGCCTCGCCGACGAGCTGCCGCGGCGGCCGTCGGGCCGGCCGGAGGCGCTCGTCGATCACGGGCCGGCGGCCACCATCGTGCTGTCGGCGCTCGCCCACGCCGGTGCCGATGGTGACGCGCAGAAGGCGCAGCGCGCGTTCGAACGCGGCCACCGCGAGCTGTCGCTGCGCGGCGGTGGCAGCCTGCTGCCGGCGTCGGTGTGCAGCGGCACGGCGCTCGAACACGCGGTCGATGCACTCGCCGAGGTGTCGCCGCTCGGCCTGCGCAATCTGGTCGGCGCCTGCGCCGAAGCCGCGGGCGCCGATGGCGTGCTGCATCCCGACGAGGCGGATCTGCTGCGCGCGCTGGCCGCGCTGTGGGACTGCCCGGTGCCGCTGGTCGGGGCGGCGCCGGTCGCCGGCTGAGTTGCCGCTACTCGATGGCGAGGATGCGGACGTCGCTGCCGCGTGCGAGCGCGACGTGCCGGCGGTCCGGCGCCAGCGCGAACACGTCGATGCCGTCGAAACCGGCCGGCAGCGGCAGGGTCTGCACGACCTCCAGGCTGGTGGCGTCGAGCAACTGCAGCGACGGACCGTTCGTCGCCAGCAGGTCGTCGCGATCGAACGCCGCAAGCTGCAGCAGCGGTGGTGTGAACGTCTGCGCGTCGATCGCGCCGAGGTCGCTGCCACGCAAGCGATGCACGGTGCCATCGATCGTGCCGACCAACACGACGTCGCCGGCGAGCGCCAACCACACCGGAGCCGAATGGCAACGCCATAACGCCACCGAACGGCCCTCGCGATCCTGGGCTTCCACGGCACAGCTCGGCTCGCCCATTACTTCCCGCATGACATCGGTACCGGTGGCGAACAGCACCTTGCCCTCCGGCGCCGACAGGAACGACACCGGCTCGCCTCCATCGCCCCGCGTCGACAACGCTTCGAACTGCTGGCCCGCAACCAGGCGCATCGGCCGTGCATCGCCACCACCACCTGCCGAGCCACTGACCCACGGCTGCCCGTCGACGACCAAGAACGAGTGCAACGTCCACTCGCTGCACGGTCCGTAGAGCGACTCGCCGCGAAGGGCCAGGCCGCGCGCATGGAACGGACGCACCCGGAACGGCGACCGCTCGTTGGTGCGCAACAGCGGCAGCGCCGGCGATTGCCATCGCCGCCGTTCGCCGAGTTCTCGCCCGGTCGAGGCATTCCACAGGCACAGCTCCTTGCGCCCGAGGATCCAGAAGTCGGCACCGTCCGCTCCCGGCTGGACCAGATGAGTACCTTCCAGCAGTCTGACTTCCGTGCCACCAAGGTCGACGAAGCGCACCGCGCCGAGCCCTTGCACCGCGAGGAACCTGCCGTCGGGCGAGAACGTGAGCGCGTGGGTCTCGCCGCGGTGACTGCTGCGCAAGGCGAAGTCGGCTGCCGCCGAGCCCTGCACGAACAACTGACCCTGGAGATCGGCGGCGAGCATCGTGCCGGCGTCGGTGATCGCCGCGCGTTCGAGCCGCGTGTCGAGGTGCGGGGCCAACGACCAGGACGCCGGCTCCGGGGCCAGCCGCCGCAACAGCGCCGCCTTGCACTCGCCGCGCGCGACACCGCGGTGCGACACACATGGCGCGCCGAACTCGCCGTTGCGGGGCCCGAACGGTACCCCGAGCGCATCCCCACCCTGGCCGGGGAAGTGCACTCGCAGGTTGGCCCAACGCTCCCATTCGGTTCGGCTGCGCGGCGGAACCGCGTCGCCGTCGCGCAGCGTCGCATTGACGTAGGTGGCCACGCGCTGCTGGTAGTGACCGTCGGACAACCGCATCTCCAGCACTCCGAGCGCTTCGCCGCTGGTCGAGAACGCGAGATGACCGACCCGGCCAGTGAGGATCTGCCGCACGTCGCCGTTCGCCAGATCGAACGCGAACAGCGGATGCGGACCTTCGTCGCCTGCCGACGCCGCCACGGCGGCCCAGGCCCCACTCGGATGGATGGCCACCGCCGTGATGTAGCGGGCGACCGGCTCGAAGCGCCGCAACAGCTCGCGCCTGCCGAGATCCCACCACAGGATGTCGCCGAACTCGCCGACGCCGAGGAACCGCGTCTCGTCGGCTGCCACCACGATCCGCGCGACGGTGCCACCGAACGCCGTGGTGCGCGCCACCTCGCGCAGCTCGATCGCGGCCGGTGCCTGCGCGGTCACGATCGCCGACAACCACAGCACGGCCAGAGCCAGCGACGGCAACGATCGACAGGCAGACACCATGGCGACACTGTAGTCCGGGCGCGCGGCGACGGTAGATCCGCCGGCGTGGCATCGACCGCGCCTCGGCCCTGCTCTCGCTCGTCGCCGAGACCCAGGGACTGTCGGTAGCAGCCTCGGCCGCAGGTCACTTGCTCTGCCTCAGCACCCGAGCACCGAGGCGGTGGCGCCCGCCGATGCAGGTCCCTGACCGCACCTTGCGTCGGGTGACCCGATGGCATATCATTGCGGAATCAAAATGGCGACCGTGGTGAAGACGCAGCGAACCAAGAAGGAACAGCGGAGCAAGCAAGCCAATGGCGCGAGCGCCCCACTGCTGCCATTCCGCGCCACCCACGGCGGCCGGCGCCCCGGTGCCGGTCGCAAGCCGAACGGCGTTCGCGCCGGGATGCCGCATGACACCCGCCAGGCTCTCGCCGCCCGTTTCCCGGTGCACGTGACCGTGAAGCTCCGCGAGCATCTGCCACCGTTGCGCCGCCGCGATGCCTACCGAGCGCTGCGCACGGCCTTCGCCGCCGGCTGCGACCGCAACGGCTTCCGGCTGATCCACTACGCGGTGCTGAACGACCACCTGCACTTCGTCGTCGAGGCCATCGGCCGCAGCACGCTGTCGCGCGGCGTGCAGGGGCTGCTGGTGCGGATCGCCCGCACGCTCAACCGGCTGTGGCAACGCCGCGGCCGGGTGTTCGCCGATCGGTACCACGACCACATCCTGCGTTCCCCGCGCGAGGTGCGGAACGCGTTGCGCTACGTGCTGGGCAATGCGCACCACCACGCGGCCGAGGGCCGCATGGTGGTGGTGCCGCAAGCGATCGATACCTACACCTCGGCACCCTGGTTCGACGGCTTTCGCGAGACGATCGTCGTGCGCGGCCTCGAAGCCATCGTGCGACCGGTCACCGACGCACACACGTGGCTGTTGACGGTCGGCTGGCGCCGCCATGGGCTCCTGTCGGTCACGGAACGCCCGGCTTGACGGACCGCGGAGAACGCGTTCGCAAGCGCCGCTGCGGCCGGCCCTGCACCACTCCCATTCCGGGACGTCCTCGATCCACGTTGCTCACGAACGCTCGGCCCCGGTCGATACCTGTCGCGGCAAGGGGAGGAGAGGATGATCGGCAGGATCGACATGCAACGCATCGCCACGGCGATCGCACTGACAACTCTGGTGATGGCAAGCGCGGGTGACGCCGCGCAGGGCATCGCCGCGGCCATCGCCATCATGGTGATGCTGGCCGCCGTCCATGCACTCCATGCCCAGCGCCGCGCGCTGCGGCGTCGCGACGAGCAACTGAGCCATACCGCGCACGAACTGCGCACGCCGTTGGCATCGGTGATGACCGCGCTCGAGCTCGTGCGCGGCGGGCACACGCGCACTCCCGAGGAGACGGCGGAGTTCCTCGCCGAGGCGGATCTGGCCGCGCGCCACCTCGCGTTCCTGGTCAACGACGTGCTCGACCGCGCCGCCCTCGACGCCGGGCGGTTGCGGATCGACACCGCGCCGTTCCCGGTGACGATGCTGCTCGCCGACGCGGCGGCGATGCTCGGTCTGCAGGCCGAACGGCGCGGCATCGCGCTGCACTTCCCGACCGTTCCGCACGACCTGTTCGTGCAGACCGACGCGCGGCGGTTCCTGCAGGTGCTGTTCAACCTGGTCGGCAACGCGGTGAAGTTCTCGGCGCCCGGACAACCGATCCGGATCGAGACCACCGTCGCCGGCGGCATGGTGCGATTCTCGGTCCACGACGAAGGTGCTGGCGTGCCGGCCACGCTGCGCGACCGCCTGTTCACGGCCTACGGCCGCGGCGACCAGTCCGGCCCC
This sequence comes from Planctomycetota bacterium, assembly GCA_025459175.1. Classification (GTDB taxonomy): domain Bacteria; phylum Planctomycetota; class UBA1135; order UBA1135; family UBA2386; genus UBA2386. The sequence continues at coordinate 82,684 of JALORC010000009.1, read as the reverse complement.
GGCACCGGGCTCGGGCTCTACATCACGCGCGGCCTGGTCAAGCACCTCGGTGGTGACATCGGTTACCGCCCGCGGCAGCCGCGTGGCTCCGAGTTCTGGTTCACGCTGCCGCTGGCCGGAGCGACGCCCGGTACGTCACCGCTGGCGGCGACGTCGCCGACGGCATCCCGGCAGCCGAGCATTGCAGTCGGGCCGGCATGACCTCGATGATGCGGCGATGCCGGTTCGCCCCTTCGCCACAGCCCTGCTGACCACCACCTGCGCCCTGGTGCCGGCGACCGCCCAGGAAGAGGTGCTGCATACGTTCCGCAACCAGGGCGAGTCGTTCCAGCTGCAGCTGCCGGCCGGCTGGCGCCAGCTGAGCCCGAACGAGGCGCGGCGCCTCGGCGAGAACCCGGCCGCCCCGGCGGCGCTGACGCTGGCCCAGCCGCGGGCGTTCTATGCCGTGGGGCCGGTCGATGCCTGGCTGGCCGGCGACTTCCGCGGCCCCTGGCTCTACGTGGTCGAGCAGGATTCCGAGTGGCACCTCGCCGACGACTACGCCGAAGTGCTGCGCACGAGCTGGCGCGAGAAGGGCGCGGCCAGCGGCGAACGACACGAGCTGACCGAGATCGACCGGCGCCCGGTGGGCTCGCAGCAGGTCGAGGCCGTGGTGGCGATCCGCCACTGCACCCCACCACCACCCCGGCCGGCGAGCACCTGCCTCGACGTGCACTCACCGGCCGGCGGCCAGCAGATCACGCTGTCGTTCCAGTGCCCGCCGGACGCGTTTGCCGCCTGGCAACCGCGGTTCCGGCGCTATCTCGACACCCTGACCTTCGCCCGACCGAGCCGCAAGGCCAAAGGGCTGCAGGACCGGCTGTGGACCCCGCTGATCACGGGCGCCATCGTCAGCCTGGTCCTGTTCGGCCTCTACAAGCACACGCGCGGTCGTCGTTGAGCGGCCCGGCGCTGCCGCTACACTGCCAGCGCGGTGGACCCGGTCTTTCTCTCGACCTGCCGACCGCGTCCGCACCCACCGAGCTGCCTTGAAGAAGAAATCCCCGTCGAAAGCGCCGCGCAACCTGGACAAGCATCTGTTCGAGGCCGGCCAGCAGTGTCAGAAGCGCCTGTGGCTCGACTACCACGAACCGGCCCAGGTCGCCCCCTCGGCGATCCGACAGGTGATGTCGGCGGCCGGGGACCAGCTGCGCACGCTGGCGCGCTCCGCGTTCCCGAAAGGGGTGACGATCGAAGCGACGGACGCGGCGGCGGCCGCGGCGGAGACCAAGGAACGCATCGCCGCCGGCATCCCGGTGCTGTTCGGCGCGACCTTCGTCGCCGAAGGTGTCGAGGCGCGCTGCGACATCCTGGTGGTGCACAAGGACGGCGCCTTCGATCTGTTCGAGATCAAGTCGGGCACCAAGGCCAACCCCCGCTACGTGATCGACCTGGCGCTGCAGGCCCACGTCGTCGAGCAGAGCGGCCACAAGCTGCGCACCGCGTTCCTGCTGACGATCAATCCGAAGTACGTGCACAAGGAAGGCGCCGACTACCCGCCGATGCAGCTGCTGCGCAGCGCCGACGTCACCGCCAAGGTGCAGCGGCACATGGAGCAGGTGAAGCGCCGGCTGCTGCAGTTCCGCAACAGCCTCGCCGACGACGCGGTGCTGCACCTGCCGATGGGCACGTTCTGCACCAATCCGTTCCCGTGCCCGTACCTGGCCCGCTGCAGCGCCGAAGGGCCGAAGCTGCCGCTGCGCGAGCTGCCCGAACTGACGCGGCCGCAGGAGATCGAGCTGCACAAGGAAGGCATCGAGGAGCTGACCGCGCTGGCCCAGGACCGCGCCGGTCTGACCTTCCGTCAGCGACGCACGCTGGCGTGCCTGCAGGAGAACAAGTTGCTGGTCGAGCCGTTCGTGCGCGACGAGCTGCGGCAGTGCAGCAAGCCGCTGCACTTCCTGGCCATCGCTGCGGTCACCGAGGCGCTGCCGCGCTTCGACGGCCAGCGGCCGTGGCGGCAGATGCCGTATGCGTGGTCGGCGCACACCGTGCACGCCGACGGGCGCCTCGAGACCGCGAGCTTCGCCCACGTCGAACGCACCGACCCGCGCACGCCGTTCGTGACCAGCCTGGCCAAACACCTCGAGGTCGGCGGCACACTGGTGGTCTGGAACGACGAGACCCTCGACGAGCTGCACGGCCTGCTCGAGGACCTGCCGGGGGCCAAGGCCGCGGTGCGCGCGATCACCAGTCAGTCGCACCTCGACATGATGCAGCTGTTCGACGCGGGCGTGTTCCACCCGAAGGTGCGCACGCACGCCGATCTGCGGGCCAGCGTCGCGGCGCTGCTCGACGACGCGAGCGGCAGCGAGCTGGCGGTGTTCGGCGAGAACGCCGTGGTCGAGGCCCTGCAGAAGGCCCAGACGCCGCGCGTGCGCAGCACGACCCGCGACAAGGTCGCCGCCGACATCCTCGCCGGGCTGACCTGGGTCAGCGAACGGCTGCGTTCGCTCTACAACCAGCAGGCGGACATCACGCCGCCGGCCGCACCGCCGAAGCCCGCCGTCGCCGCCAAGGCGGCGGTCAAGCCGAAGCCGCTGCCGAAACCACTGCCGAAGCCGCTGCCCGATCCCGATTGAGCTGCGTCGTGTCCGGTTCGCAGGCCGGTGCTCCGTTCACGCCGCCGCGTACGAGGACAGCAGCGTCGCGATCTCCCGGTCGCTGTCGAAGCGCCGCTGGAAGTCCTCGCGGATCCGCACGCCGAGCGCACCGGCGGCAGCCCGATTGCGATAGAGCGCGAGGATCTGCTTGGCCAGGTCCTCCTCCGACCCGAACAGCAGGCCGGTCTCCTTGTGCCGGATCAGCTCGCGGTTGCCCGGCGCATCGGCGGCGACGATCGCGCGGCCGAGGATGCCCGCCTCGAGGATCACCGGCGACGCGCCTTCGCTGAGCGACGTGTTCAGCACCACGTCGGCATCGGTGTAGCAGGCGCCCATGCGATCGTGCGCCAGCGTCGGCAGCACCCGCACGCCCGGCTGCTTGCCGAGCGCGCGCAGGCCGTCGGCATAGGCCGCGTCCTGATCGGGTCCGGCGACGATCAGCTCGACGTCGGCACCTGCCGCCCGCAGCACCGAGACCACACCGATCGCACGGTGCTGGCCCTTGATCGGGCGCAGCCCGCCGGGCAGGAACACCAGGAAGCGCTGCCGCGGGATGCCGAGCGAGCGACGCAGATCGGTGCCGCCGATCGCCAGCTTCACCGCCGCCCGCGGCACGACGTCGATCTTGCCCACCGCGTCGGGCACGCGCTCCTCGACCAGCGCGGCGGCCTCGCCGTTGGGCACCATCACCCGATGCGCGCGCCGAACCACCTCGCAGACCAGCGGGCCACGTTCGTCGTCGAGCATGTCCTGGTGCAGTTCCTCGCCGCTCAACGACACGACCCACGGCGTGCGCAGCCCGAGCAAGCTGAGTCCGGTCCGCAGCGCGTCGTGCGCGTGCACGATGTCGGGCCGGAAGCGGCCGATGGTCCCTTCGAGCGACTGCTTGAGGCCGCCTTCGCTGGTGCCGCCGAACAGCTCACACAGATGCCCGCGGCCCTGCAAGCCTTCGCGGTAGCGCGTCACGGTCGCGATGCCACCGAGATGCAGGTGGGTCGGCGACGGCGTCATCAACAGGACCTTCACCCGGCGTCTTTCGGCAGGCCGGGCCTGCGGGCTTCACCGCGGTCCGGACGGGCACAGCCGGCGCAGCGCCCGGACCCGCTCGACGTCGACCGGGGCCTCGACCCGACCGTCGTGTTTACAGGCGGAACCGACGATGGCGCCGTCGACCCGCGGCCACAGCACCGCTGCGTTCACGACCGACAGCCCGGAGCCGATCCAGATCGGGAACGCGCCGACCGCCGCCCGCACGGTGTCGAGAAGTGCGACATCGACGGGCTCGCCGGTGCGAGAACCCGACAGCACCAACCCGGCGGCGCCGGACCGTTCGGCCAGGTCGCGGGCCCCGGTGGCCACGTCGATCGGCGCCAGCGGGGAGGCGTGCTTGACCAGGAAGTCGGCGAGCACCGCGGTGTCGCTCTGCAGCGCGCGGCGATACGCGAACAGCCGCGCCGCCTCGCCCTCGATCAGCCCCTGGTCGGTCACGTAGGCCGAGGCCAGCACGTTGACGCGGACCCAGCGGGCGCCGACCACGGCGGCGATCCCGAGCGCCGCGTAACCGTCGTTGCGCAGGCAGTTGATCGCCAGCGGCAACCCGGTCTCGTCGTGCACCCGCTGCGCCACCACCGCGAGGCCGGCGGTGACATCGGGCGGCACCGGATCGGCCGCCGTGCCCTTGTGGAACGGCGCGTCGCCGAAGTTCTCGATCACCAGGCCATCGCAGCCGCCGGCGGCGTAGGCGCGCGCGTCGGCGATCGCGCTCGCCAGCACCGCCGCCATCGAACGATGGCGCGCCGACGAGGGCAACGCGTGCAGGTGCACGACCCCGAGCAGCGGTCGGTGCGGCGTCATCGCGGCAACAGGCTGCGCAGCCGCATGCGCATCGCCTTCCAGGTCCGCGCCAGGCCGTCGGCCTCGGCGATCAGCGCCCGCGCCTCCTGCTTGCGCCCCTGCTGCAGCAGGTCCCAGGCGAGGTCGAGGCGCACCTCGGCGCGGCGGCGCCGCACCAGGTTCTGGAAGTGGGCCTCGCCGTCGTGGCGTTCGCTGACCCGCGCCAGGATGTTGTCGACGCCGCGCATGAAGCGCGAGTTCGCGGACAGGCTGCCCGAGTGCACGCGGTAGAACGTCATCGGCTGCGGCAGGTAGGCGAGCGGCTCGCGTTCGGCCATGCGCAGCCACAGATCGAAGTCCTCGGTGGCGATCAGGTCCGGGTTCTCGTCGAAACCACCGGCGGTCTGCACCGCCTCGCGGCGCGCGACCACGCTGCTGCAGATGACCGGGTTGCCGCGCAGCAGCAGTTCCATCGTCAGCACCGACGGCACGACGCGCTGCTGGTTCTTGCGGCCCTCGATGCGGTCGTCGCGCACGATCCACGCATCGGTGCACAGGCAGCAGGCCTTCAGCTCGTCGAGTTGCTCGATCGAGCGCTCGAGCTTGTCCGGCACGTACCAGTCGTCCGCATCGAGGAAGGCGACGAACTCGCTGGCGGCCCCCTCGAGACCCCGGTTGCGGGCCGCGCCGGGCCCCTTGCGCTGCTGCCGCACCACCACGGCGCCGTTCTGCTCGGCGATCGCCGCGGTGTCGTCGGTCGAGCCGTCGTCGACCACCACGATCCGCTCGGGGACCGTGGTCTGCTGGTGCAACGACTGCAGCGTCACCGCCAGGAACGGCGCGGCGTTGTAGGCCGGGACGATCACCGTGACGGGGGCCGTGCGACTCATGCGCGCTTGCTCCGCAGTTTGCCGAGGATGGCGATCACGATCTCGCGAATGTAGCGCAGGTCGCTGCGATGCACGAACAGGCAGCGCCAGACCGGGGTGTCGGTCTGCCGGCCGTAGGCCCACAGCGTGTAGATCGTGCCCAACACGTAGGAAGCCGTCGACGCCGCCGCCGCGCCGACCGCCTCGTACTGCGGGATCAGCAGCACGTCGAGCACCAGCATCGTCACCAGCACCACGAGCTGGGCATTGACGCAGGTCTGCAGGCGATCGCGGGCCGCGAGGTCGGCCTGCAGCACCTTGGACACCGTGAAGGCGGCGGTGCCGGGCACCAGCATCCACAGGCAGGCGCCGACCTGCTCGCTCCAGCCGTTGTGCCATGTCGAGTCGGCGCGGCCGAACATCACCGACACGAGCGCCATCATCGGGTCCATCAGCAGCACGATCAGCAGCGCGCCGACCAGCGAGATCGCCAGCCCGAGCCGCGACAGCACCGGAGTCAACTGCCGCGCCTGCTCGTGCGAACTGCCGGCCACCTTGCTGAAGAACAGGTCCCGCATCGCCTCCGGGAAGTGCCAGACCAGCTCGGCCCAGGTGGTCGCCATCGAATAGAAGGCGACCTGGACGTTGGCCAGGTCCTCGGCTTCCTTCGATGCGTGACCCTGCTCGCAGTTGTGCGCGAAGCCGACCGCTCCGAGCACCAGCAGATCGAGCCGGTGGTTCAGGTAGGTCAACGTCGACGACAGGTTGGCACGCCAGCCATAGCGCACCGACTCGCGCAGGTAGGTCTGGTCCACCCGCAGGCGCAACTTGACGATCTTGCGCACCAGCAACAGCGTGACGCCGAACACGATCGCGCACGACAGCAGTCGTCCCCATGCGACGGCGACCGGCGCGTGGCCCCCGGCGACCTTGCCGCCGAGCCAGTAGAAGCAGACGAAGAACGCCGGCAGGAACGCCAGCGACGTGACCAGGTGCACCAGGCCGTAGTCCTTGATGCGCTCGGTCGCGAGCTGGGTGCTGTTGGCGTAGCTGGTCAGCAGCAGCAGCGGCACGCTGGCGCACACCGGCACCACGATCCACGGGTTGAACGACCACGCCGGGTCGATCTGTGGCAGCACGAACAACGTGAACAGCGCCGCCGTGACGGCGACGAAGCCGCCCCACACCAGGGCCACCGTCATCGACGTCTCGAACGCGACCTGGGCCGGGTAGCGACCGCGGCGGACGAAGAACACCAGCGAGGTGGCGAGGCCGAGGTTGGCGATGGAACCGAGGATGAACGGCAGCGAGGCGGCGATGCCCGCCTTGCCGTGCTCCTTGGGCTGATCGGCGGTGAGGCCGTACAGCACCAGGCCACCGCCCTTGTCGATGACGATGACCAGCACGTGGATCAGGAACGTGAAGACGACCCAGCGCCGGAAGTTCATGCGCGCCCCTGCCTCATCGAGGTCGACGAGTTCGCCGCATCACCAGGGCAGCTCGGACGCGGCGAAATCCGCCTGGATCTGCGGCAACAGGGCTTCCACCTGGGCAGGATCGAGGCCGATCTGCGCATGCACCTCGGGGTCGAGCGCCCCCATCGGCGTGCCGACGGTCGACGGGGTGCTGCCGAGCCAGGCGAGGTGATCGGCAAGGTGGATGAGGGACGAGAGGGAGCGATGAAAGGGGTCCTTCGAGGGCGCGTGATGGTAGCGGATCGCGATCGCAAGATCCTCGGGCAACGACCACTTGATCGCGAGCACCGAACCGACGTCGGCATGGGTGAAGCCGAAGTCCTCGGCCTCGACCTCGACCTCGGGGCGGCCCTGCTGCACGGACTTGCGCAGCATCGCCAGGTAGCGCGGCGCCGCCTTCTCCATCAGGATGATCTTGCCGATGTCGTGCAGCAGGCCGGCGATGTAGGTGTCCTCGGGGTGCATGTCGGCGAACACCGTCGAGGCCTGCGCCAGCGCCCGCGCCGCGACGCCGGTGAACACCGCGTGCTTCCAGAACACCGCCGGGTCGAAGTGCTGGATCTTCTCGCGCCGCTTGCCGAACGCGGAGAACACCGCCGCCTTCAACGCGACCTTCTTGGTCATGTTGAAGCCCATCACCGAGATCGCCAGCGTGACCGCGGAAACCCTGACCTGCAGTCCGTAGTAGGCGCTGTTGACGATGCGCAGCACGTTGGTCGCGACCGCCGGATCGGCGCCGACCACCTTTGCCACGTCGGCGGCGGAGGCGTCGCTGCGCGCCATGACCTCGTTGAGCTTCAGCAGCACCTCGGGCATGGTCGGCAGCTCGATGGTGCTGTTCACCAGCCCCAGGATGGTGGTCGATGGACCGGTCGACTGCTGTGACATGCCGTTCTGCTCCGACCCTTGTATCGGGGCGCACCCGGCAGCACCTTGACGCCGACTCGCCGTGAACTCTCCGAAGCCATCTCCCAAGGTCGTGTTCCTCTGCCAGCGTGTGCCGTGGCCGCCCGACCGCGGCGACCGCATCACGACCTGGCACCTGCTGCAGCACCTGATGCAGCGCGGCGCCGACCTGCACATCGGCTGCTTCCAGGAAGAGGACCGCGACGCCGAAGGTGTCGCGTTTCTCGCCAGTCGCTGTCGCGAGATCGTGGCGCCGCGGCTCGACCGCCGGGCCCGCAAGCTGACCAGCATGCGCGGCCTGCTGACCGGTGAGGCGCTGACGCTGCCGTTCTTCCGCCACGGCGCGCTGCGGGCGGCGATGCGGCGCTGGTCGCACGGACGACCGCCGGACCTCTGCTTCGTCTACTCGTCGTCGATGGCGCAGTACGCGCTCGACGAACCGGCCGGCGCCAAGGTGATGCACTTCGCCGAGCTCGACTCCGACAAGTGGCGCCAGTACGCCAAGGTGAGCGGCGCGCTCGGGCGCTGGATCTACGGCCGCGAGGCCACCCGCCTGCTGGCGTTCGAGGACCGCGTCGCCCGCTCGTTCTCGCGGTCGCTGGTGGTCAGCGACGTCGAACGCGCGCTGTTCCGCGAACGCATTCCCGGCGTCGATCCGGTGGTGCTGCCCAACGGCGTCGACGTCGAGCACTTCACCGCCGCGGCCACTGCCGAACGCCATCCGCACACGGCGATCTTCACCGGCGTGATGGACTACGAACCCAACGTCGACGGCGTGTGCTGGTTCGTCGAGCGCTGTTGGCCGGCGTTGCGCCAGCGCTTCCCCGACGCGCGCCTGCTGGTGGTCGGCAGCAAGCCGGTCGCCAAGGTGCAGGCGCTGGCCCAGCAACCCGGCATCACCGTCACCGGGCGAGTGCCGACCACACCACCGTGGTTCGACCGGGCGTCGGTCGCGATCGCACCGCTGCGCCTCGCGCGCGGCGTGCAGAACAAGGTGCTCGAGGCGATGAGCATGGGGCTGCCGATGGTCTCGTCACCGCAGGCATCGCAGGGCCTCGGCGACGTGCCGGCCGGCACGCTGACGATCGCCGACGGCGAAGCGGCGACGATCGCCGGCACCAGCGAGCTGTTCGCGGCGCCGGAGCGGGCGCGGGCGATGGGGCTCGCCGCGGCGGCCTGGGTGCGGCGCGAATGGCGCTGGGAACGCATCTACCAGCGGCTCGACTACCTGCTGGCGGAACTCGGGGTGACGTTCGCCGGCTGACGTTCGCGCGGCGGCGCGGCGCGGCCGAACGAGCCGGCGTCAGCGCGGATCCTGCAGCCGGAACACGACCGAGACCGGGGTCGTCACGGCAACGGCGACCCCACCGCGCCGCGCCGGCTCGAACCGCCAGCGCCGCACCGCGCGCAGCGCCTCGCGGTTGAGCTCGGGATGCGGCGACGGCGACTGCAGCGCGACCTCGAGCACGAGGCCATCGACGGCGACCGCCGCGAGCACGATCACGGTGCCTTCCTGGCCTCGACGACGCGCCTCCTCGGGGTAACGCGGCGGTTCGTTGTCGGCCCGCGGCTCCGCCTCGACGTCCGGCAGCGACTCGGCGGCGGCGGGCGCGGGTTCGGCGGCTGGTGGCGTCTCGCTGGTCGTGGTCACCGGCTCCGGCGGCCGCCGCGGCGCGCGCACGCGCTCGCGGGACGGCAGCAGTGGATCGCGTCGCGGCGTGAGGTCGGTCGACAGCTGCGGCGCAACCTGTTCGTCGGGGTCGGGGGACTCCACCTCCGGTTCGTGCACCGCTTCCACGACCACCACCGGCAGCTCGACCGCGGCTGGCGCTGCCGCGGGCGGACTAGGCAGCGACGTCGCGATCTGCACCAACGGCGCCGGGGCCTGCAGCCGCCGCCCCGAATAGACGCCGAGCCCCAGCGCCGCGGTGACCACGGCGCCGTGCAGGACGCAGGACAGGATCATCAGGCCGGTGCGCACGGGCGGAGGGCGGGAACGATAGCGCGCCGCGGCCGGTTCAGCCGCAACCGCGGGCCGGAAGTCACTTCGCCTGTGGTGCCGGGACCAGTCGCCACACCCGCCCCTTCTTGCCGTCGAAGCCGGTCAGCAACAGCTCGCCCTCCGGCTCCTCGGCGAAGCTGGCGACCTGCTGCGGCGCCCGTGCCAACGTCACCACCGCGTTGGCGGCGCCGTCCTTGCCTTCCTTGCAGGCCCACATCTTCAGCGTCATGAAATCGCCGTAGACGAACCAGCCGTGCAGCGCCGGGATCGCCTGGCCGCGGTAGACGTAGCCGCCGGTGATCGACAGCCCCTCGCTGTGCTGGTACTCGGCGACCGGCGCGATCAGGCCGGCCGGGATCGGGCTCTTCTCCCGCCGCCCTTCGAACTCCTGGCTCGCCTCCATGGGGTTCCAACCGTAGTTGCCGCCCTTCACCAGGCGGTCGACCTCCTCGATGCGGCCCTGGCCGACGTCGCCGCACCACAGGTCGCCGTTGGCGCGGTCGAACGAGATACGCCACGGGTTGCGCACGCCGTAGCACCAGATCTCACCGCGCGCACCGGCTTCGCCGACGAACGGGTTGTCGGCCGGGATCGCATACGGCTTCTGCTTGCTCGCCGCGCGCACGTCGATGCGCAGCACCTTGCCGAGCAGCATCGCCTTGCTCTGGCTGTTGCCGAACGGATCGTTGGCGGCCCCGCCGTCGCCGAGCGCGATGTAGAGCATGCCGTCGGGGCCGAACTCGATGGTGCCGCCGTTGTGGTTGCCGAACGGCTGGAACACCTCGAGCACTCGCAGCTCGCTGGCCGGATCGGCGACCGCGCCACCGTCGCCGGCCTTGGTCGCGTAGCGGGCGATCACCGACTGGCGGTTGCTCTTCGCCAGCTTGCCGTTGCCCATCGGTTCGGCGCGCTGCTCGATGCGCTCGGACCAGCAGCACCAGACGAAGCCGTTGTCGGTGTAGCCCGGGTCGAACGCGAACCCGAGCAGCCCCTCTTCCCAGTTGTCGAGGAACACCTTGCTGCCGAGGTCGAGGAACACGCGCCGGGTGTCCTTGCTGCCGTCGCGCGGCACCGCGAACACCTGGCCGGGCTGCGTCACCACGTACGCGTGCGCCGGATCGGCATTGGTGAAGGCGACGAACAGCGGCCGGTCGAAGCCCTTCTGCGCCGGGAACGCATCGACGTAGGCGAGCGCCGGGCCGGCCGGCAACGCCGGCAGCTCGTCCTCCTGGGCACAGGCCGGGGCGAACAGGAGCGCGAACGACAGCAAGTACTGAGGAGACCGCATCGGGCCACCATTACGACGGCGGGGCGCCGGCCGCACAAGTCCGCCGGCGAGGATCCGCGAGGATCCGCCGCACCGGCGCCGCGCTGGCCTTCGGCCCTCGGCACCGCCAAGATGCGGCGATGCTGGCGCTTCGCGGTCTGCGCAAGACCTACGGCTCGTTCACCGCCCTGCACGGGCTCGACCTCGCGATCGCCGCCGGCGAGATCCTGGCGCTGCTCGGCCCCAACGGTGCGGGCAAGTCGACGACGGTGAAGTGCGTGGTCGGCCTGCTGCGCCCCGACGCGGGCCGGATCGAGATCGACGGCACCGACGCGCTGGCCGACCCGATCGCCGCCAAGCGCAAGGTCGGCTACCTGCCGGAGGTGGCGCGGCTGCACGAGGTGCTGACGCCGTGGGAGTTCCTGCTGCTGAAGGGCCGGCTGTTCGATCTGCCCGACGCGGTGATCCGCGAACGCGGCGAGCGCATGCTGCAGGGCTTCGGCCTCGACGGCCGCGGCGACGAACCGATGGTCGGGTTCAGCAAGGGCATGGTGCAAAAGGTGTCGATCGCGGCGGCGCTGCTGACCCGGCCGAAGCTGCTGGTGTTCGACGAGCCGCTGTCGGGTCTCGACGTGACGACGACGCTGGTGGTGAAGCAGCTGATGCACGAGTTCGCGGCCCAGGGCGGCGCGGTGCTGCACTGCTCGCACATGCTCGACGTGGTCGAGACCACCGCGCATCGCATCGCCGTGCTCGACCGCGGCCAGCTGCTCGCGTGCGGCACCGCCGCGGAGCTGCGGCGGCAGGTCGGAGCCGGCGCCGGCGAACACCTCGACAGCGTGTTCCGCACCCTGGTGAAGGCCAGCGATCCGGTCGCGGCCGCGAAGGCGATCCTCGGCTGACGCGCGCCACCGGCGCCGCGAACGCAGCGCGATCATCGCTCGGGCGACCCTGCCGTGGCGGATCTCGGCGGTTCGACATATGCTCCTGGCCTCTTGTCGGAGGAACATGATCAGACGAATCACATCGGGCCTTCTCTTCTCGGCGCTGCTCTCATGCGTGTGTATCGCGCCGGCACAGGCGCCGCTGCGATTGGAGACGGTGGCCACGGGGCTCGCGCGGCCGGTCCTGATCACGGCGCCGCCAGGTGACCTGGAACGCCTGTTCGTCGTCGGCCAGGCCGGACGGGTGTCCATCATCCGCAACGGGGCCGTGCTGCCGACACCCTTCCTGGACCTCAGCGCCACGGTCGGCTGCTGTGGCGAGATGGGCGTGCTGGGGTTGGCCTTCCACCCGAACTTCGCGACCAATCGCCACTGCTACGTCTTTCACACCACCTGGCCACCGCATGCCTACGTGCGCCGCTTCACGGTCCAGGCCGGCAACCCCGACGTGGTGGATCCAGCCAGTGCCGTGACGATCCTCGACACCCCGTTGGTGTACGGCAATCACAACGGCGGCATGCTGGCATTCGGCCGGGACGGCTACCTCTACGTTTCTCTCGGCGACGGCGGCGCATTGCCGGGACAGCAGGACCCGATGAACTACGCCCAGCGCACCGACAACCTGCTCGGCAAGATCCTGCGACTGGACGTCGACAATCCGAGCCCGCCGCGCAACTACGGCATCCCGCCGAGCAACCCGTTCGCCGGCCCCGGCGCGCCGCTCGACGAGATCTGGGCCTATGGGCTCCGCAATCCCTGGCGATTCAGCTTCGATCGACTGACCGGCGACTGCTACATCGCCGACGTCGGCGGCATCAACGAGGAGATCGACTTCGAACCGTTCGGGGCCCCCGGTGGCAGGAACTACGGCTGGTCGTGCATGGCCGGGACCTTCTGCAACAACCTGCCGGTCTGCGTCTGCAACGCGCCGGCGCTGACCATGCCGCTGCACGAGTACAGCAGCCTGCAACCGGCCGGTGCGGTGATCGGCGGCTACGTCTATCGCGGTGTCGCCATGCCGAGCTGGCGCGGCGCCTACTTCTACGCCGACTACATGCTCAACAAGGTGTGGGCGCTCCGCCACAACGGCACCGCGGTGACCCAGGTCATCGACGTGACGCCCCAGCTCGTCCCGCCCGCGCCGTTCACCCTGACCTTGATCAGCGCCTTCGGCGAGGATGCGTTCGGCGAGCTCTACATCACCGTGCTCGGTGGCCAGGTCTACCGCATCGCCCCGGTCACGCCCGCGCTCGCCGGACTCGTGCCATACGGCTCCGGGACGCCGGGCTGCTCCGGCGCGCACTCGCTGTCCGCCGACAGCTCGCCGGTGCTCGGCAACCCGACCTTCCGGCTGCGCACGACCAACGCGCCGGGGCCGGGCATCGGGCTCACGGCCTTCGCCGACCAGGCCGACGTGAACGGCACCGATCCGGGTCTCGGGTTCCTGGCCCATGTGCAGATCACCTCACCCTCCCTGCTGTTGCTGCTGGCGACCAGCGACAGCGCCGGCGTGAGCACGTTCACGTTCCCGATCCCGACCTCGATGTCGCTGTCCGGGCTGCAGCTCTGCGCGCAGTCGCTGTGGTTGTGGCCACCCGCGGTGTGCACCCCCTCCGCACAGGGCTGGTCGTCGTCCCCGGGCCTGCAGATCACGCTGCTGCCCTGACCCCCCCGCCGCGCGGCGAGTCCCTGCGGTCGCGCGCGGCGCCGGGTCAGTTGAACCGCAGCACCGGCCCGTGATCGGCGGGCACCATGCGTCCCTTGTCGTTGCCGAACACGGTTGCCCCGTACATCCAGAGGGTCCGCGCCGAGTGCGGCACGGGCGTCGGCAGCACCTCTCCGAGCGTTATCTCGAGCGCATCCGACACGACGAACGGCAGCGACGCCGACACGCCGGTGTCGAGGCAGAGCCACTGGCTGCAGAGCTGGAACCCGACTGCCGCGGCCAGCGCCGGCAGCTGCACCCTGCTGACGGCGCGGTGGAACAAGGCGGAGGGGTTCTCGGTCGGGACCGTCAACAGGATCGCGGGCTCGATCCGCAGCGGACATCCGACCGGGCCGCCGATCTGGCCCAGATCCAACGGCTGCTGCAGGCTGCGGAAGCCCAACATGTGGAACGCGGCGAGACCGTTGCTCGGCAGGCCTTCCACCTGCACTTCGAGCTGGGCCCCCGGCATCGTCGTCTCCGGCATCGCATAGTGGAACGGCGCGAACGAGTTGGTGCCGCGGCACCCGGCACCGAGCGACCTCGACGAGCCATGGCGCGGTGCCGAGGCGACGAACGAATCCACCCGCCACGTGGAGCTGCCAGCGGTCGGCGCGAACACGAGCTCGATCGCCAACGGCCCACCCTGCCAGGTGAACGACGTCGTGAACGGGATCACGATGTCGAACGGCGGCAGCGCGGCACCCGGAGCGGGCCCCGCCGGCACCTGGAACAAGGCCGGCGGCAGGTTGCGATACACCGTGGTCGGGAGGCCGTCCCAGAGCCGGTTGAAGCGCACGTCGTGCACCTGGTCCGGCGTCACCAGCGCGCGCCCGATCTTGACCGTCAGGTCCCCGGTGAGCGCCGGATAGGCCTGGTTCGGATACGCGACATCGCGCCGCAGCGACAATCGCGTCAGCACCGTGCCCGGCGGAAAGGGCAGCGAGGCCGGGTGGATCACCACCATGCAGCGCGACCGCGCCTCCGGATGTCCGGGCGGCGCCGAGAACGGGGCGTTCATCACCGCGTTGCCGGGCGCCGACGCGAACGCCGGCGGCCAGGAAAACTGCGCCGGGGCCACGCTGGCGAGCAGCGTGCCCGTCACGATCGCGAGCGCGGGAGCTGTGGAGTTGTTCATTGGGGCTGGACCTCGACCGTGATGTCGTCGAACCATGCTTCCGTACCGGCCACGCCGAAGGTGCCGAGATCGATGCGGGTGTAGGAAGGATTGACCGGCACCAGATACGTCATCTGGAACTGCCGCCAGACACCGTCGCAGGCCTGCGGCCCCGAGTGCTGGTTGGGGCCGAAACCGACCAGGTAGAAGTTGGCGCCGTTGCCGATGATGACCTGGATGTTGGCGCCAGGATTCGGGCTGACACCGCGGACCCAACCACGCAGCAACACACGATCCCCCGGCCGCAGGAAGGTCAGGTTCTTGTAGATGTTGCCGGATGCAGCGCGGAGCGTCGCCTTCACCGAGCGCGAGCCGGGCGCGGCGCCGGGCCGCACCACGTTCGCATCGGAGACACAGCTGGTCTGGTAGACACTCCACCCGTCGGGGGCACGCAGAAAGTCGGGCTGGATGCCCAGGTCTCGACACTGCATTTCCATGTCGAGATTCAGCAGGTTGTCGTCTTCCCACCAACTGCCGACATGGACCCGCACGTCGTCGAGCCGGACGCCGGCCGGCGCGCCGGCGGCGCGGAAGGACAGCAGCGAGGGTTGCGTCAGCGCCGCCGAGACGAACAGCGGCAGGTGCACGCGTTGCCATTGCCCGGCCAGCGCCGTGCCGAGCGTTGCGCTGCGGACCGATGCACCTTGGCTCATCTCCAGCGACAACGGGGATCCGGGCGGCGGGGCCTGGAGAACCTTGGCGGCGCCGATGACCGTGACCGCCGTGCCGGGCGGCAACGACAGGGCCTTCCGCAAGTAGGAGCCAGGTGCCTGCCCGACGAACTCGAACGACCTCGTGCCGGCCGAACCGGGGGCAGCGTCGACGACGAGGGATCCACTGACGGCGCTGGCCGCCCAGTGCGGCGGCAGTCCACCGGGCAGCAGCGGCGACTCGAAGCCAGAGTTCTGCAGATCCCAATTCTGTGACGGAGCCGCCGACGTGATCTGGACCACCCCACCACCACCGCCCTCGAGGATCAGCTTCTCGGCCCCGAAGATGTTCTGGCCCGTGATGTTCGCGCCGGGACCGGTGGTCTTGAGTCGCACGACCGAGGTCCGCGTATCGGTGATCGTGCACGTGCTGTTCTCGTTGGCCTCGATCAACCCGGTCACCGACGCGAAGGTGCCGAACTGCCCGAGCGCGGCGTTGCGGATCTGCAGGTTCGAGTTCCCGAACAACTGCACGACATCGCAGAACACGGCCATGTCGAAACTGCCGGTGCCGACGAGACTCATCTGTCCGCCGCCCAGCCGCAGCTCGGCCATGTGCGTCGGACCGGTCACGCTGAGGTTGGTGCCGGCACCCGCCGAATAGAGACCCCACGCCCGGATCCGGTTCCAGTCGTTCGCCAAGGGCCCCGACTGGATCTGCACGTTGCCCAACCGCACCGAGCAGGCGGGCGGCACCGCATGGAAGCCGGGTGGAGTGGTCGAAGGCAAACCTGGCAGCTCGCTGTAGTGGCTCGCCCATGGCCCACCGAGCACCGGGGAACCGACCAGGTCGGTGCCGCGGAAGTTGCAGATGATGTCCTCGGCATTGCGCAACGTGACGGTCTTGAGGGCGCCGTTGCTCGTCACGTTGTTGGCAAAGAAGCTCCAGGTCGGGGAACGATGATTGTGCAGCTCGATCCGACACGGATGGGCGGCGATCGGCGAGGTCACCCCGGCGTGCACGGCCGCATCGCCGTAGACCATGGTCACGGGCATCCGGGACTCCAGGTCGACCGTCGCGGCCCCCGGTTGACCGCTCGCTGCGGCATCGAAGTAGAAGCCGACATTGGCCGTGCCGTCGACGAGCACCGCGTCGCCCATGCCGGTCATGTGGACCGCGTCGGCCCCCTCGCCTTCGTAGAGCCCCTCGGCGAACACCGAGCCGCCCTTCCAAGCCGGATTGCCACCCCAACCGGAGCGGCCGTCGGCGAGGATCACGCCCATCGACTGCATCACCGTCTGCCGCGCGAGCCACGTCCCCCGCAGATTCAGGAACTGGGTCAGGTACAGGCCACCGCCGTTGCGCGTGGTGCCGATCACGGCACGCTCCGTGTGCAACAAGCCGCCCTCGTTGCGGTAGTCGTACTGATGCTGGAACTGCAGCGGCAGCAGCAGGGACGAGTCGATGACCATGATGCGCCCGCCCTCTTCCAGCAGCACGTCGCCGAACACCCGCAGCACCGAACGCTCGAGCCGCAGTTCCCCACCTGCCCGCACCGTGAGCGGCGCATTCAGGGTGAGGTTCTGTCCGGTGTAGGTGACTGCAGTGGTGATCACATGGGTCGACCCGTTCGGCGGGATCGGCGTCACCACCAGCTGCGTGGTGTCGAAGTCGAATTCGTTCGGCGCCTGGGCGCACACCGAACCGGCATCCGGAACCAGTCCGCGCGCCAACGCGCACAGCGACCAGAGGAGACGAGGTGCGGCTGTTCCCATCGGTGCAGCGAACCTAGTGCCGCGGCGGTCGAGAACATAGACCACAAGCTGCGGTCATCAGCACTTCGACACCCCTCGCAGCCTGCGATCGACCTCATGGCGACACGAGCCGTGCCGGAGCGACATCAGAACTGACGCTGCTCGCAGTTGGTCACGAACAAACCGTCCTGCGCGTCGAAGCCGACCGACTGAAGGCTCGGCTGCAGACTGGCGAGCAGCCCCGGCGACCGTCGCGTCAGGCCGTCGCGGCCGAGCGCCCGCGACTGCGGCCGCGCCCACCACCACCACTCTCGCGCCGGCCACCGCCCTCGCGGCGCTTGGGCATGCCATAGCCGCGGCCTGGCGGGGCGGCTTCGTGCGGGATCTCACGACCCTGCAGGTGCGCCTGCACGACCGCGAACAACCGCTTCTCCATCGGCGCCACCAGCGACAGCGCGCGACCGGTCTTGCCGGCGCGCCCGGTGCGACCCGAACGGTGGATGTAGTCCTCGAGACCGAGCGGGAAGTCGTAGTTGACGACCAGCTCGATGTCGTCGACGTCGATGCCGCGCGCGGCGACGTCGGTGGCGACCAGGAACCGCGTCTTGCCGCGCGAGAACGCCTGCAGGCAGCTGTAGCGGGCCTCGGCGCCCTTGTCGCCGTGGATCGAGTCGGCCGGCAGCCCGGCGCGCTTGAGCGCGTTGCCGAGCTTCTCGCAGCCGAGCTTCTTGTTGACGAACACCAGCACGCGGCCGCTCTCGCGGGCGAGGATGCGCTCGAGGGCCTCGGCCTTGTCGTGCGCGTTGACGGCGACGAAGCGGTGGGTGATCGTCTTCGCCGACTGGCTGCGGGTGCCGATCTGCACGCGTTCGGCGTTGGGCAGGAAGTCGTTGACCAGGCCCTCGACCTCCTTCGGCATCGTCGCCGAGAACAGCAGGTTCTGCCGTTCCTGCGGCAGACGCAGGAAGATGCGCCGGATCTGCGGCATGAAGCCCATGTCCAGCATGCGGTCGGCTTCGTCGAGCACGACCATCTGCACCTGGTCGAAGCTGATGTTGCGCCGTTCGAGGTGGTCGATCAGGCGGCCCGGGCAGGCGACGACGATGTCGAGGCCGCGCTTGAAGGCGCTCTCCTGGATGCCGATGTCGACGCCGCCGAACGCGGTGCAGACGTTGAGGCCGGCGAACTGCGAGTAGACGCGCAGGTTCTCGGCGACCTGCACGCAGAGCTCACGGGTCGGCACGATGATGACGCCGCGCAGGCCCGGCGGGCCGCCGCTCAGCTTGTCGAGCATCGGCAGGCCGAAGGCGGCGGTCTTGCCGCTGCCGGTCTGGCCGAGGCCGATCAGTTCGGCGCCGGCGAGGATCTTGGGGATGGCGTTGGACTGGATCTCCGTCGGCGTCTCGTAGCCAGCGGCCAGGACACCACGGAGGATGGGCTCTTTGAGCCCGAGGTTGGCAAAACTCACGCAGTTCGATCTCGAAGGCATCGGCGGACGCGCGGTCCTGGGGACCGGGGTCAGGGGATGCGGGTGGCAAGTGACGTCGGGGGGCCGCGCCGCGAGAACCGCGACGCGATCGACCTCGCGGTCGACCCGAGCGGCGGCAGGCGTGGCATCTCGGACGTGTCGTGCGATTGCACAACCGACCTTGGCATCGGCTCTTGTCGGCCTCGACTTGAGACCGGCCCGACGAGGGCCGGCCGATGCGCAGGGTGTCCGGGCACCTTCCGTCGCGCGGCACGATATGGGTTCGGGGCCCGGGGCTCAAGGGGCCACCCGGTGGCCGCGATGGCCGTTCGAACGGATGCGAGCCCTGAACGGCGGCGCGGCCACCAGCCCCGCGCCCCCCGCGCCGCCGACCTGTGGCATCGCGGCGCCGAGCCCGGCACGATGCCGGTGTGTTCGACCGCTATCGGGTGATCGTCGTCACGCCGGCCGGCCGGGAACGCTACCTGCGACTCCTGGCTCCCCATGTCCTGTCGCAGCCGGAGGTCGACGAATGGCACCTGTGGGTGAACACCACGGACGCCGGTGACCTCGCGTTCCTGCACCAACTGGCGGCGATGCACGTCAAGGTGCGTCTGATCGAGCCGCCGCTGCAACCCCCGAACGGCACCGCGACGATCGGCCAGTTCTTCCGCACCACGATCGCCCGCGACGCGATCTACGTGCGGCTCGACGACGACATCGCCTGGCTCGAACCGCGCTTCGTGGCCCGGCTGGTCGCCGAACGCATCGCCGACCGCGACCCGCTGTTCCTGTACCCGCTGATCATCAACAACGCGGTGTGCACGTGGCTGCTGCAGAAGTTCGGCAAGCTGCAGCGCAACGTGATCCTGCACCCCTGGTGCATGGATCGGGTCGGCTGGCAGAGCGCCGAGTTCGCCGAAGCCCTGCACCGCTGGTTCCTCGACCGCGTGCGGGCCGGCACCGTCGACGAGCTGCGCATCCCGCGCGTCACCGCCGCGCTGTCGCGGATCTCGATCAACTGCATCAGCTGGTTCGGCGCCGACCTGCTGGCGATCGGCGGCGAGTTCCCGGCGACCGACGAGGAGGAGTTCGCGAGCGTCGAGCTGCCGATGCGCCTGGGACTGGTGAACCGCGTGTCCGGCCAGGCGATCTGCGCGCATTTCGCGTTCTACCCGCAGCGCGAACACCTCGACCGCACCGACCTGCTCGAACGCTACCGCGAGCTCGTGCCGGCGATCGAGCTGCCACCGGCGCGGTGAGGCATCACACGCCCATGCGCCGCGACAGGTCGGTCTGCAGCAGCCGGTCCGGGTCCCACTTCTGCTTCAACGCGCGGAACTTCGTCACCGCCGCGTCGCCGTGCACGCGGCCGAACGACGACGCCTGCAGCACCGCGTCCTTCGCGTAGTAGAAGCGGCCGCCCGCCTCGAGCACGACCTCGGCGAGTTCGCGGCACAGCCGCCACAGCGCCTCGCGCTTGGGCTGGCTCTTGCTGACCGCGAAGTCCATCGCCAGCGAGTAGCCGTCGACCGCGTGCGTCATCAGGAACGGATCCGGCCGGTGGCGCTTCAGCACGCCGAGATAGGGCACCATGCCGTGCTGGTGGCAGCGCTCGATCAGCGTGCGCAGCACCCGTTCGCCGTGTTCGAACGGCACGAACGGCTGGAACTGGATCAGTCCGCCCGGCTTCGTCATCCACTGCCAGCGCGGCACGTAGTCGAGCAGGAAGTGGAACGCGCCGTGCGTCTGCAGGTACGGCGAGTGCCGCTCCTCGCGATAGCCGGCCTGGAACTTCAGCCAGTTGACCAGGTTGACCTGATGCAGGTGCACCGCGCCCCACATGCCCGGCCACAGCCAGCCCTTGGGGATCACGCCGAACAGGTTCGGCGGCACGTCCTGCAGGCCCGGGTCGAAGAAGCGCAGTCCCTCCGGGTCCTCGCCCGACTCGAACTGGTCGGCGCGGTGCATCAGACCGCGGCCGAGTGCCACCCCCTTGCCGTGCAGATCGAGCCACGACACCAGGTAGTCGGCCTGCCCGCGCAGGTCCTCGAGGATCTGCAGGTTGTGGGCCAGGTCCTTGGCGACGATGCCCCACACCCGCAGCCGGCCGCTGTGCACCCGCTTGGTCTCGATCTCGAGCTTGGTGAAGCAGCCGAGCATGCCGAAGCCGCCGATCGCGGCGTGGAACAGCTCGGGCTCGGTATCGCGGCTGCAGCGCACCAGTTCGCCGCGCGGCGTCAGCAGCTCGAACGACTTCACGCCCTCGCCGAACGAGCCGAGCGCGAAGTTGTTCTTGCCGTGGATGTTCATCGCCGCGGCGCCGCCCATCGACACCGCCATCGTGCCGCTGACGACGCGCGGCCAGAAGCCGTGGCCGATCGAGCGCCGCCACAGGTCGCGCACGGTGACCCCCGGTTCGACGGTGGCGATGCCGGTGACCGGATCGAACGCCAGCACGCGGTTCATCCGCGAGGTGTCGAGCACGAAACCGTGCTTGCTGGTCGACGCGTCGCCGTAGCTGCAGCCGGCGCCACGCAGGGCGACCTCGCCGCCGCGCGCGCGCACCTCGATGAATGCCTGGGCGATCTGTTCGACCGTGGTCGGCCGCAGCACCTTGGCCGGGCCGCCCACGGCCATGCCGAAGCCGCGCACGTCTTCGTCGCGCCAGGCGAGGCTGTCGGTCGTGGTCATGGGTTCGATGGCACGGGAATCGGAGCTTTTCGACCAGCCGCGGGCTCGGGCTGGGCCGGGGCGTCAACGCTCCGGCACGAACGGTGTTTCGCGGCCGCGCGCGCGGCGTCGGGCACGGCAGCGGGCGACATCAGATCGACAGCCGGCGGAACACGAACGACGGGATGTTGCGGATCACGAACATGATCAGGCGCCACTTGCCCGGCACGTAGGCAATCGCCTTGCGCCGGTCGCGCGCACGCAGGATCAGCTCGGCAGCGCGGTCGGCCGGGATAGCGCCCTTCAGCTGCAGCCCGGCAGTCATCGGCGTCT
Organism: Planctomycetota bacterium; assembly: GCA_025459175.1. Classification (GTDB taxonomy): domain Bacteria; phylum Planctomycetota; class UBA1135; order UBA1135; family UBA2386; genus UBA2386. The sequence continues at coordinate 60,985 of JALORC010000009.1, read as the reverse complement.
CGACGAAGCCCGGCCGGATCGTCGTCACCTGCACGCCGTGCCGCCACAGCCGATTGCGCAGCGCCTCGAGCCAGGTGTCCATGCCGGCCTTGCTGGCGTGGTAGCCGGGCTTGCCGATGCGGCCACGATCCTGCGCCACCGAGCTCACGCCGACGAAGCAGCCGGCCTTGCGGGCGAGGAACCGCCGCGCCGCCGCGTTGCCCCAGGCCATGCAGCCGAGCAGGTTGACCTGCACCTGGGGGCGGTCCTTGTCGAGGTCGAACTCGTCGGGCCCGACCGCCGGCATCACCCCCGCCACGTAGTGCACTTCGTCGACCGGGCCGAGATCGCGCTCGATGCGGGCGAACAGCGGCTCGGCGGCGTCGAGATCGGCGGCGTCGTGCACGTAGGCGAACGCGACTTCGCGGCCGACCGAGTCGTTGGCGACCGCCACCTGCGCCTTCAGTTCGCCCTCGCGGCGGGCCAGCATCGCCACCTTGCGTCCGGACAGGCACAGCCGCCGGGCCACGGCGAGGCCGATGCCGGACGAGCTGCCGACCACGATGCACGCACCGGAACGGGTTGCCATGCGCACAGGAAAGGGCGCCCGGCGGTCGATTGCAACCGCACACCCCGCCTGCCGTCGGTCCCGTTCGAGCGCCGACACCGCACGCGGCGGTTGCGGCGCGGCCCATCCACCCACATCATCGCCACCATGCTGCGCTTCGCCCTGGCCGTGTTCGCCGGTCCCGCCCTGGCCCTGGCCCAGCTGGCGCCGCCGGAAGTGCCACGCCCGCCGCGCAGCGAGGGCTGGCTGGTCGACGCGATCGCCGCCACCGTCAACGACAGCGCCATCATGCTCAGCGAACTGCGCACGCTGGCTGCCGGCCCGATCCGCTCGGCCCAGCAGCAGGTCGGTCAGCTGAGCGCGCAGGAGCAGTCGCTGATCATGCGCCGCGAACTCGCCGCCCTGATCGACAAGCACCGCATGGCCCAATCGGTGAAGTCGCTCGGCGTGCTGACGCCGGACCAGGTCGAACAGCTGCTGCGCAGCGAGCTGCAGCGCGACCAGGAAGAGATGCGCCGCGACCTCGGCAGCACGCTCGAACTCGGCCGCGCGATGCAGCGGCAGGGCCGCTCGTGGCCGACCTACGAACGCGAACAGCGCGCCGACAAGCTGTACCTGTTCGCGCGCGAGTTCGCGGTGAACCGGCGGCTGGCGCGGCAGATCAACCTGTACGTGACCCCGCGCATGCTGCAGCAGGCCTACGACGAGAACCGGGCGCGGTTCGTGCGCCCGGCCAACGCGAAGGTGGCGCAGGTGCAGTTCACCGGCAGCCAGGCGCTGGCCGACGCCACCGCCGCAGCGGCGATCTGGGTCCAGGAGGACCTGAGCCCGCGGCAGCTCGCCGACCGCTTCCCCGGCTCGATCGCGCTGCCCGAACTGGGCGCCGGATCGCTGGCCAACCCGGCGCTGCGCACCTTCGCGCTGGCGGGCCCGGCGGGCGCGGTGTCGGCGCCGACGCCTGGCAACGGCGTCGTCCTGCTGGCCCGGGTGACCACGTTCGTGGCGGCCCGCAACGGCCAGTTCGCCGACCCGGACGTGCAGATGGAGCTGCGCAAGATCTGCGAGGACCGGGTGCGGCTCGAGTTCGAGGCGCAGGCCATGGGCCGGGCCCGGCTGCGCACCGAGGTCTGGCAGTCGCCCGGCATGCGCGGTTCGTGAGCCGGGATCGGCTCGCGCGCGAGGCGGGCGGTTGCGACCGCCGGCTCCGACCGCTCTACTTCTGCGCCCCTCTCTGAACCGAACCGAGGCGGCCGACGTTTGCGCGGCGGTCGTCCCGGAACTGCCACCGCATCCTGCCCCGGCCGGGTGCGCGCGCAGCCGGTCGGACCCCTGCCGCCGTTCGTCTTCGACCGACCCGTCCCAAGAAGAGCTCGCAAAGGAGCCGTCATGGCCCAACTCGACCCGACCAAGATCAAAGTCCAGTCCAACGCGCTCCCCGTCTGGGAGACCGAAGTCACCTTCCAGGAAATGATGGCGGAGCGGCTGCGGGCTGCTCCGTGGCTGATCCTGTCGGCCGCGATCCACGTGGCGCTCGGCGTCGCGCTGTGGATCCTGATCCCGCCGGAGGTGAAGAAGGAGACCGCCAAGAAGGTCGAGATGCAGACGCAGGAAGTGGAGGAGGTCGTCGAGCCGCCCCCGCCCCCGCCGCCGGAGACCAAGCCGGAGGAAGTCACCGATGACGTGGTCGTCACCGAGACCGCGGTCAGCGAGAACACCGAGCAGGCGTTCGACAACGTCAGCGAGAACACCTCGAAGGAATCCGCCTTCGACAGCAACCAGTGGAACTCGGCGGTCGGCCTCGGCGGCGGTGCCGGCGGCAAGTACGGTGGTCGCGGCGGTGGTGGCAAGGGCAAGGGCGGCGGCAAGTCGTACGCGGCGGCCATCGACGCCGGCCTGCGCTGGCTCAAGGACCACCAGGACGAGGACGGCAAGTGGGACTGCGACGGTTTCATGAAGCACGACGACGCCAGCAGCGAAGTCTGCGACGGGCCGGGCAACGCGGTGCACGACGTCGGCGTCACCGGGCTCGCGCTGCTGGCCTTCCTCGGCGACGGCAGCACGATGCGCTCGGGTCCCTACAAGGACACCATCAAGAAGGGCGTGATCTGGCTCAAGGAGCAGCAGCAGGAGAACGGCCTGTTCGGCACCAACGCGTCGCACGACTTCATCTATGACCACGCGATCGCGGCCTACGCGATGTGCGAGGCGTTCGGCCTCTCGAACTACCAGCTGCTGAAGCCCACCGCGCAGAAGGGCATCAACTACCTCGAGTCGCACCGCAACCCGTACTCGGTGTGGCGCTACCAGCCGCGCGACAACGACAACGACACGTCGGTCACCGGCTGGGCGATCATGGCCTACGAGTCGGGCGAGTTCTTCGGCCTGACCATCAACACGGAAGCCCTGAAGCTGTGCGCGCAGTGGCTCGACCAGGTCTCGGACCCGACCGGCCTGCACGGCTACACCAAGCAGGGCGAAGTCAGCTCGCGCAAGCCCGGCGACCACGCCACGCGCTTCCCGACCGAGAAGGGCCACGCGATGACCGCCGTCGGCCTGTTCTGCCGCTTCTTCATGAGCCAGGATCCCAAGGAGAAGCCGGTCATGAAGGCCGCCGCCGACCTGATCCTGAGCCGCCCGCCGATCTGGGACACCAAGGCCGGCACCATCGACCACTACTACTGGTACTACGCGACCTACGCGCTGTTCCAGACGGGTGGCCGGCACTGGACCGAGTGGCAGAAGAAGCTGGAGACCGCGGTGGTCAAGAACCAGCACATGGACAAGACGAAGAAGAACCTCTACGGCTCGTGGGACCCGACCTGCGCGTGGGGTGACGACGGCGGCCGCGTCTACAGCACCGCGATCCTGGTGCTGACGCTCGAGGCCTACTACCGCTACAGCCGCCTGGTGCGCTGAGCCGGCTCGCCGGAGGCGAGCCTCGGCGATCGCCGGGACTCGCCATGACGCGGCCCGCATCCTCGCGAGGGGATGCGGGCCGCGTTGCGTTTCGGCGGCGCTGCATGTGCCGCGCTCGTTCGCCGCGATGGCGCGCGCGACGAACCGGGCCACGTGGCCGCAGATTGCAGTTTCGTCACGAGCAGTGATCCGTGGCGACGACAGCGGCGTTGCCATGACAGCGGCGTGCACCTCTCGCGCGCCGACCACGTCCCGGGCCCGCCGGCCCGCTCAATGAAGGAGCTCCCATGCATCCCTCCGCGCTACCGGTCCGTACCCAGCCCCATGCCGCCTGTATGTCGTTCCAGGACCTGCTGGCCGAGCGCCTGCGGCAGGCGCCGTGGTTCGTCGTCTCCGCCGCGCTGCACATCGCGGTGGCCCTGTTGCTGTGGCTGCTGATCCCACCGGAGGTCCGGCGCCAGCTGGAGAACGCGGTCGCCGTGCTGCAGGAAGAGCCGCAGGCCGCCCCGCCGCCGGTCGAACTGCCGCCGCCGGTCCCCGAGCCGGAGCCGACCCACGACGAGCCGGTCGTGCTCGAGCCGAGCCAGGTCGAGAACCCGAGCGAACCCACCGCCGACAGCTCGGACCACGAGCAGCCGAGCACCCTGTCGGCGTTCCCTTCGTTGGGCACCAACATCGCCGTCGGCCTCGGCGGCAACGCCGGCGGCCCCTACGGTCGGCGCGGCGGCGGTGGCCGGCGCGGCAGCCCCCCCACCGAACGCAGCATCGAGCTGGCGCTGCGCTGGCTGCGCGACCACCAGGACGACGACGGCAAGTGGGACGCCGACGGCTTCATGAAGCACGACGACCCGGCCAGCCCTGCCTGCACCGGCCCTGGCAACGCCGTGCACGACGTCGGCCTTACCGGGCTCGCGCTGCTGGCGTTCCTCGGCGACGGCAGCACGCTGCGCAGCGGCCCCTATCGCGAAGTGATCCGCCGCGGCGTGACCTGGCTGCGCAGCCAGCAACAGGACAACGGCCTGTTCGGCACCGCGGCTTCGCACGACTTCGTCTACGACCACGCGATCGCCGCCTACGCGATGTGCGAGGCGTTCGGTCTGTCCAACTACCAGCTGCTGCGACCGGCGGCGCAGCGCGGCCTCGACTACCTCGAGCAACACCGCAACCCGTACGGCGTGTGGCGCTACCAGCCGCGCGACGGCGACAACGACACCTCGGTGACCGGCTGGTGCGTGATGGCCTACGAGGCCGGCCGCCACTTCGGCCTGCAGGTCAACACGGGCGCGCTGCAGCTGGCGGCCAACTGGCTCGACACCGTCTCGGATCCGAGTGGCATGCACGGCTACACCAAGGCCGGCGAGCCGAGCGCGCGCAAGCCGGGCGACCACGCCACCCGCTTCCCGGTCGACCGCGGCGCGGCGATGACCGCGGTCGGCTTGTTCTGCCGCTACTTCCTCGGCCAGAACCCGAAGGAGAAGCCGGTCATGGCGGCGGCCGCGAAGCTGCTGCTGCAGCAGCCGCCGAGCTGGGACGCGGCCGCCGGCAGCATCGATCACTACTACTGGTACTACGCGACCTACGCGCTCTACCAGGTCGGCGGCGCGCAGTGGACCGCGTGGCAGAAGCGGCTCGAGCCGGCCCTGCTGAAGAACCAGCACCTCGATGCGGCGCGCCCCAATCTGCTCGGCTCGTGGGACCCCGCCTGCGCATGGGGTGACGACGGTGGCCGCGTCTACAGCACCGCGATCCTGGCGCTCTGCCTGCAGGCGAACTTCCGCTACACCCGCCTCGTGCGGTGAGCGCGCGCCCGGCGCCGCGTCCCGCACCGGGACCCGGCGCCAGCGGCGTCGGCGTCGGCGTCGACTGGCGCGACAGCCAGGGATCTCCCGCGCCCGCGGTCGCCGCCGATGCCACCGCCGGTCCGCGGGTTTCCTGGTCCAGTCGCGGGATTTCCTGAAGTAGGACTCAAGCGACGACCGATGCAGAGCCCAACAAGGTGCCGGATCCAGGTCCGGCCGTCACGGCAAAGGATCGAGGAGGACCAATGGGCCTGCGGGTCAATTCGAACATCGCATCTCTGAACGCGCAGCGGTCGCTGTCGACGACCACCGAGCGTTTGCAGGCGAACTACCGCCGGTTGTCGACCGGCCTGCGCATCTCGACCGCGTCGGACGATGCCGCCGGCCTGGCGATCTCCGAGCGGTTCCGGGCCCAGATCCGATCGACCAACCAGGCGATCCGGAACGCCCAGGACGGCATCTCGCTGACGCAGACCGGGGAAGGTGCGCTGAACGAAGTCAGCTCGATCCTGATCCGCATGCGCGAGCTGTCGATCCAGGCGGCGAACGGCACGGTCAGCCCCGCGGACCGCACCACGCTGGACCAGGAGTTCGACGACCTGATCAACGAGATCAACCGCATCGCGCAGTCGACGACGTTCAACGGCGTGCGACTGCTCGACGGCACCGGCTCGACGATCACGTTCCAGGTCGGCACCGGCATCACCGCCGGCATCGACACGATCCAGCTGAGCACATCCGACACGCTGGCGTCCACGCTGGGCCTGTCGTCGCTCGACATCGGTGCGACCGGCCAGCCGTCGGTCGCGATCGACCGGCTCGACACCGCGATCAACCTGGTCAGCCGCGTGCGCGGCCAGTTCGGTGCGGCCCAGAACCGGTTGACGACCACCATCGCCAACCTGCAGATCCAGTCCGAGAACCTCAGCGCCGCCGAGTCGCGCATCCGCGACGTCGACGTCGCCGCCGAGACCTCGGCGCTGACGCGCAACTCGATCCTGCAGCAGGCGGCGATCAGCATCCTGGCGCAGGCGAACACGCAGCCGCAGGCCGCGTTGCAGCTGCTGCAGAGCTGATCCCGTCCGCGCGCCCGGTCACTTCATCGCGTTGACGGCGCGAGTCATCTGGCCCTTGTGGCGCGCCGCGTTGTTCTTGTGGATGACGTGGCCCTGGGCCGCCTTGTCGATGGTCTTGTGGACCACGATCAGCATCGCCTTGGCCTTGGTCTTGTCGCCGGCCTTGATCAGAGCCATCAGGCTCTTCACGACGGTCTTCATGCGCGTCAACTTGGCCTTGTTGGCGACGCGGTTCTTCTCGCCCTGGCGGGCGCGCTTGAGTGCTTGCTTGCTGTGAGCCATCGCTGCGTTCTATTGGTCAGGGAAGTCGGTCAGTGGGAATCCTGGCGGGTCGTGGAGAGGTCGCTGGTGGCGGTCACGCCTTCAGCTGCTCCACCTTCTTGGCGACATCGCGGAAGCCGATGTCCTGTTCGAGAATGCGGGTGTAGTGGCGCAGCGCGTCGTCGCGCTTGCCGAGGGACTGGCAGATGCCGCCCATCTCGTAGAGCGCTTCCTTGGCCAGCACCCCGGTGCCGGCCGCCTGCAGCGCCTTGTCGAACTGGCCGAGCGCGAGCTCCGGCAGGTTCTTCTGCTGGAACGCGCGGCCGAGCAGGAACAGCGCCTCGTTTTTCTTGCGCGGGTCCTTGACCGCCTGCTGCAGCTCGGCGATCGCCGCGTCGACCTCGCCGGTCGACAGCAGGCCGGAACCGAGCTCGAAGCGCGCGCCCAGATCGGTCGGGTTGCGCTCGACACGGCGGCGCGCCTCGCCGACCTGCAGCTGCTGCAGCGCCGTGCGCGCGCGCGTCGCGGCCGCCGGGTCGCCGGCCTTCTCGGCCTTCTGCACCATCTGCTGCTGCAGCCGGATGCGCAGGTCGCCGACCAGCTCGGCGACCTCGCCATCGCCGGGCTGCAGCCGCTGCAGCTGCTCGAGCAGATCGAGGGCGCCGGGCAGATCCTTGGCCATCTCGCGCAGGCGCGCGCCGCGGCGCAGCAGCTTCTGGTCCTGCGGCTGCGCCTGCAGCTTCTCCTCGACCTGCGTCAACTCGGCCTCGATCTCCTCGGCCGACAGCTGCAGGCGGTCCTGCCGCTCGAGCTGGCGCTGCTGCTCCTTGTCCTTGATCAGCTCGCGCGAACTCTGCGCCTGCTCGATGCCCGAGCTGCGCAGCGCCCCCTCGGCGGCGAGGTCCTTGCGCGCCTTCAGCGAATCCTGGTCGCGCGGATCGATCTTGAGCGCCTGCTCGTACATCGCCAGCGCTTCCTTGACCTTGCCCTGGCCGTAGTAGAGCGCGCCGGCGGCGCGGCAGGCCTCGAGGCAACGCGGCTGCTGTTCGGCGTAGGCGGCGTAGACCGCGAGCGCCGAACGGTTGAGGCCGGCGCGCTGCAGCGCGGCACCGAGCTTCAGGTTGGTGCCTTCGGCGAGCGGATCGTGCACCAGGTAGCGCTCGTAGGCTTTGGCCGCGGCGCCGTGCTGGCCGCACAGCTTCATCAGGTTGCCGGTCAGCACATGCACGCCGCCGAGCAGCACCGCGCCGAGCTTCGAGGCCGGCTTCTGCGCGACCTTCTGGAACAGCACCTTGCGCAGCCCGGCGCGGGCCTCGCCGAAGTCCGGCTGGATCTGCAGCACCTGGCCGTAGATCTTCACCGCCATGGCGAAGTTGCGGCGCTTGGCAGCGTCGGCGGCCTGCTCGAGGTACTTGCTGAGATCCACCATGAGGAAGGATTGCGTGCGCCGGCTCGGGGGCACATCTTGACGCCGGCGAAAGGGGCGAAGAATCTACCTGCCACCGACGGGCGCCGCAACGGCCCGTGTTCCGACTTGGGCGCCACCGCCGCCCGGCGGACCACGACCCACGCACCGAGCCGCACCGGACCTTCTTCCCCGCGCCCGCACCCGCATGCAAGTCCTGATCTATCCCGACCCGATCCTCCGCCGCGGCGGCCAGCCGATCACCCGCTTCGACGCCGAGCTGCGGGCGCTGTCCGAGCGCATGATGGAAGCGATGTACGAGGAGGGCGGGGTGGGCCTGGCCGCCCCCCAGGTCGGCATCGAGCAGAAGCTGCTGGTGCTCAACCCCGAGGGCAGCAAGCAGGACCGCAAGGGCGAACTGACCCTCTGCAACCCCCGGCTGCTGCGCAAGAAGGGGCGGGAGTTCGGCGAGGAGGGCTGCCTGTCGTTCCCCGGCATCCATGCCGAGGTCGAACGCTGGGTCGACATCACGGTCGCCTACCAGGACCTCGATGGCAAGGAGCAGACGCTGGCCGCCAGCGGCTGGCTCGCGCGCATCATCCAGCACGAACTCGACCACCTCGACGGCGTGTTCTTCACCGACCGGCTGACCGCCACCGAGAAGCTGCGCGCCAAGGCCAAGCTGCAGGAGCTCGAGGCCGAGTATCGCGCCCGGGCCTGACCCCCGCCTACATTGCGCTGCCATGCGCCTGATCGAAGGTCTCGACGCCCTGCAGGCCCTCGACCTGCGTGCCACCTACGGCGACGCGCCGCCGAGCCAGTCGGTGGTCGCGGTCGGGGTGTTCGACGGGGTGCACCTCGGCCACCACCGGCTGCTGCACCAGCTGCTCGAGATGTCGTCGGCGCTGCAGGGCATGCCGACCGTGGTGACGTTCGCCAACCACCCCGATCAGGTGCTGCTGGGGCAGGCGCCACCGCTGCTGGTCAGCGTGCCGCACCGGCTGCGCCTGCTGCGCCGGGCCGGTGTGCTGCGGCTGGTGCTGCTGCAGTTCGAACCGCGGCTGCAGAACATGACCGCGCGTGAGTTCGCGCAGCGCATCCTGGTCGAACGGCTGCACGCGCGCGGACTGTTGCTCGGCTACGACTCGGCGCTCGGCAAGGACCGCGCCGGCACGCCCGAGCACTTCCGCGAGCTCGGTCAGGAATTCGGCTTCGAGGTGCGCACCGGCGCGCCGTTCGAGGTCGACGGGCAGCCGGTGTCGTCGACGGCGATCCGGCAGGCGATCGCGCGCGGCGACCTGGCGCTGGCGCGGCGCTTCCTCGGCCGCTTCCCGGGTGCGCTCGGCACCGTCGTGCACGGATCGGCGCGCGGCCGCGAGCTCGGCTTCCCGACCGCGAACGTGCGGTTGCAGTCCGGCGCGCTGCCGCCCGCTGGCGTCTACGCGGTCGAGGCGATCGTCGACGGCCAGATCCATCCGGCGGTCGCCAACCTCGGCGTGCGGCCCACGTTCGCGACCGCGACCGGCGGCGCGAACGACGCGATGCAGCTCGAGGTGCACCTGCTCGACTTCCAGGGCGACCTCTACGACCGCGAACTCGAGGTGATGTTCCGCCAGCTGCTGCGGCCGGAACAGAAGTTCGCGTCGGTCGAGGCGCTGCGGGCGCAGATCGCGCGCGATGCGCAGGCCGCGCGCGAAGCGCTGCGGGCCTGATCGCGGTCAGGCACGCAGCGCCATCGCGAAGCCGACGACGAAGAACCGCGCTCCGCCGCTAACGAATCCTGCCCCACCGACGTCGTGCGGGCATGGACCGGTCGCGTGCTCGCCTCGTGTGGTTGCCGTTCGCCCTGCTCGTCACCGCCACCGCGCAGGACCCGGAGCGCCCCGCCGGCGATCGCGGGCTGCCGCCGTCGGCACCGGCGCCGTCATTCCTGCCGCGACACCTCACCGGTCCGCACGCCGGCAAGACCGCCTGCCCGCTGTGCGTGCACGGCAACGTGCCGCAGCTGCAGATCTGGGTGCAGGAGGACCAGCTCGCGCAGGGCCTCGCGCTCGAACGTGCGCTGGCCGCCGCCGATGCTGACGAGCGGCCGGTGCGCTACCTGGTGCTGGTGCCGGCCGGCGGTGGCGCGGTGCGCGAAGCGACGGCCGCCGCGGTGCAGGCCGCCGGGCTCGGTGCGACGTTCGTCGTGCAGGTGCCGAGCTGGAGCGATGCGGCGACGTCGGGCCAGTACGGGCACGCCGATCGCGATCGGCCGGCGCTGCGCGTCTACGCGCTCGTCAATCGCCGCGTGTTCCGGCGCTGGGACGAGCCCGCGCTCGATCGCGTCGCCGAGGTGGCGAAGTCGCTTGCCGACAGCGAGCGCCACGTGCTGCCCCACGCCGCGGCCGATGCGCAGATCGCGCCGGCGTTCGAACCCGGCGAACGCATGCAGATCGTGTTCTGCGTCGTCGACGGCGACGGCAAGCCGCTGGTGCGCGCCAAGGTCTCGGCGATGCAGACCGATGCGAACGGGCACTACAACCCCGCCGGTTGGAACCGCATGACGCCGCGGCTGTCGACGCTGGCGTGGACCGATGACGACGGGCGCGTGCGGTTCGACACCATCCGCCCCGGCCCGTACCCGAGTCGCCAAGAGCCCGCGCACATCCACTTCTCGGTCGGCGTCGACGACAAGCCGCGGTTCCGGACCCTCTGGTTCGAAGGCGATCCGCTGCTGTCCGACGAACGACGGCAATGGGCCGAACGCGACGCGGAGACGGTGATCGTGCCGATCGCGCGCGACGCCCGACGATTGGTCGCCGAGCACACGTTCGTGGTCGAGTGACGCAGTGCGCGAACCGAACCTACGCGGAAGGGATCGCCAGCAGATCGGCGGCGCCGCGATTCGGCACCAGCCGGCGCCGGAACAGCGCGTAGACGTCGCTGCCGTCGGGCACCGCGACATCGCCGACCGCCACCGCGACGAATGCCGGTGTCGCGCCGAGTTCGAGCTGCAGCGGCCGGCCATCGACCTCGGTGAGTCCGCGCACGCGCTGCAGGAACGCGAGCGCCGTCTCGCCCTCGCGCCGCACGAACTCGACCAGCGCGCCATCGGGGCCGCGCACGATCACACGCGGGCAACGCGCCGCGGCATGCAGGGTCACCAGCTCGAACATCGACGCGCGCGTGCTGCTGCCGAAGTAGTCCATCATCGCCGCCGCCAGGTGCTGCAGCGTGCCGCTCGCACTGGCAAGATTGTTCATCGACGGCATGCCGGTTGCATAGGCATCGAGCCAGTGCAGCCGGTCGGTGGCGAGGTCGACCAGCATCGGCAGGAAGATGCCGTGTTCGCCATCGAGTGCGAACGCGTGTTCGACGGTGGCCGGAGCGAACGCGGTGCCGGGCCCTGGCTCGCGCAACATGACCCCGGCGCTGGCGCGCGCCAGCTGGCCGAACGGCTGCCCGCTGTAGGCGTTGACGACCATCAGCGCGTAGCGGTAGCCGGCGGCCACGGCCGCGGGGCGATCGAGATCGACGAACTCGGCGGCGCCGTCCGGCCACGGCGCGCTGGTGAAGTCGCCGGAGCTCTTCGCGACCGCGCGCCCGTCGCGTCCCTTCGCGGTGAGCTCGTAGTAGGAGCAGGTGCCTGTGTGCCGCCATTCGGCATCGAAGAAGCCGACCGACAGATCGATGTCGGTCGAGTAGGGCGCCCCTCGGGGCTGGCACCAGTGCAGGAAGAACCGCACCACCGGCCCGCTCGGGATCGCCACCGACGAACCGCGCGCCAGCGCCAGACCGGCGCGGCTGGCGGAACGTTCGGCGAACGGCACCGTCAGCGTCGCCAATGCTTCGTCGAGCAACGCCACCGCGCGCGGTGGCAGCCGCTGCAGGCGGCGCAGCAGTTCGGCGTCGATCGCGGCGCAGGCCGCGGTGACCGCTCCGGCGGGCAGCGGCGGCCTGCGGTCGCGTGGGTCCTTCGGCACCCAGAACGTGCGCTTGGGGAAGAACACGCGAGCCGGCAAAGGAGCCAGGCGCTGTGCGAGGTGCGCGCGCAACGCCAGCAGCGCCGGTAGAGCGGTCCTCGGCAGCGTCGGCAGGAACGCATCGAGCACCAGCTGCGGTGACCGGCTGCGGCGCAGCTGCGCGTCGAGTCGGCGCAGCCACTCGCCGGGACGCTGCGCCAGCAGCGCGTTCGCTTGCGTGTCGTCGCGGCTCCGCAGCGCCGCCGCGACGCGGCTGCTCCAGCGCGCGACCGGCGCGGGCACGCGTTCAGGATTGCGCAACCACGCGAACATGCCGGCGATGGTCGGCAGTCGCACAGTGAACTCGCCGGGGTGCAGGAACTCGCCGAGCCACAGCCAGCGCGAACGATGCCGCCACAGGTCCTCGGCCAGCGCCGCCGTCGGCATCGCGTCCAGCACTTCGAGCAACGCGCGTCGCAGTCGGCGCGGCAGCCTGCGAACCACGAACCGGTGGTGGCTCAGGGTCAGCCAGGCGCGTTCGGCATCGCCTCTCGGCGGCGGGTAGCGGCGCGGATCCAGCGGCTCGAAGGTTGCGCGGCCGGGCCGCGAGATCGGTTTGCCGAGCACCTGCTTCGGCACCGGCACCAGCCCCGGCGACTGCCCCGACAGCGCCGTCACCAGCCGCAGCACGTCGGTGGCCACCAGCAAATGCGCACGAGCGGCCTGCAGCACAGCGTCGAGCGGCGGACCGCTCGCACCGCTCAGGGCCCGTTCGATCAACACGGCGAACACGTGGGCGACGTTCTCGCGGGCCGGGATCTTCGCCGGCAGCCAGGCCAGCACCGCACCGGCGAACTCGCCGAGCACCAGGCGCAGCGCGTCGACATCGACCGGCGACATCGCCTGTGGCCGCGCCAGCAATTGCCGGAACAGCTCCTCCGCTGCGGTCGCGAGCGTGCTGGTCGCATCGCAGTTGCCGAGATCGAGCAGCTGGAACCGCACCGGCTTCACCACCGGATCCCCGGGCATCGCGACGGGAGCGACGCAGAACGGCCACGGCCGCGACAACACGTGGCCGCAGATCGGGCAACCGTGGTAGTCAGCGAGGTCGAAGCAACGGTCGCACACGATGTGCTGGCACGGATCGAGCACGTGCGTGCTGCCGGTCGCGCGACACCACACGCACGGCTGCTCCGGCCCCTGCAGGTAGTGCACGAGGACCCGCTGCCACCACAGGGCCTTCGTGTCGACCGGAACCCCGTCGGGGAAGCGGCGGAACAGCGGCTGCAGCGCCTGGTCGCCGCCGGTCCGCTTGCGCACGACCTCGCGCAGTTCGGCGAGCCGCGCCGCGAGCGCGTTCGGTGTGCAACGAACCAGGCGGGCCCGCAATCGTGCCGACAGCACATGACCGAGCTGGGCTGCCTCGAGTTCGAAGCCGCGCAGCTGTGCTTCGTCCGCGGTCGCGGCGCCGGTCCCCGACGCAGACGGCTCTTCCGGCAGGAACCAGCGGCCCTGGCGCATCAGCAGCAGCTCGGTGAAGTTGCTCGGCGCTACCGTGGCCATGCGCGCAGGCAGAAGGAGAGGAAGTGGTGGAGGAAAGCGCCCGTGCTAGTCCGAGTAGAAGGAAGCGCGAGCTGAGCCTCCACCGCGGGGGAGTGTGCCGTTCGCCGCTGCGCCGCTCAAGCATTTGCCGATGCCACCGGCATCCGGCGGACGTCGGCAGTTCGGCTCCCGTCGCCAAGTGGGATTGCAGCTGTGGAATCCCGGGATTCCGCCGGCCAACCGCCCTCGTTGATCGCCTCCGGTGTGGGACACTTCGGCGCAAGGGTCGCGATCCGTGCGGTCCCTACGGCTCCTCCACCTGCCCATCCCACGATGTCGAACCGCATTGTCATTCCGCTGCTGCTCGCAACGAGCATTCTCGCACCCGCCACCGCCCAGACGATCCAATGGGGCCCGGTGCTGCCGACACTCGCGCCGAGCGATGTCAGCCTGAACGGCACGCTGATGGTCGCGCGCAACCTGCACTCGGCCGGCGCCGCGCAGACGCCGGTCGTCAACGGCGTCACGTTCACCGGCAACTTCGCGCCGAGCGGCTGGACCAACGCCTCGACGGTGGCGCTGAACAGCTCGACGACCGGCGACACCGCCTACGACCTGATGTTGAACTCGGCGCGCGCCACCAGCGGCACCACCGGCAACCCGACCGGCTGGGGCGCGATCCGGCTCGACACGATCGCGACGCTGACCGCCGGCCGCAGCTACGAGATCCAGTGCTGGTTCACCGACCAGCGGCTCGGCACCGGCACCGCGGCGCTCTACGACCGCGCGATGACGCTGAGTTCGGCGCTCGGTGCCGCGACGCTGGTCGGCGGCGACGTCAGCAACCTCGCCTCGCTGGTGCAGGGCCCGCTGTCGGCGCCGCTCGACGGCGATCCCGACAATGCGCCGGCCACCACCACGCCGGACGCGGTGTTCGGGTCGCACTGCATCGGCACCTTCACGCGCACCGACACCACGACGCCACTGTGGCTGCTGGTGCAGGGCTCGCACCCGGTCGCCGCCAACTCGCTGCGGCCGCACCTGACCGCGTTCCAGATCCGCGAACTGACGGGGCCGCAGTGGCTGACCTACGGGGCCGGCTGCGCGAACCCGGTCGGGGTGTCGGCGCTGCAGCTGGTCAGCCTGCCGGCGATCGGCGGCACGTTCGCGCTCGACGTGACGAACGTCGGACCGGGCTTCCTGTTCATGCTAACCGGCACCAGCCAGCTCAATCTGCCGCTGCCGCTGCCGGAGTTCGTGCCGGGCTGCACCGCGCTGGCGACGCCGGACCTGGTCGACTTCGTGCCGACGGTCGGCAGTTCGGCGAGCTGGAGCCTCGCGATCCCGAACAACCCGACGTTCGCGGGGATCCAGCTGTTCAACCAGGCGCTCGAGTTCGGCGCGCTGTGGTCGCTGTCGAACGGCGGTCAGGCGACGCTGTTCTGAGGCATCGAGCAGCACCGCGGTGCTGCGCTCGTGGCCGGGGCATGCCCTGGCGCCGAACTGGGATCACCGCCGTCAGCGGGGCCCGCCGCCCGCCACGGCCGGCGCCTTCCCTGAGCCTGCGCTGCCCGCGGTCGCCTCGACACGGGGACGAACGCTGCGGTGGCCGCGTAGCCCGCCACTTCCGAGTCGGATGCTGGCAACCTGACGCGTGATCGCTTATATCTGCCTTATCGAGATGGCGACGACCCCCGAACCCCGGACGAAGACGAGGCGCCAGAGGCCCGCCACCAGCAAGCCCACCGCCCAGATGCTGCCGTTCCGCGCCGGCCACGGCGGCGCTCGCGCCGGCGCCGGGCGCAAGCCGAAGATCCCCGGCCGGCCCGGCGTCGAACACCGCCAGCGCGCACCGCTCGCGAAGCGCTTCCCGGTGCACGTCACACTCAAACTGCGCAGTGGCTTGCCCCGTTTGCGCAGCAAGACCGTATACGACGCGCTGCGCGCGGCGTTCGCGGCCGGCTGTGCCCGCAACCTCAGCGGCGCGTTCCGCCTGTGCCACTACGCGGTCCTCAACGACCACCTGCACCTGATCTGCGAGGCCGAGGGCCGGCAAGCGCTCAGCCGCGGCCTGCAGGGCCTGCTGATCCGCATCGCCAAGGCGCTCAACAAGCTGTGGTCACGCCGCGGCAGCGTGTTCGCCGACCGCTACCACGACCACATCCTGAAGTCGCCGCGTGAGGTCCGCAACGCGCTGCGCTACGTCTTCGGCAACGGCAAGAAGCACGCTGCCGAAGGCCGCGAGGTGCACGTGCCGCAGGCGATCGACACGTTCACGTCGGCGCCGTGGTTCACCGGCTTCCGCGAACGCATCGTTTTGAAGGGCATCGAGGCGATCGTGCGGCCGGTGACCGACGCCCGCACCTGGTTGCTCACCGAGGGCTGGCTGCGACACGGGCGGATCAGCGTGCACGAGGTGCCGGCGACAGCTTGAGACAGCTGTGGCACCCGCCCTCGAGCGAGCAGCACTTCACCCACCCGCGCGCCGGAAGCGCAGCTGGCACACACCGATGTGCCGCTCGCGGAACCCGGCCTCGCAGTACGCGAAGTAGTACTCCCACGCCCGCACCAACGCCGGCCCGCCGCGCTGCAGGAACGGCTCCGGCGCCGCCAGCACCGTCTGCCGCCACTGCTGCAGCGTGCGCGCGTAGTGATGGCCGAAGTCCTCGAGCTTCTCGACGCGCAGGTCCGTGTGCTCGGTCGCCGCACCGACGATCGCGTTCACCGACGGGATGAAGCTGCCCGGGAACACGTGCCGCTTGATGTAGTCGACGGTGCGCAGCGCCTCCGCGTAGTGCTGGTCGGCGATCGTGATCGCCTGCAGCCCGAACAGCCCCCCCGGCCGCAGCCGCTGCGCGCACGTGCGCAGGTAGGTCGGCAGGAACTTCGCGCCGACCGCCTCGATCATCTCGCACGAGACCAGCTTGTCGTAGCTGCCGTCGAGGTCGCGGTAGTCGCGCAACAGCAGCTCGACCCGATCCTGCAGCCCGGCGGCCGCTATGCGCTGTTGCGCGCGCCCATACTGGTTGCGCGAGATCGTCGTCGTGGTGACCTTCGCCCCGAACTTGCCGGCAGCGCAGAGCGCCATGCTGCCCCAGCCGGTGCCGATCTCGAGCAGATGGTCGGTGGGCTGCAGCTCGACCAGGCGGCACAGCTGCTGCAGCTTGTGCTGCTGCGCGTCGGCGAGCGACTGCCCCTCGTGCTCGAACCACGCCGACGAATACGTCATCGACGGATCGAGGAAGTGCTCGAACAGCTCGTCGCCGAGGTCGTAGTGGTCGGCGATGTTGCGTTCGCTGCCGCGCTTGTGGTTGCGGCGCAGCCACTGCCCGACGCGCAGCAGCAGCCGGCGCGGCAGCGACCACATCGACTGGTCGACGTCGAGCAGCACGGCGCGGTCGCGCACGAACAGCTGCAGCAGCTTCACGAGATCCGAACACGACCATTGCCCGGCGACATAGGCCTCCCCGGCGCCGACGTCGCCGCTCCACACCACCGCACTCCAGAACGCCGGGTCGTGCACCTCGAGCGCGATCGTGCCGAGCGGGGCGTCCGGATCGCCGAGCAGCTCCTCGCCCTGGTGGTCGCGCAGCCGGATCGCGCCGGCGCGCAGGCCGCGCAGCCGTGCCACGATGCCTTGCCGCAGCAGGCGCTGCGCCGCCGTCGGCGCGGCGTTGGCGCTGGTACCGGTCGCCGGTCGCGCAATCAGGATCGAACCACTCATCGTCGGTCTCCGGGCGCAGGCGGCCGGTCGGAACGCTGGTCAGGATGCGGATGGAAGGTGGCCCGCTTGCACCACAGCACGAACGCGTGCCAGTAGATCATCCACAATACCTTCGCCGTCATCCACGGGTGACGCAGCGCGACCTTGGTCAGCTGCCCGGTCGTCCATGGCCGCCGCTCCATGACCAGCGTCGCGTCGAACACGACCCGGTCGCCCTCGCGGTTCTCCATGTGCACCCCGAGCTTCTGGCCCGGCGGCCCGACCGCCCAGCGGTAGACCTGTGCCATCGGCTGGAACGGACTGACGTGGAACGCCTTGTCGAACTGCGCGCGCAGCGTGCGCTGCCCCGGTTCGGCGCCGACCACGTAGTGATGGCGCTGCCCCCACGGCGTGTTGGTGATCTGCGCCAGCACCGCGACCAGGCGTTCGTCGCGGTCGAAGCAGTAGTAGAAGCTGACCGGGTTGAACACGAGCCCGAAGCACCGCAGGTTGGTCAGCACGCGGATCGCGCCGTCGGGTCGCACCCCGATCGCGGTGTGGACCGCATCGCGCACCGAGTCGGCGAGCGGACGGTCCGCGGCCCCGAAGTAGTCGGCGCGGCGGAACCACATCGGCGCCGGCCGGCGCGCCGACCACCAGAAGCGCCCGGCGAACGCGGCCTCGAGCTCGTCGAGATCGAGGTAGGCGAGCCAGAGTCGGGCGCCGAAGCCGTGCCCGACCGCGTCGAAGCGACGGTGGCGCACCGTGCCGATGTAGAGCGCACTGTGGCGCAACGCCGCCGCGCTCACCCGATCCTCCCGGTCGCGGGGACGTCGTCCCCGAGCCCGAAGTCGGCGGCGACCCGCAGCCCCGCCTGCACGCCGTCTTCGTGGAACCCGAACCCGCACCAGGCCCCGCACAACCAGATCCGGCCGTGGCCGTTCTGCGCCGCGACCGCGGCCTGCGCCTGCACCCCGCGCGCATCGAACACCGGATGCTCGTAGACGAACTTGCGCAGCACCCGCTGCGGATCGATCGCGGCGGTGCGATTCAGCGTGACGAGGTAATGCTCCGGCCCGGCGAGCCCCTGCAGGATGTTCATGCTGTAGGTCACCGTCGCGCGCGCCACCGGCTCCTTCGGCAGATGGTAGTTCCACGCCGCCCACGCCCGCTGGCGCACCGGCAGCAGCCGCGCATCGGTGTGCAGCACGACGTCGTTCTGTTGGTACGGGATCGCGCCGAGCAGTCCCATCTCGGCCGGCGTCGCGTCGCGCAGCATCGCCAGCGCCTGGTCACTGTGGGTCGCCAGCACCGCGCCGTCGAAGCGCTCTTCCGGTTGGCCATCGGCCTTGACCCAGACCGCGTCGGCGGTGCGCCGGATCGCCACCACCGGCGCATCGGTGCGGATCGCCGACGCGAACGGCGCCGTCAACGGCCCGAGGTAGCTGCGCGAACCACCTTGCACCGTGTACCACTGCGGGCGGTCGGCGACCGTCAGCATGCCGTGGTTGTGGAAGAAGCGGACGAAGAAGCGCGCCGGCATCGCCATCAACTTGTGCGGCTCCGCCGACCAGATCGCCGCCATCATCGGCACCAGGTAGTGCTCGGCGAAGGCGCGGCCGAAGCGCCCCTGCTGCAACACGTCCTGCAGCGTCGCGTCGCTGTCGCCGAACGCGGGCGCCTGGCGATGGAAGCGCAGGATGTCGCGCAGCATGCCGAGGAAGCGCGGGCGCAGCAGATTGCGCCGCTGCGCGAAGATCTGGTTGAAGCCGCCGCCGTTGTATTCGAGGCCGGTGCGTTCGCAGCGCACGCTGAAGCTCATCTCCGACTTCCGCAGCGGCACCCCGAGCCGCTGCAGCAATGCCAGGAAGCCGGGATACGTGCGGTCGTTGCAGACGATGAAGCCGGTGTCGACGGCGACCTTGCCGTGCGGGCCGTCGACGTCGACGGTATGGGTGTGGCCGCCGATCCGCCCCTCGCGCTCGTAGACGACCACGTCGTGAGCGCGGCACAGTCGCTCGGCGGCAACCAGACCGCTGATGCCGGTGCCGACGATCGCGAGCCGCTTGCGGCCGGCACCGAGGAATCGCGCCGCTGCCGTCATCCGCGCAGCCGCCGACCGTCGTCGCGGGCCCGCGCCGGCATCGGTCGCAGGTCGGCGACCAGCCCGAACAGCGCCAGCAGGCGCAGCGCGTAGTACGACAGATCGATCTCCCACCAGCGGAAGCCCTGCCGCACGGTGCCCGGGCACCAGTGGTGGTTGTTGTGCCAGCCCTCGCCGAGGGTCAGCAGCGCCAGCCAGAACGAGTTGCGGCTGTGATCGCGAGTCGGCCAGACGCGCTTGCCGACCAGGTGCGCGAGACTGTTCACCGACGACGTGACGTGGAACAGCGCGGTGGTCGATATGCAGAAGCCCCACACTGCCATCTGCAGCGCGTCGGTGCCGAGTTCGGGCATCCACACCGCCATCGCATGCCCGGCGCCGCACAGCGCCAGCAACAGCACGAACGGCACCACGAGATCGTACTTGTCGAGCCAGCGCAGCTCCGGGAACACCACCAGGTCGGGCACCTGATCGAAGTCGGTCGCGTAGTGCTTGGGCGCCGCGAACCAACCGATGTGCGCCCACCAGAACCCGTGCGCGTGCGGCGAGTGTGCATCCGCCGGCGTGTCGCTGTGCCGGTGGTGCTGGCGATGGTGCGCGGCCCACCACAGCGGCCCACGCTGCACCGCGGCGGCGCCGAGCAGGGCGCCCACGAACTGCACCACCCGTCCGGCGCGAAAGGTCCGGTGCGAGAAGTATCGGTGGTAGAAGGCCGTGATGCCGAACATGCGCAGCAGGTAGAGTGCGGCCGCGGTGATCACGGCGACCGGACTCCAACCGACCACGAAGACCAGCAGGCAGGCTGCCTGCAGCACGAGGAACGGCCAGATGCGTCCCCAACGGATCGGCTCGCGGACCGCGATCTCCGACCCGACCGGGGCAGGCGGGACCTCATTGGGCTCGAGCGTGGCGGCGGAGGTCACGTGGTGATCGGTCGTGGCAACTGGCTTAGGGACGCGGTTCGCGACAGGCGGCAGCCCGGATGCAACCTGCTGCATCCCCGGGCCGTCAACGACCGAACCGCGAATCGATGCCGGCGAGTGAGGATGCGATGATCCACCCCCTCGCGGCCGGCGCCCTCGCGACCGCCATCGCGTTCGTGCTGCTGTGGTGGCGGCAGACCCGCACCGCCAATGCGACCTCGGTCGACGCCGCCTGGGCTGCCGCGATCGGCCTGCTCGGCCTTGCCTACGCGCTACTGCGCGACGGCAGCGCGCTGTCGCGCGGGCTCGGCGCGGTCATCGTCGCGATCTGGAGCGGGCGCCTGGTATGGCACCTGCTGCGCCATCGGGTCTTCGGCCATGCCGGCGAAGACGGTCGCTACCGGGCGATGCGCGAGCACTGGGGCCCGCGGGCGCATGCCAACCTGTTCTGGTTCTACCTGTTGCAGGCGGCGGCGGCATGGCTGTTCGCGCTGCCGTTCTGGTTCCTCGCCGGGCATCCCGCGCCCCACCTCGCGCCGCTTCAGTGGGCCGGCCTCGGCCTCGTCGCGGTGGCCCAGGCAGGCGAAGCGCTGGCCGACCGCCAGCTCGAACGCCACCGCCGCGACCCGGCCCAGCGCGGTCGCACCTGCCGGTCCGGGCTCTGGCGCTACAGCCGCCACCCGAATTACTTCTGCGAGTGGCTGATCTGGTGCGGGATCGCGATGGTCACCGCCCCGGCCGCCGGCTGGCTCGCGCTGCTGCAACCGACCTTCATGTTCGTGCTCGTGCGTTTCGTCAGCGGTGTGCCGTTCACCGAGTTGCAGTCGCTCAAGAGCCGCGGCGAGGACTATCGCCGCTACCAACAGGAGACCAACGCGTTCGTCCCGTGGTTCCCGCGGCGCGGCACCGAGGGCGGGCGATGACGTCCCGGATCGAACGCTGGCTCGAGCGCGGCCTGCTGCCGGACTGGCTGATCCGCCGCGGCATCCGGGCGCAGTTGCGGGCGCGGCTGCGCGACGAACACGCTGCCGACCCGGAGCAAGCGGCCGAACGCCTGCAGCGCTGGATCGAGGCCTGTGATCGCAGCCCGATCGCGGTCGAGACCGCGGCCGCCAATGCCCAGCACTACGAAGTACCGGCCGAGTTCTACGCCGCCGTGCTCGGCAAGCACCGAAAGTACAGCTCCGGCCTGTGGACCACCGCGACCACGCTCGACGACGCCGAGGCCGCGATGCTGGCGCTGGCCAGCGACCGCGCCGCGATCCACGACGGCATGCGGGTGCTCGATCTCGGCTGCGGCTGGGGTTCGATGACCCTCTGGATCGCGCGCCAGTTCCCGAACTGCCACGTGGTCGGCGTCAGCAACTCGCACAGCCAGCGCGCCTCGATCCTCGAACGCGCCGCCGCCGCGCGCCTGCGCAACGTCGAGATCGTCACCGCCGATGCCAACACGTTCACGGCACCCGGCCAGTTCGACCGCATCGTCTCGGTCGAGATGATGGAGCACACGCGCAACTGGCGCGCGCTGCTGCAGCGCGCCGCCGGCTGGCTGCGGCCCGAGGGGCGCATGTTCGTGCACGTGTTCACGCACGCGACGGTCGGCTACCCGTTCACCGTCGACGACGGCGGCAGTGGCCCCGGCGACTGGATGGCGCGCCACTTCTTCACCGGCGGCCAGATGCCCGCCGACGCGCAGCTGCTGTGGTTCCAGGACCACCTGGCGATCGAGGCCCACTGGCGCGTGAACGGGCGCCACTATGCGCGCACCGCCGAGGCCTGGCTGCAGAACTTCGATCGGCAGCGGGCCGCGCTGCAGCCACTGCTGCAGGCGACCTACGGCGAACGTGGCCCGGCGATGGCGAACCTGTGGCGCGTGTTCTTCCTCGCTTGCGCCGAGCTGTGGGGCTACGCCGGTGGCCGCGAGTGGTTCGTGTCGCACTATCGGCTGCGCAAGCGCGGCTGATCGCCGCGCCCGCACCAGAGCTCAGCGACCGCCGCCGACCAGGCGTCGCGCCGCCGCCACCGCACCGGCCGCATCGAACGCACCGGCGTCGGCGCCGACCAGCGCCGCCAGGTCCGGCACGATGCGGAACGGCTCGCCGCCGACCAGGATCGGCGCCCGCTGGCCCCACTTCTCCTGCGCCAGACGCACATTGGCGATCAGGCCCTGCAAGGTCCCGATGTGCAGCACCAGGGTCGCCGAGATCGCGATCAGGTCGACGTGGCGATCCTGCAGCATCCACTCGATGTCGTTGGCCGGCATGTTGGCGCCGAGGTGATGCACCGCGAAGCCGGCCAGCTGCAGGCGCTGCGCCACCAGCCGGAGGCCGAAGTCGTGCAGGTTGCCGCCGACGCCCATCGTCAGCACGGTCTTCGCCCCTGGCGGGGGCCGCGGCACTCGATCCTGCAGCATCCACAGACTGCGGTCGACGACGCCCGAGCCGTAGTGCTCGTCGGCGATCGGGATCTCCCCCATCAGCCACATGCGCCCGGCTTCGCGCTGGGCGAGCGTGAGCACGTGGTCGTGCAGGTCGGCGATGCCGACGCCCGCGTCCATCGCCGCGCGCAGCAGATCGACCGCGTCGTCGCCGCGCCCTTCGAGGATCGCCAGCAGGAACCGCAGCGCCAGCTCGCCGTGCGGCGCCGAACGATCCAGCAGCGTCGGCAGTTCGGCCGGCGCCGTCGCCAGGGCCCGCCGCGCGGCCGCCAGGTGGACGCCGACCAGCTCGTGGCATGCCGGCGGCAGCTCGGCATGCAACGCGGTGTCGATGGCGTCGAGATTGGCGGTCAGGTAGCTCGGATCGACGTCGCGGTGGTGGAAGGCGGCCTTGTACCAGCCCATCGAGTGTGCGATCAGCGCTGGGCGATCGACCCCGATCGACTCGGCGAGCTGCAGCAGCCGAACCTCGGTGTCCTCGAGCGGCGAAGCGAAGGCTCGGGGCAGTCCTTGCGCTACGGCTTCAGGATGCTTCGCCCTCATCGCCGCCACCGCCGCCGATGCATAAGCTCGGCCAGAGGAGCGCAGGAGTCCGGCGGTGAAGTCGCGAACCGTGGTCACCACGATGTTCTACCCCTTCGCTGGACGCGACCTCAAGGATGCGATGCGGTGGGGCCGGCCGGTCCGCGGCTGGCATCGAAGCGCTGCGGCCGGCGATCGACTTGCATCCACGCAGCGCTCGGCAACGAACGCCGCCCCGTTGCCAGTGGCGCTTCGCCGCGACAACCAAATCCACCTACCGAATCCCCCCGATGAAGCACTCCGTACTCACCGTCACCCTCGCCGCCCTGGCGCCATTGTCGCTGTCGCTGTCATTGTCCGCCCAGGACACGCCGACGAAGACGATCGTGCAGATCGCCGCCGAAGCCGGCTCGTTCAACACCCTGGTCGCCGCCGTCAAGGCCGCCGGCCTCGCCGAGACGCTGTCGGGCAAGGGTCCGTTCACGGTGTTCGCGCCGACCGACGAGGCGTTCGCCAAGCTTGGCAAGGATGCGATCGCCGACCTGCTGAAGCCGGAGAACAAGGCCAAGTTGACCTCGATCCTGACCTACCACGTGGTTGGTGGCAGTGTGCCGGCTGCCGCGGTCGTGGGCATGAAGAGCGCGAAGACCGTGCAGGGCTGTGACGTCGCGATCGTCGTCAAGGACGGCAAGGTCGCGGTCGGTGGCGCCAACGTCACCAAGACCGACATCATGGCCACCAACGGCGTGATCCACGTCATCGACAGCGTCATCCTGCCGCCGAGCCTGGTCGACGTCGCCAGCGCCGCGGGTTCGTTCAAGACCCTGCTGCAGGCCGCGGTCGCCGCTGGCCTCGCCGACACGCTCGCCAAGGGCGGCCCGTTCACGGTGTTCGCGCCGACCGACGAGGCGTTCGCCAAGCTCGGCAAGGACACGATCGCCGACCTGCTGAAGCCGGAGAACAAGGCCAAGCTGGCCTCGATCCTGAAGCACCACGTGGTCGCCGGCACCGTGCTGTCGAGCGCCGCGGTCAAGCTGACCGAGGCAGGCACGATCGGTGGCACCAAGCTGATGCTGAAGGTCGACGGCAAGACGCTGACGGTCGGCGGCGCCAAGGTCACCGCCGCGGACGTCATGGCCGGCAACGGTGTCATCCACGTCATCGACGCGGTGCTGATCCCGGCCGCCAACTGACCCACACCGGAGTTCTTCCCCGACTTCTCGTTCCGGAGGTTGCAGAATGAGCGCGACGAATGGCTTGTCCGGCTCGTGCTCCGGAACGATGATCTGTCCGCCGACTCGCTCGCGCATGACGGACGCCTTGCTACCCCAGATCGCCGCTGGCGAACCGACCGCCGTCGACGCATTCCTGCGTCGGCACACGCACATGGTCTGGGGTCTCGCGCGCCGCTTCTGCCGCTCGGCCGAGGACGCCGAGGATGCGACCCAGGACATCTTCGTCGAAGTCTGGAAGAGCGCCGCTCGCTACGACGCCAACGCGGGCAGTGAAGTGACTTTCTTGATGACCATCGCGCGGCGGCGCCTGATCGACCGCGCCCGCCGCCAGGGCCGCCGCCCGGCGGCCGAACTGCTCGAGGACGCCGGCACCATCGCCGCGCCGGCGGTCCGCGACCGCGCCGAGCTGCACGACGAGGTGCAGCGCGCGCAGGCTGCCCTCGCCCAGCTGCGACCGGAGCAGCGCGAAGTGCTCGACCTGGCCCTCGGCCAAGGTCGCACCCACCAGGAGATTTCCGCCGCCATCGGCATCCCCCTCGGCACCGTGAAGAGCCACGCCCGCCGTGGCTTGATCCGCCTGCGCGAAATGCTGGGTGTCGACCCAGTGACCAGCGGGCAGCTGCCGGGAGGTGGCGAATGAGCGACCCTCGCGAACAACTGCTGGACACGGTCGCCGACGCGATCGTGTTCGCCCACGAACCCGATGCGCCGCCGTTGCCGCCGGCGCTGCCGGAGGTGCCGCCGCGCGAGATCTCGGCGCTCGAGCGCACCGCAGCGCTGGCCGCCGCCGCGCTGGCGTTCGGCGCGGTCCCCGCGGGCAGCGGCGAGCCGCCCCCGCCATCGCTACAGAACCGACTCGCCGCCGCAGGCCTGAGTTTCTGCGCCGAACAACGGCAGCGCTTCGCCGCGCAGCCACCCGGCTTCACCACCACACTGCCGCGCCGGCAGCCGCTGGCGCTCGTGTCGTCATTCGTGCTCGGTGCCGCCGCCGCCGGCCTCGGCCTGTGGTTCGGCATGCTGCGCCCACAGCAGGCGACGATGCAGCAGCAGGCCGTATCGCTGCGGGACCTGCGCGCCCAGGTGCTTGCTTCCGAACAGAGCGCCGTGCGCATCGAGTGGAAGCCGGGGCCGAGTCCTCTGCACGGCAGCGTCGCCGGGGACGTGGTCTGGAGCCCGACCCGCCAGGACGGCTGGCTGACGTTCCGCGGCTTGCCGAAGCTCGACGCGGACCACGCCTACCAGCTGTGGATCGTCGACCGCCGACGCGAGGGCGCACCGGTCGACGGCGGCCTGTTCACGATCGACAACCCCGCCGTGGAGACGCTGGTGCCGATCCACGCCAAGCTGCCGATCGGCAGCCCGGTGGCGTTCGTGATCACCGTCGAGGACAAGACCGGCGTCGTGGTCTCGAAGCAGGAACACGTCGTCGCCATCGCCGGCCTGTGACCAAGCCACCTGGCTCGCACCGCGGTTGCGTCAGCTTCCTGCTTGCACCGGACGCCGCCGATCGCTAGCGTTCCGCGCCCCGTTCTGCCGCAAGGCGGGACGGCACTGGTTGGGCAGATAGCTCAGTTGGTAGAGCACGGCACTGAAAATGCCGGGGTCGCCAGTTCAACCCTGGCTCTGCCCACCAGTTTTTCCTTCCTCTGGTCGCCCTCTGGTCGCCGTTCCTCCGGTCGACCTCGTGCAGACCGAGTCGAAGAGATGCCGCCCGCAGGGTAGGCGCCCCCTCCCCGCCGACATTTCACGGCTCTTGGCCACACGTTCCCCCGCGTCCGGATGACGTGGGCATGAGCAACGTCAAGACTGCGATCGAATCGTTCGAAGTGAAGGACCTCGAGGACGGCTCGGTGCTGAAAGTGCACGTCGAAGCCTGCACCGAGGTCGGCAACCAGGGCAAGCCCGGGCTGCAGGTCCACTATCTCGGCAACATCGTCTGCTTCGAGCCACTGATGGCCGAGAAGCTAGCCTACCAGGCGCACAAGGCGAAGAGCAACGAGGTCTACCTCGCCGACCGCTCCTGGGCCGTGCACGAAGATCAGTTCGTCAAGCTCTACCTGGTGCTCGGTGCCCCGCCGTCGGTGCGGGTCGAGGTCAAGACGCGCAGCAAGACCAAGCCGGTCGTGAAGACCTATCCGCTGCCGTTCGCACTCGACCTCGAGTGATCCTGCCGCGCCCCCACCGAGGCTCCGACCATGGCCACCACCGATCCGACCACCGCGACCGTGCGCGGCTACTTCGAGGCACTGCGGGCCGGCGATGCCGCACGGCTCGCCCATCACACGCTGCCGCATCCCGAGTTGGCCGCGCTGGTGGCCAGGCCACTCTCGCCGACCGCCGCCCGTCACTTCGCCGCACTCGACGCCCTGTCGGTGCGCACCGCCGAGCTGCCGCGGGACCGCCTGCTGGTGCAGGCATGGCTCGGTGAGCACGTGCAGTTGCTGGTGATGCAGGCGACCGCCGCCGGCTACCGCGTCGACCCACGCTATCCGCTCGCGGCACTGCGAGCCGACGATGCGCCCCGCACGGCAGCGCGTGCGTTCTACCGCGGACTGCTGGCCGGCGACGTCGCAGCGATGCAGGCGCTCGCCTTCGATGCACGCGGCGTCGAGCTGCTCGCGAACGGCGGCGTGGCCCCGGTCGATGCGTGGCACCACGAACTGCTGGTCGAGATGCTGGTGCTGTGCGAACTCGAAGCCGGCGATCCGTTCGAGGTGCCGACCGGCACGCAGTTCGTCGGCCCTCGCCACCACGAACTCGGCATCCGCGTGCTGCAGGCGCTGACCCCCGAGGGCGAGATCCCGTTCCTGCTGCGCCAGCGCGACGGCGACTGGAAGGTGATCCCGTTCCACTTCATCCAGGCGGTCGCGATGCGCCGCGGCGCGACCTTCGGCACCGCCTGAACCACACCGACCTCTCGACGACACGAATCCGCACATGACCACCCGCACCTTCCACCGGCAGGACGCCCCGGCCGGCCTCGACTTCTCGGTGCTGATGCCCGCCGACTGGAACGACGTGCCGCTGCCGACCGATCTGATCGACCTCGACGACCCGAAGGCGTTCGCGCCGATCACGATCCTGATGGCGCCGTACGCGGCGATCGTGTTCGCGGTCACCGCGCGCCCGGCCTTCGCCGACGGCAGCGTGTCCCAGTGGCTGCAGTACATCGCCGACGAGCACGGCCAGGTGATCGGCGCGATCGAACGGCAAGCGCTCGGCGACCTCGCCGGCGTCGGCTGCTGGACCACCGTGCACGGCGACGGCATCTCGATGCGCAACCGCATCGTGTTCGCCGAGGACGGCGGCCGCCTGCTGCACATCAGCTGCATGGCGCCCGATGCGCTCTGGCACGCGACCGCGGACACGTTCGCGCAGCTGCTGGCGACGTTCCGGTTGACGGCGCCGCGCGGCAGCACCGCCCCGCTCGCCCCGCCGACGACGGCACTGGCGGCGTGTTCGATGGCGTGAAGGGCGTTGCCTGGGTCGCCTCGCAGGCGAGCCGGCTTCCAAGGAGACGACGCAGCGGGGCCGGTTGCGTCGATCTCGTGGTTGGTGGGTCCCGCGTTGCGGCGTCCTGGCAATCGCTGAGCCGGGTCGCCTTGCGGGCGAGCCGGCTCAGAGCCCGGTGCGCCGGTAGATCGCCGCCAAGGAAATGGCACAAGCGATGGTCGGCAGCTGCAACAGTTCGGCCTGCTCGGTCAGCAACTCACGAGCCCAGCCACCTTCGATCCGCCGATGGACCATGACCGCCACCCGGTGCTGGTCGACGAGCACACAGGCATCGAGCGACGGCAGCGACTGATAGCTGCGCAGCTTCTCGCCGCGATCGATACGCTCGGTCTCGGGCGACAGAACTTCGAAGATCACCCGCGGCCGTTCGGCGAACAGCGCGGTGTCCGAGACGCCCGAGCAATCCACGGTGACGTCCGGGTAGTAGTAGAACTCGGCAGTAGCGGTGGCGATGCGGACCTTCAGGTCGGCGGAGAACACCTCACACGGCGTTCCTTCGAGTTGCCCGCGCAGCTCCCCGAACAAGTTGCCGGCGATCCGATTGTGCCCGGCGCTGGCACCCGCCATCAGATACTCCACGCCGGCCAGATACTCGTGCTTCTGCGCGCGCGATCGCTCCGCCGCGAGGTAGGCCTCGGGAGAGACGTAGTAGCCGGCGCGAAAAGCATCACCCATGTCGCGTCCAGGGTATCCAGGCCCGAAAGTCCCGACAAGGCAGCCGAACGCCCGCCACTGCACGCGGGCGTTCGCGAAGTGTCCGGCTGACGCACAGCAGGGCCGCACGGCGCCCGCCTTGCCCGCACAGCGGCCCGGAAATGCTCCGCCGGCAGCGGTGGTATGGATCGCACTCACGGCGCAGGCACCGCCTGCGTCGGCAGCTCATCGAAGCGGGTTTCCCATGAACCACCTCCACCCTGTCGTGCTGCGCCTGTGCGCAGCGAGTTCCCTCGGCGTGCCGCTGCTGGCCCAGGCCGCCAACTGGATGCCGCCGATCGGCCTGCCCGACGTGCCGGCGATCAGCGCCGCCGCCGGCCTGCAGCGCAACGCGGCGGCGGCCGCCGGTGCCAACGCGACGCTGGTCGTGTTCGAGGACGACCGCGCCGGCGACCGCGACATCTTCGCCGTGCGCGTCGATGCGCAGGGCCAGCCGCTCGACGCGGTGCCGTTCGCGATCACCAAGGCAGCCGCGAACCAGACCGTGCCTCGCGTGGTGTGGAACGGCCAGGACTGGCTGTGTGTCTACAAGAGCGAATACGACCCCGGCAGCGGCTACTTCGCGACCGAACTGCGTGCGCAGCGCGTCTCGGCCGCCGGTGTGGTGCTCGATCCGGTGCCGATCGCGCTGGCCAACGACGCGACCGGCCTCGAGTTCGCGGTCGGCAGCGACGGCCAGGGCTTCGTCGTCGCGTGGACCGGCCAGAGCGGCGGCAACAGCGACGTGCGCGCGCGCCGCATCACCGCCGCCGGCGCGGCGCTCGACGGTGCGGGCGTGCTCGTGCAGCCGGCGTCGTTCCAGCTGTTCTTCGATCTGCAGGTCGCGTTCGCCGGCAACACCTGGTTGTTCGCATGGCGCGAGAACACCGCCCGCGCCCGCCGCTTCACGCCGGCGCTTGCACCGCTCGATGCGGCCGCCGTCGCGCTGCCGACCGAACTCGGCTGTGTGCGCGGCAGTGGCATCGGCATCGGCAGCCACTTCCTCGGCAACTGGATCCGCCAGACGCCGCAGTTCACGCAGGAAGTCGTCGTGCAGCGCTTCGCGGCCAACCTGACGCTGCTCGACCCGGCGCCGGTCGCACTGTCCACCCCGCAGCTGACCCCCGGCCCCACCGCGACCAGCGCGACCTGGGACGGCAGCCAGTGGATCGCCGCGTGGATGCAGCCGGTCGCCGACGTGCGGCTGTGCCGCTTCGCGGCGAACGGCACCGTGCTCGACCCGGGTGGCATCGCGGCGCCGAACCAGAACACCGGCTTCCTGTACGGCCTCGCCCTCGGAGCCCTGCCGGGCGGCGGCGCGCTGCAGCTGTGGCACGACGCACGCGGCGGCTCGGCCGATGACGTCTTCGCGACCACCCTGTCGGCGAGTGGCGCGATCGGCGCCGAACGCTGCCTGTCGCTCGGCGCCGAGGCGCTGCGGCTGCCGCGGGTGACGGCCGGCGGCCTCGGCTACCTGGTCACCGCCATGGCCGAACGCGCCGGCGGCTCGCGCTTGCTGGCGTGGCGCACCGACCGGCTCGGCCGTTCGCTCGACGCGGCGCCACTCGAGTTCGCCACCGCGGCGCACACGCAGTTGCAGCCCGGCGGTGCGGCGTGGAACGGCAGCCACTTCCTGATCGCGTGGGCCGACGCGCAGCTCGGCCGCGTCTACGGTCGCCGGCTCGACGCCAACGGCGGCTGGCTGGATCCGGCCCCGTTCCAGGTCCAGCTCGGCCATTCCCCCGACGTCGGCAGCGCCGGCGGCGACTTCCTGGTCGCGGCTCTGCGCTACCCGAGCTTCCCGCAGACGGTGCTGTCGTACGGCGTGCGCGTGCGCGGCAGCGACGGCGCGATCCTCGACCCCACCCCGCGGCTGCTCGGCTCGAGCTTCGCGCGCGGCGTGCGCGTGATCGAACTCGGCGGCCGCTGGTTGGTCGGCACCGAATCGCACAACGGCATGCTGTCGGCGCAGGGCGGCATCTCGCTGCACTTCGTCGATCTGAACGGCACCGTGTCGACGGCCGGCGCGATGAGCGTGCTCAACATCCAGGACTGGAACTCGTTCGACCTCGCCAGCAGCGGCACCAGCGCGATCGTGGTGTCGCAGTCGGGCTCCAACTGGACCAACACCGAGATCCTGGTGCAGCGCCTGCTGCCGGACGGCACGCAGACCGGGCCGATGCAGGTGCTGACCGGCCCGGCGCCGATGGGCCAGTCGCGTCCCGACATCGCCTGGAACGGCCGCGAATACGTGGTCGCCTACCAGACGCTGCAGAACAACGCCTGGAACTACGATCTCGAACCCGACCTGTATGCGCGGCGACTGGCCGAGGACGGCACGCCGATCGACGCGGTCGGCTTCCCGCTGTGGAACGGCGAGGACCACGAAGTGCGGCCGCAGCTCGACGGACTCGTCGACGGCCGCGCGCTCGCGGTGGCCGCGGTGTTCGACGCCGCGTTCGGCGCGATGCGGCTGCAGCTGCGCGCGCAGCGGCCGCCGGGCCTGTTCGAGCTCGGCACCGGCACGCCGGGGTGCTTCGGGCCGCACGGCATCGACGGCACCATCGCCCCGATCGCGGGTGCCAGCGGCTTCGCGGTCGCCGTCGATCGCGGCCCGCCGAGTGGCCTCGGCGTGCTCGCGCTGGGCACCGCCGGCGATCCGGTCGGCTTCGATCCGGGGCTCGGCGTGCGGATGCACCTCGACCTGCAGGCCCCGGCGCAGTGGGTGCTGCTCGGCATGAACGTCGACGCGACCGGCCGCGGCACCACCGCGGTGCCGCTGCCGCCGCAGCCGGTGTTCCACGGCTTCGGATTGTTCGCGCAGGGCGCCTTCCTGTGGAGCGGCCCGTGTGCGCCGTCGCCATCGGGGTTCAGCAGCAGCCCTGGCCTCGAGATCCGGATCCAGGCGCCGTAGCGGCCGGAGCACCGCCGCGCGTCATTTGGCAGCGCCGGAAGTCGCGGCGTCCGCGGCCTGCACCAGCGCCGCGAACCCGGCGTGCTGGTCGAGCTCGAGCTGCTGCGCGAACGCGACCAGCTCGCGCTTGCCCATCGGGTGCAGCTGCTGGTGGCGCACGAGGCACGCCATCGCCGCGTCCTGGTCCTCGCACATGTGCTCGACCCGGGCCAGCACGGTCAACAGCTTCGGCAGGCGATTCGGTTCCTGCGGCGTGCGGTTGCCCTTGCCGAGCAGCGCCTCGTAGTGATCGCGGGCGCGGTGCAGCGCGGCGCGACCCTCCGGCCAGCGTTGGCTGCGCAGATGGTAGAGCCCGTGCTCCTGGTGCAGTCCCGCGGCCTGCAGCGCGAAGTGCGGGTCGTCGGGCCTGTTGCGTACGACCAGTTCCTGCAACTCGATCGCGGCGGTGATGTCGGCGAAGGCCGGCTCGAGGCGCTGCTGCAGCAACGCCACCACGCTGCGCTGACGCAGGAACATCGCCAGCTGGGTCGCATACTCGACGTTCTGCGGCGCGCGCTGCAGCAGTTCGCGATGGCACGCGACCGCGCGATCGGCGAGCGGGGCGGCGGCGTCGAGGTCCTTCGCCAGCTGCGCATCGACCGAGGCGTCGTTCGCCATCTGCCCGAGCTCCTGCCGATACGCGATGCGATCGGGGAAGGCGGCCACCAGCTGCTCCATCGCCGCGATCGCCGCCGTGCGCAGCGGCCGCGACTGCACGAAGTCCTGCTGCAGCGAGTGCAAGCCAGCCATCGCACAGCGGGCCCGCGCCAACTCCCGCTGCACCTCGGGTTCGTTCGGGTGCACCTTCGCAGCCTCCAGCAGAGCCGCCAGGACGACCTCGTAGCCCTGGCGGGCCGCGTCCGCATCGCCCTGTTCGAGCAGCATCGTCGAGAGGTTGGAACGGGTGCGCAGTCGATCGAGGCGGTGGTCGATGCTGTCAGCGTCGCTGGTGACCTCGGCCTCGAGCTCGATCGCGGTCCGCAGATGCGCGGTCGCCGCCGCCAGATCGCCATCGGCCTTCTTGATGCGGGACAGGTTGTTGTGGCAGCTCGCGAGCGCGGTGCGCAACTCGCCGGGCAACGTCGCCGGAGCGCGGCCGGCGAACTCGTCGAGCAACGCCTGCCAGGCCGCGGCGGCCGCCGCCACCTTGCCCTGCTCGACCAACGACGAACCGCGATTCAGCGTGAGTCCGGCCCGATCGACCGCCAGCAGCGGATCGTCGGGCGCCGCGCGGCGCTGCGCGACCAGCACCGGCTCCGCTTCGTCGAGCACCACCAGCGCCCCCGGATGATCGCCGAACAACCGGCGGAACTCGGCGACCCGGATCATGCCCCGCACGAACAACGCCGCGACCGAGCTGTCGTCGGCGTTCTCGGCCCGCAGCTGCCGCATCAGCGCGACCGCGGTGTCGACCTCGCGCTGGCGCTGCGCATCGAGCCCCGGCACCTGCCGCAGCGCCTGCGAACGCGCCTGCCGCAGCATGTGCGTCACCGCATCGAGCGCCCCCTGCAGGTTCCGCTGCGACTGCTGCCGCGCGGTCTGGATCTGCGCTTCGGCGACCCCGCGCGACCACTGCACGACGAACGGCAGCGCCAGCAGACCCGTCAACCCCAGCCCCGCCGCGGTCGCCAGCGCCGGATGCCGCTGGCTCCAGCGCCGGCAGCGCACCAGCGCGCCGACCGGGCGGGCCTCGATCGGCCGGTGCTGCAGGAAGCGTTCGAGGTCATCGGCCAGTGCCGCGGCGCTCGCATAGCGGCGCGCCGGGTCGCGATCGCTGGCGACCGCGGTGATCGTGGCGACGTCGCGCGGCACCTCCGGGTTGACCTCGCGCAGCGGCGCGCGCACGCCGAGCAGGATCTGCTGCCGCAGGGCCTCGGTCGAGCGGCCGTCGAACGGCGACTGCAGCGCGAGCAGTTCGTGCAGCGTGACCCCGAGCGCGTAGACGTCGGTGCGCACGTCGACCGCACCGTCCTGCAGCTGCTCGGGCGCCATGTAGTGCAGCGTGCCGAGCATCGCCCCACTGCGGGTGATGCGGGTGGTCCCGGCGGCGGCGGCGAGGCCGAAGTCGAGCAGCAGCACGCGGCCGTCGACGGTGACCATCGCGTTGTTCGGCTTCAGGTCGCGGTGCACGACGCCGCGCTCGTGCGCGTGGTGGGCGGCGCGCGCCATGCGCGCGACCAGCCGGCAGCACGTCATCACCCAGGTGCCGGAGAACAGTTCGGGCAGCACCGCCGGCAGCTCCTGTTCGCCGCGCGCCGCCGCCACCACTGCTACATCGCGCCCCTGGCGCTCGCCGTGCGGCGTGCCCTGCACCGCCGCGATCACCTCGCCGAGCGACGCGCCGCGCACGAACTCCATCGCGAAGTAGTCGATGCCCTGGTCCTCGCCGACGCAGTGGATCGGCACGATGCCGGCATCGCCGAGGCGCGCGATCGCCTCGACCTCGCGGCGGAACCGCGCCCGCGCACCGGGGAAGAACCGCTGCTCGGGCCGCACCAGCTTCAGCGCCACGGTGCGGCCGAGCGACAGCTGTTCGGCGAGGTGCACGACGCCCATGCCGCCGCTGCCGATGCGCTTGCCGAGCTTGAACTCGCCGAGCTGGGTCGGCATCGCCGAGGTGGTCTCCGGCTCGCTGTCACCGAGCAGACCGGTGCGCTGCAGCTTCTCGAGCCGCTCGCGCAGCAACGGGGCGAGGTCCGGGTGCCGCTGCAGCACCGCCTCGGCCGCCGCGGCGCCACCCTGGTTCCAGGCCTCGATGCAGTCCGCCATGACTTCGTGCACGAAGTCGCTGTCTGGGGCACCGGCTCGGCGCTGGGTCGGTTCGTCCATGCGCGGCGAATGGTATCCTGCCCGCATGAGTGACGACCTGGAAGCCTTGCTGCAGCGCGCCAGCCAGCACGATCCGGCGGCGGTGGCAACGCTGCTCGAGCAGCACCTGCCGGCCCTGCGCGCGTTCGTGCGGCTGAAGGCCGGACCGTCGTTGCTGGCGAAGGAATCGTGCAGCGACCTCGCCCAGTCGGTGTGCCGCGACGTGCTCGAGAACGCCGAGCGGTTCCGGTTCGGCGGCGAGGCGGAGTTCCGGAAGTGGCTGTTCACGACCGCGATGCGCAAGATCGCCGACCGCGCCGAGCACTGGCGCGCCGGCAAGCGCGATGCGCGGCGCGAGCACGGCGGCCTCGAGGAGGACGAACTGCGCGGCCTGCACGGCGTCTACACGCCGAGCGGTCAGGCCGCGGCGCGCGAGGAGCTGCAGCGCATCGAAGCCGGCTTCGCCAAGCTCGCGCCGGAGAAGCAGGAAGTGATCCTGATGGCGCGGCTGATGGGCCTGTCGCACGCGCAGATCGCGCAGGATCTCGGCAAGACCGAGGTCGCGGTGCGCTCGATCCTGAGTCGCGCGCTGGCCGAACTGGCGGCCGCGCTGTAGCCGCGCGGCGACCGCGCCTGGCAGGCGCGGCCGCGTTGCATCCGACTACGCGCGCCGGATCACTCGCCCAGGCTCACTTGCCCGGGATCAGCCCGCCCGGCAGCCCCGGCGGCGTCTCCCCACCGGCCGGCGCCTCGGCCGACTTCGGCTTGACCAGGTCCTCGCGCTTGGGCTTCAGCTTCGCGAACAGCCCCTGGTCGATCACGTAGTACCACGGCCCGAAGCGCTTGCCGAGCTTCTCGGCCTCCTTGCGGCCTTCCTCGACCTTGCGGTCGTGTTCGGTCCACGCGTCGGCGCTCTTCTTCAGCTCGTCCTCGAGCGGCAGGCGGTCGCTGCGCACGTCGGCGGCGATGCCCTCGCCGCCGTCCTTCTTGTCGTCGGCGTGGCTGATCACCGTGTAGGTGTCGCCCTGCACGAACAGCACGTAGTCGCTGCCCCACGGGTCCTGCTTGAGCTCCGCCAACAGCGCGTCGCCCTCGGCCGGCTTCTCGGTCAGCTTGGCCAGCGACTCCGGCAGCTTGTTCTCGTGCTTGCTACGGTAGGCCTCGACCGCCTTCTGGATCGCCTCGATCTGGGTGCGCGCCTCGGTGCGCTTGTCGAGCTGGTCCTTCGGCAGCCGCACGCCGGTCGGCTTGGTCAGGATGTCCTCGGCGAACTCGGCGGTGACCATCAGGTAGCGATTGCTCGCATTCGCCTTCGGGTCCTTGGCAGGATCGGCGCCGGCCGCCGGCTCCGGCGTCTCGGCCGACACCGCATCGGCGTCGCCGGGCACCAGTTCGCCGAAGCGCAGCGTGTAGCGCACGCCCTTCTGGGTCTCGAACAGCAGGTCGCCCTCGTTGCTCCAGACCTTGCCCTTGCGATCGAGGAAGTAGCCGCGCTTCATCAGCGACTGGGTCAGGATCTGGCGGTCGAAGCCGGTGACCTGCTCGAGGCCACCGGTCAGGCCCTCGGGCTTCTGCCGCACGCCGACGATCTTGATCTGCCCGAGCGTGTCGCCGATCTCGCGCAGCTTCTCCTCGTTCGGCTCTTCCTTCTGCGCATCGAGGCCGTCGACCGCCCACTTGCCGGCGCTGTCCTTGCTGACGACGTATTTCTGGCCGGGCACCACCGCGCCCTGCGTCTCGTCGACCGAGTAGTTGTCGAAGGTCACCTTGCGGATGTCCCACGACGACGCCTTCAGCAGATCGGTCTCGATCCAGTCGGCGAACTTGGTCGACACCTCGCCGTCGAGCTTGGCGGCGTAGACGCGCTTGCCCTTCGGCAGGCGCAGGTAGCGCACGCCCATCTTCTTCGGCAGCTCGTTGCCGACGATCAGGTCGGCGAGCTGGTTGCCGGCGCTGTCCTTCAGCGTGATGCGCTTGCCGCGGCCCTTGGTGTCGGTGCCGGCATCGAGCGGATCGACGACGCCGAAGGCGACGTGGTCCTCGATGCGGTCGCTGACGCACAGGTCGCGCTTCAGGCCGATCAGCAAGG
Organism: Planctomycetota bacterium; assembly: GCA_025459175.1. Taxonomy (GTDB): domain Bacteria; phylum Planctomycetota; class UBA1135; order UBA1135; family UBA2386; genus UBA2386. The sequence goes on along the minus strand of JALORC010000009.1, from coordinate 24,515 downwards.
CGGCCGCCTTGCCCATGCGGTCCTTGGCGTCGGCCGGGTAGTTGCCGTGCGACGGGATGGTCCAGCGACCGTCCTTGTCGCGCTGCACCGCGAACTTGCGCGCCTCGGCCTTGTCGGCGTTGAACTCGGTGACCTCGAGGTAGGTCGCGGTCGCCGGGTCCTTGAAGTCACCGTAGAACGCCTCGCCCTGGTCCGAGAACAGGTCGTTCTTGACCTCGCGCGGCCCCATCGAAGCGGCCAGGATGGCCAAACCGATCGCGCCACCGGCGATGGCGCCCGTCTTGACGAACTCGCTCACTTGACACCTCCACGGACCAGACGATTCTGCGGCACGATCGCGGCGGCGCGGGAACGCCGACGCAGGAACGTCGCGATGCCGAACAACAGCGCCGGCACCGGCGCCAGCAACAGGGTGAACAGGCGGTAGCCGTTGTAGATCGTGCGACGGCTGGCGTCGCGCGTGTACTGGGCCTCCTCGATGCGCAGCTTCTTCTTCGCCTCGATGTCGGCCTTCTCGGTCTCGAAGCGACGGTTCTCGACGCTCTCGACCTCGACGATCTTGTTGGCCTTCGCCTGCTCGTCGAGCGCGGTGTCGTTGCGGATCTTGTCGACCGCCTCGTCGAGCCGCTTCTTGGCCGCCTCGAGCGCCTTGTCGGACTCTTCCTCGGCCGCCGCCTTCTGCTTCGACCACTCGAGCTCGAAGGTCGCCTGCGCCGACTCGACCGCGGTCAGACGCCGCAGGATCGGCCGGCGCTTGCGCAGTTCGATCAGGCTCTCGTCGCCGGCCAGGCTGTCGATGCAGTTCATCACCAGCGGCACGTTGTCGAAGCGCATGTTGGCCTCGTCGGTCTGCCGCCGGATCTGGAAGAACGTGTTGCCGACCACGTCGAGGTCGGCGAACGCGATCAGGTTCAGCGACTGCTCGGCACCGGCCGGCTTGCCGCTGACGCGCACCGCCAGGTCCAACCGCTTGCCGGCCGGGCGCAGGCGGGCGTTCGGGTTCGGCTGCATGCGGCCGAAGAAGTCGAACACCAGGAAGCCGTCGTTGCGGCCCGGGGCGCTCTCGTACTTCGGCACCAGGCCGTTCATCGTCTCCTGGCTGGTCGGCGCCGGCGACGACACCAGCGGCTGCACCGTGATGCCCTCGCTGCCGGCCGGCAGCAGCTGGCCGGCGCCCATGAACACCGCCGACTGCAGGCCCTTGGTGATCGAGCTGTCGGCGGCGACGCCGGCCCCACCGGCGAACACGAACGTCATCGGCAGCTGACCGCCGAACAGGCCGCGCGAGCTGGTGTCCCACACCAGCTCGGTCTTCGGCATGCGCAGGCCGATCGCGGCCAGGAAGCCGTCGAAGTTGCCCTTCTGCGGGCCGCCGCCGCCCATCATGCGCGCCTGCATGCCGCCCTTCTGGTCGTCGGCGGCGGTGCCCGGCGCGTTGTATGGCATCGGGTCCTCGAGCAGCAGCACCGGCTTGCCGGCCAGGATCCACTTCTGCAGGCGATCCATCGGCTCCTGCTCGAGCGAACTCGGCTGCGGCACCACGAGGCACGCGATGGTGTCCGGGTAGTCCTTGGCCGGATCGACGTTCTCGAGCTCGTACTGCTGCTCGAGCTCGTCGGCGATCAACCAGCGCTGCTTCTGCTGGAAGGTCTGGAAGTCCATGCCGCCGGCGAACTCGACGTCGGTCTTCAGCACGCCGACCTTCTTGCGCTCGGCGTTCGACACCACGCGGATGCTGCGGGTCAGCTCGTACTCGAGCGGCAGGCCCGGCTCGACGAACTGGGTCACCACTTCCTGGGTGCCGCAGGTGACGGCGAAGCCGAGGAACACCTGCATCTCGGCGTAGCTGCCGCCGGCCAGCTCGACCGGCAGCGTCTGCGCGCGGATGCCGTAGTTGGCCTCCGCCTCGCGCGCCTCCGGCGAGAACGGCTGCGGGATCACCAAGTCCTTCTGCACCGCGTTGCCGCCGATCGAGTCGAACTGATCCAGCAGGTTCAGCAGCAGCCGGCGCTGCTGCACCAGGCGCTCGGGCACCTCGTCGCTGACGTAGGCCTTGATGATGACCGTCTTGTTCTGGTCGAGGCCGGCCAGCAGCTGGCGGCTCTCGCTGCCGAGCGAGTGGATGCCCTCACTGGTCGCGTCGAAGCGGCCGAGCATGTGCACCGCGATCACCGTCAGCGCCAGCGTGCCGACCGCGAACCCGGCCGAGCGCACGAAGCCGTGCGCGCCGTCGCCGGCGCTGCGCCAGTGGCGCCGCGACAGCAGCGCCAGGTTGAAGTAGAGGAACGTCGCGCACAGGCCGAGGAACAGCACCACGCCCGACAGCGGGATCATGCCGCGCGCGAACTCGCTGAACTGGCCCTCGGTGCCGTTGGCGACCCAGCTGTTGAAGCCGAACAGGCCGAGCAGCGAGCCGAGGTAGACGACCAGGCTGCAGACGATCGCCGACAGGATGAACGCCAGCGTGCCGTTGTGCGTCAGCTGCGAGCCGACCATCGACACGCTGACCAGCATGGTGCCGAACAGCCAGAAGCCGACGTAGTTCGCGAACACCTGGCCCCAGTCCGGCGAACCCAGCAGCGACAGCGCGATCGGCAGCGGCAGCGTGAACAGCAGCGACACCGTCCAGACGCCGACGTAGGCGAGGAACTTGCCGAGCAGCAGGTCGAAGTCGTTGGCCGGCAGCGTGAACAGGAGCTCCTGGGTGCCGTTGGCGCGCTCGCTGGTCCACATGCCCATCGTCGCCGCGGCGACGAAGAACACCGCCAGCAGCGGGAACACCCGGGTCCAGGTGTCGAGGGTGGCGAGGTTGTTGACGAAGAAGGCCGCCGGCCACATCAGCGCCACGGCCGACACGGCGACGAACAACAGGATGAAGAGGTAGTTGGTCGGGTTGCCGAACCAGCTGCGGAGGTCGCGCCTGGCGACCGCGGAGACGATGTTCTTGTTCATGTTCGTCGGCGCCTCAGGCGTGGGTGGTCAGGGTGCGGAAGGCGTCTTCCATCTTGCCGCCGCCCTTCTGCTTGAACTGCTCGGGCGTGCCGTCGAACGCGAGCTTGCCGTCGTTGACGAGCAGCACGCGGCCGGCCATCGCCTCGACCTCCTGGAACAGGTGCGTCGACAGCAGGATGGTGCGGGTCTGGCCGAGCTTCTTGACCAGCTCGCGCACGTGGCGGATCTGGTTGGGGTCGAGACCGGTGGTCGGCTCGTCGAGGATCAGCACCTCGGGGTCGTGCAACAGCGCCTGCGCCATGCCGACGCGCTGCTTCTGGCCCTTGCTGCAGGTGCCGATCGGCTTGTCGAGCAGCTCGTGCAGGTCGCATTCCTGGGTCACGAAGTCGAGCCGCTCCGCGAGCCGCCCCTTGCCGAGCCCACGCGCCTCCCCGAAGAACGTCAGCAGCTCGCGCGCCGTCATCTCCGGATACAGCGGACCGTTCTCCGGCAGGTAACCGAGCTTCTCGGCCGCCCGCACGCGGTCCTGGACGACGTCGACGCCGGCCAGCCGGGCGGTGCCCGAGGTCGGCGACAGGTAGCCGGTCAGCACCTTCATCGTCGTCGACTTGCCGGCGCCGTTCGGGCCGAGGAACGCCGCGACTTCGCCGCGGTGGATGGTGAAGGACAGATGATCGATGGCAGCGAAGGACCCGTAGTGCTTGCACAGGTCCTGCGCCTCGATCATGGGTTCTCGTTCGGTCATGGGATGGGATCGAAGGCCGAAAGGGAGACTCACTTCCCACCGGCGGCGCGCAGCCTAGGCGCCAGGGAGCCGAAAGGGGGCGACACCCTTAGCCGGTGAACAAGTACAGCGCAACGGACCGGAACCGATCGGGAGACCGACCGGCTACAGCCCGCTGCTGACGAAGGCGCGCCAGACGAGTCGCTGGCCGCAAAACTCCGGGCGCGGGCGCCGCCCGTTCCGGGCCGCGCGTCAGCGACCGGTCAGCGGCAGCTCAGCGGCAGAGCGGCGGGCCCCAGTCCCAGCCGCGGCCCCACCCCGGCCCGCCGGCGGCCCCCCAACCAGGCCCCCAGCCGACCGCCCAGCCAGGACCCCAGCCGGGGCCCCACCGCGAGTTCCACGCATAGAAATACGGGTCATCGCGAAACGCGCCCATCGACCGCGTCTGCGGCCCGAACGGGGTCACCTGCTGCAGCACGACCCGGTCGCCGGCCAGCACCACGAACCGGATCGAGAAGCTGTCGACGTCGCTCGGCACCTCGGCCGGCGGCAGGTAGAGACAGTCGACGCGCACCGTCGAGCCCGGCAGCGCGAGACCGGTGCCCTCGATCAGCTGATGCGGCAGCGGCGGCTGCAGCAGGTCGTCGACGACCAGCTCCTCGCAGCGGATCGATGCCAGGTCGAGCTGCAGCGGCTCGTCGCTGTTGTTCTCGAGCTCGAAGCCGACGTGCAGCTCGATGCGCTCTTCGCCGGCCTCGTCGTAGCGGGCCCGGGTGCCGGCCGACCACAGCCGCAGTTCGCCGAGCTCGGCCACCCCGGCGGTCGCCGCCGGCAGCGCGTAGACGGCCGCCGGATGCCCGCTCGGACTGGTGCCGTCCTGGTGCTCACGCGGCGAGAAGTAACGCGGCCCCCAGCAGGCGGCCTGGATGAACAGCAACGGCAACAGCAGGAGGAAGCGCATCGGCAGCCACCGTTGTCGGCCCCAGCGTCGCCCGGGGCAAGACCCGGGCCCCTCGCCAGGGCGCTGGGCAGCCCCGACCCTTGCGCCCATCGACGTAGTCGGCGCGGGGCCGGCGACGCAGCCAGACGGCAACGAGTCCGCAGTAGCGCCAGCGACGAAACATCCTTCGCAGCGAGGCTTTGCGATGGAACGATGAACCGCTCCCCACTGCTCCCCCTCGCTCTCCCGTGCTTCGTCGCCGCCGTACTGGTGGCCAGCGCCTCGGCGCAGGACCCGGCGGCGCAGCCGGCGAAGGACAACGGCTTCCTGACCGGCCTGCGCGGCTTCGAGCACTTCCACGAGCCGCTCGGCCAGCCGCTCTACTTCGAGTCGCCGTTCAACGACACCGGCGTGCGCGCCCTCTACCTGAAGCACAACTTCAGCGACCAGTCGCTGCTGCAGGGCGGCGACGTCACCGTCTATGCGGTGCAGGCGCGCCTCGCGATCACCGAGAAGCTCGCCTTCATCGCCACCAAGGACGGCTACTCGGAACTCGACTCGGGCCTGATCCAGGACGAAGGCTGGAACGACCTCGCCGCCGGCTTCAAATACGTGTTGGTCGCCGACAAGGCGAAGGACTACGTGGTCACGCCCGGCATCCGCTACATGGCCGAGAACGGCCACCGCGGCATCCTGCAGGGCGGCGCCGATGAAGTGAGCCCGTTCGTCAGCGTGGCCAAGGGCTACGAGCGCCTGCACCTGCTCGGCAACGTCACGCTGCGCGTGCCGATGGACGGCGACGAGGGCAACACGGTCGGCCACTGGGACCTGCACGTCGACTACGACGTCAATCCTGGCAGCGACACGGTGTTCGCGCCCTTGTTCGAGCTGCACGGCATCCACTACCTCAGCGACGGCGACACCGCGCTGCCGGTCGGTGGTCTCGACTACACCAACCTCGGTTCGCAGCCGGCCGAGAGCTTCGTCGCCTGGGCCGGCATCGGCGCCCGCCTCGAGATCAGCAAGAAGTACGAGATCGGCGCCTGCTACGAGTTCGCGCTGACCGATCCGGACGACGACATCATGGACACCCGTATCACGGTCGACTTCATCGCCCGCTGGTGAGGCCGATGGCACGGCGGGCCGGGCCGCCACCGGGCCCGGCCCCGCATCCACCGCCATGGCGCCGGCGAACCGCTGCGCCGTGAAGACCTGGCGTCTGCGCTCCTCCCTCTGGGTCCCGCACCCGCCCGCGGCGGTGTTCCCGTTCTTCGCCGATGCGCAGAACCTCGAACGGCTGACGCCCGACTGGCTGTCGTTCCGGATCCTGAGCCCGCTGCCGATCGACATGCACGTCGGCACCACGATCGACTACCGGATCGCCCTGCACGGCGTGCCGCTGCGCTGGCGCACCCGCATCGCCCGCTGGGAGCCGCCGTTCGCGTTCGCCGACGAGCAGCTGCGCGGCCCGTACGTGCTGTGGCACCACACCCACACCTTCACGCCGTGCGACGGCGGCACCGTGCTCGGCGACGACGTCGTGCTGCGGCCGAAGGGCGGGCCGCTGGCCGGGCTGGTGATGAAGCTGTTCGTGCGCCGCGACGTCGAGCGCATCTTCCGCCACCGCGCCGCGGTGATGGCGGACCTGTTCGGCGGCGGCACCAGCGGCGCCGAACGGGCCGAGGTGCAGTGGCTCGATCAGGGGCTCACGGCGACAGCCGGTACAGCGTGATCGGGTGCCGGCCGTCGACCTGTTCGACCAGCGTGCACGGCCGCGCCCGCAGCACCATCGCCGCATCACCGAACGCGGGGGCCATCGCCCGGTCGATCGACGTGACCACCAGATACACGGTGCGCACGTCCCGCTGCCGCTGCAGCGCCTGCACGTCGGCGTAGCGGTGCTGGAACGACAGCACCGACAGCGCGGCCTGCCGCTGGGTGACGAGATACTGCGCCGGTGACCCGACCCACAGCGCCCCGTCGTGGCCATGCCGCTGCACCAGGCCGTCCAGCGCATCGGTGATCTGCTCCACCTGCAGCCGCGGGAACGCCTCGCCGTCCACCAGCGCCCCACCGCGATACGCCAGCAGCCCGAGCGCGAACAGCAGCAGCGACCCGCCCGCGCGCGCGCCGAACCGGGCCACCAGCAGCAGCGGCGACAGCGCCGACAGGCACGCCGCCGGCAGGAACAGGCGCAGCGCCGTCGGTTCGCGGACGTCGCCGTAGAACCAGAACAGCACCAGCAGCGACAGGGCCAGCACCGGCACCAGCACCAGCAGCGCCGCGTAGCCGATCGTGCGCCGCTGCCACAGCCACGGCAGCGCCGCCCCGGCCCCGAGCCACGCCGACAGCCCGGGCAGCGCATGCGCAGCGGTCGGATCGAACCACGCGCGCAGGAACGGCGGCAGGTGCAGCAGGCCGTGCTGCAGCGCGACCAGCGAGCGACCGGCGGCCTCCGGGTAGAAGTTCGAGTCGCGCGCGTGCACGGCGAGCGGCAGCAGCGGAGCCAACGCCAACGGCACCAGCGCCGCCGCGAACCAGCAGCGGCGGTCGAAACCGGGCAGCCCGCGGTGGCCCCACCACAACAGTGCGGCGACCAGCGCGAACATCGGCAGCGCCTCGTAGCGCGACCACGCGTAGAGCACGCCGATGGCGAGGAACGTGCACCAGCGCACCGGTTCGGGCCGCAGGTGCACGTCGATCGCCGCCGCCAGCAGCCCGCCGAACAGCACCACCGCGAACAGCTCGAAGCCACCCGAGGTCGCCACCACGGTGACCAGCGGCACCGCCAGCAACAGCAGCGGCGCACTGACCGCCGCTGCTGCACCGAGCCGCCGCCGCACCACCGCGAACGCGAGGAACAGCGCGCCCGCCAGCAGCCCGGTGTTGAGCCACAGCGGGTGGCGGCGGTCGTAGCCGAGCAGGTCGTGCATCACGCTGACGACCAACGCGAACAGCGGCGGCCGCTTGTCGACCATCTGTTCGACCGGCACCAGGGTGCCGTCGTACGGCAGCGCCGCGGTCGCCATCACCGCGAGGCGCTGCGTGTGCATGCCCTGCGACACGCCGAGCAGGCAGGTCTCGTCGAACTGCACCCGGAACTGCGGCGGCACCAGCTGCACGACCAGCGCGGCGAGGGCCACCGCCAGCAGCGCCCCGGGACCGTAGCGCACCAGCAGCACGGCGAGCCGGTCGGAGCGTCGGTGCCAGCGCCAGGCGAGCGCCGGCAGCGCCAGTGTCACCACGCCCACCGGCACCCAGTACAGGCAGCCCGCGAGCCGCAGCAGGTAGGACGCCGGCGGCGCCTGCCACAGCCATGCCAGCAGCGCCACCGGCAGGCCCAGTGCCAGACCGGCGAGCAGCAGCCGCGGCACGAGGCGGCTCGGGGCAGGCCGGGCTGGCTCCGAGGTGGACATGGGCCGCGAGAAGCTACGCGCTCGGGCCGGCACATGCGCGCGGGAACTCGCGCCCCGCTGCCGCTACCGTCCGCGCGCCGATGCTCGCCGCCTCCGCCCATTCGTTCGCCCAGCAGGCCCGCCTCGCGGTATCGCTGTCGTGGATCGGCGGCTACACCAACGCGCTGTCGATCGTCGCCTGCAGTCAGGTCACCTCGCACCTGACCGGCGCGGTGTCGCAGTTCGGCGTCGGGGTCGCCAAGGGCACGTTCGGGGCCGCCGGCTACATGGCGGCGCTGGTGGCGACGTTCACCGCCGGGGCGTTCGCGGCCGGGCTGTTGCTCGAATGGGCGCGGGCCCGCCGCTGGCAGCGGGTGTTCGCGCTGCCGATCGCGGTCGAGGTCGGGCTGCTGGCGGCGTTCGCGGGGCTGCTGGCGCTCGGCAGCGCGAACGGCACCACCGACGGCGCGCTGCAGATCGCCGCGACGCTGGTCGCCGCGTTCGCGATGGGCCTGCAGAACGCGACCATCACCCGCATCAGCGGCGGCGTCGTGCGCACCACGCACGTGACTGGCGTCGCCACCGACCTCGGCCTCGACCTCGCCCGTTCGGCCGCGCGCGGCCTCGGCTGGAACCGCCCGCTGTCCGCGGCACGGCGCGCGGTGGCCTGGTGGCGCCTGCTGCTGCTCGGCAGCATCCCCCTGAGCTTCGCGCTCGGCGCCGGCCTCGGCACGCTCGCGTTCGAACACGCGCCCGGCTGGGCCGCGCTGCCGCCGATCGGGTTCTTGCTGCTGGTGCTGCTGCTGCAGCTCTGGCACCGCACCGCCCGGATCGAACTGGTGCCGGTCGCCGGCGCCGGCGGGCCGCAGGTCGGCGTGTTCCGCGCCGTGCCGCCGCCGGGGGCGGAGGAGTATGCGTTCGGCGATCTGGGCCTGTGGGCGAGCCACACCGACCCGCAGCAGCGAACCCTGGTGCTCGACGTGGCGGCGCTGCCGACCCTCGACGAGACCGCGGCCCTCGAACTGCGCGCGCTGATGCGGCACCTGCGCGAGGAGCGGCGGTTCCTGGTTTTGTGCGGCGTCGAGCAGGGCCAGCTGCAGGCGCTCGATGATGCCGGCGTGCTGCTCGACTTCGATGCCGATGACCTGTGCCACGATCGGCATGCGGCGGAAGTGCGGGCGTTCGAGCTGGCGACGGGGCGCTGAGGCGGCGAGCGGCTACGGCAGCTGGCGCACGAGCACCGCGCCCGACCAGGGCGGCACCACCAACGGCGACGTCACCGGCCGACCGTCGAGGTCGCGATGCGGACCGACCAGCGGGAACGAGCGCGGCTGGTCCGAGGCGTTGACGAACACCGGCGAACGGGTCCGCGCCGGATCCTCGTCGACGGTGACCGGCACCAACGACACCTCGTCGAGCCACACCGTGCCGGCGGTGCGCAGCAGGAAGTTCAAGCGCGCCTGTGGCTCGGTCACGCCGGCGCGGAACGTGAGTTCGAACCGGGTCGACCGCTGGTCGACCGGCACCCAGCGAAGGTCCTGCAGCACCGCGTAGTCGCCGGCATGGCGCTGCAGCTGCAGCTGCACATCGACGGCCGCGGCAGCGCGAGCCCGGAACCGCAACCGATACCACTGGCCATCGCCGACCGCGAACCCGGGGCGATACACGAGCCCGTACGGGTTGCCCGCCCCGACGACATCGAGCCGCAGCGCGCCGCCGACGAAGCCGAGCGGCTGCGACCAGGTCGCCACCGCCGAACCGCTGCCGGCCCACGCGGTCCAACCGGCGATGTCGGTGGTGAAGTCGCCGTTGCCGAGGTTCTCGGCGCCGGTCACCTGGCGCACCGGATGCGCGAGCAGCCGCAGGAAGTGCTGGCGCGAGAGCAGATCGTTGCCGGGGTTCTGCTGCCGCCAGCCGGCCAGGGTGTACTGCGGCGAGTTCGTGTACTGGCTCGCGCGCACCGCGTAGCGGTCGTACGGGTTGTAGTAGCGATTGCCCTCGTAGGTGCCCATCGCATACCAGCCGGTCGTCGACTCGAGCACCATCGGCCGCGACTCGGGTGAGAGGGTGTAGAGGCTGTTGTGCTCGATGCGGTTGCCGAACACGTGGGCCGGCAACCAGTCCGACAGCTGCAGGCCGTGCCCCATCCCGTAGGCGAGGTTGCCGGTCAGGCGATGATCGTGGGCCGCGGCGTTGACCACCAGACCACTGGTCGACGCATCGACGACGACGTTGTGCTCGACGACGCAGAACGAGGTGTCGTTGTCGAGGTAGATGCCGACCGCGCCGAAGAAGCGCGAGCCGTCGCGATTGCCGTGCACGCGTTCGATGATGTTGTGGCGGATCGTGTTGCCGAACGAGCCGGCACCGAAGCTGTAGATCGCGCCGCCGTCGCTGAGCACTCGCATCGTGTCGCGCACGATGTTCTGCTCGACCAGAGCGCCATTGCCGTCGACCCGGATGCCGTTGTAGCCGGCCTCGTCGATGACGTTGCGGCGCACGATCGCGCCCGGCAGGCAGTCGACGTCGATCGCATCGACGAGGAACTCGCCGGCGGCCGAACTCGGCGCGCCACCGAAGCGCATCGCCACCCGTTCGATGGCATTGCCCACCAGCAGCGAACCGGCGCCGAAGTCGCGGCCTTCGATCGCCTCGAACATCACGTCGGTGATGGTGTTGGCGGCCACCACCGCGGCGGGCCCCTGCACCGAGATGCCAGCGGCGAGGTCGTGGAGCCAGCAGTCGCGCACCTCGTTGCCGATGCACAGGGCCCCGCGCAGATCGATGGCGCGGCCGCCGTAGTGCAGCAGCTCGAGGTCGCGGACCCGCACCGAGCGACGGTTCCAGACGCCGAACAGCGCGCTGGCATCGACCACGGCCTCGATCGCGAGCCCGTCCGGCTGTTGCCCGGCGGCGAGCTGCAGCACCAGCACACCCTGGCCGGCGTCGTGCCACCACTCGCCGGGCGCGTCGAGCAAGGTCGGCAAGCCTTCGACGTGGTAGTTGCGTCCTGCGCCCGGCGCCTCGACCAGTCCCGCGAAGCCCAGCGTGGTGCCGTTCTGGCTCAGTACCGGCGTGCGCACGAACGACCAGTCGTAGTTGCGCAGCACCAGCGCCGCCCCGACCAGACTGCCCGGCACCGCGGCCAGGGCCGCGTCACTCAACGACGCGACGGTGCTCGCGTCGGTGTAGAAGCTGCCGACATCCGGCTCGCGGGCGAGCTGCTGCAAGGTGCCGTCGACGTAGAGCAGATGCGGTGGCTGCGGACACAGTGCCGCCCACCGGTCGCTGCCGAGCGCCACCCAGGGCCCGAGCGGCCGCGCCCCGGACCAGCGCGGCCGCGGACCGGCGCCGTAGGCCGCGAACTCGACGTCTTCGTCGTTGTTCTGCAGCAGCTGCAGACTGCCGCGGAACAGGTCGCCGCGGCGGAACAACACGCGGTCGCCGGCCTGGATCGCATCGCTGGCGAACGCCTGGTTGACGCGCCCGATGGTGCGCCAGGCCTGCGCCGGGGAGCGCCCGTCGCGGCTGTCGTCGCCGTCGGCGGCGACGTGGAAATCGGTGGCTTGTGCCGCGGCGGTGGCGGCCAGCAGGAACGAAACCACCCAACACGAGTGCGGCATGAGTTCCTTGCGATGGACGAGTGCTGCGCCCTACGCAGCGGCGCACCGGCGGCGGCCGCGGGAAGTTCGCACCGGCCCGGATTCGCGACGGCCCCGCAGTGGCACACCCGATGGCTGGCAACCGGTGCGGCGCATCGGTCGGCGGAGCGCGGGAAGTGGCGCCATCGCCACGCCGGCGGTCGCCGGCAATGCGTATGCTCGGCGGGCCCGGCATGCTCCCGACCCAGCTCATCGTCGCCGTCCTCGCGTTCGCGCTGACCGGCCTGATCCCCGCCCAGCAGCTCACGGCGCACCCGCAGGAGACCCTGCTGAACACCAGCGGCAACATCGCCCCGTTCGGCATCGCCGGCGCCGGCGGCTTCGCCGAGAGCCGTTGCCAGATCCTGGTGCCGCGGCAGGAACTGGTCGCCAACCCCGGCCCGCTGGTCGCCATCGAAGTGCACGCGCTGAGCCCGGGCCCGGTCAACTACGCGCAGCTCGAGATCCGCATCGCCCCCACCACCGCGACCGCGCTGTCGACGACGTTCGCGCAGAACTTCGCGTCGCCGCCGACCCTCGTGCTGCAGGCCAGCAACTTCCAGCTCACGTATGGCAGCGGCTGGCAGCGCGTGCAGTTCCAGCAGCCGTTCCAGCACGATGGCACCAGCGGCATCGTCATCGAGATCCGCAAGGTCGCGCAGCCGCTGCCGAACCAGCCGCTGGTCACGATGGCCGCGAGCTCGTCACCGCCGCGCACGGATCGTCCGGGGATGGTGTATGCGCAGGGTGTTGGTGGGTCGGGGGCCGTGAATGCGACGGTCGCGAACACGCTCGCGGTGCCGATCGCGCATCGGCTGCTGTGGAGCGGGGCGAGCACGGTGCGGCATCGCAGCGATCCGAGCGGGGTGGCGGGGAATCAGTACGCGATCGGCGGGAGCGTGAACATCGTGCTGCAGGGGCCGGCCGGGCAGCTGTGGGTGGTCGCGGCGGCGCTGGGGTATCTGCCGCCGGGGGTCGTGGTGCCGGGGCTGCAGGGTGAGTTCCGGTTGAACGGCGCGGTGTCGTTCGGGGGCGGGGTGTTGGATGGGAGTGGGGTCGCGCTGCAGCCGGTCGGGATCCCGAATGTGGCGGCGTTGGTCGGGTTGTTCGTGGTGTATCAGGGGGTGGTCGTGGATCCGGCGGGTGGGGTCGTGCGGTTCACGAATGCGATGGATCACTTCGTGAACGGGTAGGGGGTGGCGGCCGGCGGTGGCGCGCACGTGCGTGGGTGTCGGCGCCGGCAGCGCACGGCTGCGGAATCGTGGCAGCGGCGGCTTGATCCGACGCGAGGCGGCGGTAGCCTCGCCGGCTCGACCGCGGGTGTAGTTCAGCGGTAGAACGTCAGCTTCCCAAGCTGAATGTCGCGGGTTCGATCCCCGCCACCCGCTCCAGTTTGCGAGCTGACTGATTTCCAGTCACAGCTCCCAGTCACACTGCGCGCTCGCGACGGAGCGCCCCGGGAGGCATGGTGGACGCCGCTAGCATCCCCAACTACACGGCCCGCGACGCAGCTCGCCTGACTCGCCTGCCCGACAGCACGGTGAGCTACTGGACCAAGGGACGTCCTGGCCACCCACCGGTCATCAAGACCAAGGGCATGCTGTCGTTCCTGAACCTGGTCGAGATCCACATGCTCGGGGTGTTCCGCCGCTTCCACGGCGTGCCGCTGCAGCAACTGCGCAAGGCGGTCACCACACTGGCCAAGCGTTACCCCGAACAACGACACCCGCTGGCGACGCGCAGGTTCTGGACCGACGGCAAGTCGGTGTTCACCGACGAACTGGGCAAGCTGGTCAGCCTCGATGTGCCGGGACAACTGGCGCTGCCCAAGGTCGTCGAGTGCTATGCCGCGCGCGTGCAGTGGCAAGGCTCGACCCCGCTCCGCCTGTTCCCGTTCACGACCAAGCCAGAGCTGGAGTCGACGGACGCCGCGCCGCGGCGGGTCGTCATCGACCCGCAGGTAGCCTTCGGCCGCCCGGTCCTCGCCGGCACACGCATCACCACTCGGGTGCTGTTCGAACGGTTCGAAGCCGGCGAATCGATGACGGACCTCGCCGCCGACTACGAGCTCGAGCTGGCGCAGGTCGAGGACGCCATCCGATGCGAGAAGGTGAGCTCGGCGGCGTGACCAGGCCGGTCGAGTTCCTCGTCGACGAGGACCTGGCCAGTCGGTCGGTGATCGAGTTGTTGCGGTTGGCGGGGATGAGTGTGCGCACCGTCCCGCAGGAGTTCGGGCGTGGCTGCCTCGATGTCGAATGGCTGCCGCGAGCGGGCGAACGAGGCCTGGTCGTGCTGACGAAGGACAAGGCCATCCGACGGTCACCGCTCGAGATCGCCGCGGTGCGGGAAGCCAAGGTCCCTTACTTCGCTTTGTCGCACGGCAACCTGACCGCACCGCAGATGGCAGCCGCCATTCTCGCTGCTCGCCCCCACATCGAGGCGATCCTGCGCTCTCGCAAGGGCCGGCGTGCCATCGTCGCCCGGATCAGCAGCAAGGGGGCGGTGCGGGTGCTGGAGACCTGGCCGTGATGCGAGCAGACCTCGGTCGTGGACCTGCGGCCATGGCCCAACCAATCCACCCCTCGGCCATCGCCTGTGTGCTTGCCCACCCCGTCGAACCAAGCTCTACTCGCGCGAGCAGGAGCCTCAGGCCGTATCCGACGCGCCGCCGCTGGTCGTAGCGCATCTACCCCGCCCCATGAAACCCGACTCGCCGCGCTTCAACGCGTTCGCCCACACGCCACACCCGTGGGAACAGGAAGCGCTCAACTTCCTGCGCGAGAAGCTGCTCGACGTCGAGCCCAACCGGATCTGGGCCCTGTTCGAGTTCGTCAGCCCGGACGGCAACATCGGTGAAGTCGACGCCCTCGTCCTGACGCAGAAGGGCTTCTTCCTGGTCGAGATCAAGAGCCGGCCGGGCCGCCTCACCGGCGACGCCAACACTTGGACCTGGCACAGCGACAGCGGCAAACGGCAGACGAGCGACAGCCCGATCCTCGTCACCAACCGCAAGTGCAAACGGCTCATCAGCCTGCTGCGCCGCCAGAAGGCCCTTCGCGAGCACGACCCCGATCGCCTGTTCCTCGATCCACTGGTCTTCCTGTCCGCCAGCGAGGTGCAGGTCGAGCTCGACGACACCGCCCGCCGCTTCGTCTGCACCCGCGAAGGATCGCCGCGCACCCAGAGCCTGCTGCACGCGCTGACCCAGCCGGGCCCGAACGACGGCCGACGCCGGGTCATCGACGCACCGCTGGCCCGGGCCATCACCATGGCGCTGGCGCAAGCCGGCATTCGCGAGTCGGAGAGCCACAAGCGCTTCGCCAACACCTACCTGCTGGACAAGCTGTTGTTGGAGGGGCCGGGCTACCAGGACTGGCTCGCTCACCACACCGCCGCCGAACGGGTGCAGCGCCGCATCCGGATCTACCCGGTCGCGGCCACCAGCGACGCGCCGCAGCGCCAGATCCTGGCCCGCGCCGCGCGCCGTGAGTTCACGTCGCTGCAAGGGGTGCAACACGCCGGCATCCTGCAGGCTCTCGAGTTCCTCGAAGGCGAACAGGGCCCGGGCCTCGTCTTCGACTACAGCCCCGAGGACACCCGGCTCGACCTGTTCCTGCGCGACGAAGGCGACAAGCTCACCACCGGCGATCGCCTGTCGATCCTGCGCCAGATCGCCGAGGCGCTGCAACACACGCACGAACTGCACCTGGTGCACCGGGGCCTGAGCCCACAGAGCGTGCTGGTCCGGCGTCAGCCCAAGGGCGGCTGTCGCGTCCGCCTCTACAATTGGCAGACTGCCGCACGTGACGCCACGACCGGGGCGCCGCTGGCCTCGAGCAGCCTGACGCTGACGCAGCACCTCGAGTCGTTGCGCGATCCGGCCTCGATCCCCTTCCTGGCCCCGGAGACGGCCAACGACCCCACCAACCGCGCCGAGCACCTCGACATCTTCGGACTCGGCAGCATCGCCTGGCTGCTGTTCACCGGCCGACCGCCAGCGGCCGACCGCGGCGCTCTGCTCGAACGACTGAGTCGCGATGGCGCGCTCTTGCTCTCATCGGCGCTGGACAACGTCGCCTCGTCCCTTGTCGAACTGGTGCGCGACAGCACCCGCGCCAAGGTTGCGGAGCGCTACCAGACGGTGGCCGAGTTCCTGCGCCAGCTCGACGAAGTCGAGAACGAGCTCACGCGGCCCGCCGACGAGGTGTTCGAGAACCCGACCGCCGCCCAGGTCGGGCAGCGGTTCCCCGGCGGCTGGCTGATCAAGAATCGCCTCGGGCAGGGCAGCACAGCGGTGGTGTTCGCCGTCGAGCGCGACGACGGCAAGGGCAAGGAGCGCTGCGTGCTCAAGCTCGCCCTCGATCCAGACCAGAACGCCACGCTGCGCGCCGAACGCGACGTGCTGCGCGGCCTGCGGCACGAAGCCATCGTCGAGCACCTCGGTGAGATCGAGTGTGATGGCCACCTGGGCCTGCTGCTGGCCAGTGCCGGCGACCATTCGCTGGCCGCGCGCATTCGCAAGCAGGGGCTCGAACTCGAGCAGCTGCAGCGCTTCGGCGACGACCTGCTTTCGGCGCTGCGCTATCTCGAGGAGAAGGGCGTCTTCCACCGCGACATCAAGCCCGACAACCTCGGTGTCGTGCCACTCGGGCGCGGCGACCGCTTGCACCTGGTGCTGTTCGACTTCTCGCTGGCGAAGGCGCCGCTCGCGCAGACGCAAGTCGGCACGCGCGCCTACCTGGACCCGATGCTCGGGCAGGGCAAACGCCGCCACTACGATCCGGCCGCCGAACGCTTCGCCGCGGCCGTGACCCTGTACGAGATGGCCACCGGCCGCCTCCCCAAGTGGGGCGACGGTCGCACCGCACCAGAACTCGGCGAGGACGAGGTCGACCTGCGCGACGAGAGCTTGTTCCCGAGTGCGGCGCGCGAGCCGCTCACCGCGTTCTTCGCCCGCGCCCTGCGCCGCGATGCCGCGCAGCGCTTCGACAACATCGACGAGATGCGCGTGGCCTGGCAACAGGCCTTCGCGGAGATCGGCAAGCCCGGCCCACGACCGGTCGCGGCCGACATCTCGCTGCAGGCGCCGATCCAGTTGCTCGGTCTCTCGACACGCGCCGAGAACGTGCTCGAACGCGCCGGCATCGAAACCGTGCTGCAGCTGCTGCGGGTGCCACAGGGCCGACTCACCAAAGGCCGCGGTGTCGGCGCCGTGACGCGCGACGAGCTGCTGCGGTCTCTCGCCGAGCTCCGCTCGCGGTTCCCCGAGGTCCAGCCAGGGGACGAACTACCGCCCCGCCGACCACGGCCGACGGAGGACGTTGCTGCCGAAGACACCGCCGACGAACCGTCGGCCACGTTCGAACAACTCGTGGAGCGACTGGTGCCCGTCCCGCGCACCAAGACCAAGAAGGACCAGCAGCCAGCCGAACTGCTGCGCGGCCTTTTGTTCGCCGACCCGACGACCACCGAGCCACAGCCATGGCCGACCCAGACCGAGGTCGGCAAGCAGCACAAGACGACCACCGTGGTCGTGCATCAGGTCCTGGCCAAGGCCCGCGAACGCTGGCAGCGCCTCGCTGGGGTCACCGAAGTCCGCCATGCCTTGTTCTCCGCGGTGCTGACCCAAGGTGGCATCACCAGCATCGCCGAAGCGGTGCGCATGATCGCGGATGGCTTTGCCGCCGGCATCGTGGAGTCGAAGCGCGATCGCGCCGCGCGCGCGATGCTGCGGGCTGCGGTGGAGGCCGAAGCCTCGCTGGACGAGCCACGCTTCGAAGGCAACCGCCGCCACGACCGGGTCTGGCTGGTGGTCCACCAGGATCACGATGGCCAGCCGCTGCAATCCAGCGACCTGCTTCGCTACGCCTACGACCTCGGCCGTCGCGCCAAGGAACTTGCCCACGCGGAGCCGCTGCCACCGCCCTCGCGGGTGCTGGAGACGCTGCAGCAGGTGCCGGTGCCGGACGGTCTGCCGGCGATTTCCCCCGACCGGCTGGTCCGGCTCGCGGCCACCGCCGCCGACGTCGCCGTCTCGGGCAAGCTCGAGCTCTACCCGCGCAACATGCCGGCCGAGCGCGCCCTGAAGCTCGGCCATGGCGTGCTGCTCGGCGCCAGCGAACTCTCGGTGCAGCAGATCCGCGAACGCATCCACAGTCGCTATCCGGAGGCCGAAGCGCTGCCGGTCGACGTCGACCGACTCGGTCCGCTGCTGCACCAGGTGGTTCCCGACCTGCAATGGGACGCCGAACGCAGCACGTTCCGCTTCCACAGCGCGCCGCGCCCGAAGCTGACCGGCGAACGCACGCTGCCGGCGCGTGGCTCGTCGGGCAGTCTGCCGCCGCTCGAGTCGCCCGAAGTGCTCGAGGCCAAGGAGTTCGACGAGCGGCTGCAGAAGGCGTTCGCGAAGTTCCTGGTGCTGTCGGCGCGCCGTGAGGAGCACGAGACGGTACTGCAGCGGTTGCAGGCGCGGTTCGGCGAGCGGCTGCATGTGGTCTCCTGCGAACACGAACTGCTGCGGCGCCTGCGGGCGCAAACCGATCGCGAGGGCATTCCGTGGGACAGCGTGCTCGCTGCCGATGGGGCGCCGCCGACGTCGCCGGAAGCGAAGGACCTGCGGCAGATCGTGCTCGAGGCAGCGAGTGGGCTCGGGGACGAGCTGGGTCGGGAGCCCGGGCACGGCACGCTGGTGCTGACCCGGCTCGGCATGCTGGCGAGATACGGGCTGCTCGGCACCGTCGTCGAGCGGCTGCGCGAACGGGCGTACCGTTCGCCGCAGGCCGAAGGTGCGCTGGCCGGGGTGTGGCTGCTGGTGGCGACGTCGGGGGCGCAGGAGCGGCCGACGGTGGACGGGGTGCCGGTGCCGATCCCCGGCGCGCGCAGCGACTATGTCGATGTGCCGCGGGCTTGGGTGCAGCTCGGGCAACGGGGCCGCGCGGGGTAGCGGGGATGGAGCTGGCCGCTACGATATTGACAACGCTGACCGAACTTGGGTGGGCCTGATGAACACGAAAACGAATCGCGATCTGACTCCCCGCGAGCGTCTGCAGGAAGCGATGCGGGTTGCGCGCAAGCTGGAGGAGAGCTGGCCCGAGGCCCTTCGTAGGCTGGCCCCCACGACCGACCGGTTCTCCACGGTGGATCACGAATCGGGCAAGCAGAAGCAACGGGCTCGCCGCAGCGCATCGGAATGACTCACGGCCAAGGTCGGAGCGCTGGCCCGAGACTGCGCAGCCCCGCGCCGATCGCGTAGGACCGAACTCTCGCGCGCCCAGAGCGTCACCTCTCTGCCCAAGGCAGCCGCAGTCTTCGGCCCGCCACGACGGCAAGCAGATACCCATCGATCTGGCCAGCGCGCCTCGCCTTCCCTAGTCTCCCACGGGCCACGGGAAGGCGGTGCCCCACCCGCACCGCGGCGCGAGCGCCACCATGCCGAAGCCGATCTACGTCAAGCACGAGCGCGTTTACCTGAAGGACCACCCGGACTTCACCGAGGCCTGGCTGCAGGACCAGATCACCGCCGACCCATCGATCCTCGGGCTCCCCGGCCAACCTCAGGTCCTGGCCCGAGAGCGCCGGCAGGATCGCGCTGGCCGCCTCGATCTGCTGCTCTACGACCGCAAGGCCGAGCGTCGCTTCGAGCTCGAACTGATGCTCGGCTCGCTCGACGAGAGCCACATCGTCCGGGCGATCGAATACTGGGACATCGAGCGCCGGCACTACCCGAGCTACGACCACGTCGCGGTACTCGTGGCCGAGGATGTCACCAGCCGCTTCCTCAACGTCCTCAGCCTGCTGGCCGGGTCGATCCCGCTCATCGTGATGCAGTGCAACGCGCTGCGGGTGGGCGACCAGCTGCTGCTCCACTTCGTGAAGGTGCTGGATCAGACCTCGCTGCGTCGCGACGACGAGGAAACCGGAGCCGGCAGACAGAGCAGCCGCGCCGATTGGATCCAGCGAGTCGGCGAAGCAACGATCGCGATGTGCGAGGAAGCGGTCACGATCCTCAATCAGAAGGCCAAGACGAAGTTCCAACTCAACTTCACCCAAGGCTATCTCGGCCTCAAGGACGACGTTCGCAGCCGCAACCTGGCGTTCTTCGAACCGAAGAAGAAGTTCACGCACCTCGGCGCGATCGTCGCCAACGAAGACGCCTGGGTGGACCGACTCGAGGCAGCCGACCTGGAGGCGACCGCCAGTCGCGGCGGCGGCAAGGTCGTGGTGACGCTCACGCCCAAGGAGTTCGCGGATCACAAGCCCCTGCTGACCGAGCTGTTGCAGACCGCCGTCGCCGAATACGAAGCCTGAGCCATGATCGACCGCCAAGCCTTGCTCGCCGACCTCAAGCCGCTGGTCGTGAAGCTCACCGACGACCTGCGCACGCGGCTCCAGGAACACGCGCCGTCCAAGGTGCTGGTCGACGCCGACCACGAAGCGGCGCGCAAGGCGGGGCGAACGGCGCAGACGCTGGCGGCGTTCACCGACGACCACCTGACGCAGGTCGCGGTGGCCTGGGTGCTGGCGTCGGTGTTCGTGCGCTTCGTCGAGGACAACGGGCTGTGCGACGAGCCGTGGTTGTCGGGGCCGCACCGGCCGCAGAACCGGATGAGTCAGGCGCGCGATCGGTACACGGGCTGGCTGCGGCAGCACCCGCACCAGAGCGACCGCGACTATCTGCTGCACGTGTTCACCGAGCTCGGAAAACTGCCGGGGCTGCAGCCGCTGCTGGGGGCGGGCAACACGCTGGTGCATCGGATCGGGCCGACGGCGGACGGGGCCCGGTTGCTGCGGGAGTTCTGGCAGCAGGTCGAGGGGAAGGGGGACGAGGCGCAGCTGCGGCACGACTTCACCGATGCGGCGGCGGACACGCGGTTTCTCGGCGATCTGTACCAGGAGCTGTCGGAGGCGGCGCAGAAGAAGTTTGCGCTGCTGCAGACGCCGGACTTCATCGAGGAGTTCATCCTGGACCGCACGCTGGAGCCGGCGCTGGCGGAGTTCGGGCTGTCGGAGACGCGGCTGATCGATCCGGCGTGTGGATCGGGGCACTTTCTGTTGGGAGCGTTCGGGCGGCTGTTTGCGCGGTGGACGAAGCAGGAGCCGGGCACGCCGGTGCAGCAGCGGGCGAAGAAGGCGATGGATGCGGTCGCGGGGGTGGACCTGAACCCGTTTGCGGTCGCGATCGCGCGGTTTCGGTTGTTGGTCGCGGCGTTGAAGGTGTGTGGGGTGCACCGGTTGGCGGAGGCGTATGACTTTCGGCCGCAGGTGGCGAACGGGGATTCGCTGCTGCATGGCAACCCCGACCTCGGCAGCGCGCGTGAGGGACGCCTGTTTGCAGGGGACCGCGAGCCGTTCGACCACTTCTTCGGCAGCGAGGACAAGGAACTGCTGCGATCGATCTTCGGGCGCAGCTACCACGCGGTGGTCGGCAATCCGCCGTACATCGTGGCGCGCGACAAGGCGCTGAACGCGATCTACCGGACGCGCTTTCCCGAGGTGTGCCACCGCAAGTACTCGCTCGGGGTTCCGTTCACGCAGCTGTTCTTCGAGCTGGCGCGCTTCGAGACTCCGAGCGAGAAGAAGGCGCCGGGGTTTGTCGGGATGATCACGGCGAACTCGTTCATGAAGCGCGAGTTCGGTAGCAAGCTGATCGAGGGCTACCTGAACGGGCGGGTTGAACTTTCGTACATGCTGGATCTGTCGGGGGCGTACATCCCGGGTCATGGCACGCCGACGGCGATCCTGGTGGGCCGGACGCGGTCGGCGCAGACGCAGACGATTCGTGCGGTGCTTGGCATTAAGGGCGAGCCGAGCACGCCGGACGATCCGGCGAAGGGGCTGGTGTGGTCGGCAATCTTGGACCAAGTGGATCGGCCGGGGTCAGAGAGTGACTTCGTAAGTTGCTCAGACGTGGAGCGCGAGAGGTTCGCCAAGCACCCGTGGAGCATCGGCGGTGGAGGAGCTGCGGAGCTGAAGGAGCAGATCGAGCAGGCGTGCGACAAGAGCCTCAGCGACTTCGTCGAGTCGATTGGGTTCGGGGCCATTCTCGGAGAGGACGACATCTTCGGGCGTCCCAAAGGGAATGTGCTTCTCAAGCGGCTACCGAAGGAGCTGACGCGTCCATTGATCGAGGGAGACCTAGTGCGCGACTGGGCCAAGTGCTCGCGGACAGAGGTTCTTTTCCCATACGATGCTGAAGCAAATCTCTGCTCCGAGCGGGAAGTGCAAGCATGGCTGTGGCCCTGGCGAAAAGCGCTCCAGGCGCGACTCGACTTCAAGAAGCTGACGTACGCTGAGGTGGGGCGACCCTATTGGGAGTACCACCAGATTCCTGCAGAAAAACTGCGCACCCCCCTTTCCATCGCCTTCGCCTTCGTCGCCACCCACAACCACTTCGTCCTCGACCGCGGTGGCAAGGTGTTCAAGCAGTCGGCCCCGATCATCAAGCTGCCCCTAAGCGCCACCGAAGGCGACCACCTAGGCCTCCTCGGCCTCCTGAACAGCTCCGTCGCCTGCTTCTGGCTGAAGCAGGTAATGCACAGCAAGGGTGCTGGAGGCGGAACTCGCGTAGAGGCTGGGCGTGCAGCGATGGGCGACGAATCCTGGGAGAACCACTACGAGTTCTCATCGACTCAGCTTCTCCACTTTCCGATTCCGCGCCATCGATGCACAGAGCGCGCCAGACGCATCGACACCGCAGCATCCTCGCCGCCCGTGGCAGGCAGTCTATCAAAAGGCATGATCGACAACGAGTCTTGTATGAGGCGAATGGCGCTAGCATCTTGCGTGCACGAACAAGAGGAACTCGATTGGGAGTGTTACCACCACTTTGGGCTAACGAAAGAGCAACTGACATACGCCGGCGATGAAAATCCCGAACTCCTGCCAGGCCAGCGCGCTTTCGAGATCGTTCTGGCCCGCAAAGTTGCAGCAGCGGAAGTGAAGACGGCGTGGTTCACCCGCCACGGCACAACCCCAATCACCGAGCCACCCGCGAACTGGCCTATTGCCTACCGCGACCTCGTCCAACGCCGCATTGACTGCATCGAGCAGAACGCCGACATCCGCCTGATCGAGCAGCCCGAGTACAAGCGCCGCTGGAACGTCGAGCCGTTCGGCGAGCAACTGCAGCGCGCCCAGCGTGCATGGCTGCTCGACCGCATGGAGGACAAGAAGCTCTGGCCCCAACCGCGCCTGCTGAGCACCGCCCGCTTCGCCGAGCAGCTGCGCGCCGACGCCGACTTCGTGCAGGTTGCCAACCTCTACCGCGGCCGCGACGACTACGACTTCGACGATCTGGTGCGCGAACTCGTCGAGTCCGAAGCCGTGCCCTACCTGCCAGCCCTTCGCTACAAGCCATCCGGCCTGCGCAAGCGCGCCGACTGGGAAGCGACCTGGGCGCTGCAGCGCCGCGAGGATGCCGGCGAGAAGGTCGGCCCGATCCCCGTGCCGCCGAAGTACACGAGCGCGGACTTCTTGAAGAGCAGCTACTGGTCCCTGCGCGGCAAGCTCGACGTCCCGAAGGAGCGCTTCGTGCTCTACCCGTTCGCCGAGCGCGGCGACGACACCACCCCCGTCTTCACCTGGGCCGGCTTCGACCACGCCCAACAAGCCGAATCCCTCGCCGCCCGCTACCTCGAGCGCAAAGAGCAAGACGCCGCCACCCCCGACCAGCTCCTCCCCCTGCTCGCCGGCCTGCGCGAACTGCTGCCCTGGCTCCTCCAGTGGCACAACACCCCCACCGCCGACTCCCCCCAAGGCCTCGGCTCCGCCTACCACGACTTCCTCACCGCCGAGCTGCACGCGCTCGGCAAGACCGACAAGGACCTGGTCGAGTGGACCCCGCCGGCGAAGACGCGAGGACGCACCACCCGAGCCCGCGCAACACGCCAGCAGGGACAAGACGCGGAGGAGCCATGATCCGCAGATTGGGAGCAGAGTATCGGCGCACCTACAACTCGATGCTCGACGACATCCGGAAGAAGCTGCCCAACTACTCCTGCCGCGCGTTCTGGCCGATCGCGGGTCTGAAGTACGGGGATGAAGGCGAACGGCTGATGTTCGCTGGCCAAGCCGTGGGCGCGTGGGGAGTCGAGGGCGTCGACCCTGACGACGACGCGTACCGCGCGTGGTTCTCGCCGAAACGGCCGGCGGCCCTCTCGGGCATCGAGGCCTACTCGATCACTCCCGAAACGGAAGGCGGATGCCCGCTCGAGTGGTTCGGGGGCATCCGAGGCCACTTCCGAAACGCCGTTGCGACCCTCTGCAACAGCCAACGCGGCTGGGCTTCGCGCATCGCTTGGACGAACCTCTACAAGGTCGCCCAGAACCCGCGAGGGCGAGGCAACCCGGATGATCCGCTGTGCGACGTGCAGTTCGACTCCTGTCGCAAGCTGTTTCGCGAGGAGCTACGCCACTACCGACCGACCTGCACCTTCGTACTCGCGGGGCGCATCTGGTACGAACCGTTCTTCGAGCCGGGGGAGCAGGTCCTGGAGAGAACCAGAACGAGGAACGTCGCGGCGTTCCGCACCAAGGATGACGACCTGATCGTCGTCGCCCCGCACCCGCGCACCTGGTGCCTCATGGGGCTGACATTCCCGCTGCTGCGCGCAGCGATCAGCGAGGCGCTGCGTGCCGTGGCCACGAAGCCTGCAGAGCGAGACCTCGCGGCGAGACTCGGCAAACCCATGCCAAGCTCCGATGGCTGAGCACCGCTGATGCAGGGGCCCTCCTGATGTTCGCCATCCGTACAGTCCCCCTCCCCCAACCATGAGCAAGGGCTACTACTGCCTGATCCAGTTCTGTCCCGACCTCGCGCGGGCAGAATCCGTCAATGTCGGCGCGCTCGTGCTCCGCAGCGAACC
>JALORC010000074.1 GCA_025459175.1 Planctomycetota bacterium | reverse complement strand
AGTCAGCCGCACGTTCGGCGTGATCGTGACCTGCAGCGACGCGGCCACCGCGCCGGTCACCGGAATGGCTGGATCGATGCGGAGCGAGCCGGTGCCGACGATCGCATCGAGCTGCACCGACGGAAATGCACCGGCCGCCGGGATGATTCCGCCAGCGATCGCGTGCGCAGCGGCACCGCGGACCACCAGCTGCGCGTTGGTCGCCATCACGGCCGGATCCGCGGACAGCTGCAAGGGCCCCGACAGGCCCGTCGTCCACAACCCGTTGCCCCCCGTGACGCTCGTCGCGACCAGCTCGATCCGGCTGTTCGTCGCCGCCAGCGCCGCCTTGCCGACCCGCAGTTGATCGCTTGCGCCCAAGCTGTCGGATCCACGCAGACGGCAGCTCTCGAACACCACCGAGCTGCCGACGACGACGCAGCCTGACTGCGGGGACGGCGGGCCGAAGCCGCTGGCCTGCCTGCCACCCCGAAGCTCGTGGTCGCGGATCACGACCTGGCTCGAGTTGGTGATCCTCAGGGTGGCACCGATGCCGAACGCCGCAGGCTGGACCGTGGCACCTTGCCCGTCGAGGACGACGAGTCCCATGGCGTTCTCGACCAGGATGCCGTCGTGGAACTGCGCCCCGACGGGGCCGAATCCGAGACCGGACACGGCGACCACCTGGCCAGACGGAGTGTTGCGCACGGTCAGGAACGGTCCGGTCGCGAAGGGCGTCAGCGACGCGATCGCAGCACCCACGTCGCAGAGGATGGTGAGCCCCTTGCCGTTGATCAGCACCGGCGAGTAGCTGCCGGCGCGCACGACCAGCACGCTGCCCGACGGCACCGCCTGCACCGCGGCCTGGATGTCGGTGAACTGGCTGCCGGGACCGCCACTGGCGTCGACGACGAACGAAGCTTGCGCGGCAGCACTGGCAGTGAGCAACAGGACGAGCGGGCGGAGAGTTCGCATGGGCAAGACCTCGGTCGCACCGGACCGGAGCTGGAGCGGACCTGGGCGGCGACGGTAACTCCATTCGGCCAGGTCGAGAATCCCCCGTCGAACGTCTCGGCAACCGCAGCCGCAGCCACGTTCTCGCCCTCACCACAACCACCACCACCTGCCCCGTGCCCGCGCCCTACAGCCCCGGCAGCCCGTCGATGCTCTGCGCGTTCTTCTCGCGCACATACGCCGCGACCCCCTCCGCACCCTTCTTCTCCGCCCACTTGCCGAGCGTCTCCCGCTCCCCCTCGTAGCGATACAACGGCACCCCGAACCCGCACGAGTCACTGATCCGGTCGAGCTCGACGACCACGATCGCCCGGGCGCCGAGCCCGACCTCGCCGAAGCCTCTCACCAGCGCCGCGAACTCCGCCGCGCCGGCCACCACCACCCGCCCGCGCCCGTGCAGCCGCACGATCCGCGGCGGCCCCTCGAACGCGCACAGCATCAGCACGATGCGCCCGTTCTCCTGCACGTGCGCCACGGTCTCGATGCCACTGCCGGTGCGGTCGAGGTAGGCCACCGTGCGCGGCCCCAGCACCAGCAGCGGGTCACCGCCCTTCGGCGAGCAGTTGACGTGCCCCGAGCCCGCCAGCGGGGCCGTGGCGACGAAGAACATGCGCTGGGCGCGGATCCACTCGCGCAGCTCGGTTTCGATCGAAGGGTGCAACTTGCCCATGCGGCGACGATATCCGCATCGACGCCAGCTTCCTCGCGATCGAATCACCCCTTTGGCAACGCCGCCGCGACCGCCTACCGTGCGCACGGCCCCCTTCCCAGCACCGCATTCCACGATGGCCCGCACGCCGGCCCTGGCTCCGTTCCTGTTCCTCGCCACCCTCGGCCTGCCGCTCGCCGCCCAGTCGAAGGCCCGCTTCGACTGGCCCGCGCGCAGCTACGAGGAGTCTCTGGCCCGCTACACGGAGTGCCTCGCCCGCAAGCCGTTCTATCACCACTGGGAAGCGCGCGAGGTGCTCGCCTACACGAAGAAGCCGGAAGCGCTGCAGGTGCTGGTCAAGGACTACGACACCGTCAAGCAGTTCACCGAGTACTCGCGCTACCTGATCGCCGACCTGCTCGGCGACCGTTTCAACCGGGCCGAGAACGTGGCGCCGATGGTGGCGCTGCGCAACGGCAAGCGTGGCCCGGTCGACATCTGGCTGTGGTACCAGACGATGCGCGTGCAGGCCGACCACGACGGCCAGAACGACGTGATCGCGATCGCCACCGGCGACAAGAGCATGCTGCTGCGCGCCGCCGCGATCGCCGCGCTCGGCGAGGCGAGCAATGCCGACCTCAAGCAGGCGATCGTCGCCAACTGCGTCGAGTTCCCGAAGAAGGAGAGCGACCGCATGGCCCTGCTCGGCGCGATGAGCGGCGCGCTGCTGGCCAGCAAGACGCGCGTCAACGAAGAAGGCTATCGCGCCGCGATCACCGCCTACATCGGCCTGCTCGGCGCCGACGTGAAGCTGTCGCACACCGCCAAGGTGCAGATGGCGCGCCACCTGCAGATCATCCTGAAGGCGCCGGGCGCGTTCATGAATCCCGAGGCCTGGCTCGAGATCCTGGCCCGCGGCGACGTCAAGGGGCCGGCCCGCACCACCACGTCCGCGGCACCGCGCTTCTTCGGCATCGAGACCGACGGCGAGCGCTACTGCTACGTCGTCGACATGTCCGACTCGATGCTGCTGCCGATCGAGACCGACAAGAAGGGCCCGACCACCGGCCCGCGCGAGAAGAAGAAGAAAGGCGCGATCCTCGACGAGAACGACATCCCGTGGCACCTGATCAAGACCCGCTGGGACCTCGCCCGCGAGAACCTGCGCATCTCGCTGTCGCGGCTCACCCCCGACAAGGAGTTCTGCGTGGTCTGGTTCGGCACCGGCGCCGGCACGCTGGACGCCTGCAAAGGCATGATCAAGGCGAGCCGCGGCAACATCGACAAGGTGATGGCCGAGCTCGACGGGATCAAGGCCCGCATGGAGACGAACCAACCGAACGAGGAGATGCCACCGACCGGCAAGCTGCGCGGTGACACCAACCTGCACGGCGCCCTCCGTCTGGCGTTCGCGCTGCACGGCAAGGGCTTCGCCAACGAACACGCCTACGTCGATCCACAGGCGCTGACCGAGGGCTGCGACACGATCCTGCTGCTGTCCGACGGCGAGCCCTCGTGCGACGACTTCACCCAGGAGGACAAGAACTACGGCGAGGGCAAGACCGTGCGCAGCTTCGAGCGCGGCGAGCCGGCGCCGAGCCAGCCGCGCACCAACTACGCGGGCCCGTTCGTGTTCACGGGCATCCCGCAGTGCCCGACGATCCTCAACGACGTGCGTCGGATGAACGCGTTCCGCCGTATTCGCATCCACTGTGTGGGCCTTGGCGAGGCCAACATGACGCTGCTGCAGGAACTGGCCGCGATCGGCACCGGCGAGAGCTTCTCGGTCGGCAAGAAGAAGTAGTCGGGGGCGAGGCCCGGCAACCCGACCGCGGGGCATGCACCCGGCGCGGTCGGCGATATCTTCTCCTCCTCGCCTCGCCGGTCGCGGACGCAACGAACCCAACCCAACATGACGACTCTCCCCTGTCTCTCCCAGCTGACCGCCGCGCTGTGCGCGCTCGCCATCGCGAGCACCGTCGCCGCGCAGACCACGGTCAACATCACCAGCAATCTCGACAACACGCTGTACGAGAGCCCGACCGGCGCCCTCAGCAATGGCCGCGGCAACAGCGTCTACATCGGCCTCACCGCGACCGGGCAGAAGCGCCGCGCGTTGCTGCGCTTCGATGTCGCCGGGGCGGTGCCGGCCGGTTCCCGCATCCTGTCGGCGACGCTGAGCTTCAACGTCATCATGTCGACCGTCGCACTGCCGTCACCGATGGACCTGCACCGCGTGACCCGCGCCTGGGGCGAAGGCACCTCGATCGCCTCCGGTGGCGGCGGCGGTGGCACGGCAGCGACGCCGGGCGACGCGACGTGGATCCACGCCGTCAACCCGGGTTCGTTCTGGACCAACGCCGGCGGTGACTTCGCCGCGGCGCCGAGCTTCACGATGTCGCTGCCGGATCTCGGCCCGGGCAGTTCGTCGCCGGCCCCCGGGGCCACGGCCGACGTGCAGTCCTGGCTCGACAACCCTACGCAGAACTTCGGCTGGCTGCTGAAGACCGACGAAGTGCAGGTCCAGACCGCGCGGCGGGTCGGCTCGCGCGAGAACGTCGGGCAGAAGCCGGTGCTGACCGTCACCTATCTGGCGCCGGGCCAGACCGCGACCTGGGGCACCGGTTGCCCGGTCGGCGCCGGCACGTTCGGCAACGCCTGGGTCGGCGCCCCGATCGGCGGCACCACGATCCAGATCGCGCAGACCAACGCACCGGTCTCCAGCATCGGCGCCAACTACTACTCGCTCGACCTCGATGCGTCGGGCACGCCGCTGCCGGTCGCCGGCTGCACGGTCTACCTGCCGTTGGCGCAGCCGCTGATCCCGGGCAACGTGTTCATCACCAGCGCTTCGGGCACGGCCTCGTCGCCGTTCGCGGTGCCGGCCGGGTTCCCGGGCTTCCTGGTCAACAACCAGGCCGCGGTGATCACCAACAACGCCCTCGGCTTCGTGCTCAGCAACTCGGCGCTCGCGCTGCTGCAGTGAGCGAACGGCGCGGCCGAGTCACGGCCGCGCGACCACCAGCCGCAGTGGATCGGCGTCGCGTTCGCAGCGCTGCACGACCAGCGCCGCGAACGTGTCCGCGGTGCGCACTTCGAACTCGGTCGCGGCCGCGATCGGCAAGCTGACCAGGCCGTCGCGGTCGGTGCGCACGACGGCGCGCCGGACCCCGGCGACCGAAGCGGCGACATACACGTCACCGAGCGCGTTCCCCGCCTGATCCACCACCAGCAGCCGCGCCTCGGCATGCGGCCGCAGCTGCAGTTCGAGGTCCACGGCGGCAGCGCCGATCTCGACGGCCACCGGCTCGGCCAGCGCACCGCGGAACGGCATCGGCTCGACGGTGCACGCGCCGGCCCACAGGCCGCCGACACGGAACGCGCCGCCGGCGCCGGTTTCGACGACGCGCCGCAGGCCATCGCCCCGCACCAGCACCGGCACACCTTCCAGCGGCGCACCGCGGGCATCGCGCACGATGCCTCGCAACTGCGCGGCCGGCCCGGCGACCAGATCCGGCAGCGGCACGAGGCCCTGCTCGCGCGAACTCACGAACGGCTGTCCGGCCAGCGCGTGGCCGAGGCCCGCCCCGGTCGGATCGGCATGGTGCACCGACAACGTTCCCGACGCCGCCGCGAGCGGCAGCGAGTAGCGGCCCAGGTCATCGGTGCGGGCCCACAGCCCGGTGTCGCGGACCGTGACGTGCGCCCCCGCCAGCGGTCGACCCGCGGCGTCGCGCACGACCCCTTCCCCGCGCAGTGGCGGCAATGGCGACAGCGGCGTCGGCGCCTGGTCCCAGGGGGCGACGGGCAACAGCTGCACGATCAACGCATCGGGTGAGATCGCGGTCGTGCGGCACCAACTCGGCCGTGCCCCTGCCGCTCGCACCAGCAGATCGACGACGCCGGCCTCGGGTGCTTTGAGCTGGAACGAACCATCGGCATCGGTGCGCTGGCGGTCGCCGGTCACCGGCACGACCTCGGCGCCGACCACCAGGAAGCCCAGTGCATCGAACACCCGCCCGGACACCGGCAGCATCGGCGCGCGGCGCGGCGCGGCCGGGTTCTGCAGCACCACCGGCGGGCGGGGCGCTGTGGCCGCCGCGGTTCCGGCCGGCGGCGACAGACGCAGGTCGCCGCGCAGCGCGAAGAACGTCAACACCACCACGGTGCAGGCGCCGACGGCGATCGACGGGCGTTGGCTCAGGGCGCGCAACATCGGCGGCAGCATACGCGCCCTGCGGCAGCCTCGAAGCCCCCGGCAACCGGAACCAACCGGCGCAGATCGCGGCCGGCGTCCGGTCGGGCGTCCGGCTCAGCGACAGAGCCGCGGCGGCGCGACGTCGAGCACGGTGCGCAGGCCCGGCTGGGCCGCGACGACGCCGTGCAGATTGTTGACGAGGATCGCCGCGGTGGCCTGGTCGCCGGCGATGCCGCCGTGGAACTTCAGGTGGATGGGCGGCGTGCTCTCGAGCACCACCTCGTCGCGCGGATCCGGCGCGCCGACGTACATCGACAGGTCGAGATGCAGCACCGGGGCGCCCTTCACATAGCCGTAGCCATGATTGCGGATGCCGGCGACCTGCCCGGCCTGCACGGTCAGGAACGGCGTCTTCTGCTCCTTCTGCGCCAACACCGGCTCGACGCTCTGCTCGATCTTGTCGACCGGGAAGTCGAGCGCACGCGCGAGCAGCGCGACCGACTCGCGCATGCCGATGTGACCGAAACGCCCGGTCGCCATCTGCGCGTCGAACTCGGCCCGGGACAGACCGGCGCCGACCTTCTTCTGCAGCGGCAGCCGCCGCGTGCCGGCGTCGACGACGCGCGTGCAGCGCACCGACTTGACGTCGAAGGTGACCGCGGACGCGACGATGGCGACGAAGTCCATCGCGTAGCCAGGGTTGACGCCGGTGCCGAGGAACGACACGCCGGCGGCCCGGGCCGCGGCGTCGAGTTCCTTGGCCAGCGCCGGATGCTGGAACTCCGGCACCAGCAGTTCCTCGGTCGACGACACGACGTCGACACCGCACCGCGCCGCCAGCAGCAGCTGGTCCTTGACCATCGGCATGAAGCTCGACGTGCAGTGCAGCATCACGTCGGGCTGCAGTCGCTTCAGCGCCTTCTCGGCGTCGCTCTCGACGACGACACCGGTCTTGCGGCCGAGTTCGAGCAGGTCGCCGAGGTCGACACCGGCCTTCTTCGGGTCGATGTCGATCGCGCCTACCAGCTGGATCGAGGTCTTCTGCAGGGCGAGACGGGCGGCAGCCAGGCCGATCGGGCCGAGGCCGAACGAGACGACGCGGACGGGTTGGGTCATGGGGTCGGTGGTCGAGGGCGAACATGCTAGCGACGGCACCGCGCCCCCGACACCGCCGGAGGGCCACCGGGCCGCGATGGCCGCGGGTTCGTTGCCACCGCCGATCCGCGACCTCGATACGCCGCGCCGCGACACCGGGTGGTGAGCAGAGGCTGCAGATTTTCGTATGTTGTCGCAACTTCTCGCCTTGCTCGGGGGACGGACGGCACTCGCCCTCATCAGCCCGCCAGCTCGCCATGAACAAGACTCTCCTGCGTTGGTCGTTCCCGCTTCTGCTACCGTCCATGCTGGTCGCCCAGCTCGACCCCGACCCCGAGCGCCCGCTCGCAACCGCGATCGACCTGCCGCTGACGGCGACCTATTTGCGCGCCAGCACGGGCCGCATCGGCATCGATCCCTACCTGGACACCGTGGCCTTGGTGGAGGACGAAGGTGTGCGCAGCGCTGTCTACCTGCAGGATCCGACCCAACACAACGTCGTGCAGGAGATCGCCGCCGGCACCGACGTCATCGATGTCGCGGTGCTGAACGGCGCCAACGGTGCTGACCGCGACCCGATCCTGGTGCTGCGCAGCAGCGGTCTGCAGATCCAGGAATGCGCAACCGGCGTCAACTCGCAGCTGCCTGTCGCGCGACCGGTCCTCGCCAGCTGGGCCGGTGCCCAGGGCGTCTGGAGCGGCTACAGGGCGACCGGGCGACCGGTGGCTCTGGGACTCGGCCTCGGCGGCAGGACGATCACCAAGTGGGACTGGACCGCCGGCAACCTCGTCAAGCAGTCCAACGACATCACGGTGCCGACCGGCATCACCAAGATGATGACCGTCGACTTCGACGGCACCGGGGAGGTCGAGATCGTGGTGCTCTATCCGTCGGTCCTCTACGTGCTCAGCTGGACCGGGACGGTGCTGCAATACCTGCCGTTCACGGGCAACGGCAACGTGCACATGACCGTCTCGCGCGGCACCGGACCGGCGCCGCACGGGCGCGACCTGGTGGTCGCCTGTGGCGAGGTGCTGCTGCCTTCGAACCAGGTCCCGCAGCACACCCTGTTCGCGTTCCATGCCACGCAGTTGAACGTACTGCCGATGACCATCCCGGTCGGCGACCTGACCGCCGCCGACGGACCGACGCTGGACGGGCTCGAGGACATCGTGATCGCCGATGGCCTCGACTCGCGGTTCCACGTGTTCAAGCGGACCTTGGGCCCGGCGCTGGTCAACAGCGTCCCGACCATGCTCCAAGGTGTCGTGCACGACCAGGAACGCGAGAATGCACCGATGCGCAAAGTGGTCGGCGGCGACTTCGACAACGATGGCGACGGTGATCTATTGGGCCTGCAGAACCTGCAGAGCGCACAGGTCACGCAGATGGTGTTCGGCCGAACGGCGCCGCTGAGCCGGGTGCAGTTCCTCTGCGACTACGAACATGTGTCGGATGGGAGGTGGAACGACAGGCCGTCGTCATTCGCCACCTTCAGTGTCCCGCTCCAGCTGCCGAACCTGCAGCCATGGCTCAGCACCGGCCACACGATGTCGCTCGAAGTGACCACCTGGTTCCGGCCGAACATGGGTGTCGGCTATGCAGATGTCGGCACCAGGACCAGCCACGCGCTCACCGCCACGACGACACAGGTGACCTTCACCCGGCCGAACGCCGGCCTCGGCCTCGACTGGAGCGTCGAGATCCGCGCCCGGATGGTCGCGACGAAGAACGGCATCTCGACGCCGCTGGCCCCCTACCGGGTGCATCACGCGACAGCTGTGGCAGAGGCTGTCGAGCGGGACATGGACAACCTGCAGATCAGGGCTTCCG
Organism: Planctomycetota bacterium; assembly: GCA_025459175.1. Lineage (GTDB taxonomy): Bacteria > Planctomycetota > UBA1135 > UBA1135 > UBA2386 > UBA2386. The sequence continues at coordinate 29,488 of JALORC010000074.1, read as the reverse complement.
GCTATCAGCTAGAGCTGCTCGACGACGACGGCGTCGGTGGTACCGGCGGAACCACCGGTGGCACCGGCCCATCGCAGTCTCCACCGTGGAAGCCTTGATCAGGACGGCTGCTGCAGGCGGTGGCGCCGCCTCGACGCCAGCACGACCAGCACCGCACCCAGCGCCGCGCAAACCGCCAACCAAACCCACCGCGCACAGTTCGCGGCGAACCCCTCCCCACGGACCAACGGCTCGGCACCGAGCCCATGTTGGTGGAACAGGAACGCGTCGATGGGGCCTTCGCCATCGGTGCCCGCGACGGCGACCCGCGCCCGGCGCAGTGCCTCGTCGAACGGTGCGCCGCTGAGTACCGCTTCGTGCAACACGGCCAGAAGTTGCACGGTCGGTCGATAGGCGACATCGAGCGAAGGCACCACGACGACCCGCGCGCCAGCGAGTTGGGCGGCACCACTGAGGTGGTGGCGACCGTCATCGCCGCGCCGCGCACGCCCGTCCCCGGCTCGACACGAGCCGAGGAACAGCCAGTGCGGCAAGGACAGCGACTCCAGCCCGTTGCCCCACAGCACCGAGCCGTCGCCGAGCAGCAGCCCCTGCCGATCGACACGGCGTTCGTCGCGCATGCCGTGCACGAGGAACGTCGCCAGGTGCACCCCGTCGAGGCCCGCGCCAATGGCGGTGAGGTCCGCCCTGCTGCCCGTCAGCACGCGGAAGGCCTCTGGTGAGGCACCGGTCAGGGCCTCGGCCTCGGCGGCACCGAACGGCAGTGACTCGACCCGGCTGGCGCCCGGCGCCGTCGGCGCTGCATCCGGGCACGCCACCAACAGCATGTGTGGCGCAGCGACCGGCGCAGGCGAAGGCTGGTTCGCCAGCCACGCCCCGACGACCAACGAGGGCAGGTAGCTCAGCGGCAACGCAGCACCCAGTCGCCGCCCGTCGGGGAGGCGCAGCAACTCGAACGGCACGTAGCCGGTGCGTTCGCCGCCGCAGATCGCTACCCGCGACCAACCCGCGACCAGCTCGGCGATCGGCGGCGGCAGCAGCGCCTCGGTGATCGCCTGCTCCGCGGCACGCAGGCCAGCTCCGTCATCGCCGCCGGTTCGCCCCGCATCGATGGCGAACAGCAGTTCGCGAGCGAGTCGATCGACCGCGAGGACCGTGGTCGGCAGTTCGAATGCACGGACCGATCGAGCGTCGATCGTGAACAACCAGGTCCGCTCGATCGCCGGCACGTAGACCAACAGCCCACGCCCGTCGACCGCGAGCCGGCGCTGCAGCTCGTCGACCGAGACGGTCGGCGCCTCCACCGTGCGGGCCATCGTGCCGAGTCGCTCGATCTCGAGCAGCCGCTCGAGTGCCAGGCAGGCACCACGCTCGCCATCGAGTCGGATGTGAGTGCGCATCAACTGATCGAGACCACGCAGCAACTCGACCTCGAACAACAACCCGTTGCCGCCGCGGATCACCGGAGCGGCGGCGGCGAGCTCGAGCCGCTGGCGCCACCCGGTGTGCGCCGCTGCATGGCGCTCACGGACCACCGACTCGGGCGCTCCCGAGTCAAGGGCGTGGCGCAGCGCAAACACCTGCAGGGCCAACCGACGATCGAGTGCCATGCCAGCCGGCAGCAGTCGTTCCGCCACCTGGATCGCATCAGCGGCGGCGGCGTGTTCGCCTCGGTCGAGCAGCTGCAGGATGCGGACCAGGCGCGCCATCATGCCGTAGCTGGAATCGTCCATGGCCTCGTCGAGCCAGCCGGCGACCTCCTCTTGTTCGGCAACGGTGGACAGCGGATCGTGCCGGATCACCATCGCGCAGAGGATGCGCAGTACCCGATTCGGGCGGAACCGCGCCTCGAACTCGCGCAAGGCGCGGCGCGCGCCTCGCGGCTGGTCGAGCAGCCGCATGACCCGCAGTTCCAGCTTGGCACGGGCCTCGTGGACCTCGCGTTCGTCCACGCGCGCGAGCCCGGCCTGCTCGGCGTCGACGACCGCCTGCATGGCCTCCTCGATCATCCCGCGATCCAAATGCACGAAGCCGCGACCGAGCACGTGCATGACCCGCCAGCGCTGCTGCTCGGTACCGGGCGGTACCGCGACCAGGGCCTCCTCGCCGCGGTCGTGCCAGTGATGTGCATCCTCCCAGCGCTTCAGCAAGCGCGAGCACTCGGCGACTTCATAGCAGTGACGGGCCGACAGCAACGGCTGCGCGCCGATCCCCGACTGCATCGCCTCGAGCTCGACAAGCGCCTGCTCGATCTGCCCCTTGTTCTTCAACTTCTGGGCCTCGAGCAGCTTTTTCTCGAGCGCTTCCGGTGACCCCGGCTCCTGTCCGGCCAGGCCGGCCCCGAGCGCGAGCGCGGCGATCGCCGCGATCAGCGCGCGACCGGCACGACCAGCCGGCGGTCGTCCAGCAGCACCCGCACCTCGGCGCGCTGCCCACGATCTACGAGTTGCAACCATTCGGCGGGAAGTTGGACCGGGACGCTCTGGTAGTCGTCGCGCGCGCGCTCGACGCCGTCCACGAATAGCACGAACTCCCACCGCTTCGAAGCGAGACCGTCGAAGTTGCGCGGTTGCAGCCGGCCTTCCTCGAGCACGATCCGCGGCGCCCCGGCCGCCGGGGTCTGGCCGCCGAGATAGCCGTCCTGCGCGGGGCGGTTCGCTCCCGGCAGGATCCGCATCACCAAGGTCACCAGCAGCGCGGCCGCCGCGAGCACCAACGGCCAGCGCCAGCGCCACACGGCCGAGGACCTGGCCTTCGGCCCCATCTCCGAACGCAACCGGCGCTCGACCAACTGCCGGTCGGCGCGCGTGCGCTGGGCCGCAGCCTCCCGGGCCACCGGCTCGGCGTCGACGTCGGACCAGTCGATCACCCGCTGCATCGCTCGCAGCTGCTGCAGCTCGGCCGCCAACTCGGGGAAGGCCGCGACCGTCTGCTGCCACTGCGGCGAACGATCGGACAGGTCGCCCAGCACGACCTCGGCCAGCGTGGCGCGCGCCTTGTCGAGTTCAGATGTCATGGCGTTCCTCCTCCCGAAACCAGCTGCTCAGGCGATCCTTGAGGCGCTCGAGCGTGCGGTAGTACTTCGACTTCACGGTGTTGAGCACCACCCCGGTGCGGACCGCGATCTCCTCGAACGTCAGGCCGTTGAAGTGCTTCAGCGTCACGATGCTGCGGTCGGGCTCTCCGACCTCGGCCAGCACGCGCCGGACCAGCTCGACGTCGGCGTTGACGGTCGGGGCCAACGCGGGCATCTGGTCGGGGTCCTCGAACTTCTCCCGGCGCCGCGCGCGCCGCTCGACCGTGCGCCGCAACTCGACGAGCGCGAAGCCGTAGGCCCAATACAGCAACGGCACCCGGCCGTCGAACTGCGCCAGCTTCTTCCACAGGGCCGCCAGCGCGCCCTGGGCCGCGTCCTCGAGTTCGTGGGCGTTGAGAATGCCGCCGAGCCGCAGGTTCTTGATCCGCAGCATGGCCGGCAGGTCGGCGAGACGCTCGATCACCGCCTCGCGCGCCGGCTCCTCACCGGCGATCGCCGCGCGCGCCAGCGCCAGGTCGCGGGCTCCCTCGTCGGCGGGCGAACTGGCCGCGGCGTGGTCGGGTTCGTCTCGCAGGTGCATGCGTCTGCTGGCGCGGCCTCGGGAGCTGGCGCGGGCTCGGGCTCGGATCATCCGCCCCATCTGGCGCAGCTCGGCGAGGCATGCGTAGGGGCTCAGCGAGAAGGACATATCGAGGGCCTGCAGAAAAGTCACCGCGCAAGGCGGTCTGGCATTCATTCCCCTGCAGCGACCCGAGAAGTTGCGAGAATTCTCCTCCGGCCTGCAGGTGGCCGTGGCAACGGCGATGCGCTACTAGCAAATCCCATGCGCAAGACCGTGCTGGCCAGCATCCTGTTCGTGGCGGCTTGTTCGTCGCTTCCATCCACGTCCCAACCCGGCGACGGCAGCCGCCTGCACGTGGTGCTGTTCTGGCTGAAGCCGGACATGCCACCGGCCGAACGGGCCGCGATCCCGGTCGAGATGGCGGCCAAGGCGAAGCTGGTGCCGGGCCTCGACGCGGTCTGGACCGGTGCCCCGGCCGGGACGCCGCGCGACGTGGTCGACAACTCGTTCGACCTGATGCTGGTGATGCGGTTCCGCGATGCGGCGGCGGCCAAGGCCTGGGACGACGACCCGATCCACCTGCAGCTGGTCGATCGCTTCAAGCCCTGGTTCGCACGCGTCGTCGTCTACGACGGCAAGTGAACGCCGCGCTCGCGGCGGCCGCGATCACCCGGTCATGGACCGCGGCTGGATGGTGTCGGATGCTGCCAGCGTGACCCGCGTGATCGGCCGCCTCGACGACCTGCAGCACCACCGTCGGCGCGCCGACGAGCAACAGCTCGCCGATGCCCTGTTCCGCTGGTCGTTGGACGCCAACCACGACTGGCTGCTCGAAGGCGTGCGGCGCGACGAACCGTTCCTGCAGATCTCGTCCGCCGCCCCCGGCTCGGTGCTGGCATGGGAGCTCGAACAGCTGCGGCACGAAGGCTACTGCGGCATCGGTCCGCTGTGGGTGCCGGTGCGGTGGCTGCGCAGCGGCGACGACTACCGCCGCGTCGTGCGGCTGATCGCCGCGCATGTGATGTCGCTGCCGAATCACGGTCCGGCGATCTACGTGCCGAAGGCCCGAGCCGAACTCGAACCGCTGCTGGCCGCGTGGCCGCACCTGTTGGTGATGCCGTGCTCCGCGCCGCTGTCGATCGTCGACCTGATCGTCGCGCGCGCGTGGCCGGTGCGCCCGCTCGGCGTGGTCACCACCCCGGCGTGGGCCGACGGGCGCCGCTGCGGGCCGGCCGAGTTCTTCTGCCACGACGTCGACCATGCGCGGTTCCAGGTGCGCGAGGACCTGCTGGCGCGCGGCATCGAGGTGCCGGATCCGTACGTCGATGGTTCGACCTTCGATCGGGCCCGCAAGGAACATCGCACTTCGATGCCGGCCGCGCTGCAACACCTCGATGCCGACGCCTGGCGCACCGCCGCGGCACGTTCGCAACTCGTGCACGAGTGGCTCGCGGCGATCGCCAGCGTGCCGCAGGACGAGGTGGCCGAAGCGGCGCTGTGGTTGCTGTTCGAGCTGGCGCACGAGAAGAGCCTGCCGATCGACGCGAAGGTGCTGACCGCCGCCCTCGCCACCACGCGACACCTCGACAAGCTGAGCGCGAAATGTGCAAACGGCTTCTACGCCCGGCACGGCCCCACCCCGGCGGCCCTGGCAGCGCTCGCGCCGGCGCGCGACTGGCTGCTGACCGTGTTCGCGGCAGGTGCACGGTGACGCTGCCGTCGCTGCCCACCACCAGCCCGCCGTCCGAGCTGCTGGCGGCCCTGCAACTTCACGGTGCCGTGCTGGTCACCGCTCCGGACCTGCCGGCCGAGCGCTGCGATCGCGCGCTGGCCGATGCGAGACAGTTCTTCGCTCTCGACGAGTCCGCCAAGGACGCGCTGGCGATCGAGCGCTCGCCGCAGTTCCGCGGCTACAGCCGGATGCACAACGAACGCGACTGGCGCGAGCAGATGCACTTCGGCCCCGAACGCCCCCTGCGTGCCGCACCGGCGAGCGAGCCGTGGTGGCAGCTGACCGGCCCCAATGCCTGGCCGCCGGACCGCGCCTTCCGCGATCGCATCCAGGACTACCAGCGATGGGTGCAGCGCATCGGCGAGCGGCTGCTGCACGGCATCGCCACCGAGTTCGGCCTCGACCACCGACGCTGGCTCGGCCCCGACCCCTACGTGTTGCTGAAGTGCATCGGCTATCACGCCCAGCCCGACGCGGCCGAGCGACGCCGTGGCGTCGCCGCACACCTCGACTTCAGCCTGCTGACGCTGACGCTGCAGGACGACGTCGGCGGCCTGCAGGTGCGCACGCCGTCCGGCCAGTGGTGCACGGTGCCGCCGCGGCCCGGCTCGTGGCTGGTCAACGTCGGCGAGTTGCTGCAGTTCGTGACCGGCAACCGCCTGCTGGCGACGCCGCACCGGGTCGAGAACCCGTCGCAGTCGCGGCAGCGTTGCTCGCTGCCGCTGTTCCTGTCGCCGTCGCTGGACACCACGCTGACCCGCGAGTTGCCGCTGCTGCCGATGCCGACGCCGCCCGGCGACCATGTTCACGCCGTGCTCGACCCGAACGCAACCACCGCACGGCTGCACTACGGGGCGGCCGAGTGGCGGCGCAAGGGCCGCAACGGTTGGTGCCATGTCTGTGCACCTGCGCGCGACGGCTGACCGCGGGTTTCCATGCCACGTCCGGCGTCGGCTCCGGATGACTGCCGCATGAGCCACCCTGTGAATGCGACTGCCCCCCGGGCCGTGGCGGCGCCGATCGCGGCCGCGATCCGCACCTACTTCCGCGCCCTGCTGCTCGGCGATCGCGAACTGCTGCGCAGCGTGGCGTGGTCCGACCACGAACTGGCGCCGTGGCTGGCCCGGCCCACCGCCCGGCCGCCGGTCGCCAGGTTGCTGGCCGAGATCGAGCGCATGGTGGTCACCTGCCGCGGTCAGGAGCACGGCCGGCACCCGATCGAGGTCCGGCTGGGCGGCGAACTGCACCGGCTCGTCGTGCACGCGACCGCAAAGGGCCCGCGCATCGAGGCGTGCCGTGAGCCCGTGATGTCGACCGCCGCCCGACCGACCGAGCGGCTTTCGGTGCGGCAGCTGACGCGGATTTGAGCCGGCGACCGAGGAACCTCGGCGGGCCAGGCCGCTCGGGCGGCCCGGCTTACCGAGCGACATTCATGTCGCTACGCTGCCCGCATGAGAGTCCCCGCATGCATGCTCGTTCTCGCCACCGTTGCGACTGCACAGGCCACTCTGATCGTCGGACCGGGAGGTTTCGCCACGATCCAGGCCGCCATCGATGCCGCTGCCAACGGTGACATCGTCGTGGTGCGTCCCGGCAGCTACACGAACTTCAGCTGCAACCGCGGCCTGACCATCCGCGGCGACGGCACCGGGGCAGTCAGCGTGAGCGGACCGTTCCTCAGTCTGATGCAGCTACCGGCCGGACGACGATTCACGCTCGCCGACCTGCGCTTCGAAGGCCTGCTGATCGCAGGTGGCATCGGCAACCTCGACCGCTGCGAGTTCACCGGCACCCAGACCATCGCCGTCACCGCGACGCGCCTGGTCATGCAGGATTGTGCGGTCACGCCGAGCCTGGCGAGCGCAGTGGGCACCGGCCAGGCCGCCTTCGTCGCCATCAACAGCGAGGTCCATGCGGCGGGCGGGTCCTTCGTCGGCCCCGACCAACAGGGGCTGATCGGGGCCGCCGGCAGCGGTCTGAGCCTCATCAACTCGAGCTTCCACGGTGCCGATCTCGTGCTCCGCGGCGGCTCGCCGGGCACGTCGGGGCAGACGCCGCCGCCGGCCGTGCTCGCCGACTCGACGAGCTGGCTCTGGGTCACCGATTCGGTGGTGACGGCCGCCCCGGCCGCATGCGCGATCAACGCCACGCAAGGCGGCCACGACCGCTGCTCGCTGACGCCGAACTGCAGCACACTGCCGGCGGCACCCTTGCTGGGCGTGCGCCGCACCCAACCGATCCGCCGCGGCCAGACGTTCCAGCTCGAGTTCCGCGCGCAGCCGTCGGCGGCGGTGGGCTTGTGGACCGACATCGACCTCGGCTCGGCCACCGATCCGCGCCTGCTGCAGACGGTGTTGCTGCCCCCCGCGACCGCCACGCCGCTGACGGTCCTCGTGACCGATGCGGCCGGCATCGCGACGCCGTCCTGGTCAGTACCGAACTCGCCGCTGCTGCTCGATCGTGAGGTCTGGTTCCAGGCCGTCACCCCGACGACCATGCCGTTCCCGCTGAGTCCTGTCGCCGGTGGGCTGATTCGCTGAACGGCGCGGAGTGGTGCGCGCCGCGCTTGCCGCCGCGACACGTACCAGCACGAGCCGTGCTGCTGCATGCCGATGTGCGGGTAGCACGAAGCCGTGCCGACACTCCCGTGAGCCTGTGCCGTGTGCTTCCTGTCCGCCTGCCGCTAGCTGCGCCGAGGAACTGACCATGCAATCACATCCGTTCGTCGGCGCGTCCCACTTCGCGTTCTGTCTTGCCATCGTCGCTGGTGCCGGCGAGGCCTCGGCCCAGGCCATCTACAACGTCTCCACCACCAGCGGCTTCACGGCGGCCATCGCCGCTGCCGCGCCGGGCGACATCCTCGTGCTCGCGCCCGGTGTCTACGGGCCCTTCGCGCTGAACAAGGGGTTGACCATTCGCGGCAACGACGCCCGCATCGACTGCCAAGGCGCACCGATCCAGTTCCAGATCCCGGCCGGCCAGCGCGCCGATGTCGAGCGGCTGCTGCTGATCGACGGCGTGCTGCCGATCGGCAATCGGGGCTGCCCGACGCGCGTCACCGGCGGAACCGTGCACTTCGAGGACTGCCAGTTCTCCTTCGGGGCCGGCGTCACACTCGACATCACCGGTGCCGACGTGATCCTCGATCGCTGCACCCTGACCGGCTTCGCGAGCACGTTCGGCAGCCAGCCGGTGTCGAACGGTCCGGCCGTGCAATGCGGCGGCGGTTCGCTGACGTTGCGCGACTGCACCCTCCAGGGCGCCCCGTCGTCGTGTTCGTCGTTCGGTTGTGGTGTCGCGGGATTCCCGGCCACCGCCGGCCTGAGCCTCACCTCCGGTGTCGCGCAGATCGAACGCAGCGTGATCCAGGGCGGCAACTCGAGTCCCGGGGTGGCCGGCGGTGACGGCATCGCGATCCTGGGTGGTGTGCTGCGCTGCAGCGACAGCACCCTGCGCGGTGGCAACCCGCTGTTTGGCATCGGTGGGCAGGCGCTGCGCAACCAGGGCGGTCAGGTCGCCGAGTTGCGGAACACCCAGCTGTTGCCCGGTGCCGGCGCCGTCGCCAGCAGTGGCCCGAACAACCCGAATGCGTCGCTACTGCGCATGCGGCTGTCGCCGCCTTGGACCAGGGGAGTCACGTCGACGCTGACCGTCGAGGGTGCTGCCGGGGACGTCTACCTGATCTATCTGGCGCCGGACACGAGCCCGATCGTGGTGTCACCGGTGATCGAGCCGGTCTGGGCATCGACCGGCACCTTCGTGCACGGCGGCGTGTTGTCGGCAGCGGGCAGCGACGCGTTGGCGGTTGTCGTCCCGAACGTGCCGGCGCTGCAGCATCTGCCGTTCTCGGTGCAGGCGTTCGGCGGCACATCCCTGCCGCTGCGGGCGTCGACGATCGCCGGCGGCATCGTGCGATAGCGCGGCGCGCGTCAACACATCGAAGCCAGCGTGCCGGCGCTCATCGCGAGCCGCTTGCTCGTCAGGCCGTCGCTTCGAGGATCGCATCCCGAAGCGCCAGGAAGCTACGCGAGGTATTGCGAGCGGGGTCGATGGCCACACCGAGCACCCGCGCCGCCTCGATCTTGCGCAGTCCACCCTCGAAGTAGCCGTGCTTCGTCAGGATCCGCTCGAAGGCCTCCCAGGTACCACCAGCGATGGCGTCCGGGTCGCGAAACCCGACCTTGCGAGTCACATTCTCGGCCACGCGTGGATAGACGGACCGAACCCCCTCCCGATCTCCGAAGTACCACGCCTCGAGTTCTTCGATCGCGATCCGATTGGCCAGCTGCCATCGAGCTCGACGTGGATGGGTCTTCGTCGAGATGCCAGCCTTCCGAGCAGTCAGCTCCATTCGATTCTTGAGCTCCAAGCAGTCGTCGTCGTCACGATCGACGACGACCAGGATGCGTGAATCCGCCGGCAGCCAACTGGAGTAGGCCTGCAAGCGCGCCTCGAGTTTGCCGAGCAGATCCGACTTGCCGCCAAAGGGGTGCACATCGAACGTGCGCCCCTCGGGAAGCAACCGCGGCAGCAGGCCGCGAAGGAACGCTTCCATCGACGGCTCTTCGACGAGCAGCACCAGATGCCGAGCGGTCACTTTCTTCCTCCTCGGCGCGAAGTCGGCGCTCCCTGATTCACCAGGGGATCCCCCACGCCGAGTTGTCCTTCCATCCAGAGCTGCCCGAGAAGCGCACCGTTCTCGACGAACTCGGGCACTCCTTGGATGTCGGAGACTCGCTGGGTTCGGGTGAATCCCTGCTCGTCTCGCCAGAGAACGCGAACCTCGTCCGGCCGCAGCGAGTTCAGGAAGAACGGGGAGTGAGTGGTCGCGAGCAGCTGGGTACGAGCGGCCGCCGCGCGGCACTCTTCTGCCAACTCCGGCAGGAGACGAGGGTGCAGGAAGTTCTCGGGCTCCTCGATGCCAATGAACGGCGGCGGCGCCGGATCGTGCAGCATCACCAGATATGCGAGCATCTTGAGGGTTCCGTCCGATGCGAACTTGGCCAGCACCGGATGGGCGAAGGGAGCGTCCTTGATCTGCAGCAGAAGGCGGCCGTCGACCATGGTCTCGGCAACGACTCGCTCGATGCGGGGCACTCGTTGCCGCAGCACCGAGAAAATCTGCTCCAGACGCTGCGGATGCTGCTCGCCCAGGTACTGGATGACATTGGCGAGGTTGTCCCCGCTGCGACTCAAGCGCTCCTGAGGGCCAGCCTCCGGCTGCCCGCGCGACGAGTCGGCAGAGAGGTAGGAGACATGCCAGCCGGTGATGAAGTCCCGGAGCGCTGCAACACGGGGATGGCCGGCGAACTGACCGAGCGCATTCACCGCGAGCAGATCAGGGCTCTTGAGCGGAACCTCGACCCGATGGTCGTTCTCCTCGGGCAACTCGCCACTGACGGCGCGACCTACGCCTCGCTTGTAGTCGAGGAACCGAAATGCCTTGTTCCACGCATGCCGCTTCCAGCTCAACCACTCCTCGACCACGATCGGTGCGCCGCCCGCTTCGTCCACGGCGAGGTGGTAGGTGATCAGGTTGTGGCCGGGCTCTCGATACTTGATCTCGATGGACACCGGCCCGTCGACGCCGCGGCTGCGCAGCTCCTTGGCCCTCCCCCGCTTGTCCCAGGCTTTGCGCAGGCTGGACTCGAAGCACTCCGCCAGGAATGCGAACACGTCGAACACCGTCGACTTGCCGCTGCCGTTGGGCCCCAAGAGCACGGTCAACGGCGTCAGGCCCTTGAACTCGACCTCTCGCAACGCCCTGAAGTTCTGCACCTTGAGGTACTCGATGCGCGGGGTTCTGGCCGAACCGGGCTTTCTTGCAGGCTTCTCGGTCATGGTCGATCCGAAACGCGATCCTCAGACGGCCTCATGCGGAGCGCAGCAGAATGGGTGAGCGAAACCATGGCTCCCAAGAGGCAACACCTCGACTTGGGACCCATGCCAAAGCACCATCACCATCGAGCAGCAGTCGTCCGGCGAAGTGGATATCGGCGCCAGGATAGCGACGTCGCCCGACTGCCCCCAACCAATCTTGCGGCCCCCGAAAGACGTCAACCGGGCATTCCAACTCACCCCAACAGCAGCGCCGAGGGTGCAGGAAATGCAAGCTGCGGTCCCGGACCACCCGGAACCCGACCTCGTCATCCCGCAGCTCCCGCTCCACCTCGTCCAGCGGGTCGCGCCAGCCCGATGTCGGGCCAACTCGGGCCCTCTCCTGCCGCCTTCGCGCCCAGCGGATACACCGGTCCCCCACCGCGGCCTGCCCGAGGTCACGGCACCGGCCACACCATCATCACTCCGCGCTGCACTGGCCGAGCTGCACGGCCTACGTCGCCAACCTCGTCGGCACCATCACGGCAACGACCACCGGCTCGGCGGGCAGCACCCAACAGGCCAAGCGCGCCGAGGGCACACTCTCGTTCCCGCTGCCGATCCCCAACACAACAACTGGGTGCAGGAAGTCGCGACCGGCGCTCGTCGCCGCGCCGCAGCTGCACGACGGCCCCGGCGATCGGCGCCCCGAGGCTGTCGACGACGGTGCCGTGGATGGACTCCGGCTCACGCATGCGACGCATGCTCGCCGCGCGGCGGCTCCGCCACCAGATCCCAAGGCCCCTTCGACAGGGTCTCTGCTCGCCCCTTTGCGACGGAACCTCGCGAAGCCGAGCCGATGGCCGACCAGGACCGTGGAGCCGGGTGAGGCACCGCCAGCGAATCGCCGGCCGAGTGGGCTCGGGCTGTCAGAGCCAGTTCGGCTGGAACGGCCGCGTTCGACGCATCGAGTCGGCGAACGCGAACAGGCATAGGCGTGAGAAGTCCTCCTCGAGCTCGTTCCACGACATCTCGGCGTAGCGCACCCGGGAGTCTTCCCATGGGTAGCTGCCGGCATGAGGGAAACGGTGACGCCATTCGTAGGCCGAGAGGCTGCGCCAAGTGTGCGACCAGTACAGCTCCACGAAGGCGTGGGCCGTGCGGACGAAGGTCCGCAACCACGGCAGCATCTTCCTGCGATGGGTGATGCGCAGATCGTCGCCGAGCAGCAGGAGCTCGGCGAAGTACAGGAACAGGGCACTGTTCGGGGCACCGTGGACCGTCAGGACCTCGTCCGCGGGGGCGCTCGTCGTGCCTGGTCGCATCGACTCCTGGAGGGCGGCGAGTCGCCCGCCGACGAACGCTTCGAGGGCATGGTCCAGCGCTGCGTCGGCCGCGTCCCCGGTGCCGAATGCGTCCGCGGCGGTCGACTGCACGAGCTGGATGCTGGCCACCGCGTCGTCGCGGAAGGGGAAGTCGTGGCCGGAACGGATCGCGCCGGCACGCAGGCCGTGGCGCGCATAGGCTGCTCGATCCACGACTCGTTCGCCCAGGAAGGCGACCATGCGATCGAGCACGGCTGCGAACGACGGCGCGCGATCGCGTTCGGCCAGCAGCGCGAAGAACCGGCGCGCCGCCGACCACTCGTCGGCGATCGTCTTCTCGAACTCGGCGCGCAACCGGAAACCGTTCGAAGGCCCATGGGTCGCGGCCCTTCGCAAGCGGTCGCTGTCGAACCCGTCCGTGTCGAAGGCCCGGAAGAGCTGGGTGTCGTCCGCGGCATCGCGGATCGTCAGGTCGTCGCCGGCTCCGGAGTCCCATGGCCCTTGGGCTACGAAGACGTGGGTGCCGACGATCGTGACCGGACGGCCGGAAGCGAAGTGGACTTCCGGTTGCGTGGTTCGCGGGCGAGCGATGGCGAAGGTGGCTCGGTTGGCTTTCGGGCCACGGTTCACGATGCGCCAGATGCGCGTCATTCGGTCTCTCCGTGGTCTTCCACGAAGCGGATGCCGAGATAGTGTCGACTGTTCGGCGAGGCGTCGTTCCAGGTGACCGGGACCTTCAATCGCGGCAGTCCCCTCTCTGTGTCCGGCAGGTAGATCTTCGGATTCCGCGGGTCGAGCGCGTGCACGTGTACGGTTCCCAGATCGACCTGCACTCCATCACCGAGCTGGGTGTTGTCCAGCTTGTCCCTCAGGGATCTGGCGAGGTTGCCCGCGTTGGTCCAGAAGTCGGAGGTTCGGATCGCCGTTCGCGGTTCGGCGTCTTGCAGCAACTTGACGATGCGCTCGACCTCACCGCGCTCCGCCTCGTTGGTCTCGGGGTCGGGGAAGGCCTCGACTTGGAGGTATCGTTCGGGAATGCCGCTGTGAACTGCGTTGGAACTCATGGGGATCGTCGAATCGAGACTGGGGAGGGGATCAGCGAAGGCTGCGAGCGCACCGGAATCCGTAGCGGGCGTTGGCGAAGCCGGCGTGCGTACCTTGGAACTCGAGGGTGGCCAGCGTCGCTCCACGGGTCGCCACGTCACAGGCGCCACCCAGCACGAGCCGTTGGTTCTCGTGAACCACGACCTCGACGCCCATTCGTTCGGCCAGCGGGGACTCCGTCCATTCGGCGACGTTGCCGAACATGTGGCGTACACCTTGCGGCGTCCTGGCGTCGTCGCCGCCGTGCGCGGAGGCCGTGTTCGCGAAGTACCAGTCGTCGAATGCCTGGCTGCGATCGAAGAGGCCCAGGGGGCAGAGCGTATTGCCTCGCGGTCCGACTTCGCGATCGGCGCTCCAAGGGTAGGCGCGCAGTTCCTCGCCCCGCGCCGCGAGCGTCCACTCCGCGAACGTGGGCAGGCGTTTGCCGGCCCACTCGGCGTAGGCCACGGCATCGCCGAAGGAGACGTTCACCACCGGACGGTCGTCGTGGCCGGGCGTCACGCGGGACCAGTGGCGTGGCGCAGGGTGCTTGGTGGCGAGCAGGAACCTGCGATACTCGGCGTTGTCGACCTCTCGCTCGTCCAGGAGGAACGGCTCGACCTGCACGGCGCGCCCGGCGATGGCCAGCGTCGGCGCTTCGTGCGAGGGGATCGTCAGCGTGCCACCGTCGATCCGGATCATCGGCCCGGACTCGATTCCCACGGGCTGGAGGCGGATCGTCTCGCCGGACGAGCGAATCGTGCGAGTGAACTCTCGCAACGGCTCCCCGGGGATCTGGACGCGGATCCGGCACAGACCGACCGGCACTTCGGCCTCGCCCGGCAGATGCCCCGCGAGCGGCCTGATCGGACCGGTCGAGCCGGCGATCGGATCGACCAGGGCGTGTTCGACCATCGCTCGCAGCGGCGTGGGGTAGCCGGTCGTCTCCATGCGAACCAGCCCTCGGTGTGTTCCTGCCAGCAGCGTCACCGTCGCCAGGCCGCCGACGGACGCGCCGAGCGACACCAGCCCGGCGTACAGGATGCGGCGGCGGTGGCGGCGCACGGCGCGGCGCGCCAGCTGGAGCATTCCTGGTGGTTTCGCCAGGATCGCCTCGTAGGCGAGGAACAGGCGTAGGTCGCGGGCCATCGCCGCCGCGGTCTGGTAGCGGTCGCGGGGCTCCTTCGCGGTGGCCGTGTGGCAGATGGTCTCGAGGTCGCGCGGCACGGTCGGCGCCAGCCGACGAACGGCGCTGGGCTCGGTCGTGAGCAGGGACGAGCGAACCGCCTCGGCGCTCTCGCCGTCGTACGGGCGGCGCCACGTGAGCATTTCGTACAGCACCACTCCGAGCGAGAAGATGTCGGTGCGGTGATCGACCTTCGCGGCCCCGACCCGTGCCTGCTCCGGACTCATGTAGTGCGGAGTGCCGGCGATCACCCCCGGGGCCGTCAGGCAGCCTTGCGCTTCGTCGCGCGCCAGTCCGAAGTCGGTCAGCAGCGCGTTGCCGGTCTTGGCATCGAGCAGGATGTTGTGAGGCTTGACGTCGCGGTGGACGATGCCGTTGGCGTGAGCGTGCGCGAGGGCTTCGGCCATCTGTGCGGTGAGTTCGGCGATCGCCCGGTAGTGGCCATGGGTGCCGCGGGATGGCAGCAGGCAGGGCCGAGGGTCGTGCGCTTGCTGGCGGCGCAACTCCTGGTGCAGGTCGTGCCCACTCACGTGCTCCATCGCGAACCAGTGGGTGTCTCCGGTCTGGCCTTCACACAGCACCCTGACCACGTGCTCGTGGCGCAGGCTCGCTGCCGAACGCGCTTCCCGATGGAAGCGATCGATCTGCGCCTGCGTGAGCATGGGGCCGTTCGGCAGGACCTTGAGCGCCACTTCGCGCTGCAGGGATTGCTGACGCGCCCGGTAGACCACGCCCATGGCGCCTCGCCCGATCTCCGACTCCACCACGAAGTCGCCGAGGAGCATGCCGACCTGCGGCGGAGGAACGCGGAGCAGCTCGGTGGCCGGCCGCTCGAGGATGGCCCCATCGAGAGGGACCGCCAGCAGTTCCTCGACCTCGCGCCGGAGCTCGGCGTCGCCCCGGCACTCCGTGTCGAGGAAGCTCGTTCGTGCTTCTCCTTCGAGCTCGCTCGCCTGCCCGTGCAGGTCGCGAATGCGCTGCCACCGCTCCGGGGTCATCGGTCGAGCTCCCGGGTGAGCCAGGCACACGCGGTCTTCCAGAGTCGGCGGCAGTTCCTCTCGGAACAGTCGAGGGCCGTGGCACACTCCTGGAACGGCAGGTCGGCGAACCAATGCAGGGTCACCAGCTGCGCCAGCTTCGGGTCGAACCGGGCGAGCTTCGTCAGGGCCTCGTCGACCGCCAGGACCTTGACAGCTGCATCCATGGTGTCGCGGGACTGCGGTCGGTCGTCGGGATCGATGTCCACGGTTTGGTGGCGCCGTTTCTCCGCGTTGGCGCGGCGCGCATGGTCGACTAGGATGTGGCGCATGGCGGTCGCTGCCACGGCGAGGAAGTGGTTGCGGTCCTTCCAGCCGTCTCCCTCGGAGCTCGTGAGCCTCAGGTAGGCTTCGTGGACCAGCGCCGTCGGGTTCAGGGTGCCTGACGTGCGATGTTGTCGGGCCCGCTGCAGCAGTTGGTCGTAGACCACTGCGTACAGGGCCGCTTCGGCGCCATGTGCCCCGGCGGCCACCTGCCGCAGCAGGTGCGTCACCGAGCCGGAGGCATCCCCACATCGTGCGTCGGCGTCTTCCTGCATCGGCACGAACGTAGCCGCCTGCTGGAGTGCGGCAAGCGGACTGCCCAGGGAGCTAGGATGATCGCGGCGCAACACGGGTGTCGACCTGGAGAACGAGAGAACGCGGCGTTGTCGGCCAACTCGTCGCAGGTTCGTTGCGCGCGAATAGATCCGCCTGTCTGGCCGCCGACGGCCGCGGGTTGCGTTCAGGTTCACGGGCAGCCGCGCTGGCCGCCCATGCCTCCCTCCTACGCTCATGAACACACCCAAGGCTGCCAAGCGCATTTGCTTCGACCGGCATCTGCCAGGCCATCTCCACGTGCCGCACCGGTCGATCTCGCAGGGTCCGACGATGGCGGCCCGTGCCATCGCCATCCGCAATCGCCAGTGGACGAAGGGGCAGACCCTCGAGGTGTCCTTCAGGGGCGGCAACTCCACCCAACAGGACATGGTGCGCACCATCGCCCCGGAGTGGTGCAAGCACGCCAACCTGAAGCTCGCGTTCACGAACAAGCCTTCGGCGCTGATCCGCGTCTCGTTCGATCCCAACGAGGGCGCGTGGTCCTACGTCGGTCGGGACAACGAGTCCATCCCGACGGATGCCGCGACGATGAACCTGGGCTGGCAGGACAAGGCGGTCATCCTGCACGAGTTCGGTCACATGATCGGCCTCGCGCACGAGCACCAGAACCCGCAGGGTGGCATCCGCTGGAACGAGGCCGCCGTGATCGCCGACCTCAGCGGGCCGCCGAACCACTGGGACGAGGCCACCATTCGGCACAACGTGCTCGACAAGTACCGGATGGACCAGATCCTCGGCACGGAATTCGACCCATTGTCGATCATGCTCTACTCGTTCCCTGCCGAATGGACGGTTGGCG
Organism: Planctomycetota bacterium; assembly: GCA_025459175.1. Taxonomy (GTDB): domain Bacteria; phylum Planctomycetota; class UBA1135; order UBA1135; family UBA2386; genus UBA2386. The sequence goes on along the minus strand of JALORC010000074.1, from coordinate 12,310 downwards.
GGGCCGGTACGCAGATGAACAAGGACCTGTCGCCGAAGGACAAGGCCTTCGTCGGCGGGCCCCAGATGTATCCCGGGGTCGGGGTCGAGGTCCTGCCGCGTCTGAACGTGCACACGCCCGCCGCGGCAGCCATCAGCCAGCCGGGCGAGCAGGACGTGTTCGTGTTCACGGTCGTGAGGACCGGCACCTACGTGGTCGAGACCCACGGCGCGGTCGATCTCGTGATGTCGCTCTACGGTCCGGACTCGAGCTCGAAGCTCGTCGCGACGGACGACGACTCTGGCGCGAGCCGGAATCCGCGAATCGAGGCGAGCCTGACCCCGGGTGAGTATCGGCTCCAGGTGCACAGCTACGGCGCCAGTGCGTCGGGGCCGTACCGGGTCTCCGTGGTTGGCTGAACACCTTCCTCGACCAGTCCGTCCCGCTCGCTCCGGCACGGACTGCGTGCGACGCAGTCATGCACGCCGGTCCTTCTCCGTCCTGACTTCCCCTTCCCCAATCCCAACCGATCGAGATCGAGTCCAAGCCCATGGCTACCAAGAGAACCACTACTCCTCCCTCCGTCCGCTCCCCTCGTGACTTGGCCGCCGCCGCCACTGCAACGATCGATGGTCGCGCGGCGTCCTCGGCTCCAGCTCGGGCGCCGAGCACGAACCTGGTCTCGGAGCTCAACAACATCGACTTCCGCAAGATGATCGGTGGACCGCTGCAGGCGGCCGTGGATGCCCAGGTGGCCTCCTCGCTGGCGACGGTAGAGTTCATCGAGAAGGTCGGCTTCAAGTCGAACGAAGACGGCACCCGCGATCTCGTGATGGTCGACTTCTCGCACAAGCGCACCGACTTCGACGAGCAGGGCCAGCCGGTCGGCAAGGAGGTGAAGGTGACGGTTCCCTTGCTGGCGATGCTGCCCATCCCCTCCCTGCGCATCGATCACGTCACGATCGACTTCAACGTCAAGTTGAACTCCGTCGAGTCGTCGAGTTCGTCCTCGAGTCTCGGCGTCGGGGTCGCTGCCAAGGGCGGATGGGGGCCCGTGAGTTTCAAGGTCTCCGCTTCCTACCAACGGAAGACCACGAATGCCGTCGAGGTGAAGAAGGAGTACTCCCTCAATGTCAACGTGAAGGCCGTCCAAGACGAGATCCCGGCTGGCCTGGAGAAGATCCTGGGAATGCTGGCCGCCTGATCCTTCCCGCTCGGGGCGCCGCTCAGGCATCGCGGAGGGTCGCGGTGCGGGTGCTCGCTCATCCGCACCGCCCCGTGGCGAGGTGCTGCCCCGATTGCATGGTCCAGACCTCCGGAGAGACAGCCAATGGCCGAGATTACTCTTGCCGACTACACGGGCTACCTGGTCCTCGAGATCGTGAAGGCGAGGCAGATGGCCGACGACTACTCGCGAACCGTCGCGCTGGCCTACGCGAAGGACCCGGTCATGCAGCACTTCCCTGCGCCGCGGTTCAAGTTGCCCAAGGTGGAACTCACGGTTCCCGTGCTGGTCTCCAGGGCCAGGTACTCGAGTACCGCGAGGTTCGTCATGACTCAGGAGGCTTTCGTCGCAGCAATGCAGGACCGTCTGGATGGGCTCGTGCGCCGTGTCCGAGACGAGGTGGGGGTCGTGCGGCCCGGCACCGAGCGCCGCGCAGCGAGCCGCTCGAGACAGTTGCGCCCGTTGCTCGTCGAGTTTCACGGTCGTCTGACGCAAGCCGCGGAGGAGCAGCAGATCGAGGCGATGGTGGCCGAGGTGTGGAGCGGCCTGGCCGACCGAACGCTGGCTGCCGCCAACCTGCGCGATGCCTACCGGAGGAAGCACCCTCGGAACGAGCCGGTGCTCGAGCTCGGGGCAGACGTCCGGGCGATGGTGGCGGCTGCCACTGCGATCGACCGCACACGGATCGACAGCTTGCTCGTGGAGCCGGAGACAGCGGCGGTCCGGAATGGCAGCAGTCCGGCCTCGGTGTTCTCGATCAAAGTCGAACTGATCGAAGAGGGTGTGCACGTTCGCTCGGTCGTCGACGAGCAGACAGGTGAGACCAGGTCGGTCGTCGACTTCGAGTGAGCCATGCGCCCCTTCCTGCACGATCGTCTGCAGCGTTGGCATGGGCTCGTGACGCTCTGCAACGAGGTCCTGACCAAGCTCGGCCGGAAGGACCTCGACGTGGCCGTCGCCGTCAGGCACTTCCTCGGCGAGGCCATCGCGGTACAGCGGCAGCAGCAACGACCGGCCGCCGAGAACCAGCTGCTCGCACTCGAAGCCCGCTACCTGTCGGCTCTCGAGGGGATCGATCCGGCGACGCAACAGGTCGTTCGGATGGGCCGCCGGACGATGCAGCGTTCGGCCGCCATGGCCGTCCTGATCCAAGCCGGCGACCTCGTTCGCGGGGACTGGGAACGAGACCAGCAGGTGCTGGAGCAGGCGCGTGCCGACCTCCAGCCGATCCTGGTCGCGGCCCAGCAGTTGGGCCTGTTGGATCCGTCGACCGAGGACCTCGGTTCGGCCAGGCTCGAGCGACTCTGGCGGCGGGTTCGCGAGACCCCGCAGACTGCCGCGGCAGCGCACTCCGTGCAGCTGCGCCTCAACTCGAGCGACCTGCTGCTGTTGATCGCCGAGTTGATCGAGCACGGTCGCGTGGCCGGTGACGGCGGGCATCCGGCGTAGCTCGGCCGCCTGGTCGACGCGCACGGGCGGCGCGCGGAATTGCCATCGAACTGCCACCGCCGCGGGGCGGGACGGGGTCCTGGGTGGTCCGAGACCGCAGCTTGAACCGCCTGCTCCCCGCGATCGGCCCTATTGGCTCGTGCACGCGCCTCCGGACCGCGACGAGTCGATCCAGATACTGTGCAAGTGCGGACCACCAGAAGCTCGCAAACGGGCTGCAGTCGCCTGCGCACGATTCCGCCAGCCGGTGGCAGTAGCCTGTGTGGGGTCACGGTGTCGCCGCGTCGCCGGTGCGCGCCTGCATACCGCCCTTCTGGTCGTCGGCGGCGCCAGATTCTGGTTTCGCTTTCCGTCGATGCTGGCGTTCCGGGGCTCAGTTGATCGGTGACCTGATACCGAACACCACTTCACGCCATGCCGACTGCCGCCGCCCCCGTCCACTTCGTCATCGTGCCGCTGATCGTCTGGTCGGCGACCGCGTTCTCCGCCACCGCGCAGGTTCGCATGAACCTGCGCAACACGATGCAGATCGACGGGCTGCAAGAGCGACTGGTCGCCGACGAGCGCTGCTGGCCGATCGAGAGCAACGCCTTCGCGCCCGGAGACGTGGATGGCGACGGCGACCTCGATCTGCTCGTCGCAGTGAACTGGGGCACGAGTCGAGTGTGGCTGAACGACGGCAGCGGTGGGTTCCATCGCTTCGTGTCGTTGACGTCCCCGTCCTACAGCGGCACTCGTTGCGCCCTTTTCGACGCCGATGGAGACGGTGACCTCGATGCCTTCATTGCCGGAGGGGCCACCAGCTACGCCGGCTCCTCGGTGTCGAGCCTGTTCCTGAACAATGGTACGGGTGCATTCACGCTGTCACCCACGATCCCGAGCGGCCCCGTCGAAACGACGGGCCTTTCTGTCTCGGACCTGGATGGTGATGGTGACCTCGACATCTTGCTCGGCCTGACCGGGTCACAGCCTCCGTTCGTCCAGTTCTGGCGCAACGTGGGCAACGCGACGTTCCTCGATCACACCTCGATGGTGCCGCCGTTCGCAGCGCCCGGTGGTCAGGTGAGCACCACGACCGCCGATGTGAATGGCGACGGCCTTCCCGACTTTCTCGGCGTCGATTCGAGCACCAGCACTCCGTTCGTCTTCGTCTCCGGGCTGGGGAACGCGACGGCAACCTGGTTCGAGCCGCACGCGCTGGAGGATCTCACGGTCGGGTTCGTGCACCATGCTTGTGCCGCATTCGATGTCGACGGGGACGGCGATCCGGACTTCGTGACGGGGGGTAGCGAGCAACGTGGTGCGTCGTCCACGACGGTCGGCGTGCCGCCAAGGGTCTTCCTCAACATCGGCGGGCAGCGGTTTCGTGATGCCGGCAGGTCGGCGCTGCCGATGGCCTGGTCAACGGCGGATGCCATCGCGGCCGGAGATGTCGACGGCGACGGCGACGTGGACCTCGTCAGCGGCGGCGTCTGGCGACAGGATGCAGCGGGGAACTTCTTGCCGGTCGCCGGTGGCATGCCGACCGGCCCGCTGAACACCGCCGCGTTGAAGTTGGCGGACGTCGATGGCGACGGCGACCTCGACCTGATCCGCATCCATGGTCGTGGCCGGCTGTTTCCCGGTTACGTCGGGCAGCACCGCCTCGCGTTGAACGATGGTCTCGGCAGTTTCACCGACGTCACGGCGACGCGAATGCCACCCGCGCCGTCCGGCGGCGCCTCGTGCGACGTCGGCGATGTCGACGGCGACGGGGACCTCGACATCGTCATCGGCTCCTACAGTCCGGGCTTCGGCGGCCCCGGCGTCCCTTTGCAGCTGTTCGTCAACAACGGCTCGGGGTTCTTCAGCGACGAACCGAGCCGCATGCCGACCACGCTGTTCGAGAGCGGGTATGTGGCCCTGCACGACTTCGACGGCGACAACGACCTCGATCTGGTGGTCGCCCAGGACAGCTCGCATCCGACGTCCAGACCATCGCTGTACTTCGCCAATGACGGAGCCGGCGTGTTCTCCGACGAGTCGGCTGCCCGCTTGCCGACCGGTCCATGGACGGAACTCAGCGTGCTCGATCTCGACAACGACGGCGACCTGGATCTGGCACAGTCCGGCGCCGATCTCATCAACGACGGCGCCGGCTACTTCACAGCAGTGGGAGCGCCTGGATCTCGCATCGCGGTCGCAGACTTCGACGAGGACGGCTCCCCCGACAGCGTCCAGGACCTCGGCGTCCAGACCAGCGCGAGCCGCGTCGTGGTGGCAGGTCGCACGGTGGTCGAGGACAAGAACTCCTCGGGACACTTCGTGCTGCCCGTCGACCTCGATCGTGACGGCGACCTCGACCTGGTGGTGGCAGCCGTCGGCGTCTGGGTCTACTTCGACGCGCAGCTGCTGAGGATCGAGCTGGTCTACAATCTCCGGCGCGACCTGCGAGTGATGAACCATCCCAGGGTCGGTCAACCATATCGCTTGCAACTGCGGGCAACTGGAGGCCCGACGGCGGCGTTCCTCGCCTGTGCTGGCGCGGTCTTGTCACCCAGGCTGGAGATCCCGGGCATCGGCGCGTTGCTGCTGGACCCGGCGGCCATGATCCCGGTCGCAACGGTCGCGATTCCGAATGCGGACAGTGCCGTCGAGCCCGGCATCATGATCCCCAACCAACCGGCGTTGCAGGGGCTGGTGATCAGCTGTCAAGCGTTGATGATCACGGGCACGGACGTACGCTTGACCAACGGCATGAGCCACACGATCGAGCGCTGAGTCGTGTCAGGAAGCGGGTGGCTCTTGCAGGCGTCGGCGCAACAACGCGAGCGCCTTGTTCAGCATGGCGCGCGACGAATCGGCACTCGCGAGGCCGAGGCCCGTGGCGATCTCCTTGTGATCCATCTGCAGGACGAGGTGCTGGTAGACGATCTCACGCAGTGGCGAGCCGAGGCCGAGCAGCGCACGCTCGAGGCGCGAGTCGATCTCGCCGTGTGCAACGGTCTGGCTGGGCGAGTGCCCCGGATCGGCAGCACCCAGCACGCTGATGGTCGTGATGCCGAGATCCGCCCGTCGACGCACGGTTCCACCACCGCGCTTGAGTGCATCGCCTCGCCGACGGGCATCTTGGATGCGGGACTCGACGATCTTCGCGAGCCAGCCGATGAACGCGCCCTCCCCGGCCGGTTCGAATTGGTGCAGCGAGCGCAGAGCGGTCAACAGCGCCTCCTGGACGATGTCCTCGACGTCGTGCAGGTCGAGCAAGGTGTTGCCCATGCGAACCGCCGCCAACCCGCGCACGCGCGGCGCGTAGCGCTCGTAGAGTTGCGCAATCGCTGCTTCGTCGCCGGTTTGCGCCTGCGTCAGCAGGGTCCGCGTCGATGTGCGATCGCCGGGGTTGCTGGGATCTGGCTGCGGTGGCACGAACGAGAGCCTAGCCGTTCGGCGCCTCCCGGGGAGCGACCGTGAACGACGCCGAGGCGGATCCGTGGGTGCGCACGCTGGCGCTGCGTCTGCGCGCGATCTACGCCGGCGATGCGCGACCTGACCCGCGTGCCGAGGTCGAACAAGAAGGCCTGGTTCTCCAGCTGGCGCAGCGGATCGCGGCGTTGCAACGAGTTGGCCCGACACGCTATCGCCTCGGGGCGATCGTCGCCCAGGGCGGCATGGGCCAGGTCGTGTCGGCGGTCGACACCGTGGTGGGCCGAACGGTTGCGATCAAGCGGGCCACCGCCACCTGCGACCCGAGGGAATCCGTGCGCCACAAGCTTCGTTTGCTGGCGGAGGCCGCCACGATTGCGCGCCTGCAGCATCCGGGCGTCGTGCCGCTGCACGATGTCGGCGTCGACACCGATGGTGAGCCGTTCTTTGCCATGCAAATGGTGGCGGGCGGCAGCCTCGCCGACCGGCTGGCCACGCTGCCGCATGGCCGCCGAGCCAGTGCGCACCTGGTCGAGATCCTCCGCCGCATCGCCGAGACGATGGCCTACGCCCATGGTCAGGGTGTCGTGCACCGCGATCTCAAGCCCGCCAACATCATGGTCGGCACCTACGGTGAGGTCTACGTGATGGACTGGGGGCTTGCCGACGCCGACGTCCAACCGGCTGGTGGCGGCCTGGTCGGGCTCGAGGCCGGCATCGGGAACGCGACGTTGACCCGGAGCGGCAGCGTGCTCGGCACTCCCGCGTACATGGCCCCGGAGCGGCTGGTGCCCGGAGCGACGACAACGCCCAGCGCTGACATCTACAGCCTGGGTGCCATCCTCTACGAAGTCCTTGTCGGTGCACCGCCGTATCTGGCGGAGCTCGGAGCCGGTGCTGGCACCGAAGAGATCGCGCGGATGCTGGCGCGAGTGCCTTCGCCGGTGCGTGTGCTGGCGCCGGATGCGGATCCGGAACTCGCTGCCATTGCCGAGCGGGCAATGCAACGAGATGTGGGCCAGCGTTACGCGGACATGCATGAATTCGCAGCCGATCTGCGCGCGTGGGCCGAACACCGGGTGGTGCAGGCGCACCGCACCGGCACCTGGGAGCACCTCCGCAAGTGGATGCGCCGCAACCGGACGATCGTCGCCAGCATCGCCGTGGCGCTCACGTCGATGGCAGTCGGTGGCGCTTGGTTCGTCGCACGCCTGGCCGAGGCGCGCGACGTGGCCGCGGCGGCGGCAACGGCGGCGCGGCAGAGCCTCACCGAACTGCTGGACCTGGCCGTCACCGAGCAGATTTCCGACCTGCGTCGGCGCGCCGATGCGGAACTCTGGCCACTGACACCTGCCAATGGTGACGCGATGACGGATTGGTTGGCGCAAGCCGAGGCACTGCGGCCTGTGCGCGCTCGCCTGCTGGCGCGTCGGGAGCAGTTGGATCGGGCTGCTCTGCCGAGGGAGCCCGAACGGGACGGCGATGAGCCATGGCGGCGCCGCCTGCTCGTCGCCGCGATCGCCGCCCTCGACGAGTTCTTTGCGCCACTGCCTGCCGCCTTGTCGCCGCTGCCGTTGGGCTCGACGTTCGCCGCGGTGCAGATGAGGCTGGCGCGCGGCCAGGAGCTGATGCGTGCGACGTTGGGCGAGCCGGCGCTCGGACCTTGGCAAAGGGCCGCTGCCGAAGTCCGTCGCACGTCCGTCTACGCTGGCCTGGCCTTGCAGCCGCAAGCCGGCCTGGTGCCACTCGGCATGGACCCCCGCTCCGGACTGCAGGAGTTCGCGCATGTTGCCAGCGGCAGAGTGCCGTTGCGCGCGGCAGATGGTTCCCTCGGCATCGAGTCGCGGGATTGCATCGTGTTGGTACTACTGCCCGGCGGTGATGTGTGGACAGGGGCGACACCAGACGATCCGCGCCACCGGGACCCGCAAGCCGAGACCATCAACGAAGGGCCGGTGCACGAGATGCGCCTCGCCCCCTTCTTCCTGGCGAAGTTCGAGACGACGCAGGCACAGTGGCAATACATGACGGGCGAGAACCCGAGTGTGCACACCGAGGCCAGTGATTTCGTCGACGCCCGTGCACCACGGCATCCCGTGGAGTCCGTCGATTGGTCTTCGGCAAGGACCCTCGCTCACAAGATGGGACTGTGCCTGCCAACGGAGACGCAGTGGGAGTACGCCGCGCGTGCCGGGACGACGACGCCGTGGTACGCCGGGGCAACAATGGCCGACCTGCTGCAACCGCCGGCTGGCAACCTTGCGGATGAGGGTTCCACCGCACTGGGTACGCAGAGTTGGGCGCGAATGCCGGGCCTCGATGATGGGTTCGTCATGCACGCACCCGTGGGCACCTTCGGCAGCAATGGATTCGGCCTCTACGACATGATCGGCAACGTGGCCGAGTGGTGTGACGATGAGTACATGTCGTATGCAACCGCCGGCGGCGTGGGAACGGGCGGGCGTCGACTGTCCGACGCACCGCGCACGGCGATGTATCGTGGCGGCGCGTTCGATCTGCCGGCGCAGGAAGCGCGATCGGCCAACCGCGCTGGCGCCCCACCTGGCCGCCGTCATTTCGGTCTCGGCGTGCGCTTTGCTCGCGCGCTGGCCCCGTGATCGGGGCGCGGAGTCGTTCGCCCCGGTGCAACGGCGGCGACACGGCGCGACCGTCCCCATCGGCCGGTGCCAGCCGGCAGGGTCCTGCCGAGCACGCCGGCGCTGGTCGGCGTGACGTTCTTCCACCGATCGAGGTCGACGCGCAGCTCGCCTTCCTTCAGGTCACGGCCACGAATGCGCTGCAGCTGACGATCGGCACCTGGTGACGCCCTGCGTCAGGTGCCGCCGACGTTGTCAGGTGCCGATCGTCAGATCGAGCGCGTTCGGGTCGCCTCGCGGGCGAGCCGGCTCAGAGCGCGCCGGCCGTCAGCTGCAGCGAGTTCGTGGCGGTGATCGCGGTCCAGTTGGCGGCGCCGTCGAGTTCGATCGGCACCATCTGGTGATGGAAGGTGGCCCCGACGAGCGACGGTGTGTTCGGCAGGCCGCGGCGTCCGGCTCTACCCAGCGGGATCCGCGCGATCGTCGAGCGCGAGCTGCGGAACGCGGCCGGGTGATCGCTCAGTTGGCATTGACGTCGATCACGCACGGCGTGCTGACATTCAACGAGCAGCCGGTGCACGCAGCGTCGAAGCCGATGCTCTGGAACATCAACTTCCCGCTCCAGCCGACCGGGATGTTCGGCGTGGCAAAACTGTGGAAGCCGCTCACGGACGTGTTGTAGTCCCAGAGAAACATGTTGAGGCAGTACCACTCGGGGAAGAGGTTCCCACCGCTGACCGAAGGAGCAATCGTGCTGGGGACGAGGTCGATCCACGTATACACGTAGTTGAACTTCCCGCCCAGGTGCACGGTCGTCGGCGGACCACCCAGTAGCCCGTAGTTGAGCTGGTGTGCGACCGGCTCGAGCACGAAGCGCTCCGCGGTCCCGAAGGCAAGCGCGTTCACGTAGCTCGCCGGCCCAACGCTGGAGAAGGTTTGTTTGATACCGAAGTTATAGCAGTTCTGAAAATCATACGGCGCCATGGAAGGACCCTCATGGGCGCAAGCGGCCCGTTCGACGGGGCCCTGGACGACCTCGGCTCACCCGCGCATCGTCTCGCGCACGGACTCTGGATATCTCGGGCAGGCTCGCGCTGGCGACCCCGATGCATGGCGCGCGCTGCTCGAGCAGCACGCTCCCGAGCTGCGGCTCCATGTGGACTACCGACTCGGCAGCAGCGTCAACGGCGATCGACCGCCGCCGTGGCCCATCTCTCGAATCCAACCGACCTCTGCACTCTGACAGATGTTTCGCCCCGCGGATCGTCGCACGCGATCTGGTGGGGACGATCGGCGAAGCCGTCGAGCTCCACGGATATCGTGCGGCGCTGACTCGGCCCCGATGGTCCCCGATGACGAGACTCAGAATGATCCGGTCCATGCAATCTCATGCCACGCAATCCATGGACCTTGGGCCGCGCGCGCAGTGGATCGCTCGCAACTGCCTCGCCGTCGTCGGCTGCGTCGGCTGCGTCGACCTAGGCACCGCGCAGTGTGCCACGAGCTGGAGCCCGGTGGCCGGGTTCCCTGGCGTCGACGGCTCGGTGTTCGCCGTTGCGCCGTGGGATCCGGACGAGTCCGGCCCGGCTGCCCAGGTCCTGGTCCTCGGCGGCGCGTTCGCGGCTGCTGGTGACGCAGCGGCAGCCAACATCGTGACCTTCGACCCTGCCAATGGCGCCTGGGCACCGATCGGAACAGGGACCAATGGTCGCGTCCATGCGCTGGCGACCCTGGCGAACGGGGACGTCGTCGCGGCCGGCGAGTTCACCAGCGCCGGCGGAGTGGCCGCGAATCGCATCGCTCGCTGGGACGGCACGGCCTGGTCGGCGATGGGGGCAGGAATCGGCGATGATCTCGTTACCGAATTGGCAGTGCTGTCGAACGGCGACCTCGTCGCGGGTGGCGGCTTCACCATGGCTGGCGGCGCGCCGGCGGCGCGGATCGCTCGCTGGGACGGCCTCGCCTGGCACGCGCTCGGAACCGGCATGAGCAGCCGGGTGCAGGCTTTGACTGTGCTGGCCAACGGTGATCTTGTTGCCGGTGGCTGGTTCGCGACCGCCGGTGGAGTCGCCGCCAGTCGCTTGGCGCGTTGGAACGGTGCCGCCTGGTCGGCGTTCGGCACGGGCGCCGACCAGGCGGTCTACGCGCTGGCCACCATGCCGAACGGTGACGTCGTCGTCGGTGGGGACTTCACGGCGATCGATGGCGTCGCTGCGAACCGCGTCGCGCGCTGGAACGGCAGTGCTTGGTCGGCGCTCGGCCCGGGTGTCGCGGATCGCGTCAACTGTCTTGCGCCGTTGCCGGATGGCACGCTGATCGCTGGTGGCTCGTTCACGGCGCCCGCCTCTCGGATTGCGCGGTGGGACGGCACGTCGTGGTCGGGGCTGGCATCGGGTGTCGACGGCAGTGTCAGTGCCGTGGCGGTATTGCCAGCTGGCGAGCTCGTGGCCGGCGGCACGTTCTCGGTAGGCAGCACCGGCGCGGTCAACGCGGCGCGTTGGAACGGCACCGCTTGGTCGCGGCTGTCGCCCGGGCTGCGCGGCTCGGTCGCTGCGGTCGCGGTCCGTCCGGGTGGCGGCTTCGTCGTCGGTGGCTCGATCTCTCACATCGACGGCATCGCCACAGGCAACCTCGCCGCCTGGGACGGATCGGCTTGGTCGAGTTTCGGCCTCGGCACCAATGGCAGCATCAGCCTGCTGGCCCACATGCAGAACGGGGACCTCGTCGCGGGCGGCACGTTCAACCTGGCCGGAGGCGCCCCGGCACCGGGCCTCGCGCGCTGGGACGGCGCCAACTGGTCACCGCTCGGTGCGGGGCTCGCGGGCTCGCTGGGTGACATGCTGGTACTGCCCGGCGGTGATCTGCTGGTCGGGGGCTCCTTCACCACCACCGGAACGGGCGTGCCGGTGCAACGCCTGGCACGCTGGGACGGCGCGGCCTGGTCCGCGTTCGCCGGCGGCGGCACCGACGGCCCGGTGTCGACGTTGTTCACGATGCCGAACGGCGACCTCGTGGTGAGCGGCACCTTCTTCTTCGCGCAGAACGTCAGAGTCAATCGCATCGCGCGCTGGAACGGCGCTTCCTGGTCCGCGCTCGGCAGCGGCCTCGATGGCGAAGCCTTGGCGATGACGACCACGTCCGCTGGCGACCTCGTCGTGGGTGGCATCTTCACCACGGCGGGCGGTGTCCCGGCGAGCCGCATTGCGCGCTGGAACGGCAGCACGTGGTCGGCTCTCGGCTCGGGCCTGGGCTTCTCGGTCACGGCGCTGGCGACGTTGCCCGGCGGCGACCTCATCGCCGGCGGCGTGTTCACCACCGCAGGTGGGGTGACGGCGCTGCGCATCGCCCGCTGGAACGGTACGACATGGTCGGCGATCGGGGCCGGCCTGAACGGCCCGGTCAACGACTTCGCGCTGTTGGCCGACAGCAGCCTGCTGGTGTCCGGTGCCTTCTCCGTCGCCGGTGGGGTGGCCGCGGCGCGGCTGGCCCGGCTGGTCCCGACCTGCCCGGCCACCGCGGTGGCCTCGGGCAGTGGCTGCACCGGCAGCGGTGGCGCCAACACCCTGACCGCGAGTACCCTGCCTTGGATCGGCGCGACGTTGCGCGCTCGCGGCAGCGGGTTGCCGAACCTGGCGTTGGTGCTGGCACTGACCAGCAT